>CAYHLH010000001.1:0-137339 GCA_964357525.1 uncultured Candidatus Saccharibacteria bacterium
TGTAGGCACACGGTTTCAGGTACTATTTCATCGTCCTCACCGGACTGCTTTTCACCTTTCCCTCACGGTACTAGTTCACTATCGGTCGCCATGGATATTTAGCCTTAGGAGATAGTACTCCCGCGTTCCCTCAAGGTTAGTTGGCCTCGAGGTACTCTAGAATAAAACCTGGAAAGTCCGTCCGTTTTCGCCTACGGGGCTATCACCCTCTGTGGCTCCCGCGTTCCAGCGGGATTCCGCTAACGAACGGATTTGTAACTTTCCCCTCAAACGTAAAGCTTTCACGCTCGAGGACGATCATAATCTCAACCCCCGCGCCATCCGCTTGCGCGAATGGCCCAGGTTTGGGCTCTTCCCTTTTCGCTCGCCGCTACTTGGGGAATAACTGTTGTTCTCTGTTCCTTCGCTTACTGAGATGTTTCACTTCAGCGAGTTTGCTCCTCGATTCAACATCGAGGTGTCCCGCGTTCTGCGGGACGGGTTTCCCCATTCGGACATCCCCGGATCATAGGTTGCTCCGCACCTACCCGAGGCGTATCGCCGCTACGCTGCGTCCTTCATCGCTCCATGGTGCCAAGGCATCCGCCATCCACCCTTACGCGTTTCTCTTTTTATCCCTCATCTTTCCGTTAGGAAGGGTGAGGGGATTTTTCGCCAAGAAAAGTGCGATGGTATTTCTACCTCAAGAAACTGACTTCTCTTGTTTACCCCGTAAGACCACGAAGTGGTTCTGCGGGGTTTTTTGTTTTTTATGTTTCTCCTTATTCGATTGTCAAAGGCCTTTCAAAAAAAACCGCCTCAGTCGAGGCGAGACGCTCCGGAATATGGCGGTCTAGACCGCCCTTCCCAAGGCGACGCGCCCATATGTACCGACCCTATTCATTGCCCGCTCATTCTAACTGGCGGGAGCGCGGGTGTCAATCCCTCACCCTTCAAAATGAAGGATGAGGGATAAACCCCTTTATCCCTCACCTTTTAATAAGGTGAGGGGCTCATTTTTCCATCATTTTCCCGACAATATCGACACGGCCGGAAACTTCATCCATACTTTTCACATGCAGCTGTCCAAATCGGAATACATGATGTTCCTCAAGCACCCCGCATGGCTGTGGCTCAAGAAGCACGACAAGTCCAAATTGCCGGAACCGGACGCCAATCTTCAGGCGCTCTTCGACGCGGGCAAGGAGTTCGAAAGTTACGCCCAGAAGAGATTTCCCAAAGGCATACAACTCGACTTCAACGACTACGGCGAGTACATGTCGCTTTCGCGGAGAACCAGGGAAGCATTGGGGAGCGGCGCTAAAACCGTTTTCCAGGGAAAATTCGAAACGGACGACATCGCCTGCATATGCGACGTGGTGGACAGGGTCGGAGAAAACGAATTCGACCTGTACGAGATCAAATCCAGCACGAAAGTCAAACCGGAGCATTATCCCGATCTTGCGTTCCAGGTGGTAGTGCTCGAATCGGCCGGTCTGAAGATACGGAAGACAGCGGTCGTGCACGTCAACAACGAATACGTAAGGAAGGGCGAAGTGGACCCCGTCGCATTATCGGTGATAGCCAACACCACGGACAAGGTGCGCGAAATGATCGGAGAGACCAAAAACAACATCAAGCTCGCCCTTGAAACGATGGGTCTGTCCGAAATGCCAGATCCGTCTCCGAGACACGCGAAGTTCGGTTCGCTCGGCGAATGGCTCCAAATCTACAAGGGTTTGAACGATAAAATCGAACTTTACAGCATATACGATCTCATATCCCCCGGCGTTGCTCTCATAGGAAGCCTCGAGGATTCCGGCATATCGCTCATCAAAGACATACCAAATGATTTGAAGCTGACGCCGAAACAGCTGGCCCAGATCATCGCAACGAAGAGCGGCCAGCCGACAATAAAAAAAGAGGGAATAAAAGAATTTCTAAAAAGCCTGACTTACCCGCTTTATTTCCTGGATTACGAGACAGCAATGGGAATAGTCCCCCCTTATAACGGCACCAAACCATACCAACAGATACCCTTCCAGTATTCACTGCACATAATACAAAAACCGGAGGACGAACCCGTGCACAGGGAATATCTACACAGGGATGGCAGCCACCCGGTCCCCGGCCTGTTGAAAAAACTCAAGGAAGATATCGGTCCCGACGGCACTGTTATCGTATGGTACAAAACCTTCGAAACCGCGAGAAACAAGGAAATGGCGGCTATGTTCCCGGAATTCGCCGGATTTCTTGAAGATATGAACGACAGGACCGTGGATCTGATGGAGCCCTTCGCGGCGGGATTGTTTGCCGACAAGGATTTCTTCGGGAGCTCCTCGATAAAGAGCGTTCTGCCAGTCATCGTCCCAAGCCTAAGCTACAAGAAACTCAACATACAGGAGGGCGCGTCGGCCCAGAGATATTGGATGGATGCGGTCCTCAAGGATAAAAACGGCATAGACAGGGAGAAATTGTTCTCCGACCTCGTTGAATACTGCAAAATGGACACTCTGGCCATGGTGGAAATATGGCGGGTGTTAGAGAGCTTATAGAATAGGAACTCTATTCTCACCCGCGGTACGCGAGTGAGATCTTTTTCCCCTTCCGCTTGCGGCGTTTCTTTCTTGCGAGTTTTGTTTTCTTATTTGCCATCCCAGTATATCAACCTCGATGGGTTACACCGCGACGACTGTATTGTGATTTCGTTGTATTCATATCTCTTTTCCCTGGATAATGCGCCTTGATTGTTTCCTTTGCGGAGCGAATCGAGGTTGTATTACTGGGCATTGTTTGTTGATGTAGCTGCTTCCTTCCTCACGACGTCGAACCTGACGGTTTCCGGAGAGAAGTCCACGATGGAAAGCGTGCGCGGCGCCTGTATCATCTCTTCCTCGATGGAGACCCTTTCCGTTCCCGGCTCGATGAACTTCGAGGCGTCTATGGTGATCTTGAGCGTCTTCGGGTCGAGGATGTCGAAGTCGGCGGATTTCCCCGAAAGCGTCACGGAAATCTCCGTCGGCGTTATCTTCGCGATCTGCATGCTCTCGTGAAGGAAGCGGAATTCAACCGCCGCCTCGAATTCCTTCGTCGCGTGCCCAGGCTGGAACACGAAGAGGAACCACAGAAGGACCGCCATGACGAGCGCGCCGAGCTTCGCCACAAAATTGGAAATGAAGATCTCCCTCCAGAATTTCACGGATTTCAGGGGCGATGACTCGTCGAAAAATTCCTGTAGGCGCTTTGCCGCCTCCTCGGCATCCTTGAGCTCCATGAGCCGGCCGAACCGCGCGAGAGAAATTGTTCCCCGCTCCTCCGAGACGACGAGCACCATGGCATCGCTCTTCTCGGAGAGACCGACGGCCGCCCTGTGACGCAATCCCACGTCGCGCAGGTGCTTGTAACGCTCGGCAAGGGGCAAATGCGCGCTGAAACGCTTGAGCATCCCGTCCTCTATGAACGCTGCGCCGTCGTGCCCAGGCGAGGTAGGATCGAAAATGGAAAGGAGAAGCGGTACAGAAAGGTCGCCGTGGAGCGGCACCCCGCCCTGGAGGAGGCGGTCCAGTGGCTGGCCCCCGGGAAACACCAGGAGCGCGCCCATGCGTTTTCCAGCGAGATAATCCAGTGTCTTCCTGACGATGTCCACGACGGCCTCGTCCCCCCGCTTCTCTCCCGAGCGTGTCCGCTGGATCTTGCCCCATAGGGAGATGGATTCGAAGAAGCTCCGGAGTTCCTCCCGGAAGATGACTGCCATGATGACGATGAAGAACGCGAAGAAGTACTGGAGGAGCAGCGCCGTGAGGTTGAGATTCAGGAAGTTCGCGGCGAGGAACGCGGCAAACAGCAGCACGACGCCGTCGACGATGAAGAAGGAATTCGTGCGCTTGAAAAGCAGGAAAATGAAATATAGGACAACCGCGATGACGGCGACGTCGAGAAAGTCGCGCCACGTGAGCGTGAGCCACGCGTTCGTGACGATGAACGAGAATTGCTCCCAAAAGGACGCGGTCATTCTTCAACTATACCCATGCCTCTACCGAGAGGCAACCCCGGTAGTAGCACTGCGGCATGCTCAGTGCCTCCATGTGTTTTAATAAAAAAATGTGAATTATTTCAACTCTTGCTTTCTTCATTACTCCAGAAACGCATTGAGGCGGCAGCAGTCCACTACCGGGCAACCCCAGAGGGAATTATGAAGCCCGAATTACGATTGAAACTCTAACTAAAAGAATTCATTGATTCGCGATTCGGATTTTATTCATACTTCATAATTCTTAATTACTTCACCTACTTCTTTTGCCGATTTTGTTTTCATGAGCTTTGCCCGCAACTCCGACGCTCCACTAAACCCAGATATGTACGCCTTGAAATGCTTCTTCATGATGTTGAACCCTTTTACGCCCGCGAATGTCTTCTCAAAAAGCTCGGCGTGGTCCGCCATCGCATGCAGCCTCTCCTTAAGTGAAGGGGATGTTCCCGAAAAGAACCACGGATTGCCGAACGTTCCCCTCCCCACCATTATGCCGTCCGCTCCGCATTCTTTTGCCTTTTCTCTCGCGTCTTCCAAGTTTTCTATGTCGCCGTTGCCGATGATGAGGGGTTTCGCGCCTTTTTTGAAATACCCGTCCCTTATCCGTACTGCATCCGCGACGCGCTCCCACCGCGCGGGAACTTTTGACATTTCTTTCCTCGTCCTGGCGTGCACCGTCACGGCCGCCGGAGAGCACTCCAGAAGATACGGAAGCCATGCTTCCAATTCGTCTTTTGCGTACCCGAGACGCGTCTTCACGGACACTGGGAGCGCCCCCGCGCCTTCCTGCGTGGCGCGGAGAACTTCTTGCGCAATCTTTGGCGTTTTTATAAGCGCCGCGCCCGCTCCTTGTTTCTCTATACGCCTCTCGGGGCAACCCATATTCACGTCTATTCCGTCAAACCCGAGTTCTACGCAAAGCTCCGCGGCCTTCTTAGCATTTTCGGGCTTTGATGTAAAAATCTGCGCCACTATGGGCTTTTGCCTGCGGGAAAACTTCAAATCAATGAGGAGTTTCTCTCTCCCCTTTGCGGAGCACAACCCGTCCGCGGAAACGAATTCGGTAAAAAATACCGAGGGTTTCCCGTGCTTCGCAAACATCTCCCTGAAAGCGAAATCCGTCACGTCCGCCATGGGCGCGAGAATAAGGATGGGTTTTTTCTGCGCCAGAGGCGCATCAGCCTTCGGCTGAAATTTTCTCCAGAAACCGAATTGAATCACCATTCAAGAGTAACTCCAAGAACCAATACCTTCAACCAACCCACCGGAATTAAAGAATATATTCTAACGTTCTTGCGGCATAAACAAAAACCCACACCTATCCAATAGATGCGGGTACAAAAAGGTTCTTAAAACAATACCGGTAAAATCAATAAAAGCCCACGTGTCCGGTTTCGTCTTCTTCGAAAACAATCCCCCGTTCCTCAAGGAACTTTCTAATCGTCTCGTATATCTCACCACTCTTTTCGCCACAAAAGTAAAGCACCTTATTCTTTTGGAAAACATCTTTTTTTCTGGTTTCAAAGACAAATCCCTTTTCGGGATCTTTTGCGTGAATGTATATAAAGTTTGTGCAGTCACGAACAATGTTCAGTACAAAACTTTCTCCGAAAAAAGTCATTTGGTTGTCGTCAAAAGAAAACTGGGTTGCATAAGTTTTTTCCGCGTTCTGCGCGTACACAGACGGGAGAACTAAAAAGGAAAACGCCAACATGAAAAGAAGAAACAGCTTTAATTTCATTGTCATTATAATATTCCTATTTATTAATTATTAATTGAAAAACTGGCTTAAGCTTGCAACAGCAAATTGTCTATGTCAACTATTTTAAAAACTCAACGATTGGCCTTCCACTACTAAAAAAGGAATTTCTCGAAAATCAAAAATCCACCCCTCAAAAGGGGTGGATCAGAATGCGTTTTTCCTTAATAATTTCCCTGGCCGCAATGACTAAAGCACCCGCCACACGTGCCGCCGCTCTCAATATAACAGTTATTGCAACACCATACTGGACGGTTGATTATTTCTCCTCCGCCGATTTTTGTTTGCTTGCCGGCTTTTGTGAACAACACGTCGTCAGCTTTCGGAATCCTCGTCGTAGCACCGCTAACAGAAAATTCAGAGCTCATCGCTTTCAAGGACGTATTAGCAAGTGATTGAAGTACAATGCGATATACCCCAGATGCGAGGCGCGTTGGAATAGTCCAACGATAATCACCATCATTGTATGCTTTTGAAGAAATAGTCCCCAACGACCGTGCAGTGTCCTTTTCTCCTACGAGATATATGGAAAGAAAATCAGTTTCCTTGAGTGACATTGACGGATCTGTTGATTGCCACTGAATCGTATACTGCTTTCCCTTCACCCATGCCGAGTCCTTCGTTTCGGAAGGATTCGTGATTTTTATCTTCAAATCGCCGCTTGTCTGATCCGGAGATCCATGCGCTCCTCCACCGCCAACCAAATCAACTGCAGGACGCGATCCGCCAGATTCTGTAGTAGAAGGCGCAGTCGCATCGGAAATTATCGCGAACGTTCCGCCATACGAACGCCTGTCGGGGCGCGCGTATGGCTCAACCGCGAGCTGATACTCACCCGGATATACGTTCTTGGACACCGTCCACTTGTAACTCCCCGTGTTTCGCGTATACGCCGCAACCGTCCACAACACAGACGGACGCTTTGAGATATTATTTGTTGATACGAGATAGAGTGAAACGAAGTTTGGAGATTCCGCTGCCCCCATTGTGGGGTTGTCATTTTCCCACTTCACCTCATAGGTTTTCCCAATAGTCCACCGCTCTCCAGCCGCTGGTGAAGTGACTTTAAAGGAAATTACGCCAGGCTCGGGAGACGGCTTCGGCACCGGAACAGGCGCAGGCGTCCTTGCGGTGTCGATTACAGCCGGCGTCGAACCAGTGTTGCCGGTAAAGCTGTCTATCTGCCTCTCTATGATTGAGCTCACCGCTTTCGCGAGATCCGTCACGATGTCGAAGAGCTGCGCCAAAAGCGCCGAATCGCTCATCGCGGTCTGCGCTTTCGCGAGGCCCACGGAACCCGCGAAGAGCAAAGCGACTGCAGCGACTATAAATAATGATTTTTTCATCTGTTTTTTGATTTTCTCGACTTTCGTCCATTCTAACATATGTACCCCCGCAATATGTGGGGATAACGCCAAAAAACCCATTTTCTGCCTGCATTTCCGGCGTATGGGTGGTCTCTAGCCCTTCCCTTGGTACGGGGAAAGGCGAGGGATTGACCCCCATACCAATGCATTGGTGTGGGGGTTGACTCCTATTGCTTTATATGCTAATATTTCACGCAGATATAACTCTAAAATTAAAGCAAATTAAAGGGCTCTTTAAAAAGCCCAGGAGGTTAAAAATTGAAAAAGATTATATCTCTGGCAATCATTTTACTGTTTGTTGCAACTTCTTCCTATGGACAGAACCTCTCCGTGAGGTTATCTACCCACGGGATATCCCCTATTTACAATGCACAGGGTGACAACGCCAACAACTTTTTCGTCGGTGAGCTTTCCCTGAATATAAAGGAAAACTCGAAACACGCTGGGATACGATTGATACCACAATATCACTACAGTCCCCAAAAGCAGTTTGCCGCAGTGACACTGGTATTCGATATCTATCCCTTCGGTGACGATAACAAGGATCTCACGATGCGCATCTCAGGAGGCCCCGGATTAGGAAAGGAATTCGGAAGCACCAATGATTCACTTTTGAAGAAGTATCAGTTTATCTACCAAGGCGGATTCCAATTCTATTCAAAGGGAACCGAATTTGTGATAAATGCAGTGGGTAATGTTACCGGAATAAAATATGTGCAGGCAAAAGTGTTTTTCAGAATAGGTAAAAACTTGGGAATAGGCGCGTTTGGTGAAAAGTACTACGAAAGTAAATTTCAAGGGGGTCCTTACATGGAATTCCTCTTCCAAAACAGCGCGAAAACCATCCAGGTTAAACCGTTTGGGTCCGTGCTATTAAATGGAGAAGGAGGAAAAGTTGAGGTTTCCGGCATGATTGGAATTTCATTCACGTTCCAAAATTCCGGCTTCCACTTCTGACAGCAACGATAACGAATAAAACAATTGTAAGCGCTCTTCGTTTTCCCAACGAAGGGCGTTTTCTTTTTTTAAACTTTGTGCGGGATAGGAGAATGTCAGTCGCAAGCTCCCTCCTTGAGAACCCTCGGTTCTCAACAACTCTCCGACACGGAAGGGACCCAGCGGCTTCCCTTCCGACCCATCCCTCATTCTCGTATCCCACCTGCAAAAAAACAGAAAGAGAAGGATAAATCCTTCTCTTTTGTTTCTGTGCGGGATACGAGAATCTCACACGCTGGGAAACCCACGGTTTTCCCACAACCTGCCGACAGGCAGGCCTTCCTTCACGGGGAACCGATCGCGGTTCCCCGACCCCCTCCGCGGTTCGATTCCCACAAAACATAAAATAGGGAATTTATTCCCTATTTTATGTTTTGTGCGGGATACGGGAATCGAACCCGTATCTCAACCTTGGGAAGGTCGCGTCCTACCACTGAACGAATCCCGCCTTCGTTCGCCCAGGCGAACTTCGGCGGGCAGGCCCGCAAAAATCGCCAAGACGAATCATTTATTTTTTAATCCTGCTTCTGATTACTGCTTGTCGCCGCCCGTTCCTGTGGAATGACGATAAGGAGCTTTTCTCCCTGCCTCGTAAAATTAAACCGCGCCCTCGCCTCTTTCAAGAGGTTTTCGGGGATCCCGAAATATTCTATCTTCCCGAAAAGGCCGCTGTTCTCCTCCTCGAGCGAAACGCTCTTCGCGCGGAGCTCCTCCACGGATGCGCGGAATGAACTGTGCTCCTTGTAAAGCCGCCATCCTACGATGCCGAACGCGGCCGCAAGCGCGATAATGAGCCCCATCCTCCACCTGGACATCCCGTTCATGATAGGAAATCCACGCATGCCGCGCATGCGTGATTTCCGTACGTTGCGACCGGCTTTTCAATTAAGCGCCCGAACAAACACATACATCATTATTTTATGTTGTTCATGATACACCGAGCAACGTGATCATGAAACGGGACTCATGCCTTTATTCTAACGCAGACGCGGGAACAAAAGTAACCCCGACGTTCCGTCTGGGTTACTTTTGCTTCCCTTCGATGATGGAGAGCGCGATATTCCCGGGCACCTCGGCGTAATGGCTGAATTCCATGTTCGGATTGCCTCTCCCCTGCGTTATGCTCCGGAGCTTCGTTACGTAGCCGAACATCTCGGAGAGCGGCACCTCGGCGTCGATGACGCGCATCGTGCCGCGCTCGCCCATCTCCGTTATCTTCGCGCGCTTCGAGTTCAGGTCCCCCGTCACGTCACCTAGGAACTCCGCGGGCGCGAGCACCTGTATCTTCATGACGGGCTCAAGGAGCACGAGCTTTGCGGTCCTCGACGCTTCCTGAAGCGCCATCGCTCCGGCGATGTTGAACGCGATCTCCGAGGAGTCCACTTCGTGATAGCTCCCGTCGTACAAGGTCACCTTCATGTCGACCAACGGGTATCCCGCGAGGACACCCTTCGACATCGCTTCTTTCACGCCTTTCTCCACGGGATTGATGAATTCCGACGGGATGATGCCTCCCTTGATGGCATTCACGAATTCGAAGCCGGCGCCGCGCTCCAATGGCTCCACTTTGAGCTTCACGTGGCCGTACTGTCCCCTGCCGCCGGACTGCCTGATATACTTGCCTTCCGCTTCCGCCGTTCCTTTCACGGTCTCCTTGTATGCCACCTGCGGACGGCCCACGTTCGCCTCAACGGAAAATTCGCGGCGCATGCGCTCCACCAAAACTTCAAGGTGAAGTTCTCCCATGCCCGCAATGATGGTCTCCCCCGTCTCGGCGTCGCCTCCGACCTTGAAGGTCGGGTCCTCGTCGGCGAGCCGCCGCAGGGCGAGCCCCATCTTTTCCTGGTCGGCTTTCGTCTTCGGCTCGATGCGGATGGAAATGACCGGTTCGGGGAAGGTGATCTTCTCCAAAATGAGCGGGTGGTCGGGGTCGGAAAGCGAATCGCCCGTGCCGGTGTTCTTGAGGCCCACAATCGCCCCCAGGTCGCCCGCATATATCTCGCCCACTTCCTCGCGGTGGTTCGCGTGCATCCTGACGATCCTGCCAACGCGCTCCTGCGTGTTCTTCGTCGCGTTCAGGATATAGCTCCCTTTCTTCAAAGTGCCGGAATAGACCCTGAAGAACGTGAGTGAGCCGACAAAAGGATCCGTCGCGATCTTGAAGGCCAACGCGGCAAGCGGTTCTTCATCCTTCGGGTGGTGTTCCTCTTCCTGCCCTCTCGGCGTCGTGCATTTGGTCGGGGGCATGTCGTCCGGCGACGGGAGATAGTCCACGACGGCGTCCAAAACCAGCTGCACTCCCTTGTTCTTTAGGGCGCTTCCGCCGAGGACGGGCACCAGCGTGTTTTCGAGCGTCGCTTTCCGAAGCACTTTCTTGAGCTCCGGGAGGGTGGTCTCCTTCCCTTCCAGATATTTGTGAAGCAACTCGTCGTCCTTTTCCGCTATCTTCTCCACCAACGCATGGCGCCGCTTTGCCGCTTCGGCCTTAAGCGCCTCCGGAACTTCCTTCATGACGACCTTCTCGCCGCGCTCCCCTTCGAAGTAGTAGGCTTTCATCTGCAGCAGGTCCACAACGCCCTCGAAACCGCCCTCCTCGCCTATTGCCATGTGCAGGGCTACTGCGTTTTTTGTCAGACGCTCCGTGATGGACGCTAAGCTCTTGTCAAAACTCGCGCCCATGCGGTCCAGCTTGTTTATGAAACAGATGCGGGGCACCTTGTAGTCGTCGGCATAGTGCCAATTCGTCTCGCTCTGGGGTTCCACGCCCGCGACGCCGTCGAAGACGACCACCGCCCCGTCGAGTACGCGAAGCGACCGCTTCACCTCCACGGTGAAGTCGATGTGGCCAGGCGTATCTATTATGTTGAAGCGGTACTCATGCTCCTTGGACTTCGGGTCCGCCTTGTCGAACTCGGTCGGGACCCAGAAACAGGTCGTCGCCGCGGCGGTGATGGTGATGCCGCGTTCGCGCTCCTGGTCCATCCAATCCATGATGGCCTCGCCCTCGTGCACTTCGCCGATCTTGTGCGAAATTCCCGTATAAAAAAGGACGCGCTCCGAAACCGTCGTCTTTCCGGCATCAATATGCGCGATAATTCCTATATCTCTTGTTCTTTCAATTGGATACTGCCGTGGCATACGAAACTACCGGACGAAGCTCGCGAACGCCCGGTTTGCCTCCGCCATGCGGTGCGTGTCCTGCTTTTTCTTGATGGCCGTCCCTTCGTTCTTCGAGGCCGCGAGGAGTTCCTCCGCTAGCTTGCCTGCCATCGGCTTTCCCTTGCGCTTGCGCGCCGCGTCGATGATCCAGTGGCTTGCTAGGAAGAATTTCCGCTCAGGCCGCACCTCGCGCGGCACCTGGTAGTTCGCCCCGCCGACGCGCTTAGAGACGACCTGCACCAGCGGCGAGGCATTCTGGATGGCCTTGTCGAACACCTCCACGGGGTCCGCCTTCGCGGACTTCTCTATTTCCGCCATCGCGCCGTAGAACACGCGCTCGGCGGTCGCCTTGTCGCCGTGGCTCATCAGGTAGTTCGTGAAGCGCGCGACGTCCACGCGGGTGAACTTGTGATCGCCCGGAAGCGTTTTTTTCTTATATCCCTTTTTGCGTCTCATGCCAATCTTATTTGCGAGCGGAGCGAGCAATCATAAGATTGCGCACCCGCCCAAGTTTTTTGGATTTTGCCGACTTCTTTATCATTGTTATTTTCATAATGGTATCAATTCTATTTACCCGTATAATTGCAAAAATTTGGGCGGGTAAGGTTTTGTCATCAAAATTTCTTCGAAATTTTGAACAAAGCCCTTATGCCTTTTTTCCCTCTTCGCCCCGTACTTCGAACGCTGTCCCGACGCTTCGGTCGGGACTCCGACCTCTGATTTTATCAGAGCGTCGGAGCTGTTATGATTTTTTTTCACGTTTTGCTCCATATTTTGACCGTTGTTGTTTTCTCTTATTAACTCCCTGCGTGTCGAGAACTCCCCTCACGATGTGGTAGCGCACGCCCGGAAGGTCCTTGACCCTGCCTCCGCGGATGACGACCACCGAGTGCTCCTGGAGGTTATGCCCCTCGCCCGGGATGTAGGCGGTCACCTCCATGCCGTTCGTGAGCCGCACGCGAGCGACCTTCCTAAGGGCCGAGTTCGGCTTCTTCGGGGTCGTGGTGAACACCTTCACGCACACGCCTCTCTTGAAGGGCGAGGCGGAAAACACCGGGTTGTTCTTGATCATGTACATACCCAAAGCCGGCGCTTTGTTCTTTTTCTGCGCTCTTGTCCTCCCTTTTCGTATCAATTGTCCTACGGTTGGCATGCCGATGTTATTCGCGAACGGAGTGAGCGACCATATTTTCATATGAATAGTTCGCTCGGTCAAAATGAAAACCAACGCTTTTCATTTCTCCCTCGCTGCTATCCATAACATCGAGCACCCGCCCAAGTTTTTGGGCGCGTGTCGACTCTTTCACCATTGATTGTTTCATTGTTATATTCATTGTGCAGGCCTTTGTTGTTTGAAAATTTGGGCGGGTAAGGTTTGGTCAATCAAAAAACCCTCGCCTACGGCTTGGGTTTTTTGAACCAAGCCCTTAAAACCTACGAGACAAGAATACCCAAGAACGCCAAAAAACGCAAGCCCAGTAGAGCTACTTTGTGATTCTACTGGGCAAGCAGAAAGCATTCAAACCCCCACAAAAAGGCGGAAGAGGAACTCAACCGCGGGAAAGAGGAAATTGAGCCCCGAAAAGATGAGGACGAGGAGGATGATGAACCCGTAGCGCTCCAAAAACGCCTGGGCTGCTTCGGTCCCGCGCGGGAGAAGCCAGAACAGGATCTTGCTGCCGTCCAAGGGAGGGATAGGGATGAGGTTGAAGATCGCGAGGGCGATGTTGATTATGATGACCGAGGCGATGAGCGGCTCGACGGCGCCGAACCCTCCGCCCGCGCGGTATGCGAGCGCGAACACGAGTGCAAGCACGACGTTCGCCGCTGGCCCCGCGAGCGCGATCAAAGCCCCTCCCTTCTTAGGGTCTTTCAGATTATAGGGATTGTAGGGAACGGGCTTCGCCCACCCGAACACGACGCCGCCGGGAATCAAGGATAGGAGGAGCGGGAGCGCCACGGACCCTATGGGATCTATGTGCTTCAACGGGTTCAGGGTCAATCTCCCCGCAAGGCGCGCGGTGTGGTCGCCGAGCTCGAGTGCCATAAGCCCGTGCGATACCTCGTGCACCACGACGGAAAACAGCAGCACCAACAGCTGAAATACGAAGAAAAATTCCATTTTGTTCTGAAGCTTGATTATATCACGCAAATCTCGTATTCTACAGGCACGAAAATGAAGAGGATAATCATCATTCTCATCGCGGTCGTCGTCATTATGGTGGGCTTTCTGGGCACTCTTTACTACCTCGTCATGCGTTCGGCGCTAGAGGAACCCGAGGCGGGAACGTCCGCGCAAACGGGGATCATGGGACTCTTCTTCAAGAATCCCGAAACGGTGAACCCGAGTGCTTTCGTAACCACGACGACGTCCAGCGGCACCACCGTCATACAGATCGGCACAACTACGGTAACGACCGAGGCGCTCGTTGAGATCCCGACCTCCATCGTGTACATAGCGAGCGAAGCGCCGGAGAAAGTGGTGCTCTCGATCGAGAGCGTCGGCAAGACCGACAAGGGGACGGTGCTCGTCGCGCTCCGCGTATTCACGCTCGAAGCGTCGCGCGCGACCTCCATTAATCCCGCCGACTTCCTCGCGCTCATCCCTCCCGAGGGGAACGAGACGAGGCCGGACTTCATCCAGGGCAACTTCACAAACATGGCGCCGGGAGGGAACTACCAGGGGAACGCGATTTTCACGGTGCCCGCAGGGAGGACTTCCATCATCCTCCAGGTTGGGCGGGGTGAAGGCGTCGTCTTCTTCGAATTCAACTTCGCCAACAAGACATTCCGGCAGGTTGAAATAAGTTAAGATTTTGTATAAAATCTGAATTCAGTGAGAATTTTATAAACAAAATCTTACCCACCCAAATTTTTAAAAGATAAAACATTATGACGAAACAATTCAATCAATTAAAAGGCAGTCACCGCGATATCCCAACAATCGTTCAAAAACTTGGGCGGGTGCTCAATTCTATGGATAAATTTTTATCGCCGACTGACTCAAAAATTTATATATAATCGGCATGCGCATCTGTTTTTACTGCGGAAAATCGTACAAGGGCGGCGGCACAAGGAAACTCCTTCGCGGCCACTACAACCCGACGAACTTCGGGAAGAAGCGGGCTAATTTGCAGTGGATGAAGGACGGAAAGACCGGCAAGCGCGTACTCGCGTGCACCTCGTGCATGAGAACGACGATAAAGACGAAAACAAAAAAGGGGAGGAAGGTCAAAACCCACTGAACAATTCTATGGAATTGTTCAGTGATTTTGTAACGGGACGAAGACGAACCCTGGGAATTCCTCCATTTCGAGCTTTCCGAATTCGGTCTTTTCCATTTTCCACACCGAGAGGCCCAAGGGGATGACCATTCGCCCGCCTCGCGTCGGCTCGCCGCGAGTCGAGGCGGGCCCGCCCGCTTTCAGCTGTTCCACGAGCGGCTGCGGCAATTCACTTCCGGAGGCGGAGACGAGTATCTTGTCGAACGGGGCCTCGCTGGACAGACCCACTTCCTTCCCCGCCGGCTCGATGCGCACGTTCTTGAACCCGTACTTGCCGAGATTTGTCTTCCCGAATTCCACGAGTTCGGGGACTATTTCCGTTCCGATTACGCTCCCCTTCTCTCCTGCGATGCGCGCGAGGAGCGCCGTGGTCCATCCGGAACCGGAACCGACATCCAGGATCTTCTCCCCTTCCTTTGGCTCAAGGAGCTCCAGCATGAACGCGACGGTGTACGGCTGCGAGATGGTGGCGCCGTATCCTATCGGAAAGGCATTATCTTCATACGCGGCACGCCTGTATGCCTCTGGCATAAAATCGGCGCGGTCCACCTCAGTAAACGCGCGGACGATAACGGGGTTTTTCAGAACTCCTTTACGCTTAAGATGCTCCACGAGCTCCGCGTTCGCCATTATATTATTTTACAACTTATTCAAAATTGAAGCCGGGAATTTCACGTCGCTCCGCTCTTTAAGAACCCACGGTTCTTAACGGATCTCCTCCACGGGAGACCAGCGTGTTCTCCCGACCCCACTCCTGTCCAATTCCATAACCGGCAAATACAAAAGACGGGAAAAATCCTGTCTTTTGTATTTTGTCGGGCTGCCGGGAATTGAACCCGGTCTACATGCACCCCATGCATGCGTACTGCCGGTATACTACAGCCCGAGTGAAGGAGGGATGCTATCTTTCGAAGAAAGATACAGCCCTAACGCACCAAAATTGTAGCGAAATAAAAAAATATCCGCAATTCGCGGATATTCTAAAAAATGTTTTCAATGGTTACTTCAAGATATAGGAATACTTACGGTGTTATTTCACTCCCTCACCCTCGGCATCAACTTTTCCACCACGAATATGCGTATTGCTGCATGAAGGACACTTTCCTTTATGATCATCCCGTATACGTTCAAACTCGGATCTGTCGAAATAATAGATTCGTGAACCATCGGGCATTTTCCAATACCAGCATACCGTTGATTCCCTACAATCAGTGACAAACTCAACCTTTTCACCCGCTCTGCGAACATCGGTAACTTCAGAAGGTACGAAATTAACGCCGCGGCTCAAATCTTCTGTGTCTGAACGGGGGAATATCTGCCCCTTATCGCCACCACCACCTAAGGCATTCACTGTAAAACCTAACGCGGAGATTTCATTGATATTTGAATATTTTTCTGCTTTTTTTACCAAAACAGAACCCCTTTCGTTTTTATTAAAAATAAATGTTATTTAACTAACTAAAAAATACCATATAATATGGTATAAGTCAATAATCAAAAACGGGACCGAACTACACGTGCAGGTACCGGCGGATGGCGATGACCGAAGAAAGGATGCCGAGCGCGACGCCGAAGAGCACCTGGTAGAGGAAAAATTTCAGGAAGTTAGCCGAAAAGTACGCACTTAAGGACACTTCGGGTATGAAATTGGAAACATATGGCGAGATGAACCCGATGATGGGCACCAAGATGAGGAAACTCACGATGGCGCCGATGACGCCGTAGAGGATGCCCTCCACGATGTAGGGCCCGCGGATGAAGTTGTTCCCCGCCCCCACGAGCCGCATGATGCCGATGGCGTCGCTGTTCGAGAATATGGCGAGCCGGATGGTGTTGAACGTGATCATGATGGCGAGGAAGGAGAGGAACGAAGTGAGGATGGCCCCTCCGTTCCTGATGGTGTCGACGAAGGCGATGAGGCGGTCGATGACGAGTTGGTTCTGCGCATAGGTCACCTTTTCCACCTGTTCGTTGAACGAGGGCTTGTCGAGATAGCTCGCGATCGTCTCATAGTGGCGAGGGTCATTCGCCTTGATGTTCAGGGACGCGAGAAGCGGGTTCTCGTCGAGCTGGGAGAGGGTTTCCGTGATGACCGGATCGTCCTTGTGCTGCTCCTGAAATATGCGGAGAGCGTCGTCGCGCGAGATGTACTCCACCTCTTTCACCTCCGAAAGCCCTTCAAGGGAACGCTTGATGTTCAGGACGGCGTCCTCGGTGACGTTCGTCTTGAAGTACACGCTGATGTCTATTTTCTCCTGAATGGACTCCACCGCCCCCTTTGCCACGACGTTGAAGACGATGAGGCCCTCGAAAACGATGAGCGCGAGGACCATGATGCTGATTGTGGATGCGGAAAGCCACCCGTTCCTCATGAAGCTGCTCCATCCGTATTTCACTATGCGAAGAAGTTTTACCATTGCCTCCTTATTATACTATCTATCCTATGATGAACCTCCCGTTCTCCTCGTCTTTCACGACCGCTCCGTTCTCGAGCGTAATGACGCGCTGTCCCAGTGTGTTCACTATCTCCTTGTCGTGCGTCGCGAGGATGACCGTGCTCCCGAGCTCGTTTATCTTCGTGAGGAGCTTGATGACCTCCCACGTGTTGAAGGGATCCAAATTCCCCGTCGGCTCGTCGGCAACGAGCACGTCCGGCCTGTTTATCATCGCCCGCGCGATCGCCACGCGCTGTTTTTCCCCGCCCGAGAGCTCCTGCGGGAAATTGTGCGCCTTTTCCCTCAAGCCCACCATCTCAAGGACCTGCGGGACCAATTCGTTTATCTCCGTCTGCGTGCGCCCCTCAACCTCCAGGGCGAACGCGACGTTTTCGAACGCGGTCTTCTTCAAAAGAAGGCGGAAATCCTGGAAGATGACGCCGATGTGGCGGCGGTATTCCGGCATCTCGTTCGAACGCAGCTTCTGAACCTCATAGGGGCCGAAGAATACCTGGCCCTTGGTCGGCTTTTCCTCCCCGATGAGGAGCTTGATGATGGTGGATTTCCCCGCCCCCGACCTGCCGACGATGGAAACGAACTCGTTCGGCTGGATCTTGAAGCTTACCTTGTCCAGGGCTACGGTGCCGTGATTGTAGGTTTTGGTGACGTTTTGGAAGATTATCATGCGATTTTCCCCGATACCGCCGGAAAAGGCCAGAAAAATGGCGCGATATCGCGGCCTATGAGACAAGTATACACCATTTTCCGCCCCCTGCGCCCCTTGTTGTGGATAAGGAAGATTACCCCTGGAGGATGTCCAGGTCGCCTTCGAGCACCTTCTCCACCGCGGACCATTTCTTTCCCGTCGCGTGGTCCTTCACCTGCTTGTATGGATGCAGCACGTACGAGCGTATCTCATGGCCCCACTCGGGACTGACCCTTGTTTTGAGGTTCGCGAGCTCGGTCTCGTGCTTTTCCTTCATGAGCTCGATGAGCTTCGTCTTCAGCATCTCCATCGCGCGGTCGCGGTTCGAGCTTTGACTCCTCTCCGCCCTGCACGATACGACGACGCCCGTCGGGATGTGCACCACGCGGACCGCGGTCTCTACCTTGTTCACATTCTGCCCGCCGGGGCCACCGGAGCGCGAGAATTCCACCTTGATGTCGCTCTCCGGTATCTTGAGCTTCGCGGTCTCCATTAGGGGAAGGATAGGGAGCACCTCCACTAGCGCGAACGAGGTGTGGCGCAACTTCTTCGCGTCAAATGGGGAAATTCTCACGAGCCGATGCACGCCCGCCTCGGAGCGGAGGCGCGCGTAGGAATCCCCCTTCAATTCGATGATATTGTCGCTTATCTGCGCCGATTTCCAGCCTTTTTTCTCCGCGTAACGGGAATACATGCGAAGGAGCATTTGCGCCCAATCCTTCGCGTCATCTCCTCCCGCGCCCGCCAACACCGACACTATCGCTCCTTTTGTATTTTCCATGAGCCGGAGAGAGGAGTCGAACCCCCAACCTTACCCTTACGAAGGGTCTGCTCTGCCATTGAGCTACTCCGGCATACCCCCAACAAACTTACGGCCTTCTTTTGCTCTCTTACTTAACACACGCCCTTTTCTCCCACTGCCTTTATTCAACCCTGCATACGTTGGGGTCAGTGAATCGCAGTTCGGACATAGAAGACGAAGGTTGCTCTCTACATTATTGCGCCAATTGCCATCTATGTGATCAGCCACCAAGGGGCTTTGTTTAGTCACAGGATTTACCTTAGACCATCCGCACAAACAGCAACAGTCGTTGTATTTTCTCCGCAAATATCGTTTAACATATCTTGAAACTATGCCTAGTCCCTGTAATCCACTTACTTTCCCATCTTTCCACCTCTCGATGTATGACCGATATTGGTATTCAAGCTGACACACATTACTGCAATAGCGATAATACGAACGCTCCGGTTCTTTGCCACATACCGGACATTTTCTTCTTGGTTTTCGTTGAATCGGCACATAAGTAATTATACATCAACCCGGGACCAACTCCAAAAGTAACGGCGGTCGTCGATTGTTTGTATTTTAAAGAGCGATAAAAATGTCATCCCCCCGTTGCATTTCGCGAAGCGAAATTGTTTTGGAGATCTATGGTGGCGATGAATCCGCCCTCCATATTCTTCCCTTACTTATTCCTGCGCGTCAAGACGAAGAGATTGTTTCCCTCGTACTCCAATGTGTAATTGCGGTCGGCGTTGTCCTCAAACTGGCACAACTTGTTTTTCTTCGCCATTTCGAAGAACACCTTCGATTCGGCGGTTTCCAAGTGGTCCTTAAGGTGATACGCGCCTTCTTTCGCGTCGGAGTCATATCGAACCCTGTAATCGTGTATGTATTTCGTCTCCGCCATGCGTTCAATTATACCACCCGTCTCCCGCCTTCCGCCTTCCCTCGGCGGGAAACTAGCCACTTCGCCGCAAGGAACGACACTAGCGCGATGAGGAATCCCGCGACGATGTCGCTGGGCCAATGGACGCCCGAGGCGACCCGTGCGAGGGAAACGACCGCCGCGGCGACGAAGAACCATAACGCCCATTCCCGGCGCACATGCCACATCGCGAACGCGACGGCGAATAGCAATGCCGCATGCCCCGAGGGAAACGAGCCGCCGGACGCGGTGAAAAGCGGCTTCAGGCCAAGAACCTCATACGGGCGGCCGCGGTCTATGAGAAACCCCACGATCTCCGCAATGACGCCGCGCGAGAGAAGCAGGACGAGCGCGGTGAAAAGCGCATCGTGTATGCGCGCGCGCCTCCCCTTTTCGGAGAGAAGAAGCCATAAGGCGAAGGCGCCGACGAGCCACGGCAGATAAACCGCCAGGGAGACCAATACGAAATTAAAAAAAGAGAGCCGCTCGGCAATCTGGTAGAAGAACTGAAATAAGAGAAGATCGAGGGCCATTATGCACTTAATTTCTGGTGAACGGCAGAAGCCCTAAAATGCGCGCGCGCTTGATGGCGCCGGCGAGCTGCCTCTGGTGCGAAGCGCACACGCCGGTGTGCCGCGGATCGATGATCTTCGCCTGCGAGGACACGAAACGCCTCAACACCTCGACGTTCTCGTGATCGATGATCTTGACATTCTGGGAACAAAAAAAGCACTGGCGCATGCCGATTATATATAAATTTTCGAGTCCACCGACGATGAAAATTTATCCATAGAATCGAGCACCCCGCACATAATATGCCGATTCGACGATGTATAATATTCTATTTTACTCCTGTTGTTCATAAAATTAATTTTAATGAATCGCTTATGTGCAGGGTTTAGGTTTGGTAATCAAAAATTCTTCGCCCGCGGCTCGAATTTTTGAACCAAGCCCTAAAACGGAATATCCTCCGATTTTATCTCCTCGTCTATGGAGACCTCCGGCACCGCCTCATCGCTCGCCGGCGCGTCGGGAGTGAAGTTGTCTCCCGTATCCTGTGAGGAGGAATCCTGCGGGAATCCTCCGCGGTCGCTGCGGGGTCCGAGCTGCAGCCGCTCCCCGACTATCTCTGTGGTCTTCCTGGGATGCCCTTCCTTGTCGGTCCACGCCCTCGTCTGCAGCCTACCTTCGACGAGCGCCGACGCGCCCTTCCTTAAGAACTGGTTCGCGATCTCAGCTTGGCGCCCCCACAGGACCACGGTGTGGAATTCGGCCCTCTTCTGCTTCTCCCCGCTCTTCGAGGTGAAAAAGCTGTTCGTGGCGAGCGAGAGCGTGCACACGGACTGCCCCGTCGGCGTCTGCCGGAAATCGGGGTCCCGCGTCAGATTTCCCATGATGAAGACCTTATTGAGGTTCATTTCCGTTCATTATACTCCTTTATTGGAGTATTTCCTCGATCTTCTTTTCCAGCGCTTCGTTCGAAAGCTGGCTACGATATACGCGTTCGCGGACGGCGCGGCGCGCGGAGCGCGGGTGTCCCATGGACGGCGGAATGCCCATTGCCTTCTCCTCTTCTCCGGGGAATTCCCTCGTTGCCATCGCACGGAGCACGTTTTCGGAACGCGTCACGGCGGCAAGCGCCTCCTGGAGCGCGCCGGGGGCCGTGAGCAACACGAACGCTCCGGAAAATCCGAACTGCTGTTTTTTCACCGGGTACGCGAGGCGCACTTTGATGAGCGGTTGTTCTTTCGCGATCTCCGCTCCGTGCGCGGAGAGCGCCGCGCGGAGCGCGGTGGTGTCCTCATCCCTCGTCACGAACGAGAGGCGGTATTCGACGGCATCCTTCTTTTCCCCTTCCATATGCGGAGCAAGCATACCGTCATTCCTTGACTGGGTCAACAACCGGCGCCGCCTCGGCCGCGGGGGCTTCGGTGACGGGCGGAATGTCGGGCGGAAGCTCCGGCATCGGCGATGTTTTCACGAAATCGGCGTCGAACCCCATGAGTCCCGTCCCTGCGGGAATGAGCTTCCCGATGATTACGTTCTCCTTGAGACCCCTCAAAGTATCCACCTTCCGCTGGACGCTTGCATTCACGAGCACGCGCGAGGTTTCCTGGAATGATGCCGCCGCGAGGAAGCTGTCGGAGTTGAGTGCCACGCGCGTAATACCCATGATCTTGATAATTGCCTTCGCGGGAGTCTTCTTCCGCGCGCGCATGTCGCGGTTCACGCCCATGAACCGCTGCCGGTCCACGATCTCATCCACTATGAAATCGGTGTCTCCGGTGTCCTTGATGATGACCTTGGAGAACATCTGGCGGACGATGATCTCCACATACTTGTCGCTGATAGGCGATCCCTGGGGAACATACACTTTCTGCACTTCGTCGATGATGTACCGCTCCGCCTCTTCGAGCCCCCTGTATGCCAGGACTTCCCTGAGATCCAACGGCCCTTCGGAGAGCTGGGTCCCGCGGGCGACTTTATCGCCTTCCTTCACGTAGACGAGCGCGTGCAGCGGAATGAGGTATTCGATGACGCCTTCCTCGCCGGTTTTCTTCCCCCGCTTCGCCGTTTTCCTCTTTTTCGCGCTCTCCGCGGAGCCGCGTATACCTATCGCTTTCGATAGGCCGCGCTCTTCGACGAACGCGACGGAGCCGTCCTCCTTCGCGAGCGGCGCCTTCCCCTTTGGGGGGCGCGCCTCGAATATCTCCTCCACGCGCGGCAATCCGTAAGTGATGTCCGTCCCGGAGATGCCGCCGATGTGGAACGTCCTCATCGTGAGCTGGGTGCCCGGCTCGCCGATGGACTGCGCGGCGATGATGCCCACCGCCTCGCCGACCCCGACCGGTTTGTTGCGCGCCAGGTCCAATCCGAAGCATTTTGCGCAAATGCCCGATCTTGCCTTGCACCTGACGGGCGAGTGGACGCGGATGCCCTCGAGGTTCGACGCCTCGATGGCCTTCGCTTCCGATCTGCCGATCGTGGCGCCTTTCCGGACGACGAGCTTCCGTTCGATGCGGACATCCTGGGCGCTCGTGCGGCCGAAGGCGCGCTCGGCAAACTTGTGACCGAACTTCTCGCCCTCGGCGCGCGGGATGAATATCCCCTCTTCCTCTCCGCAATCCTCCTTGGAAACGATGAGGTCCTGCGACACGTCGACGAGCCGCCGGGTCAGGTAACCAGCCGCCGCGGTCTTCAGAGCCGTATCCGTGGTCCCCTTGCGCGCGCCGTGCGTCGAAATGAAGTATTCCAAAATGCCGAACCCCTCCTTGTACGACGACTTGATCGGAAGCTCGATGGTCTCTCCCGTCGCGCCCGCTACGAGGCCCTTCATTCCCATCATCTGCACCGGCTGGAGCCACGAACCCTTGGCGCCGGAATCGAAGATGGAGAAAATCGGGTTTTCCGGCGAGAACGCCTTCGGAATGATGCTTGCAAGTTCGCTCCTCGCATCGTTCCAGATCTCGATGGTGCGCTCGCTTTTCTCCCTCTCCGTGAGGAGCCCTTCCTCGAACTGTGACTGTATCACTTCTATCTTGTCCTCCGTTTCCTTTACGAGCGCCGGTTTTTCCTTCGGCACGATGGTATCCGAGATGCTCCACGTGACCCCCGAGATGGTCGAGTACTTGAATCCGAGGTTCTTGATGCCGTCGAGATACGTACGCGCCTCCTCGATTCCCACCGTGTCGATTATCTCTCCGACGAGCTTGGAAAAAGCCTTCTTCCCGACGAGCTCGTCCACGAACCTGAAGCTCAGTGGGAGAACGCTGTTGAATATGATGCGCCCGTAGCTCGTTTCCCGAAGCTCTCCACGGACGATTATCCGTATCTTCGCGTTGAGATCCAGAAAGCCGAGCTCGTATGCGAGCATCGCTTCCGACTCTCCCGAATAGGCGCCTCCTTCGCCCTTGGCGCCCGGAACCATCCTCGTCAGGAAGTAGCTTCCGAGGACCATATCCTGCGTTGGCCTCGTAATGGGATCGCCGTTCGCGGGCTTCAAAAGATTCGTCCCCGCATTCATGAGCTTCTTCGCCTCGTACTGCGCCTCCTGGGTCAGCGGCAGGTGCACCGCCATCTGGTCGCCGTCGAAGTCCGCGTTGAACGCCTCGCAGACCAATGGCGGGATCCTGATGCAGAGGTCCTCGATGAGAAGAGGCTTGAACGACTGGATGCCAAGCCGGTGCAGTGTCGGCGCGCGGTTCAGGAGCACGCGCTTGTCCTTGATGACCTCTTCGAGGATGGCCCACACCTCCGGACTCCTCTGCTCGATGAAGCGGTTTGCCTGCTTCATGTTGAACGCGAATTCGCGCGCGATGACCTTGTTGATCACAAAATGCCTGAAGAGCTCTAAGGCGAGTTCCTTCGGCAGTCCGCACTCGTCGAGCTTGAGGTCGGGACCCACGACGATGACGGAGCGGCCGGAGTAGTCCACGCGCTTTCCGAGGAGATTCTGGCGGAAGCGCCCTTGCTTTCCTTTGAGCATGTCGGCAAGCGAGCGGAGCGGCCTGCGCCGCGCGGACAAGAGCTGCACCCCCATGCGCTGGCCGTTGTCGATCAGGGCGTCGACGGCCTCCTGGAGCATACGCTTCTCGTTCACAATGATGACCTCTGGCGATTTGAGCTCGATGAGCTTCTTCAGGCGGTTGTTGCGGTTGATGACCCTGCGGTAGAGATCGTTCAGGTCCGCCGTGGCGTATCTTCCCCCGTCCAGGGCCACCATGGGCCGGAGCTCCGGCGGGAGCACGGGGAGCACCGTCCAGACCATCCATTCGGGGCGGATGTTTCCCTTGAGGAGGGACTTCACGAGCTGGAGGCGCCGGAGCAGGCGCTTCTCGCGGGAAGCGTCCCTCACCGTCTTCAGGTCGTGGCGGATCTCAGAGGCGATCTTTTTCACATCAAGCTGTTCGAGTATCTTCCTGATGGCGCCCGCACCGCGGTCGGCCTCGAAGACGTCCCCGAACTGCTCAGAAAGCATGTAATACTCCGATTCGGTGAGGATGAGTCCCGGTTCGAGAGTGCTGAGCACTTCCTTCACGCGCTTCTGGCGGTCCTTCATGTCCTTCGCCGCCGCGCCTTTCGCGTCCTTACCGTTCGACACAGATTTGAACTCGGAGTCCAGCATCGCTATGGTGCGCTTCCGGTTCTCCTCGTCAACGGACGTCACGATGTACGCGGCATAGTAGATGACCTTCTCGAGCTTCGAGACGGAAATGTTCAAAAGCAACCCGAGCTTCGACGGGACGTTCCGCAGGAACCAGATGTGCGCGACGGGCGTCGCGAGCGTGACGTGCCCCATACGCTCCCTCCTCACGATCGAGCGAGTGACCTCGACGCCACACTTCTCGCAGGTTATCCCCTTATACCGTATCTTCTTGTACTTGCCGCAGTAACACTCGTAATCCTTCGTAGGTCCGAAGATGCGCTCCGAGAAGAGCCCGTCCTTTTCCGGGCGCTGGGTGCGGTAGTTCAGTGTCTCCGGCTTCAGGACCTCGCCGTAGGACCACGAGAGTATGTCCTCCGGGCTCGCGACAGACACCGAGATGGATTTCACGTTCACGTCGCGCGACATGGATTTCACGGTCATGTTTCGCTTTCCCCCTCGCTCGCTCCTTCGGCATTTTCCTCGTAATCATAGGTGATGTTGAGGCCCAGCGATTTCAGCTCCGCAAGGAGCACGTTGAAGGATGCGGGAAGGAACGGCTTCTTGATCTCGTGGCCGCGTATGATGGCCTCGAACGCGGCGCTCCTCCCCACCACGTCGTCGGACTTGATGGTGAGCATCTCCTGAAGAGTGTGCGCCGCGCCGTATCCCTCGAGCGCCCACACCTCCATCTCGCCGAACCGCTGTCCGCCGAGCTGCGCCTTGCCCCCGAGTGGCTGCTGCGTGATGAGGGAGTAGGGGCCGGTAGAGCGCATGTGTATCTTGTCCTCCACCAGGTGGTTCAGTTTCATCATATAGATGTACCCGACGGTCACCGGCTTCGGGAACTGGTTTCCGGAAAGCCCGTCGTAGAGCGTGAGCTTCCCGTGTCGCGGGAATCCCGCCAGCTCGAGCTCGTCCTCTATGTCCTTGTCGGTCGGCCCCACGAAATTCGGCACGATGGCCCTATACCCCAGGGTATACGCTGCAAGCCCCAAATGCGTCTCGAATATCTGGCCGAGGTTCATGCGGCTCGCGACACCGAGCGGATTCAAGACAATATCCACGGGCGTGCCGTCCGCGAGATGCGGCATGTCCTCGATGGGGCGCACCTGAGAGATGACCCCCTTGTTCCCATATCTGCCCGCGAGCTTGTCGCCCGCGCGGATCTTCCTGAGCTGCGCGACCTCCACCTGTATCTTCTTGATGATGCCGGGCTCGAGCTTGTCGCCACGGTCCCGCGAGAAGATCTTGATGCCGATGACCCTGCCCTGCTTCCCGTGCGGCAAGACGAGCGAAGTGTCCTTCACGTCGCGCGCCTTCTCGCCGAAGATGGCCCTGAGGAGCCGCTCCTCGGCGGTGAGCTCGGACTCGCCCTTGGGGCTGATCTTCCCCACGAGGATGTCGCCGTCCCTGACCTCCGCGCCGATGCGGATGATGCCTTCCTCGTCGAGGTTCCGAAGTTTGTCCTCGGACACGTTCGGGATGTCGGGAGTCGTGAGCTCGGGACCGAGCTTGGTGTCCCGGACGGAACAGGTGTGCGTCTCGATGTGGATGGAGGTGAAGACGTCCGCGCGCGCAACCCGCTCCGAAACGACGATGGCGTCCTCGAAGTTCGCCCCGTGGAAAGGCAGGAACGCGACGAGCAGGTTTTTCCCGAGAGAAAGTACCCCGTCCGCGGTCGCCGAACCGTCCGCCAAGGGCATCCCCTTCTTCACCTTGTCGCCAACGGCGACCAGTGGGCGCTGCGATATGCACGTGGAGTTGTTGGAACGCTTGAACTTGGGAAGACGGTAGACGCGAGCGCCCGATTCGGTCTTCACCGTGACGGAGAGCGCGTCGACTTCCGTGACGGTGCCGCCAACGTCCGCGATGAGCACGCGTGACGAGTCCTGCGCGGCCTTCACCTCGTCCCCGGTGCCCACCAAGGGCGGCTCGGGAAGCACAGGCGGCACCGCTTGGCGCTGCATGTTGCTGGCCATGAGGACGCGGTTCGCGTCGTTGTGCCCCAAAAACGGCACGAGGGACGCCGATACCGACACGAACTGGCTGGGAGACACGTCTATGTAGTCAACCTCGTTCCGGTCGCAGGTTCCGGGATTCCCCTTCACGCGCGCGGCGACGCGCTGCGGAACTATCCCGTGTTTCTCGTCGAGCGGGGTGTCGGACTGCGCGATGTCGTACTTCTGCTCCGCGACGGCGTCAAACCACGCGATCTCCCTCGTCACGACCCCCTTTTCCACCTTGAAATAAGGCGTCTCCAAAAATCCATAGTCGTTCACGCGGGCGTTCGAGGCCAAATAGTTCACGAGACCGATCGAGGCGCCCTCGGGGGTCTGGATGGGGCACACTCTCCCGTAATAGGAGCTGTGCACGTCCCTGACCTCGAATCCCGCGCGCTCGCGGGTGAGTCCTCCGGGACCCATGGTGGAAAGCCGGCGCTTGTGCTCGAGTTCCGACAAGGGGTTCACCTGGTCCATGAACTGACTGAGCTGCGAGGACGCGAAAAAATCCCGGACGACCGAGGTCAAAAGCTTGTAGTTCACGAGCTGGACGGGCTGGAGTTGCGACCGGTCGAACATGCTCATCCTGTCCTGGACGCCCCTACGGAGGCGCGCGAAGCCCACGCGGAGCTTCATCTGCACGAGCTCGCCGACGGCGCGTATCCTCCTGTTTCCCAGGTGGTCGATGTCGTCGGGAGCGCCTTGCGGGTCGTTGTTCAGGCGGATGACCTCCCTCACTATCGCGACGAGGTCGTCGCGGTCGAGAAGCCCGCCTTTCTTCTTTTCCGTCACGAGGCGCTGATTCAGCTTGAACCTCCCTACGGGAGAGAGATCGTAGCGGTCGAAGCGGAAGAACATCGGATCGATGATGCCTTTCGCCGATTCGACGGTGACGAGGTCGCCGGGGCGGAGGCGCTTGTGGATGTCGAGGTACGAATCGTCAAGGGTCTGCGCCTCGTCCTTCTTCAAGGTCGCCTCGATATGCTTCACCTTCCCCGTGTCCACCTCCTTGAAGGCGGCGGCCATCTCCTCGTTCGACGCGAAGCCGAAGATGCGGAGGAGCTCGGTGACCGGGGCCTTCCTCTTGCGGTCTATCTTCACGTAGATGGCGCCGTCGGAGTCCGTCTCGAATTCGAGCCACACGCCGCGGTTCGGAATGACCTTCGCGCCGAAGAGCTTCTTGCCGCGGAACACGTGTTCGGAATAGTAGACGCCCGGGCTCCGGATGAGCTGGAGGATGACCACGCGCTCGACGCCGTTGATGATGAATGTCCCGCGGTCGGTCATGATGGGAAAATCACCGAGGTACACCTCCTGCACCTTGGACTGCTTCGTCTCGTTCATCACGAGCTTCAGGTTCACGCGGAGCGCCGCCTCGAAGGTCTGGTCCTTATCCCTCGCCTGCTCCTCGATGTATTTCGGCGGATCGAACTTATAGTCGAGGAAGTGGAGTTCCAGCTCCTTGCCGGTGTGGTCCGTGATGGGCGATATCTCGTCGAAAAGCTCGCGGAGCCCCTTGTCCACAAACCATTTGAAGGAATCCGTCTGGATCTTTACGAAATTGTCCGGGGTGTGCGAAAACCCCTTGTAGGACGAAAAAAGTTTTGTGGTGTGAGGTACCTTAAACATGAAAATTGCGGAAAAACGACTACGAGGAAAGGTATTGTGCGCGCTTCGCGTTGTGTTCCTGGAGGGTTTTTGAAAAATGCGTCTCCTGAGTGTCTGGAGCGGACAGATAGTAAAGGTAGGGGCTCTCCGCGGGGTTCGTCGCCGCGCGAATCGCGGCCTCGCCCGGATTTGCGATGGGGGTCGGGGTCCATCCGACGCGCTTATAGGTATTGAAAGGGGAAGCGAGTGAGGTGTCTGACCTCAGGACCCGTATGTCCGCGCACCCCTTCAAAAGCCCCTTGCACTTCGCGTACGAGATGGTGGCATCCACCTGCAAGGGCATCTTGAGCCCGATGCGCTTCAAGAGCACGCCCGCGACGAGCTCTCTGTCCTCATATTCGGGCACTTCCCGCTCGAGGTAGGAAGCGAGGATGAGCCGTTCATACCAGTCGCGCGACTCCGAAAGGAGCGGCCACGCGCGCGATGTGAAGATGCTTAGCATTCTCCTCACCACGACCTCGGGAGAGGAATCCTTCTCGAAGTAGTACGTCTCGGGAAAGAGGAATCCTTCGAGGGACGCGGCGCGGGTGAGGAACGGGAAATCGATGCGTAGCGTTTCTATCGGGAACTTCGTGAGATCCTCCTCTTCGCCGATGACCCCTTCCTCGACGAGCGTCACCGCGATATCGCGGAGGGTCGCCCCCTCGGGGATCGTGACGAGCACGTCGCCTTTCTTCGCCGAAGTTATCTCGCTCATGATCTCCGGAACGCTCATCGCGTTCGAGAACTCATAGGCGCCCGGCTGTATCTTCTGCGCGCGGCCGGAGAGAAGCGCGTACATTTTGAACACGGCAATGGATTTAATGAGCGATTCGCGGGAAAGGCGCGCGGCGACCGATCGGAAACTTTCCCCTTTCTCGATCGTAAACTCTTTCGCCACCGTGCCGCCGTCCGCGGGCTGCAGGCCGTAAAAAAAATAACCGGCGGCGACCACTAAAAACAAAAGAAGCCCCAGCCCCACGAGGACGGACAAGTTCACTACCTCTTTCTTGTCATAGTGAGGATTCAAGCTTCTTGCTCTGTATGATACCCACAAGGAGCGAGGCCGTCAAGATGCTTGAACCCCCGTAGGAGAGGAACGGCAAAGTGATGCCTGTGACTGGCACAAGCCCCAAATTCGAGCCGATGTTGATGAGGGAATGAGCGAGAAACACGATGGAGGCGCCGAGCGTCACGAATTTCCAATAGTTGTCCCCCACCCTGGCGCCGATCGCGGTGAACCGCCAGATTATGAGAAAGTACGCGAGGATTACGAGCGTGCCCCCAAAAAGCCCCCACTCCTCGACAAGCGCGGCAAAGATGAAATCCGTTTCCGCCTCGGGAAGGAACCCGAGCTGCGACTGCGTCCCGCCCCTGAACCCCTTTCCGAAGAGCTCGGCGGAGCCGATGGCGACCTTCGACTGGATGACGTTGTAGTTGATGCCAAGCGGGTCGCGCTCCGGAAACACGAACGCCGTGATGCGGTCCTTCTGGTACGGCTTGAGGACGAAGCTCCAGAGGAGCACGGCGCCGAGAGCCGCAAGGGCGAGCCCCAGGAGAAACCTCCTTAGATGTATGCCGGAGAGGAGCAGGAACCCGATCCAGATCGCGAAGATGACTGCCGCGCTCCCGAGATCGGGATGCGCCGCGACGAGAAGCCCCGGCACGCCCGCAAGGAGGAATGAGAACGCGATATTCTTCCCCTGCCACGCCGCCAGGTACCGCTTCGAGAAGAATCCGGCGAGGACGAGAATGAGCGCGAGCTTCATGAGCTCCACCGGCTCGAACTGGAATCCGCCGACGACTATCCAGCTCTTCGTCCCCCGTATGGTCCCGCGCTGGAATTGGGAAACGAGAAGCAACGCGAGGGAAAACGCGTAAAGCCCGTAGGAAAACCACCTCTGTACCGAAAGCCACCGCCAATCCGCGCGCGAGGCGAGGAAGAAGAGGAGGAGCGCCCCGGCCGCCCATGCAAGCTGCCGGAAGAACAGCTCCATGTCGAGGGAGGCGAGCATGAGAAGCGAGAACGACAGCAGAAAGAAAATGCTTCCGTAGAGCATCCAATCGGCGTCCCTGAGGCGCGAGGAGAACATTTCACTCCGCCTGGATGACGACGCGGGTATTCCCGGGATCGATGAGGCGCGCGAGGAGTGCGTCCGCGGGGAACGCGACGGAAAAGTCGCGTACCGAAGAGGCGGGGACCGAGGAGAGCACAGAACGCGAGGCATACAGTTCCTTCCCGTACTGGTCGGAGACGACGGCGATTATCTCGATGCCCGACGCGTCAGCGGAACCGTCGTTCTTAACGGATCCCGACACGCGTATGGTCGTCCCGGAGGCGACGGAGAACGGACCCGAGGAAAGGGAAAGGGACGGAAAAAGCGCCGAGAACGACCTCTCCCACCGGGGTTCCCCGACAGAGAACTCGATGCGGGCGATGCTTTTCGAGAATGTCTTCACCCCGCGCTCGAGGACGAGCGCGCGCCGCAGAGAAGGAACGGAGAGCTCTCCCGCCACCTCTTCTATCATCCTCCCGCCGGACTCGAAGATCTTGAGCGAGTAGGGGGCGCTCCGGGCCGCATAGTCGCGGTTCGGATTCAGCACCTCGAAGAGCGCGACATTCCCGCCCGCAGACGTAAGGACATTCGGTTCCTTCGTGACGCGGAGCGGCTGAAGCTCCACGATCTCGCACGGCGTGCAGGGCCCGCCGCAATCCGCCTTTTCTTCTCCCTGATTCCGCATTCCGTCCGTGCAGCTTCCAGCGGGCTTCAAAAACGCCTGGTAGGCCCACACGGCGATGCCCGCCGCGACAAGGACGAACGCCGTTCCGTATATCGTTTGCTTGTTGCTCATTTCAATGCTTTTGCCATTGCGCGGAGCTTCCTTAAGTCCGCCGATGCGCCGCCGACAAGCGCGCCGTCGATCTTACTTTCAGAGAGGAAGGCTTTCACATTCTTCGCATCGACGGAGCCCCCGTAGAGCGTTTTCACCCGTGAAACGCGCTTGATAAACTTCGCCATCGCGGCGGCGTCGGAAACCGAACATGCGCGTCCGGTGCCGATGGCCCACAAGGGCTCGTAGGCGACGATTACGCCCTTACCACTCCTTCCGAGAACGGCAAGCTGGCGCCGCACGTACGCCTCGGCGACGCGCCTCCCTTTTCTCCTGACGCTCCACGGTTCGCCGACGCAGAGAACGGGCGTGACTTTCATTCCCCGCGCGGCTTTCAGTTTTTTCAAAATCAAGGAATCCGTCTCCCCTATCGCGCGGCGTTCGGAGTGCCCAACGAGCGCGTATCGGACCCCGAACGATTTGAGCATCGGGAGCGACACCTCGCCTGTATAGGCGCCTTTCGGCTCATGGAAGAAATCCTGCGCGCCGAGCGAGATCCCCTTCCCTATCTTCGAAACGGCGGGCAGAAACGGGAACGGCGGGAATACGACGACCGTGTGCTTGCGTCCCGCTTTCCGCGCCGTGCGGGCGAGGGCGAGCGCCTCGCGCGGAGCCTTGGGATTCATCTTCCAGTTGAGGCCTATGAATTTCCTCATCCCGCGTGCTCCAAAAACCTCTTGAATACGACGTGCGCGTCCTTTCGCCTCAAGACGATTCCCGAGAGCGCCGCGAGGTACGGGAGGCGCTTCATCCTCTTGCCGAGGAGCGCCGCCGCCGAGGGGTACGACGCAATGCTCTCGCTCGCGATGGATTTTGGGTCCCATTTCAATATCTCCTCGCCGCTGCGGCGGTTCCTGGAATGAGGCGAGAATCCCGACGCGATGAGGTCGGAAACTGCTGCGGCGCCCATTGCCTGCGGCTTCGCGCCCAAAAGCGCCCCTGTGCGGGACATCTCGTCGATGAACTGCGCGGCGAGCCATCCCTTGGCGTTCGCCCCCCACCCGAGGCCGTCGGCGATGCCGAGGCCCAGGGCATACAGGTTCTTCAAGACCCCCGCGAGCGCGATGCTCTTTATGTCCGAAACGTGCGCGAACCGCGCGGGGGTGCCGAAGAACAGCTTCTTGACCTTCAGGAACACCGCGCGGTTCGGCGTCCCGATGACCGCGACGCCGTAGAGCTCGCGGTCGAGCTCCTCGGCGAGGAACGGGCCGCCGATGAGCGCCACGGGATTCTTCGGACACTCGTCGCGGATGACCTCGTGCGCGAATTTCTTCGTTCCCTTCTCTATTCCCTTTGTGAACACGGCAAGAACGGCGCCCTTCGCGAGGAACGGCTTCATCGAGCGAAGCGCGCTCCGCAGGCCCCACGACGGCACGCAAATGAACACCACGGAGGCGCCACGGACGGTCTCCGAGAGCGAGTGGTGGACGTGCGGCTTCTCCAGATCCATGTCCCACACGAACACCTGTTTGCCGTTTCGGCTCAAAAGCATCCGCACCGACTGGCCGATACGCCCCCCGCCGATGACGGCAATCTTCATCTTTCCGCGCTTCATTCCGATGACGAAAGGAAACGCATACGCGCGTTTCCGTACGATTGCGACGATTTGTTGTATGTTTTCCTTATTTTGTACATGGTTCTTTTCCTAAGTCTTTCCACGGCACACCGAGTGATCTATTCATCATACGGGACTCATATCCCCTTCAGTATAGAACCATTTACGGCAAAATAAAAAACCCGCTCTGCGGCGGGTCTTTTTAAATACAATCAACTCTTTTTATGCGGCGATGCGGAGAAATTTTTCAAGATTCCCAAAGTCGTCCTTGGATTCCACAATAAACGACCTTCCTGCGTCAAACAGTTCATTCGCAAGCATCGCTTGCGACGGATTATCTAACGATTTCTCAAGGAAATCCAAAACCTTTTTCTCAATGACCAGAATATCGAACCGGAAGCTCTTCATTACATTTTTAAGAGCGTTCACTCCATTCTCCTCTTCATCATCATGAAAATCGACCCACTCGGTGTCATTCGTCGAAATCCCTCCTTTGTTCGGAACTAACATCTCAAGATGGGCGAATATGTCTTCCGGCCAACTGCACCAATCGCAAAATGCCACAACGAGCGCCCTTTTTTTCCGCTTTATACCTATAATCCGCCGAATCACTTCCCATACTGCCTCTGCGATGTGGGCAAACACATTCTTTTTTTTCATTTTTCACCTCTTTATTAAAATTTTAAGAATATTCTTTCTGGGAAAATTAAACCCCCGATAACGGGTGCTGTCAAACTTCACCCCTGTGAAAGGAAAAACCCGCGGGTGAGCGGGTTTAACTTGAATCGGAAAGTGGATGTAACTAAAAACTTATTTCGTCCTCGACGGGAATATACAACTTCTCGATATCGCTCCTTACGATATCCATCTCATCCGCGCGGACCGTGAAAAACTCCTTCACACCCAGGTTTTTCGACTCCTTTCGGAAGGTCTCAAATTTCTGGTTACCGAACCGGTTCATATCGTTCATGAAATCCTCATCTACAATCACAAAAACATACATTCCAACTGCAATCTCCTTTTTTCTGTCAATAAATGCCTTCGCCTGATTTACTGTCGAGTAAAGGCGTACCGCATATGCGACATCAAGGGCGACCTCAGCATCTTCCCCAAGCTGAAGAGATTCAAACGAGTTGGTAATTATCTTGTAATCCAAACCCTTGAGAGCTTCAACGGCAAGAGGGATAAAAGAGGGGTTCTTTGCGAGAATTAGAATTTTTTTCACTTCTTCCTCCGTGATTAAATTGATTTGTAATTCTTTATCTGTTTTTCATTATACCACATCGAAATATAAAAGTCAATAATTCAGGGATTTTGTCGACCCAGTAGAACTGTGGCATGCCGTGATTCTACGGGGTCAACCCCCGCAAGCGACAAAAATGGCCCGCTTTTATGCGGACCATGCAATACTTTATTTTTATGTAGGGGTTTCAGTCGTCTTCATTCTCATCACAAGCGCCGTTTTTGCCGCGCACTACATCGCTCGTGATCTTCGTGTTTGGGACAAAAAAATCCGCGATTTGCGATTTGATTTCTTTCTGTTTCAATCCCCCGTTCGGCGACTGCAGTTTGAATATGACCTTGGCATTATATGCCTTTCTTTTAAGGTTTTTGTACTGGTTTGGTGTCATGTACCCGTGTAATTTTCTATCCACCAAAAAATGGGTAAAATCGCCCGACATAAGCCCGTCAAGTAATTTATCCCATTCGTCCTGGGGACCCACGCGATCGCATTCAAACTTCAGTTCCGTGCGGTTCGATTTGTCCGTATAATGGACGATAAGGGGCAGCACGTTCTCCTTGAACGCCTCGGAGCAGTACGCAACGAGGATTTTGATTTTCTCTTTCAAATCTTTGTTCTCCTGTTTAATTTTTGAAAGTTGTTAAATGAGCGTCTGTTTACAATATCAAATGTATGAGAGTTTGTCAACTTGCCCCGAATCAAATGGAGACAAAACAGCTCGTAAACGAGTTGTTTTGTTTCTGTAGCTCCAAGGGGAAGCTCACCCGCTGGGAAACCCACGGTTTTCCCACAACCTTCCTCCACGGAAGGGACGCGGTGGCTTCCCTTCCGACCCATCCCTCGTTCAATTCCCGACAACTACTGAAAAGAAATTCCCTCTTGCAAGAGGGAATTTCTTTTCAGTAGCTCCAAGGGGAATTGAACCCCTGTTTACGCCGTGAGAGGGCGTCGTCCTAGCCACTAGACGATGGAGCCATATAATAATGCTTTTGAATAATAAATTGTTTTAGTGCGGGGTAAAAGGGAGATGCCTGCCCCGCACCGAGCTTCGCTCTGGTGCGCGGGTCCTAGCCGTTAGACGATGAGGCCAAACACCACCATTGTACCGAAAGCGGTGATTAAATCAAAAAATACAGGACCGCGGAAACGGCGCCGAGCGCGAGATACGGAAGGGAGATATGAAGCAAAAGCGCGTTCCTGAAGGCGTGGCGGAGATTATGGTCCGGAAATTTGGGCGCCGCAGTCCCTTCCGGCAGCGTGCCGGTCTCGAAGATTTTCTGGAGCACGCTGGCAATCTCGTCCCGGCGCTTCTTATAATTCTGGCGGTAGGTTTTGTTGATCCCCTCAAAGAACCAAAAGACGGCTAGGAGAATGACGGAAACCGCGAGGATTTCTTTCGCGTTCGACTGGAACGCCCACCCGATGCTCACGCTCCAGAGCGTCACCGCCCATGTCTTTATTGTCGTCGTGAACCCATCGTACTTGTCCATTTGGGACTGCATCATCCCAAGTTCGTCTTTCAGGATTTCAAATTGATTCGTTTCCATGGATTTATTATACCGCGCCCAATGCAATCTCAATCATACAGCCCCGGCTTTCGCAACCATTCGGGCTCCTGCCGCACGAGGACGTCTTCCGCCGACGCGAGGTCCAGAAGTATCGCCTTCACCACTCGCTCCATCCGCACGCCCTGGCTTCCCTTCACGAGGACGAGGTCATCGCGCTGCATCTTCTGCCCCAATTGCATGCCGAGCTCGTGCACATTTGTGAACGAAAACACCTTCTTCGGGGACATCCCCGCGCGAAGAGCGGACTCCGCGATGATCTTCCCGCGTATGCCAAGGGTAAAGAGGAGGTCGGCGCTCTCCCGGGCGAGGCGCCCCGCGCGCTCGTGCGCCTCCAGGGTGTGGCTCCCAAGTTCCAGCATGTCCCCTAAAACGACGATCTTCCGCTTCGCGGGAACTGACTTCAAGACCGCGAGCGCCTCCTCCATTGAGAGAGGCGCGGCGTTGTAGGTGTCGTCGATGATGAGCGACTGCTTCACGCCCCTCAATATCCTTTTCCTGCCATTAGGCGGAGTGTATTCGCGGAACGCCGTGGCGGCCATAAGAAGGTTGATGTTGAAGAGTATCCCCGTCGCGACTGCGGCGGCGATGGCGTATGCGGACGATCTGCCGAACGCCCCCGATACCTTGAAAGGCACGGTGCTGCCGCCGTATGAAAGCTTGAAGCTGATGCCTACCGCCTCCGCGTCGATGAAGTGCTTGAAACCCAAGATGCGCATGTGCGCCCCCTCGGAAAACCCGTAGGTGATGGTGTGGGCGCGCGTCTCCCTCTGGGAGGAAAGCACGCGCTCGTCGTCGGCGGAGAGTATCGCGAATCCCGTAGCCGGGAGCGCCGCAATGAGCTTTGCTTTTTCCCTTACAACCCCCTCGACGCCCGCGAAGAACTCTATGTGCACGGGCGTTTCCCCCACCGCCGTGAATATGCCTATGTGCGGCCGCGCGATCTTCAAAAGCCCCTCCATGTCCCCCGGCCGGTCGATGCCGTACTCCAAGACCAGAACCTCCGGGTAGTCGCCGTTCTTCCGCACGAGCCCCAGAAATCCCTTAATGATGACGCCGAGCCAGAAAAACGCGCCTTTCGGGGCACCGAAGTCGCCGATGATGGAAAGCGGCAAGCCGAATTCATTGTTGAAATTCCTCGACGCGGCGCGCACCGAACGCTCCTTCTTGAGGAGCAGCGCCACGGTCTCCTTCGTCGAGGTCTTCCCTACGTTTCCAGTGATGCCGATGATAGCAGGTTCGTGCCTCAGGACGACGCGCCTGGCGATGAACTTCAGGAGTTTTTTCAGAATGGCGAGGCCGACGGATCTCATCGCTTCTATTGTACCCCCTGGTTGTCCGGGGGAACATGGTAATACTGCAGGAGGAACTCGGTTAGCTTCTTGAATGTCGTGACGACGGTCTCGCCCGCCGCCTCCCCGTGCGCGGGGCGTTCCATCTTAACGAGCACCGTGAACCTTGGATTCGAGGCCGGCGCGTACCCGACGAACGTGTGTATCATCTCCTCGGAATATTTTCCCGTCGCGGGGTCGATTATGAAAGCGGTTCCCGTCTTTCCCGCCACCTTGTAGTTCGGTATCGCGGCGACCTTGTTCTTGACGACTGAGGAAACGAGTATGTCCGTGACGGTCTCCGCGGTCTCTTTTTTGAGGACCCGCCTAACCACTTCCGGCCTCATGTCCTTTTCGATGAAGGGCTTCATCAGGACCCCGCCGTTTCCGAGCGCCGAATATGCGGAGATGAGCCCCACGGGCGTCACGGAGATCCCCTGTCCGTACGCGGCGGTGGCGAAATCGATGGCGCGCACTTCCTTCCTCACTAGGTTCCGCAGGTTCCCGCGGATCTCGCCGGGAAGGCCTATGCCGGTTTCCTCACCCAATCCGAAGGAGGAAAGGTAGCGGTAAAAATCGTCGTGCCCCACGGCGCGCTCCGCGAAGATGGCGCCGGTGTTCACGGAATTCTGTATCACCTCGCGCATCGTGATGGTGCCGTACACCTTATTTTGGAAATTGCGCACGGTCTTCCCGTTCAGTGTGACGCTCCCCGTATCCGTATAGGTCGTTTCGGGAGAGAGCTTCCCCGTATCGAGGCCGGCGGAAAGCGTGAAGGGCTTGATGACGCTTCCGGGCTCGTAAATGAGTTGCACGGCCGGATTCAAAAAGCTTCCGATGGGAAACGAGCCGTAGCGGTTCGGATCGAAATCCGGCTTCGACGTCATTGCGAGAATTGCGCCGGAGGTCGGCTCCTGCACGATGATGGTGCCCCCCGTGGCGCCGTATTTCTCGATGAGCTCCTCGAGGAGCCCCTCCGCGTGGTCCTGGACTCCGCGGTCTATGGTGAGACGGACCGATTCGCCCTTCGCGAGGCGCTCATCATGAAACTGCTCCGCGCCGTAGAGCGCCGTCTGCGCGTCGTCCTTCATCCCCACAAATCCGATGACCTGGCTCGCGAGATGGTCGAACGCGTAGAACCTCCCCGGGGAATTCTCTATGCTCACCCCCTTGAGCTTCAGCGCCTGGACCGCCTTTACCTGTTCATCTGACGCGCGTGGAAGGAGGGGCAGATATTCGCTGCCGGATTCCGCCTTCGCCGCGATCTTCCCAGCGAGCTCGCGGGGATCCATGAGAACGACTGGAGCGAGAGATGCCGCGGCTGACACCGGGTCCCCGATCTCCTTCGGCGAAACAAAAATGAGGGGATATTCCCTCGTCATCGCGACCGATACGTCGTTCCCCGAGCGGTCCGTCATGAATATCTGCCCGCGCCGGCGGAGCCGTTCGTCGGCCGCCTCCGCTTCGGGCGACTTCCCGACCTCGCCCATGACGGGCCCGAGGAGGGAAGCGAGGAATCCCCGCTCGTTCACCTGTATGACGTAGAGCCGCGCGCCGACCGCCGCATACAGCGCGAAAAAGAGTATGAAAACGAATATCGCGCGGCCTTTCGACATCAGTGCGAGGTGAGATACCGCGGATTGCGCTCCAGCACGAGTCCCGACGCGAGGGCCGCTTCCTCAAGCCGGCGCGCGTCCGTCATCTCGTAGAGCTCGTTCTTGAGTTCCGCGTTCCTCACGTTCGCCGTTTCAATGGCTTTCCGGAGCGTTCGTTCCTCGGCGCGGAGAGACGCCACCGCGTTGTATTCGAAAACGAGGAGCGCCCCTCCCACAAGCGTCACGAGCGAAAGCGAGAGGAGAAATCTGAGGTTGTTCTTTTGGCTTGAAGGGTTGAAAATCGTCATAAAATCTTTATTGCGCGCAGTTTTGCCGAACGTGCCCGCGGGTTCTGCGCCACTTCGCCGCGGCCGGCCTGGATGGGTTTTTTCGTAACGTGTTCCGCTCGACCTAATCGGAACAGTTCCTTAAACCGGTTTTTAACCAACGCGTCCTCGAGCGCATGGAAGGAGATGACCGCTACCCTTCCTCCCGGCTCGATCCACTGGGGGAATTTTTCCAAAAACCTCTCGAGGCTTCCCAGCTCGTCGTTCACATAGATACGGATCGCCTGGAATGTCTTGGTTGCTCCGTGCAGTCCCCGCTCCTTTCTCTTGCCTTTGACGGAAAGAACTATGCCGGAGAGTTCCGCGGTCGTCCGTATCCTCTTGCGCTTCCGCTCCCGGACTATCCGCTCCGCGATCGCGCGCGCGCGGCGCTCTTCGCCGTAGCGCGCGAGTATGTTCTCGAGCGCGGGAACTCCGAAGCTGTTCACCACCTCCTCGGCAGAAACGCCCCCATCCTGGTCATAGCGCATGTCGAGACGGCCTTCGCGCATGAAGCTGAACCCCCTCCCCGCATCCTCGATGTGCAAGGATGAAAATCCGGCGTCGACGAGCATCCCGGAGGCCGTTTTGATGCCGGCATCCTTCATGGACAGATCCGCGTCCGCATAGTTCCCGTTCATAAGGAGCACTTTCGTCTTCGTGTCGCGCGCGAGCGCGTCCGCGATCTGGATTCCGGCGCGGACGAGCGAAGGGTCTCGGTCTATGCAGAGGAGCGTTCCTCCCGGCGATATCGCCTTCGCGATCTCCCTAGCGTGTCCGCCGGAGCCGAACGTGCCGTCAATGAAGGTCTCTCCTGGCAACGGAGACAGAACGCGTATGGTTTCGTGTAAAAGAACTGGGATGTGCGGCATGGGCGCGCGTCAGATGCCGAGATCGCCGAGTTTCTCCGCGATCTCATCCGCCGCGCCTTCGGTCTTCGTTTTGTATGCGTTCCATTCTCCCGCATCCCAGACCTCGAGGCGCGTGCCGACGCCGATGATGACGGCGTTTTTCGAGAGCCCCGCGAATTTCCGCAAAGGTCCCGGGATCAATATCCTTCCCTGCACGTCGAATTCCACGTCCACCGCGCTGGAGAGGAGGTGTCTTGAGAATGCCCTCGATAACGACTTCCCTATCGGTAGTCCTGAGAGTTTCTCCTCGACGAATTTTTGCCACTCGCCCTCTCCGAGGACGAAAAGGCATCTGTCGAATCCCTTCGTGATGATGCCGCCGTGAATGAGCTTCTCGCGGAACTTCGCGGGAATGGCCACCCTGCCCTTAGGGTCAACGGTATGTGTGTATTCGCCGAGAAACATGGCTCTGTGATCTGAACTCTGAGCGAACGACCATGAGCGAAATGAATTCAGTTATCACGGAGAGCACCCCGCACATAACCGATATATTTCGCTCTTCCCACACACAACTCTCAAAACTTGTAAAAACCCCCTTTTGTCGATTGAGAGTGTTATGTGCGGGGTCCGCAGTTTCATAGACTCGCTCTGCTCGTATGAAACTGGGAGTTATCCCCAGAAGAGGGTACTTATCCACATATTTACCCACAATTCCCCACTTCGCCCTCATACTACACCACAATGCGGGAAATGAAAAAGCAAATTTCCGGAGGAGCCAAAAACGCTCTTTTTGCTGTAGAAAAATGGCGTGGTGCCGGAGTTATCAACAGAGCAAAATGCCAAGCGTCAAAAGATAACGTAGAATTGAGAAATCGTGACCTCGAAACATTCTCTTAAAGTACCCCGGCACCTCGCCGTCATTCCCGACGGGAACCGCAGGTGGAGCGCGATGATGGGCATTCCCCTTTCCGAGGGATACGCGAAGGGCGCGGAAAACTTCCTCGTCATTGCGGAGGCGTCGTTCGCGTCCGGCGTGAAATATTTCACGATCTGGGGCATGTCAGAGGATAATTTGAAAAAACGGAGCAAGACCGAGATTGCCATCCTCAGGTTCCTCTTTAAAAAGGAATTGCGGAAGCTCCTGGAATCGGAAAAACTCGTGAAGAACGGGATATCCATGCGCATAATCGGAAACGGGCTCCATATGCTCCGTGACAAGGAAGCGGCGGCGCTCGCGCGCGAGGTGGAGGAGATCTCTGGTCGGTTCACGAACCGCCGCATGACGCTCCTTTTCGGCTACGACGGGAAAGAGGACATGCTCTCCGCCATCAAGGGGCTTCACGGCGAAAAAAATCCGCATATCACGTACGAGGGCGTGAAGAAGCATTTGATGACCCCCGACCTTCCGCCTGTGGATTTCCTCATCCGAACGGGCGGCGAACCGCACTGGTCAGGCGGGTTCCTCATGTGGCTCACCGGCGACAGCGAGCTGTATTTCCCGGATATGTATTGGCCCGCGTTCCACCCGAAGGATTTGAAGGATGCGTTCACCGAGTATTCGTCGCGCCGGTCCATGAAGGGAAGATGATATGACGCACGCGCACCATCACCTCCACAGGCGCAAACGCATCCACGTGCGCCACGAGATATATCCACATCCGAATCCGTGGAAGCGGTTCCTCGACCGCTCCGTGCTCTTCGTGGGCGTCGCGGCCCCATTGATGACCTTCTCGCAGGTGTGGCTCATCTGGACGACAAAAAGCACCGAGAGCATTTCTCCCTCGACTTGGGGAATGTACTTCATCGCATCCATCGTGTGGCTCATCTACGGGCTCGCGCACCGCGAACTCCCCATCGTCATCTCCAACACGCTTTACGTCGTGGCCACCGCGCTCGTCCTCGTCGGCATCGCGATCTTTTGAAATAAAGATCAATCGCGTTTCCCTTCTTCCGCGATTTTCGGGTAGGCGCTGGGATAAAAGGAAATGCGCTCCGCCTACAGCACTTTCACCTGCGAGAGCAGGAAGTAGTGGTTGAAGACGATGAGCGACCCCACGAGGAGGAGCATCATCGCGCCGTTCAGTATCAAACGCGGGTGCTGGACGCGTATCTTGATGAAAATCATCAAGGAGAACGCGAGCGCGATCATGGTGAGCATCATGGCATAGAGGTAGTTCACCATGCGGTGCGGGAGGGAAAAGAATTCCCGGAGGAATCCGAGCGATGCCGAGGCGGGAGGAACGGACACCCCCGCTGTTTTCGGGGACGCGGGTTGCGGCGGCACCTTTTTATCCGTTTTTTGGACCGTCTTCGCGGGCTCTGCCGTCCTCGGAGCTTCCCCTGCGGGAGCCGCGGGGGCGGTGAAAGCCGCCACCGGAACCGAAACGGCCGGCGCGGCGGGTCGGCCGAAGAATTGCACCACGAAGAGCGCTTCCCTCCCCTCGAAGACGCCGCGCGCGACGCCTATGCCGATCTCCGTGAAGCGGCCTGAAAGTATGTTCTCCTTATGGGATTCGGAGCGCATCCACGCACCAACGACGTCCTCCGATTCGGCGAAGTTCACCGCGAGGTTCTCCCCCGCGTTCGTGTAATCGTAGCCGACACGGTCGAGCCACGACCACGGCGCCTCGCCGCCGGGGCCCTGGTGCGAAAAATATCCCTCCTGCGCCATGTTCTCGGCTTTCAGCTGCGCCGCGCGGGCGAGGAGCTCGTTGCTCGCCAAGGTCGGCACCTGATATGTCTCCCTGTTCCGGTTCGTGAGATTCGCGACGACCGTCGGGAGAATGCTCGCCGAATAATTCGTCGCGGGAAGTATCCAGTAGATCTGGACGAGAAAGAGTATCTCCAGAAAGAGCGCGGCGGAGAACACCACGACCGCCGTTTCCCAATGGAAAAAGCGGGGCTTGAGGTCGTTCCCATCGTGCGGAATGAAATAGTTTTTGAAAAAATTCGCCATTTTCTTATGCAAAAATTATAGCATAAAACGCGTTAAAAATCAAATTACCTGAAAATAAAAACCGAGTGGTCGTGCTCGGTTTTTTTTGTAGGGTTTTCTCAAGGGTTTATTTTAAGCTCGGTGCACGCCGTTCTATGATGTCGCAAATTCTTTACAGTGTAAACTTTCAAGGTGGTACTTGTTTGTCTCATCCTCATACGGTGAGGTATGTGATGATAAAAACTTTTCGAACTCCGACTCATCCATGGCAAATATCATTTCTATCCATTCTTTCCACGTGGTAAGTTTGAATCTTGTGCCGTTATCGAAAATGTATTGCTTTGCGATCTCGAATTCATCCTTGGAAAATTTACAGTGTTTGCAGCTACTGACGTACATTTTTTTTCCATTATGCATGTGCATCGGTGACCCTCCTTTCCGTTATAAGATTTTAAAATTCTCACCTTCTTTCTACCCCGCCGGACGCGCGGCGTCAACCCGGTAGTAGAAACTCGATATCGAGTTTCTACTACCGGGTCAATACCTAAAAAAAGGCCCTCGCGGTGAGGAAGGCCTTATTATTTATACGCATGAACCCAAAGGTTCTATATGAATACAGGAGGAGAAAACAAAAAGCTACGACCAGCGTAACTTCGAACGGAACGGGCGTCAATCCCGTTAGAGAAACGGGTTTTGAGTCATGCTCAAGCGCCGGTTCATACCTTTCGGATAAGGTGTAAAAGAAAATATAAGCATAATGGAATTAAAAACCCGCATGACTATTCTCTAACGGGATCGACCCCCAAACGAAAAGCCCACGACGGGGCGTATGAGCGCGAAAGAACCCCGATGAAAGATTCCCGACAAAGAATCAAGTGGGTTTCCGCAATTCAGTGGGTTAGAAAATCGGAGGTAGTACCAATTCTCTGTCCGACCGAAAGATGTAGGAATCCCTTTGAAAAATAATTTAGTTCGGAATCTTTTCTCCAGGGTTCTGTCTGTATTATACCACTCGGGGTTTATGTCAAAAGATTGACCCCCACACCAAATTATGTCTGTGCAAGGACCACCCCTAAAACCGGGTATTGGTGTGGGGGTTGATAATCACTCCCCGTCCTTATAGTACATGCCGATGGTGTAGTGGGTGTAGTCCGGCTTGTGGCTCACGAGCTCCTCGGGTTTGAACCAGACCCCGATTTCCGTCTCGGCCTCCTCCCGGTTTCCGGAGGCGTGAATAAGGTTGAAAATGCCGAGCCCGCTCTCGTTCGCCGTTTCCATGGACACGTGGGTGTAGTCCCCTCTTATGGTGCCGGAGAGGGCGCTTTTCGGCTCCGTCACACCCACCATTTTCCGCGCCACCTCTATCATATCCACACCCTCGAGGACCATGGCGATAATCGGGCCGGACATGAGCATCTGAATCATCGCACGCCTCACATCCTCCCCCCTCCGGCGGGCGACGTCCTCGGTGTAATGCCGAGACGCGGTGTCCTCCTTCGAAACGAGGAGTTTCAGTCCTACGATCCTGGCGCCGACGCGCTCAAAGCGCGTGAGGATCTCCCCGGTGATTCCGCGCTGGAGCGAGTCGGGTTTGAGAAGGATGAGGGTTCTTTCCGGTTTTCTCATATTCCTATTTTCCGCCAGAGGCGGATCCGCCTTTGGAGGACTTTTTTGCGATCGAAATGCCGAGCTCCTTCAATTGACCATCCGAAACCTCGGAGGGAGAGCCCATCATGAGGTCCCTGCCGTCGCCCGTCTTCGGGAACGCGATGACCTCGCGGATGTTGGGTTCGTTCAGAAGTACCATAAGCAGGCGGTCCAATCCCGGCGCGAATCCGCCGTGCGGGGGCGCGCCGTAGCGGAACGCCTCCAGCATGTGGCCGAATTTCTCTTTCTGTTCCGCCTCCGAAATGCCGAGGCACTCGAATACCTTTTTCTGTTCTTCCGCGCTGTGGATGCGGATGCTTCCGGAACTCAACTCGTAGCCGTTCAGGACCAAATCATACGCGTTCGCCCTGATCCCGTGTATGTCTTTCCCGGCGAGAAATTTTTCCTTGTCGTCCTCGTGCACCGCGCAAAAAGGATGGTGCATTGCCTGAATTCCGTGTTGTTCTCCGCCAGAGGCGGATCCGCCTTCGGCGGAGAACATCGGGAAATCCAGAACCCACGCGAACGCGAGCTCGTTCGGGTCTTTCTTGTCTTTGCGCAGATCGGGTTTGTCCGTTTTGTGTTTTTTCATCGCCTCGGCGTATGACATGCGCGGGAAGGGAACGGCGGAAATCCGCTTTTCGGGGAAAAGCTTCTTCACGAGTTTGATGAACATCTCCTCGGTGAACCTGAGCACATCCTCGCGGTCAACGAACGACATCTCGTAATCCAGCTGGGTGAACTCCGGCTGGCGGTCGCCGCGCGTATCCTCGTCCCTGAAGCAGCGCGCGATCTGAAAATAGCGTTCCAGGCCCGCAACCATGCAAAGCTGCTTGAACTGCTGCGGCGACTGCGGGAGCGCATAGAAAGTTCCGGGATACACGCGCGACGGCACGAGATACTCCCGCGCGCCTTCCGGCGTTCCCTTCATCAGGATGGGCGTCTCTATCTCGACGAAATCGTGCGCGTGCATGTATTCGCGGAAGAAGGAAATGACGCTGTCGCGCATCCTCATGTTTTTCTGCATTCGCGGGCGCCTGAGGTCCAGGTAGCGATATTTCATCCGTACCTCCTCGGAAACGTCCCTTCCGTCGGCGTTTATCTCGAACGGCGGCGTTTCGGCCTCGTTCAGGATTTCCAAGCCCGTCGCGGAGAGCTCATACTCCCCGTTCGGAAGCTCCTTGTTTTCCATTCCCGCGGGGCGCTTTTTCACCGTCCCTATAAGGGAAATCACCCATTCGGGGCGGAGCATGTCCGCCTTTTTCTGGAGCGCCTCGTCCTTGGAGGGAAAAACGGCCTGAGCGATGCCGGTGCGGTCGCGGAGGTCTATGAAGATGAGTTTCCCGTGGTCGCGCCGGACGGCGACCCACCCCTGAAGTGTGATTTCCTTCCCTTCGTGGCTCCCGATGTCCTTTGCGAGTACGCGGTCCATAAACACGATTATTGTATAGAAAAAGCGGCATGCGGGCAAATACAAAATAAAAGAGACCTCATGAATAATGAGGTCTCTCAAAACCTGAAACTCGGCAGATGTGTCAACGCAAGTCGTCCAACAGCCAGTCGAGCAGATCCATATGGGCGTTCTGGAGATTCAAGGCGACATCCCCTTCGATTCCCTCTCTCGCCAAAATTTCAGACCCTATATCGAGGAGTAGAGAACCCATCACCCTTTCCAAGAGCAACGCATTGAAATTCTTGAAAATCCATCCTTTCTCGAAAGATTCGAGATTCCTATCGTATGCTTCAAGCCAATCCATGCTCGGCTTGTAGAGGTCGAAAAAAACCTCGGAATCCCTCATCCGGAGCAGACATGACCATATATTGAAAAGCAAATCATACCCCTTGGGCCGCCACGACCAGAAAGCATTTGACATGATGACATACGTTCCGTTGGGCCTCCTCAGTATGTCGTTCGTACTGAGGTGTCCGTGCATGAATTCCATGGGAATTCCGGAAAAGCGTTTTTTGACCCTTTCCCCGAAGGCCTCGAAACGGTCTCCGAATTCCGGTAAGGGAATCACGCGCTTCTGTTTTTCCGATATGTCTTTCCACTTTCTCGCCCTTTCAAGGACGAATCGTACGGAATCCTTATCATTCTCGGGAATTGTGAGCCAAGGTTTTCTCACCAGCTTGGTTTTGTATTCCTCATAGAAACCGCAGAATTCCCGCATCTCGACTTCCAAAGCATACGGCATTTCGAAAATGCGATTTCCCTTCACCCATTCTTGCAGCATGAAGCCGTATCCCCTGTGGGCATTCCATTCCTTGAACACATGCGTTTTGGGAGGAGCGATGCGCTCGCTCAAACTCTGCTCCTTCAATTTGGATATCATCAGGCCCTCTTCGATGTCCGGCTTCAGGAATTGGATTTTGAGGACCATCGGTTCCGCGCTGACGGAACCTTTCATGATGAAAGTGCTTACCTTCTTATTGTCATAAATGAGACCCCTGAAGACCTCTTCCTCACTATTGAAACCCGTTTCGTCCCATATCGTCTCGAGTGCGCGGTTGATCTGCTCCTGGGTGGTGCCTTTAAAGCTCGCGTATTTCTCGCTTATTTTGTTTCCCGTCATGGAATTTCCTTTCTATTGTTAATTCAATTGTATAAAACTGCTTGAGTTATAGAACGGGAAAACAGTCGCGTCAAGAAAGTGCGTGTTTACACTGAGCGAGCGTCAGCGAGTCGAAGTGTGCGCAGGGTGAGAGAATCTCACTCGCTTCGCTCTTTGAAAACCTCACGGTTTTCAAGACTTTCCTTCACGGGAGCGTTGCGCCGTTCCCGACCCCATACGCGTTCGACTCTCACCAAAAACCAAAGTAGTTCTCCATTTAGAGAACTACTTTGGTTTGGTGCGCAGAGTGAGAGTCGAACTCACGGGATCCAAAGGACAAGGGATTTACAGTCCCCTCCCGCCCCCTACGGGACTACCTGCGCGAACCGGTTTTTATAATACTCCAGCAAATCCTTCAAAGACAAGAGGAGTTTTTTGTCTATGTAGCGGATATGCACCAGCCCGTGTTCCATCTTTCGTCCGTCTTTTCGGAAATCCTTCCGTACATACGGCTTAATGAACTGCTTTGTGGAAATATGCGTCAACCTGCTCCAAAATGCGGCAAGTTCCCCGACATTCTGGTCGGCGTAGCAATACAAAAGCACCCGGAATTTTCTCTCATTAAGCTCGTACACGGAGCGCAAAAAATTAAGGAATACCGCGACCATTTCCGGATCGCTGTTCGTAAAATCAACTATGTCCGCCTATACAAACCGTGTTTTCACATGAAATACGTTACCGCATCCAAAGAAACACCGAGCGTCTCCGCAATCTCCCGCATGCTCAACTTTTTTCCGTAATAGAGCTCTTTTACTATCTTCAGTTTTTTATCCGAAATGGCTACCATATTAAAATTATAAAACCCGCCCCCAGTGCAGGTCAAATGAAATGGTACACAGAACTATCGCTTTATTTTAAAGCGAAACTTTCTTTCTTCCCCGCTTTTTCGACAGTTCGGTGATTTCCCCTCTTCGGTGATGGCGATCCTATCCTCCTCGCTTTCCCCTTCCGGCGGGGACACCACGAACGATGTCTTTTCCTTGGTGCGGTCGTCCGTCACTTTCGCGATCTTTTCGGTGACGACGTTGTCCGCGCGGAGGATGAATACCTTGAGGCGGCGGAGGAATTTCTCGAACCACACCTTCAGCACCTCGTCCGCATGCTCGAGCATGAGCGTGAGCTCGTGCGTCCTGATGCGCGAACGGCTTTCCAGGAACACCTCGTTCGAAACCCTGGGGAGCGCGCGAAGGGCCAACACGATGACCCCCGCAAGCCCCGCGAACACCGCTATTTCGAAGATGAACGACCACATGCGAATGATGTCTAAATTTTCGAGTGCCGCCGTAGCGATGAAAATTTAGCCACAACATTCAGCACCCGCCTAAGTTTTTGAATTTCTATTACGGACTTTCCCATGTCTATATTATACATCTTCAAAAATTTGGGCGGGTAAGATTCGGTACTCAAAAATCCCTCGCCTTTGGCTCAGATTTTTGAACCGAGCCCTTACAGTTCGTATCTCGCGAAGCGGGCAACGGCGATGTTCTCCCCCACCTTACCAACGACGGAATTCATGAGGTCCTTCACCGTCATTGTCTCGTCGCGGACGAAGGGCTGCCCCAAGAGCGCTTCGACGGACTCCGGGTCCATCGCCGCGATATGGAGCGCGATGTCGTGCGCGAGCGCCTTGAACGCGTCCGCCTTCGCGACGAAGTCCGTCTCGCAGCGGAGTTCCAGAAGCACTCCGACGCGCCCGTTGTGCACGTAGGTCTCCAGGAACCCCGCGCCGGTCGCGCGGCCCTTTTTCGCCTCCGCCTTCAGAGCCCCCTCTTTCGCGATGATTTCCTTCGCCTTCTCGTAGTCGCCTCCCGCGGCCTCTAGCGCGCGCTTGCACTGCATCACGCCGGCGCCGGTCTCCTCGCGAAGTTTGATGACGATGTCCTTTGCCATGGATTATTTCAACGCTTCCCTAATGCGGTTCAAGACCCACGCGACGCTCTTCACGCCGTGGTCGTTCGCAAAAATGGGGTAATCGATGAGGGTCGGATCGTCATTCGTGTCGAGTATACCTACCGTCGCGACCTTCGCTTTGCGCGCCTCGCGGATGGCGGTCTCGGAGGAGGACGCATCCACGAAGAAAAGCACGTCGGGAACTTTCGTGAGCGATCTCAAGCCCTCGAAGTGCTCGCGCATCTTCGCGATCTGCTCCGTGAACTTCCGCTGTTCGTTCTTCGTGTATTTCTCAAATCCCCCCTTTGCCTGCTTTTCTTTCAGTTCCTCGTAGTACGCAATCCGCTTCTGAATGACGGAAAAATTCGTTATGGTGCCGCCGAGCCAGCGCGTCACCACATAAGGAGCCTTGAGCTCCTCGGCAAATTCCTGGATGAGGCGCTTCGCCGCGGGACGCGTTCCCGTGAAGAGGAAGAGCGCCCCTGCCGCCTTCTTTTCCTTCATGAGTTCCGCCGCCTTCGAAAGCGAGGCGTCCACGCTATCCGGATTCAGGAGTTCGAGCTCGTTCTTGGTCCCGCCGATGTGGGGCTTCATTTTTGGATGCGTCTTGCTCCTCTTGTGCCCGAAGAGCACGCCTTCCTGCACCATCTCTTTTACGATGTTTTCGTCTAACATGCCCGGTAGTAACTCACGCGCTCCATCCCGACCGCGGTCGGGATAGGGTGCGACTGTTCTTGAAAATAATGGAATTGTAACTCATGACCTTATCTTTACTCTTTACCTGGAATCGTCACCATACTGCGCGTGACTACTACCGGGCATGTGAATAAAAACAACCTCTGTATGCTACCGAAAACGCTGCGGAAAGTCAAAGATTTTCCTCAGCTTCTTGGCTTATTAGCTGATTACTTTTTAGAAATTAATTTTTTCAGTTTCCTAATAAGCTACGGCCTAAGAAGCTAAAAAGCTAAATAAACCTCGCCATGAAGAAAAGTATGAGGCCGAGTATGGTCATCACGCCGGAGATTATCCAGAAACGCATGGTCACCTGCGTTTCGGGCCAGCCGAGCCCCTCGAAGTGGTGGTGGATGGGCGTGGAAAGGAAGAGCTTACGCCCGAGGAGCTTCTTGTGGAGAACCTGGATGATGACGGAGCCCGACTCGATGAGGAGGATGAATCCGAAGAATGGGAGGAAAAGGGCCGTGTTCGTGAACATCGCCATGACCCCGAGGGTGATGCCGAGCCCCATCGAACCCGTGTCCCCCATGAAGAACTTCGCGGGATGCACGTTGTACCAGAGGAACGCCAAAAGCGCCCCCAATATCGCCGCGTTCATCGCCGCGAGGTCGAACCGGTTCATGATGAAGGACACGATGGCCATGGCACAGAACGAGAAGAAGAGCACTCCGCCTGAAAGTCCGTCCAGGCCGTCCGTCTCGTTCGCGGAGAACGCCGTCGCGACCACCACGAACACGAAGAAAAGCATGTACCACGCGCCGAGGTCCACGAGCCCGAGGAACGGAACGTAGATCTCGCTCCAGCCGAGCCGTATGTGGAACCACCACGCGCCTATGAGCGACACCAGTGTGTAGAGCGCGAGCTTGTGCTTGATGGTGATGCCGCCGCCCTTGCCGGACCCCTTCCCGATGATGCCCCAGAAATCGTCGATGAATCCGACAATGGCGCCGAAAGCCAATGCCGCGAGCGGCACATAGGTCTCGGGGCGGGAAACGAAGTTCAGGTATCCGAGAAATCCGTCGAAGGCGAGGTCTCCAAGGAAAAGTATGACGGCGAGCCCCAACACCGTACCCCATATGATGACGCCGCCCATCGTCGGCGTGTCGAATTTGTGCTTGTGATGCTCGTAAAAAACGGGCGCGGTCGCCGCGTCGCGGATGTTCCTCTTCTTCAGCCCGTACTTGAGGAGCGCGCGGTACACGAAGGGCGTGATGCCCAAGGCCACGATGAACGCGATGGCGAAAACTATGAGCGCGCGTATGCTTTCGAAAACTTCCATGCCGATTATATATAAATTTTCGAGTCTGCCAACGATGAAAATTTATTCATAAAATCGAGCACCCGCCTAAATTTTTGAATCTTATTTTTCATTGATAGTGTGAGAGAGAATCTTCTTCATATAATTTCTTCCCCATCCGGTCTTGAAATATTGTTCACGTTGCATGGCATCCTTTTGATTTCTATACAACTCACAATAAATCAGTTCCCATGGCCTCTTGTTTTTCGTTGAATGTACCCTACCTTTTTGATGCTCCTCAACCCGCCTCTTTATATCTTGAGAATAGCCGACATATACACTTTTGTCTCTTTTACTCCTCAAAATGTAGATGCCATACATATTCAAAAATTTTGGCGGGTAAGGTTTTCTTACCACGCCACGGCGTGGAGAAAGCCCTCAAAACTCATACGCCTGTTCCATCCAGGCAAGCACCGACGCGACCTCTTTCACCCTGTCGGGGCTCCCCAATATGATAACCGCGATGCGGAAATCTTTGAATGCGAGCACCGCGGCGAGGTTCTGGCGCGCCACATCTGACGTGCCCGTTTTCCCGCCGAGGAACAGCTTGTCCGAGACGAACGGATTGATGTTCGTTTCCGTTCGGAACTCCGTGGTGTTCGTCGGCTGCACGAGATAGTTCACAAGTCGCGTCCAGTTCAGGATCTCCGGATGTTTCTCGTATATGTATTCGGTGAGAATGAACATGTCCTCCGCGCTCGTGAGGTTCGTGTCCGCAAGCCCCGACGCGTCGTTCAGAATCGTCCCTCGCATCCCGAGCTCGCCCGCCTTCTTGTTCAATAACCGGTTCATCTCCGCCTTTCCTCCCGCGAAATCCTCGAACGCCGCCGCCGCGCGGTTCGAGGAGGTGAGGAGCATTATCTTCAGGAGATCGCCCGAAAGGTACACTTCCCCGCTTTTGAGCCCTCCCGCAACGCCTTCCGCGAGCATTGCCCGTTCGGTGACCGGCACTTTCCGCTGATTGCCGTACTGTTCAAGGACCACGACGGCCGTGAGAAGCTTTGAGAGCGACGCCGCGGGCCACGTCTCGCGCGTGCGGTAGCGGAAGAACGGGAAATCCTCGTCGAGCGACTGGACGAGCACCGCCTGCGCCTCGATGGTGGGGTCCAACACTTCCCATTTCCGCTCGGGAAGCCGCTTGTTCGAAGGCCTCGTGTTCTGCGAGAGGGCGTCCGAGCCGTACCCGGTCGATGTCGGCGAGCCCGAAACGTCTATCGTGCGAGACGTGAAGAGCGCGCCGAAATCCCCTCCGTAAAAGACGAAGAACACTATGCCTCCCGCGACGAGCGCGGTTCCGACGACCGCGAATGCGGCGTTCCCGGTTTTCTTGAGGATTTCCCTAAGCATTTGACTCTGCGGGAGCGTGTGGCGCTTCTTCCTCCTCCATGACCGCGAAATCGTCTAGAGCGCGGTGGTATTTTTCGTAATCTGGAAGCTCCCCGATGCGCGAGAGCCCCATGTGGCGCAGGAACTCGAAGCTCGCGTGGTAATCGTACGAGTGAGGATGTTTCTCGCTCGGGGTCCGCTCGACGAGGCCGCGAAGCATGAGGTTACGGAGCGTGAACCCCGAATTCACCCCGCGGATGTAATCGACGGTGACCTTCGAAACGGGGCCGAGATACGCGACAAGGGAAAGCGCCTCCTGCGCCGCGGGAGTGAGTTCCGTTTTCCATTCCTCCTCGATGATGCGCTTGCGCGCGTCCGCAAACTCCGGTTTCGTGGCAAGCTGCACTTCGCCCCCGTGCATGATGAGCGTGAGCCCGGATCGCGGGTTTTCCCCCATGTCTTTGGAAAGTTCCCCGGCGAGCGCCTCGAATTCCTCTTTTTTCATCCCGAGCGCCTTCGCCGCCTTTTCGGCGGGCACCGGCTCTCCGTAATGAAAAAGGAACGCCTGCAATAATGCTATTTTTGATTCTTGGGATGAGAGTTCACTCATGATATTTAAACAATAATTTAGATTGAATCTTCGAGTTTAATAGTTCTTAACTTGAAATTTAAAGTGCAAAATGATTTTTAATTTTGCATTTCACCTTTGCATTTTGAAGTTTGAATTTTGCATTCATATTATGCTTTTTTGCCCTTCTTCGCAACGAAAATCTCGGAAAAATGCCCCTTCTGGTCCACGTGCAACGCCTGGTCGCGGACGAGGTGCAGGACCGCGAGGAAGAGGACAACGATCTCGCGCCTAGAGGCGTTCTTCTTGAACTCGCTGAATGCGGTGGGCTCCGAAGTGATCCTCGCCATGACCTCCTGTATCTTTTGCTTGAGGTTCACGACCTCGCGCGCGATGGTCTCGACGGGCGTGTAGAGGCGCTCCAGGTCTCCGTACACCTTCGCCATCGCGGCGCGAAGCGTCTCCGAAGTGACGCGCTCGGGAGGGAGGAATACGCGCTCGCTGGACAAAAGGAACTCCCTTGCGCCCATCTTGGGCGAGGCGCTCCACGCCTCCGCCAAGTGCCGCTCCGCGTCCTTCAATTCCTTATAGAGCCGGACGCGGGATTCGAGGTTCTTGATGTCGGCCTCCTCCTCTTCCGTCAAGGGAAGCGAGGGGAGGAGTATCTTCGATTTGATGAAGATGAGCTTGGAAGCGACAACGAGAAAATCGGCGACGAGCGCCCGATAACGCGGGTCCTCCTCAAGCGCCGTCACGTAATTCAAAAAATCCCCCGTGACCTCGGCAAGCGAAACGAGGGTGATCTCCATCTTCTTCTCGAGGACGAGGTCCAAAAGCGTCCCGATGGGCCCCTTATACGAGTCGAGCGAGAGTTCGTAGGATGTGTCAGCCATGCCTCACTACCATTATATCGCCTTCCTGCATCGTGTAATCCTTCCCTTCAATGCGCACCCAGCCCTTCTTCTTCGCTTCGTTCCATGCGTCAGCATGCCCTGAGCTCGCCGAACGGGCGGCCTCCAAGAGTTTGTCACAAGAGACCACCTCGGCTCTGATGAATTTCTCCTCGAAATCCGTGTGTATCTCCCCCGCCGCCTGCGGCGCCTTTTCCCCCTTGGGGCAGGTCCACGCGCGGGTCTCGTCCTCCCCCGTCGTGAAAAAGCTCATGAGCCCGAGGGTCTCGTATGCCTTCCGAACGAGCACATCCAAGGAAACCGGGGACGAAAGATCCTGTATGAGCCAATGCATTCCGGATTTCTGAATTTCCGCCTTAACATTTTCAGAAACATCGGATTCGCTTCCGTTCAAGAGAATGATTTGCGGTTTCGCTGTCAAAAGGTGAAGTTCATTGATGACCGGTTCGTGCGCGAACTCCGTTACGTATTCGTTCCCTGCCTGCGCAGGCAGGCGCGAAATCTTCTCCTTCACCTTTTCCAAAATTTCCCTGTTGTGCTTCGCCGACTTCTCTCCCGCGCGTATGTCCTTGTCTATCGATACGATTCGCTTCTCTACGGTTTCCAGGTCCTTCAAAGCCAATTCGGTCTTGATTGTCTCCATGTCGCGCAACGGGTCGGGCTTTCCTTCCACGTGTATTATCTCGTCATTCTCGAACGCCCTCACGACCTGCACTATGGCCTTGCAATCGCGTATGTGGGTCAGAAATTGGTTCCCCAATCCCTCGCCCTTGTTCGCTCCCTTCACGAGTCCCGCGATATCGTAGAATTCCACGACGGCGGGAACCGTCTTTTTTGACTTGCTGATGTCCGTGAGTTTTTTCAACCGCTCGTCTGGAACCGGAACGACGCCCACGTTCTGGTCTATGGTCGCAAAGGGATAGTTCGCGATGTGTATGTCCTGCGCGGTCAAATGCTTGAAGAGCGTGGATTTCCCCACGTTCGGAAGCCCAACTATTCCGATTGAAAGTTTATATGACATATCAAGGTAAGAATAGGACAGGAAAGGGCGGAAGTAAAATAAAAACCCGCACTCTTCCGAGTACGGATTATATAAAACGGATCTTCTCAATCAACCGAAAGTGAATTCAACTTTGATTAAAAGAGGTGGGAGATTTGAATCGAGGTTCTTAACTGGAAATGTCAATCGTTCATAATTTTTATCCCGCATCATCCAAAAATCCGAGTTTAGATGAACAATTTCAGTTTTTTCTTTAAAATCCAAACAGTAATATGGTTTGCACAGATCTAAAAGAAAGTTTCCGCCGTCCCTCCATATTACGCGGTCTGTACGCGCAACTCTCTGGTCATAAACATCAGGGACATTATATTCCCACGAAACAAAGCGGTTTAACATCCATCCTTCCTTCATATTATAAGTTTCGGAAAGGTAGTAAGAGTAACTGTAGCGTCCGTAAGGCGAGAGGGGTGGCGCTACTTTTTCAAAACTTCCTTCATCATTTTCCCAAAGCCCTGTTCGTACTTCCGTTGTGAGAACTGTCATCTTAGGATAGGGAGGATATGTAAATACCATAAAAAGCAAAAAGATTGGAATAAAAAATGTTTTAATGGGAACATTCCAGGCCCACGGTCCTGCACCCCAAATGAGAATAGCGACGATTCCTCCGATGAAAAATGCATACACAAATTTCCAGAGGAGAAGTTCAGCAAACATAATGTCTCCTTTTTAATAGTTGAGAAATATTGTTAGTTAACTAATAAAGAGTTTACCATAAAAAATTGGTATAGTCAATATGACGAATTTCACCTCCCTACCTGGATACTTATTTTGAATTCAAAGGGTATCATTTTTGCTTCGTTTCTCATTATGTCCGATTGCGTCCGTACCGTGCCGATGGAAAGCTTGTAGCTCATACCGCAAGCGTATCACCGCTTTCTGGAAATGAAAAACCTCCGCTTCCTCCTCGCCCAGTATTTTCCCGCGTACGCGACGCCAAACTAGCTTGTAGCTTATTAGCTTCTTAGTTTTATATGAAGCCTTCTTTTCCTTCGCGTCCAATATGGACCAGCGTAATTTACCCCGACGCGCGCAGAGTGAATAATGTCCCTTCCTGGAATCTTTTCCCCTGATTCTATCCAAAGTCCGGATTTCTTCTCCGCGGGCTTTCCGTTCAATTTCCCGTCAATGCGGAAACGTTTGGTGACTCGTGCCGGCCCATTCCACAATTCCATAGAATTGGGGAACTGCACGGCTCGAATCAAGATCGCCGCAGGATAACCCTTTTCCCTCGTCACTATATTGAGCATCCAATGCATCCCGTACGTGAAATACACGTACCAGACGCCCGCCTCGCCGAACATCACGGCATTCCGCTCCGTTTTCCCCCGCGAAGCGTGACTCGCCCTGTCGCGGAACCCGTCATACACTTCCACTTCCATTATCTTCCCCCTAATGATCTTTTTCCTGACTTTCCTGCACAAAAACGAACCGAGAAGTAACTTCGCTACCTTCTCGGTGTCCCGTGAAAATGATTTTTGCGGCAATACTCTCCCCATCACAAGAGATTCCTTATCTCCGCGAGCACTTCGGCGGGAATCGGGTCGCGCTCGGGGCTTTTCCCCGGATACCTCCACGCCGTGATGACCCTTATTTTCTTGCCGGTATCCAACGCGAAGTTCTCAAGGCCCTTCAATCTCCTTTTCTTCCCCTTCGCGAGTGCGTACATCACCCATATCTCGGAATACCGCTTGCTTCCCGCCGGCTGCATCACGGCCACCGTTTCTTCGGCTATCCCCTCCTCCGTCCGCGCGGGGAAGCGAATAATGCGCTTCACGCGCGATTCGGGGATGGCGTAGTACTGCATCTTTTCCCACGCATGGTCGGTCCATTCGTACCTGTCGTCGTTCTTCGGCTGCTTCATCACTTGCGCATGAATATGCCGACGAGCTCGGCGCGTTCGAGTATGTGCCCCTTCATTGCTTCCTCCAGTCCCGCTTTCCCGGTCTCCGGCGGAAGCTCGAGCAAGGCGTCGAGCGCGTAGAGCTTGAAGCGGTAGCGGTGGGGCTTCGAGCCCTTCGGCGGGCAGGGACCTCCCCAACGGTTGCTTCCGAAACTTGTCTTCCCCTCGACCGCCCCGTGAGGCACGGTATCCTCTTCTATATATTGAGTGCCCGCGGGAATGTTCCACACGAGCCAGTGGTTCCACGTGACGCCGCCGGTCGCGTCAGGATCGTCCACGACGAGCGCGAACGACCTCGCTCCCTGCGGAGCGTTCTTAAGTTCCAGAAACGGGTTCACGTTGTCGCCCTCGCAGGTATACTTTTCGGGGATGATATCCCCGTCTTTGAACGCAGAACACTTCAAAATCATCGTCTTGCCTGAATTTTATCACTCCCGTACTATAAAGGAAAACGATGTCTTCCCTCGCCATCTACCGCAAATACCGCCCGAAAACCTTCGGCGAACTCCTCGGACAGGAGCTCATTTCCGGAATTTTGAGGGAGGCCGCGAAGCACGACAAGATATTTCACGCGTACCTCTTCGCGGGGCCGCGCGGCACGGGAAAGACGACGACGGCGCGCCTCATCGCGAAGATAGCGAACTGCGAGAATCTGGGGAAAGACGGCGAGCCCTGCAACAAATGCAAATTCTGCTCGGCGATAGACGAAGGGCGGAGCATGGACGTCGTCGAGATCGACGCGGCGAGTAACCGCGGCATCGACGAGATCAGGGACCTCAAGGAGAACATCCGCACCGCGCCGTCTCAGGCGAAATGGAAAGTTTTTATCATAGATGAAGCTCACATGCTCACGACCCCCGCGTGGAACGCGCTCCTTAAAACGATAGAAGAGCCGCCGGGGCATGTAATCTTCATCTTCGCGACGACCGAATCGGAAAAAGTTCCGGCTACAATCTCCTCTCGCACCCAGCAGTTCCATTTCCAGCGTCCGAGCGTCCGGCAGATTACGGATAAGCTCCTTTATATCGCGAAAGGCGAAAAAACGGATCTATCGGAGGAAGCGGCCGAACTCATCGGCGCGCAGGCGGAAGGAAGCTTCCGCGACGCCGAGTCGCTTTTGGACCAGCTCATTTCCGCCGGTAAAAAGAGCATACAACTCGAGGATGTGGAGCGCGCCGTGGGTAAGATCGGCTTCCAAAAGCTCTCGGCGTTCGCCGAGGAAATTTTGAAAGGCAATCTGGAATCGGTGCTGGAAAAACTTCACGCCATCGAAGACGAGGGATATAACCTGTCGCAGTTCGCAAAAGATCTTATATCGTACATACGGCGCGTTGCGGTGCTTTCCATGGCCCCGAAAATGGAAGCGGTTATGAGGCGCGAGCTCACCGACGACCACCTGAAGCGCCTTAAGGGGCACGCGAAACTCTTCAAGAAAGAGCACATAGAGCTTTTGAAATCGCTAATCACGGCATACGGACAGATGCGTTACAGCTCGTTTCCAATCATCCCATTGGAGGTCGCATTGATTGAAGGACTGAAGAAATAATGTAATATTCCATTATGAACAAAACCATTCTTATCGTCATAGGCATCATCATCGTCATCATCGGCATTTATATTCTGCTCCCGAAGAGCGTGTCCGAGACGACGGAAACGATGGAGCCCGCCAAGGTCGAAAACGAGACAAAAAACATGAGCCACCTCATCACGCTCGACACGAATTTCGGCGTCATCAAGTTCGCCACCTATGACGCGGATGCGCCGAAGACGGTGGAAAACTTCACCGCGCTCGCGGAAAAAGGATTCTACGACAACCTCGCCTTCCACCGCGTCATCAAGGGCTTCATGATCCAGGGCGGAGACCCGAACGGAAACGGCACGGGCGGCCCCGGATACAAATTCGCGGACGAACTGGATCCAGCGACCGAGTCCTACCGGGCGGGTTACAAGAAAGGCATCGTCGCGATGGCGAATGCCGGCCCGAACACCAACGGGAGCCAGTTCTTCGTCATGCTCGAGGATTATCCGCTCCAGAACAACTACACGATCTTCGGAAAAGTGACGGAAGGACAGGATGTCGTCGACCTCATCGGACTCGTGAAGACCGACCAAAACGACAAGCCACTCGAGCCGGTCGTCATCAAAAATGTTACTGTAGAAACCAGATAACTCTCTAAAAATCCCGCCGGCGGCGGGATTTTTGTTTCAGCTACTTCAGGAACATTCCCACGGCGACGCCTATGCCTATGGCGACTCCGCCCAAGACCGCCATCTTGAGGATGCCCTTCGCCGCGTTCGTGTGCGAGAGTTTCGCGCTTCCGAAGCCGAGGAAGCCGAGCGCGACAAGCGAGGCGCCGATCGAGACGGGAAGCGCGGTCGCCGCCGGAGCGAAAATATAGGGGAAAAGAGGAATGAATCCAGAAACGAAATAGGAGAAAAACATGACGAAAGCATCAGGCGCCGAGCGCGAGAGCGGCTCTTCTTTTTTCTCCGCGAATTCTTCGGCAGAATTTTCCGAAAGGAAACTCCCCACCGCCATGGAAAACGCCTCCACGAAGACGAGAATGACCCCCGTCGCGAATATCGTCTGCGAGTCGCTTCCCGTCGCGGCGACACCCGAAAGGAGCCCCACGGTGGACACCAGGCTGTCCTCGACCCCGAAAACGAAGTTCCTCAGAAATCCCGCCTTGCGATTCATTGATTGAAATATACCACATATACCGCGCGGCGGAGAAAAAAATAGTATAATAAAGGCGTGCAGAGCATTAAATCCCTCAAGTCCGCGATAGAGAAACAGATCACCCAATCCGCGGACGACATTTCCATCATCGAGCTGGTGGACCTCCTCGTGGAATACGCGTACAGCTCCCGCGCGTCCGACATCCACATCGAACCCGCCGAGAAGAGGGTCGTCATCCGCCTCAGGATAGACGGCATCCTACAGGACGAGTTTGCCATCCCGAAAGAGCTCCACGACGAGATCATAAGCCGCATCAAGGTTCTCTCGAGCCTCAAGACCGACATACACCACGTGCCGCAGGACGGTAGATTCAAGGCGAAGATCGAGGCGCGGGAAAACATCGACATCCGCGTTTCCATCGCGCCCACCTACTACGATGAGAACGCCGTCCTTCGCATCCTCGCCGAAACTAACCAGGTTTTTTCCTTCGACGAGCTCGGTTTCACGAAGGAACAGCTCGCCATCGTCGAGAAGTCCGTCAAGAAGCCGTACGGCATGATACTCGTGAACGGACCCACGGGAAGCGGAAAGACGACGACCCTTTATACCATCCTAAAGAAACTCTCCACGCGGGAGATCTCCATCATCACCATCGAGGACCCCATCGAGTACTCCATCGAGGGCGTCACGCAGATCCCCGTCTCCACTCAGGCGGGGCTCACATTCGCGAACGGGCTCAGGAGCATCCTCCGCCAGGACCCGAACATCATCATGGTCGGAGAGATACGCGACTCGGAGACCGCGAACATCGCCGTGAACGCGTCCTTGACCGGCCACCTCATGCTTTCCACCCTCCACACGAATGACGCGGCGACCACCTTCCCGCGGCTCATCGACATGGGCGTGCCGCCGTTTTTGGTAGCGTCCACACTGAACGTCGCGGTCGCTCAGCGCCTGGTCCGCAAAGCGTGCCCGGCCTGCAAGAAGGAGCGCTCTCTCGATGCCGCCGAACTCCAGAACTTCGGTGGTGCGGCGGCGGCGATGGGCGTCAAGAAATTGACCACCGCCGGCAAGGGGTGCGACCAGTGCAACGGCACCGGCTACATGGGAAGGACGGGGATCCACGAGGTCCTCGAGGTGCGCGACAATATCCGCGGCCTCATCGTCGCGCGTGCCGACTCGAACCAGATCAAGCAGGCGGCAGTGAAAAACGGCATGCTCACGATGATCGAAGACGGGCTCGTGAAGGCGAGGGAAGGCATCACCACGATCGAGGAGGTCTTGCGCATCATCTATGAATGACGGACGCCCTCCCCTTCCCTTCATAGGGGCGCTTTTGTATTCGGTCCCGTTCCAGGAAAAGGTGAATTTCGCGCGCCACCTTTCCATCGGCATCAAGAGCGGCATGCCGCTCATGGAAAACCTCCGCCTCATCCGCGGCCAGACCAGATCCAAGCGCTTCCAGCGCATCCTCGACCGCATCATGAAGGACGTGGAAAACGGGCAATTCCTCGCCCAGAGCATGAAGCGCTTCCGGGCCACGTTCGGCGACTTTTTCATCAATCTCGTGAAGGTCGGCGAATCCAGCGGCAATCTGTCGTCGAGCCTGCTCTACCTCGCCGAGGAGCTCAAAAAACAGCGCGAAGTGAGCCAACGAGTGCGCTCGGCCTTGATCTACCCCTTCATCATCCTCATTGCGACCCTCGGCATCACGGTATTCCTCACCTTCTTCATCTTCCCGAAGATCCTCCCCATTTTCTCGAGCCTTCGGGTGGAGCTTCCTTTCACGACCCGCCTCGTCATCATGACGCTCTCCTTCATCAAGGAATACGGCATCTGGGTCCTGGGCGGGCTCGTGGCATTCATCATGATGATACGCGTGCTCCTTTTCATCCCCCTGACCCATCTTTTCTTCGACCGGCTCATACTTTCGGTGCCGGTCGTCTCAAAGACAACCATGAGCCTGACCCTCGCAAACTTCACGCGCTCCCTATCGGTGCTCCTTAAAAGCGGGATGAACATCGTGGATGCGCTCGCGACCGCGAAGGGGACGTTCCACAACCTCTACTACCGCAGGGAGGTCGAGCGCATCGTCGAGAGCGTGCGGCGCGGGGAATCCATCGCGCGGTACATCGAGAACCATCCGCGCATCTTCCCCCCGATGGTCGCGGGGATGATCCGCGTCGGCGAGAGCACGGGAAACCTCCAGGAGAACCTGCTTTACCTCGCCGAGTTCTACGAGAACGAGGTGGACGAGCTCACCAAAAACCTAACCGCGATTCTGGAACCCGTCCTTCTCCTCTTTATGGGGCTCCTCGTTGGATTCATCGCGCTCTCCATCATCACCCCCATATACAAGATCACGGAAGGCCTTCAAGTTCACTGAGCCGCACCGCTGACCATGGAAAAAAAAGGATTCTCAATCGTTGAAGTCATCATCGGACTCGCCTTGTTCGCGCTCATCGTAGCGATAGGAGTCCCGATATCGCTGAACGCCTATCTCAATTACCTCCTCAATTCCGAAGCGAGGAATTATGTGAGCATTCTCCGGCGGGCGCAGAGCTTCTCCTTCGCGAACACGGCGGGAAACCCGCACGGCGTGGCGTTCCTTCCCGACCGGTTCGTGCTCTTCCGCGGGACCTCGTACGCGGCAAGGGACGCGGCATACGACGAGATCTACTACATATCGGGCGGGGTCGAGGTTTCGAGCGCTCCGGAGACCGTCTTCTCCTCCATCTCCGGCATCCCGAACCTCTCCGGAACATCGACATTTTCGAATGGCAGGCAAACATACTCTGTCTATGTCAATCCTCAAGGAACAATCTACTGGTAGGAGGGGCGGGCAGTCCCTTCTCGACGTCCTCATCGGGCTCGCGCTCGTCACGATAGTGATCGCGTTCGGCATCATACTCGTCTTCGGGGGTCAGAACGTGCTCACCGACCGCGAATCCTCTCTCGAGGCGCAATCCCTCGCCGCGGAGGGCATAGACGGCGCGCGGGAAGTGCTGCACCGCGAATGGGACGAGATCCCGGACGGGACGTACGGACTCGTGTTCGCGAGCGGCACGTGGGCTTTTTCCGGGACCGAGGACGTTTCCGGGGCGTATCGGCGCAAGATCGCCGTCGCAACCGCGGGCGAGGACGAGCGCGAGGTGAAAAGCGAGGTCACGTGGCAAACGGAGAACCTGCGGATGCTCGAAGTGGAATACGTGACGAAGGTGACGAATTGGAGGACCGTGCTCCACACCGGCGGGGACACGGGCGGAGGGGGACCTTCCGGAAACTGGCAAAACCCCCAGTCGCTCGGCTCCGCCGACGTCGGCTCGGGGAACCAGGCGACCGACATCGACGTCGTGGACAAGATCGTCTACATCTCCACGGCGGCATCTTCCAAAAGCAAGCCCGACATTCACGCCTTTGACGTACTGAATCCCGCTATGCCCATCCTCATGGACAACATCGAAGTGAACGCCTACGCCGTGGAAAGCATCGACTGGAACGGCAACTACGTCTATGGCGCCTCTACGGGCGTCATCCCCGACCTGAAAATCGTTGAAGCCGCAAATCCGAACAATCTTCTCTTTACCGGGGAATACAACGTGATTACCTTCGTGAACGCCTTGAGCGTCTTCAAGGACAACCAAACGGTGTACCTCGGAACGCAGAAAACCTCATGGAACGGCGAGTTGTTCTCCATTGACGCGTCAAACCCTGGAAATCCGTCACAGCTTGACGTCTACGAGGCGAACGCCGACGCAAATGACATTTTTGTGAAAGACGATCTTCTTTACCTGCCGACCTCAAACGACAATAAGGAACTCATCGTGCTTGACGTGTCAAATCCGAGCAACCTGACCGAGGTTGGTTTTCTAAATCTGAGCGGCGGCGTCGACGCGAAATCCATCTTTGTGATGAGCCCTGACAGGGTGTTCGTCGGCGTAGGGAATTCTCTTTACGTCGTTGATGCCACAAATCCCGCCGCGATGACGGTCTTGGGCCAAATAGACGCGGGGGGCAGCGTGAACGACATTTACGCGGTGGGGTACATGGCGTTTCTCGCCACCTCAAATAGCAACAGCGAGTTTCAAGTGATCAACATCACGGACCCGCAGAATCCCGTCTTGTGGTCGTCGCTGAACTTCCCGCAGGTGGCCACCGGCGTCGACTACGAGGACAACGTCGTCTACGTGTCCGTGCGCTCCAACGACGGATTGCGCATTATCACCTCACAATGAATCCCGCACACACACGCCGGAAAGGTTCAACCCTCATAGAGATCTTGATCTACTCGCTCCTCCTCGCGCTCTTCATCAGCGCGGCATTCATCTTCCTCGGCGGCGTTCTCAGTTCGTCGAACACCGCGACGGAACGGAACGAGGTCGTGGCGGGAAAGGAGTTCATCGAGCGGAAATTCGCCTGGGTATTCGGAAGATCGGGCGGCATCCTCTCCCCGGCGCTCGGCTACCCCGCCCCTTCGCTTTGGGTCTCGGGCGACGACGCGAACGTGTACCCCGCCTCGTTCACGGTGAGCGGCGAGGAACTCTACCTTTCCATGCGCGATACCGGCGGCGAAGGGCTCCTGGGGGAGAAATTCCCGCTCACCAACGACCGCGTGAAGGTCATCGGCTTCACCGCGGCCAGATTTCCGTCTTCCCAGTCGGCCGGATTCCTCCGCGTGAACGTCACGCTCCAAAGCGCGATCTACCCCACTATCGTAGCCACGTCGACCCGCTTCTATTCAATACGCTGACATGAACACCCGAGGAGGCTACATCGCCGTCATCTCCGCCGTGATCATCACCGCCGTCGTCATCACGGTCTCCTTCATGCTTTCGAACAGCAATTACCTCGGGCGGTTCGACACGTTCGTTTCGGAAATGAGGGAGGCGGCGCGGAACTCCGCGCGCGGGTGCCTCGAGCACGCGCGGTTGAAGCTCGCGGACGACCCCTCATACTCGGGGAACGAGACTGTGGCGATGGGAAGCTCCACCTGCTCCATACTCACCATAGAGGTGCAGGGGGACGAGAAGATCATCAGAGTATGGGCGCAAATATCGCGGGAACGGGCAAATCTCCGCCTCAGGGTGGACGAGGACCTCGAAACGGTCTCCTTAGAGGATGTGGAAAACTTCTGAATCCGGCGCGGGGCGCTGTGATATACTGAATCCATCAAGGTCGAAAGCATACTATACTATAAAGCCATGTTGAAACATCTTATGCGAAGGAAAGGGGGATTCACGCTCATCGAGCTCCTCGTGGTCATCGGCATCATCGCGGTCTTGGCGGGTATCGTCATCATCGCCTTGAACCCCGCGCGGCAGTTCGCGCAGGCGCGCAACACCCAGCGGTGGAGCAACGTCCAGGCGATATTGAATGGGGTCGGCCAGCGAACTGCTGACAACAAGGGCATCTTCGAGACAAACTGCGCGGCGGGGGTGATCCCCACGTCGACGACCGTCATCGGCTCCTCATTCTACAACCTCGAGCCCTGCATCATCCCGACCTACATCTCCCAGATGCCGGTCGACCCCGTGAACGGGACCTCCACGAACACCGGCTACAGCATCGCGCGGGACGCGACGACGGGAAGGATAACGGTTTACGCGCCCGGCGCGGAGCTGAACGACGTCATCTCCATTTCCCGGTAATCCGGTCCAAGAAAACCAAAAACCCTCCGCCGAGCGGAGGGTTTTTGGTTGAACGGCAACTTTATTGAATCACGGGGCCTCCCGCCGCGGGAACGCCACATGCCTTGCAGTTCTTCTTGTGCGTCACGAGCTCATAGATCGCCGCAAGACCGACGAGGACGTAGATGACGCGCGAAATGAGCGCGGACATCCCGCCGAAGAGCATCCCTATCTCCCAGCTGAAGAGGGCGAGGAGGAGCCAGTTCAAACCTCCAACTATGAGGAGGATGAACGAGATTATGTGCAAACCTTTCATGGTATGAATATTGAATATCACCGAGCGACCTTTCTCCTATACATAATCATTCTAACAAATGGCGCCTACGGGAATTATGGGCTATGATGCAGTTCAATGACAAACCCAGGAAAAGGCTTCCACGGCTTAGGCATTGCCCCCGGAATCCTCGATATCCTCTCGAAAATGAAGATCACAACCCCCACGCCCATTCAGGAGCGCTCGATTCCGATCGCGATGGAGAAAAACGACATGATGGGCATCGCGCAGACCGGAACGGGAAAGACCCTCGCATTCGGAATTCCCCTCGTCCAGCACGCGCTCCAGGGAGCGTCTCTCGCGCTCGTCGTCGTGCCGACGCGGGAACTCGCGCTTCAGGTCGGCGAAACGCTCTTCAAGCTCGGCGCGAAGCTCAACATCCGCACGGCGACCCTAATCGGCGGCGAGCCGATATGGCGGCAGACGAAGGACCTCGCGCGCGCTCCGCACATCGTCGTCGGCACCCCCGGGCGCATCATAGACCACATGGAACAGAAGCATATCTCGTTCGGGAAGCTGGACGCGCTCGTCCTGGACGAGGCCGACCGGATGCTCGACATGGGATTCGCCCCACAGCTTAAGCGCATACTTTCCTCGCTCCCCAAGAGGAGGCAGACGATGTTCTTCTCCGCGACGATGCCCCAGGAGATCGTGAAGCTCGCGAAGGAATACCTGAAACTTCCCGTGCGCGTCGAGATCGCGCGGTCCGGCACGACGGCGGAAAACGTGACGCATGAGATGTTCTTCGTGGCACAGGAGGAGAAATCCCGCCTCTTGGAAAAAATCCTCTACGACTACAAGGGCTCCGTCCTCGTGTTCTGCAAGATGAAGCACGGCGCGAAGCGCATCGTGACGCAAGTCCGTTCGCTGGGGCACGCAGCCGCGGAGATTCACTCTAACCGCACCTTGAACCAGCGCAGGGAGGCGCTCGAAGGATTCAAGGCGGGACGCTACCGCGTACTTGTGGCGACCGACGTCGCCTCACGCGGAATAGACGTTACGAACATAGAACTCATAGTGAACTATGACCTCCCCTCTTCCGCCGAGGACTACGTGCACCGCATCGGGCGTACGGGTCGCGCCGGCAGGAGCGGGCATGCTATTTCTTTCGCGCGGCCCAACGAGCGCGGAGACATACGGGCAATAGAACGTCTCATCCGAATCACTCTACCGGTCTCGCGCCTTCCGGAGCTTCCACCAACTAGAGCAATAAAAACAAGCGAGCGCGCGGAACGCGCAATGAGGGGACGCCCTCCTCGGCGGGACACAAGGCCTGCGGGGCGGACTTCCCGCGCACGTTTCGGAGGCCCCTCGCGCGGACCCCGGAATTTCACTCGGCGGAGGCGGTGAGCTTCGCGGCTTTGATGCCGTTGAGAATCCCCTCCACCTGTGCGATGCTGTCCGCGTCGTAGATGGATACCGCGATTGCATTCTTATCTATCTTTTTCAATACCTTCAACTTTTCTTTGAGGACTCCCGCGCTTACCGCGTCGGATTTCGTGAGAAAGAGGTGTTCGGGCTTTTCCAAAAGCCCTTTTTTATAATTCCCGAGTTCCGCGCGTATGACGCGGTAATCCTCCTTGGGATCCTCGGACTCGGCGGAAATGAAGTGGAAAAGGATGCCTGTCCGCTCGATATGGCGCAGAAACTTGATGCCGAGGCCCTTTCCTCCCGAGGAACCCTCGATGAGCCCCGGAATGTCGGCGAGAATGAGCTCGTAGTACGCGCCGAGATTCGGATCGAGGGTGGTGAAGGGGTAGTTCGCGACCCTCGCCTTTGCGTTCGTAAGCTCGTTCAGCAGGCTGGATTTCCCGACGTTCGGAAGCCCCACGAACCCGACGTCCGCGATGAGCTTGAGCTCGAGCCGGAGCTCAAAGCTCTCGCCCGGAGTTCCCGGCTCGGATTCCTTGGGCGAGGTGTTCACGGGCGAGCGGAAATGGAAATTCCCCCTGCCTCCCCTGCCGCCCTTCGCGAGAAGCGCGCGCTCGCCGCCGCGCGAAATCTCCGTGTCAGTGCCGTTCGTGAGGTTGTGGATGACCGTGCCTACTGGAAGTTTCAGCACGAGGTCTTTTCCGTCGTACCCGTCGCGGAACTGGCTTCTTCCGTCAAGGCCGTTTTCCGCGGCGAGGACCTTCTTGAAGCGGAACGTTCCCAGGGCGCCGATATCCGACGTCCCCTCCCCGTACACGCTCCCTCCCCTTCCGCCGGAGGCGCCCGCGGGCCCCAAACTCATCAGATTCTTGTTGAACGCCACGGCGCCCTTCCCGCCGTTGCCCGCGGATATCCTTATGGTGACGTCGTCAATAAGCATTTACTCATCGTAACATGCTTCCCTATCGGCGCTAGAAACCGGCAAACGGCTATATCTGTATGATGCCGAGGAGGTGATAGACGAGCATCGCAGGCCAGACGATGGCCTTCAGGACGCCGAAAAGCGCGGCGGGAAAACTCGTGGCGTTCTGGATGTAATAGACGACCGCCCCGACAAAGCCCAGACCGTATATCGCGCCGGAATCCTTGTTCATGTTTCAATTCTACAACTTTCTCACCCTCTCGGGGAAATTGGAAATGACCCCGTCTACGCCCATATCCTCCACCGCGCGGATGTCCTCCGGCTCGTTCACCGTCCACGGGAACACCTTGAATCCCTCATAGTGCGCCTTTTCGACGAACGTGCGGTCTATCAGCTTGAACTGGGGATTCACGGAATAGGCATTTATCTTCTTCGCGAACGAGAGCGCCTCAGCGAGGTCGGTCTTCGTAAGCACGCCGAGCCGCATACCGGGATCCATCTTCCTGACACTTTCCAATTCCCCAAATATGAATGACGTGATGAGAATGTCTTCCCGCGGGGATTTCCAGAATTTTCGGAGATATTCCAGAACCTCCTTGCCTGTCACCTCCTGCTTAATCTCGATGTTGAGCTTTATCTTCCCGTCGGCGAATACCAAGAGTTCGTCCAGGGTCGGGATGTGTTCTCCCTTCCCCGCGTCAAGTTCCTTGAGTTCTGCAAGCGTCTTTTCGGTAACCTTGCCCGTGCCGTTCGTAACGATACTCAAGTCCTCGTAGTGCGTAATGACTATCTCGCCCGATTTGCACCGCCACACATCGGTTTCTATCATGTCGGCGCCGTCCGCGAGCGCCGTCCGGAACGACGCCATGGTGTTCTCCGGGGCTTCCCCGGCGGCGCCGCGATGTCCTATCTCCCACACACTGCGATGAGGCATATAGATCAGTATAGGGAACGTGTTGAAACCGAATTAAAACTAAGATTTCTTGGTTTTCAGATATTCTCCCCTGCTCATAAGGCTTTTTGTGTCCGTGAGCCTATCAAGAAATATCTTGCCATCCAAGTGATCCGACTCATGCTGAATTATCCGTGCGAGCAATCCTTTTGCTTGAAGTTTGAATTTCTTGCCGTTTTCATCATAGGCCTCAACGGCAACCTCGTAAGACCTCATTACCTTTCCGAAAAGCCCGGATGAAGCCACACTTCCACATCCTTCGTACGCCGATACTTGGCGTTTCGAATATTTTTTTATCTTTGGGTTTATAAAAACTCTCACTTTATCGGTTTCATTCGTTTTTCGTAATTTTGTTTTTCTTATTTCCGTCACAAATATTCTCAGATTTACTCCAATTTGCGGCGCGGCCATCCCCACAAGGTTATGATGCCTCATCGAGTCAATGAGATTCTTAATCGTGTTTTTTGTGGTCTTTAAACCGAAAGAAACTACGGCTTTTGATTTCTTTCTTATTACGGGATTCCCAACCTGCGTGGAGATTTTAACAACCATATGATGAGTATACCAAAATTTTAATGGTTAAAATTCCGGGTTCCGGCTGGGCGGTTTGGGAGGGATTAAAATTTTTTCCGCAAATAATCGGAAAATTGTCTCCAATTACCTATGTTATCTCCCCAAAATTGGAGCATGTCTTTTTGGGACATTTCCGAGGTGGTTATCTTATACCCGTCCGGTATGAATACCGAGTTCAACGGGGTGTATCTTTTCCTCCGCGGTTTCATCGTAATTTTTCCCTCTGTCGAATTGCAAAAAAGTTTCGGTTTTTTACCCGGCTCGCAATACGCCAAGCAATCCTTGAAGACCACAGAACGATCTTTCTTCCCCTTCATCAAATTTACGTAGTCCTCCGCCCTAAACCAATGATTGACATATTTCACGAACGGTCCGGGGAAACCATTCAGGGCTTTGATACACGCTCCTGCATCGGTTACAAATACAGGCGCTTTGAATTTTTTGCTCGCCCATTCCACGGAAAATGACGCGATATCCTCCACATTCATACTTTGAATTTCCGGTGGCGCGATATCCTTTTGAATCAGTTTTATATTCAAGCCGGCAAAAGCTTTTTTTGCAATCGCAAATTTTTGCTTATTCCCCGTCAGAAAAATCAGTTTTTTCATATAAGACCATTAAAGCACTATTTGGGGCGTTTTAGGAGGGCGAGCCGAAGGTACTGAGATTTGAAAATCGAAGTGCTGACGTATCCGGTTGTTATGAATTGAAAGAATTTTTACGATTTTTCTTGATTTGAAAAAATAATTCCAAAGCCATTTATGGGCAAGTAGAAGGCCGGTTATTAAAATAGTAAAAAATATACTAATAACAAGATTTTCCACGAACCATTTTAATGCTGACAATATAAATTTATTTTCCATCGAATTAATTGCTATTTAACCACAATTTTGTTATTTTTTCAATTTTTAATTTTCGGACAGGGAATCTCATCCTTCGGTCTACTCAGGACTTTCAGCACCGCTCGTTTTTTTTATTAAAGAGAGTTTTTTGTCTCTGCGCCAGCCTTTGATTTCCTTTTCCCTGCGCCGTGCTTCTACAAGAGTTTTGAACTTCTCTGAATGTGCCAAAGCGACAGGCCGACGGATCTTCGTGTAATGAGCACCCCATTTTGAGTTGTTGTGCTGTTCTATTCTCCTTTTAAGATTATTCGTACAACCCACGTACAATGATTCGTCGTCGCACCGGAGAATATAAACAAAATACCCCACAGGGATATTTTATCACTTCGTCATCCTTCGTTTACACTCAGGATTCCTCAGTGCCTTCGTCTTTTCTATATTTAGTGGGTCGCAGACCCTGAGGAGCACAGGGTGCGACGAAGGGCTGCGGGACAGGGAATCGAATCTCTAGGTCTCTGACCGGGACCCCGGTCGCTTCGCGACCTAGGGGCCCCAATTTTTTGGTTTCCCTAGGTCTCTGACCGGGACCCCGGTCGCTCCGCGACCTAGGGGCAGAGCCATGTGTCCTATCCCTAGGTAAATTTATGCCTTTTCCTGCTATCCAAAGCTGCGGGACTAGGAATCGAACCTAGATTCCATGGTTCAGAGCCATGTATCCTACCGTTAGATGATCCCGCAGCTTTGGATACCAATAACTTTTTAAGCTTACCGCCCCACGGGGTGTACTTCAACGCCCATTCCTTTTTACGAGCTTCAGATAATGATTTAAAGAATTCACTGTATACTAACCGCAAGGGGCGTCTGAATCTCGTACTTTTGACCTTGCCGCCATTGTGAGTAACAATCCTCTTCTCAAGATTCATACAGGTTCCTGTATAAAAATTTCCATCTTTTTCGCTTTTCAAAATATAAAGATACGGCATAAATTTACCGGGACCCCGGTCGCTTCGCGACCTAGGGGCCGTTAGACGATCCCGCAATGGTTTACCTGCGGCAGACAGGCATTTTTGATATTAGCGCACTCTATTTTTGAAAACAATCCCGACGTAAGGTCGATACTCCGACTGAAACGTCGGAGGAAATCAAAAAGCCGCTTCTAAAAGGAGCGGCTTTGAATTTTTACCGCGCTGCGGTCAGACAGCAAACAACCGTACTATCGGATACATCTCTTCTTTGGTGGCGCCTACCAGGGCCTTTCCGACGCAGAGTTTCCGCAGATCCTCCCCTTTCGCGGCCAAAGCGGCCGCGACCCAAAACGTCGAATCCAAGCTTATCGACCTCACCTCATTCAACAGATTTTTCCTCTCCTGCTCGCTTACGTCGCCGTATTGGAGCGTGTAAATGCACGCTTCTGCCTGTTCTATCTTCGCAAGACAGCCTACGCTTTTCATTGTCGCTCCTATCATGACAACACCTCCTCTTTCTTGAGAAGAAATTTTTCGGGAAGATTGAAAGAACGCACCAGAACATCGTTTATTTCTGTTGGGGTGCCTCCCCATCTTCTCGCGAGTTCCCACTTGATGCGTTTCAGCGATTTCTCATTCCTCCAAGGAGTTTCTTCACGTCCACGGCTTAAGGTCCTGACACGTACAACAAATGCCTCTATAAGCCATTCATCATCGTGCGTGCTGAAATCTTCGGTTATTTGAGAGTCCGCCGGGATTTCGGATTTCGGCAAAAATTGTTTTTTATACATGCACATCACACACCTCCCTTGCTTTCCGACGGCGTTTCCGAACCGTTGTTGTATATGCTCTCGTCGCCCAAAAACCTGCTCACTGCCTGTTCGAGTTCAATCAGTTTCTCTCCGGTGGTTTCCTCCGAACCACCGTTCATATGGATGTATATCTTCACAATGTCTTCCTTGAGAACCCTTTCTTTTTCCCTGTATGTGCGATCCATTACAACAGTTGTTATAAAGAAGGCCAATAAAAGGATGATGCAGATGATTACCAACACAAAAACCCATGTCGCTATTTTTATTTCTATCATGACTCCTCCGTTTTTAAATTTATAATTGATCGTTTACTGTATTCATAAATACAACAAAAAGCGTTACGAGTCAATCCACTCACCCTTCTCCGAAGGATGAGGGATAAGTTTTCTTGCCCGTGCGCTTTTTCTGTAATATCGTAGAACCCTATGCCCAGTAATACAACTTCGATGCGCTCTGTGGAAAAAGTAAAAGCGAAGAGAAGAGGCTGGGAAAAAGAAACAATGCAAACAAAGAACCACACACCTTGTCGCGGTGTAACCAATCGAAGTTGATATACTGGGTATGCCAAAACCCTACGACAAGATAAAGATAACGACGAAGGACGCGGTAACGACGATAGAAGGCATCGTCACGCTGGAGGCGATAGAAGAGGAAAAGGCGGACGCTTTCCGCGACATCGTCGCGAACTTCAAGGCGCCCGGATTCAGGCCCGGAAAGGTGCCGGAAACCATCGTGAGGGAACACGTTTCCGAGAAAGACCTCTTCGAGGAGGGCGCGAACGAGGCCTTGAAGCTCGCGTATCCCGAAATTTTGGACGAGTTCAATATCCGCCCCCTCACCTATCCGCGTGTGGAGGTGAAGAAAATAGAGCTAGGGAGCCCGCTCGAGTTCACCATACGTGTGGGCGTCGCGCCGGAATTCAGGCTCCCGAACTGGAAATCCATAGGGAAAAGCGTCCCGTTGGAGACGCCGGAAGTGAAAGACGAGGATGTGGAAAAATTCCTAAAAGAAGTGGAATCAATGCGCTCCACGAAGGAAAAGCCGTTCCTACTCACGGACGAAACCGCGAAAGAGCTCGGAAAATTCGAAAACCTCGCGGAACTGAAGGCGAAGCTCAAGGAAAACCTCCTCGTGGAAAAAACCGAAGCGATGAAGGCGAAGCGGCGCGAGGCGCTCTCCAAAAAGCTCCTTGAGGAGACGAAGATCGAGCTCCCGAAATTCTGGGAGGAGGAGGAAAAGGCGGCGATACTCGCCGAACTGGAAGAGCACGCCCAAAGCCACAAGATCCCCAAGGAAAGGTTCCTGGAGGGCTTCAACAAGACCGAGGCGCAGTTCGCCGACGAGGAGCTCATGCACCGAGCGAGGCGGGAGAAGATCAAAATGATATTGGACAAGCTCGCCGAGAAGGAACGTCTCCAAGCAAGCGACGAGGAAGTGGAACGCGAAGCGATGCACCTCCGGACCCATTACGGGGAAACGGACCACGAAAAATTGAAGGAACTCGCCCGCCAGGGGCTCTTGCGGGAAAAGGCGCTGGAACTCGTGGAAAACGCGTAAAAAACAGGGACCGCAAATGGGTCCCTTGGTAATCATCGTTTGTCTTTTCCTTAATTAGCCCCCGTTATCCACATTAACGGGAACAGCCCCTCCACTACACTCTATTTTTTCCTTCGAGTACAAGTATGTTTTGCTTCCGTCTTGCGGAAACGAAAGATAACTGACATAATAATTTCCCTTCTCTTCGGTGAACCCTACATATACCAGTTCCACTCCGGAGTGGAAACTATCATTGCAGTTGATCTTTCCTGTAATGCTCACATTGCAGGGGTCACTTGAATCGTCAACACGGATCGAGGCGCCTTCTACCGTATTGTATAAAATGGCATGCCCGTTCCTTCTCCGATATAAGTATTTGCAATTCTCAAAGACCTTCCCGTGAAGTTCCTGGATCTTATACACCCCGAAAAACGACTTCATTGATTTCTCGATGCGTTTGCAGATTTTCTTGGTCGCTTCATTGAGCGCGAGCTCGCGACCGTTCGTGGATGTGGATAGCGTGGATTTCAATTTTTACCTCCTGTATTTTAATAGATTTTTAAAGAAATATTTTTAATATTTCCTTGTCGGGCCTGGAGGGACGGGACTCGGAAACTAGTGCTTATTTTATCCCAGAAACGCCTGCATTGTCAATACCGTGGGTGTGCTATGATGCGAGCAATGGAGCCCTTGGCACACACAATCAGGCCGAAGAACCTCGACGAGTTCATCGGGCAGGAGCACTTGGTGGGAATCGGAAAGCCCATACGCGCCGCGATAGAAAAACGCCATCTTTTTTCATTCGCTCTTTGGGGGCCGCCCGGATGCGGAAAAACGACGCTCGCGAAGATTTACGCTTCGTCCCTTGACGCCGAGCTCTTCGAGCTCTCGGCGGTCTCCGCAAGCAAGGAGGACATCAGGAAGATCATCAAGGCGAAAAGCCCGCCTGGGCAGGCAGGCAAGAAGCCAAAAGTGATATTTTTGGACGAGATACACCGCTTCAATAAGGCACAGCAGGATTTCCTCCTCCCGTCCGTGGAGTCGGGCGAATTGACGCTAATCGGTGCGACGACCGAAAACCCGAGCTTCGAGATCATCGCCCCCCTCCTATCGCGGATGAGAGTGTTCGTCCTGAACGAGCTCTCCAAGGAGGAATTGAAGACCATCATCACGCGCACGGGGCTGTCGCTCGACAAGAAGGCCACTGAATGGCTCATCGATATCAGCAACGGCGACGCTCGGCAGCTCATCGGCATCCTCGAGCAGGCACACAAGCTCTATAAGGACATCAATGTCGAAACCTTGACGGAAACCATCCAGAACCGCTTCCTGCGGTACGACAAGCACGGCGAGGAGCATTACAACACCATCTCCGCCTTCATCAAATCCATGAGAGCGTCGGATGCCGACGCCGCGCTCTACTACCTCGCGCGGATGGTGGAGTCCGGCGAGGACCCGAAGTTCATCGCGCGCAGGATGGTCATCTTCGCCTCGGAAGACGTCGGAATGAGCCAGCCGACGGCCTTGGTCATAGCGAACGATGTGTTCCGAGCGGTCGAGACCATAGGGCTTCCCGAATGCGCCATCAACCTCGCGCACGGGGTCGTTTACCTATGTCTTGCACCGAAAGACAGGACGGCATACGACGGCCTCATGTCCGCTATGGACGACGTGAAGAAGCACGGGAATCTGCCTATCCCCCTTACGATCAGGAACGCGCCGACAAAGCTGATGAAGAACCTCGGATACGGCAAGGGATACGAGAAATACGGAAAGGAGAGCCTGCTTCCGGAACGCTTGAAGGGTAAAAAGTACTTCATCCCCAAAAAGAAAACCCCGCAATAAAGCGGGGTCGCTTGTTCTTCAAGAGAACAAGCGGTCAAAAGATATCCGGCGTTTTTTCCTCGTCTGGACCGAAAATTTCCCTTTGTTCTTCGATAACGTTACCCTCCTTTCCTGTTTTTAAACAACAAGATCGGAGTATACGGGAAAACGCAGGAAACACAAGCTTCAGAGCAGCTTGAAGCGCTCAAAGTGTACGAACCGGCGCTTTACGCCCGCCTTGTAGAGCACTCCCCTCACCATTTTCATCATCGGGAGAGGCCCGCACAGGTACACCTCCCTTTCCGCGAAGTCGGGAACCAGATGGAACAATTTCTCCTCGTCGAGCGTCCCCGTCTCGCCTCCCCCGCTTCGCCCCTGCTCCAGCGAGGCGAGCCATCCTTCCGGCTCGTTCGTCGCCATGTAAAAAGCCTTGAAACTCATCCCAAATTCCTCCGCGAGCTCGGAAAACTCGCCGCGGAACGCAAAATCGTCCCGCGTGGAGGCGCAGAACACGAGCACGACCTCTTTCCCCGCGCGGAGAGCGTCCTCGACGACCGACCGCAGTGGGGTGATGCCGATGCCTCCGGCAATGCAAAGTATCTTTTTCTTCCTCGCCGCCGCGGCGGTGAAAAGCCCGTGGGGCCCGTCTATCAAGATCTTCGTCCTCGGAGGGATGCCCTTCATCGCCTTCGTGAAATCGCCGAGCGCCTTCACGGTGACGCGGAGCTCGTTTGCCTTGGGCGGCATGGAGACGGAGAACGGGTGCGATTGCAGGATGAACCCGGGCGCGAGGAACCTGAGCATCAGGAACTGCCCGCCGCGCGCCGCGAAGCGCTCCATCCGCTTTCCGGATATGTAGAAGGAGAAAACGTCCTTGCATTCTGGGACCACTTTTTCGAGAAAGAAGCCGTGGCGGAAGAACGCATGGAGCGGCTTCCAGAACCTCGAAATGAGGAACGCGCCGATGAAGAACGCATAGAGGGCGAGCCAGTAATATCTGAAGAACATTCCCCGCGCGAGATCCTCACCGACCTCGAACTGGTGCAAGAACGAGAGAAGGATGGCGGCATACATGAGAAGATGCACCAGGTACCACGTCTCGTACTTCGTCTTCCTGAGGATAGACCAGAGCGTAAAGGCGATGACGGCGGAAAAGACGAGGTGCGCCGCTACCGCAAACGGAACATAGTCGAGCGCAAAGAACTGCATGAACTGATATGCGAATCCCGCGCCGCTCGCGCCGGCGGCGCCGAATATGAGGAACAGCGGATGCAGGAAAAGGAACACGAGCGCGAGGAATCCGTTCCAGCGATGGACGTACACAAGCCGGTCGAGACCGAAAAGCTTCTCCGCCCAGCCGACGCGGCCGATGAAGAACATCTGGAGGAGCACCTGGTAGACGAGGAGAAGCCCCGCGAGGCGTCCGAAGGCATAGAGCGAAAGGAACCCTCCCCCGGCGAGGAGCTCCCGGTTCCCCTGAAGCCAGAAAAAAACGATAATTGCCGGGTTGGCGGCAAGAAAAAGCATCAACAGCGACTTTTTCGCGAATACCATTTCTTCAAGTATAATGGAAAAAATGCCGAAAATCGACACGCTCATCATTTCCGACGTGCATTGCGGGCTAGGCGCGGCGCGCATCGAGGAGGTCACTGCGCTCCTTGAGAAGCGCGATTTCAAGCGGCTCATCCTCCTTGGGGACATCCTACACACCACGAACCTGAGAAAGATAAAGGCGAGGGATTTCTCCTTTCTGAAGGCGCTGCGCCTCCTCGGCGAGGAGGAAAGCGGCGTAGAGGTCGTGTGGGTCGCGGGAAACCACGACATCGCGCTTTCGGGAAACACCGCGTTCTTCGGCATCCCAGTCACGAGGGAGTATGAATGGGAAGAGGGCGGCGTCCGCCATCTCGCGCTCCACGGGGACTCGCTCTACGACTTCACCACGGAACCGGGCGTCCTGGGGTTGCTCTATCTCGGCGCCGAATGGCTCCTCATCTGGAGCGGCGGCAGGAAAGCCGGGCAGTTTTTCAAGAACACCATCGCCATGAAGCGCCCCAGCGAAACCCTGAAAGTCCGAGCAATCGCGTACGGGAAGAAAAAGGGTGTAGGGCGCATCTTCTGCGGGCACACGCACATCGAGATGCACGCCTCTAATGACGGCGTGGAATACTGGAACGCGGGAACATGGCTCGACGAGCCCTCGCCGTACATCGCAATCACGGACGGGAAAGTGGAGATCCGCTATGCCTAGACCCTAAAGGAAAAGACCTTGTTGTACTGGCCCTCGAGCGCCATCATTTGCGCGGGCGTGAGCTTGTCAAAATGCCGGCGCATGGGGCGGAGCGAATTTCCGTGCGCGACGATGAGCGCGTTCGTGCGTTCCTTTTTCATGAGCGCGATAGCTTCGCGGAGGAACGGGAGCACGCGCGCCTCCACCTGTTTCAGGCTCTCCCCTCCCGGCGGCGGCACGTCGTACGAGCGGTGATAGACGGGCCAGAGGTCCGGATGCTCGCGCGCGAATTTTTCCTTGCTCTTCCCCTCGAGGCGGCCGTACCTCCGCTCCCTGAGCCGCTTGTCGACGACGACGCGCACTCCCTTGTGGTACTTGAGGATGTGCCTCATGGTCTGCTTCGCGCGGGTCTGCGTGGACACGAACGCAACGTCGAATTTTTTTTCCTTAAGCTTCTTTGCGAGCATTTCGGCGTTCCTGTGCCCGAGGGGCGTGAGCTTCGAATCCATCCAGCCGGTGAATATCCTCCGGCGGTTGTAGAACGACTCAGTGTGCGCGACGACGTAAAGCGTGAGCCCCTTTCCCCTCTTTTTCATCATCCTTTGAGCATTCCGAGCGCCTCATCCAGTCCCTTCCCCTCGACCACAAGCGCCCTAATGGCGGAACACATGCGAACCGCCTCAGAGAGTCCCTTCTGGTGGATGTTCCTCCCCACGGCGGCGCCCTTCGCCCCCGCTTTCAGCTCCTCGGCGAGGCGCACGAGGAATTCCTTGGGGTCGCGCGACTCACCTCCCGCGCAGATGACCTTGGTCCTGCCTCCCGCCTTCACGGCCTCCGCAAGCTCAGTAACATCGTCAGGGGCGTCAACTTTCGCGAAATCCGCCCCGAGCGAAGCCGCAACTCCTGCGGCTCCGGCGACGAGATGCGCGTCGTTCTTCTTAACGATTGCTTTTCCGCGCGGGTACGCCCAGAGGATGGCGATAAGGCCGTTTTCGTGCGCCTCGCGCACGGCCTCAGACGCCTCCTTGAGCATTTCCGTCTCATATTCGCTTCCTATGTAAATTGTGTATCCGATGCCCAAAATCTTGAGCTTTGTCTCTTTGGCGAAGGAAACGACGTCCTTCACGTCCGCGAGCTCCGCGCTCTCCGGGTCCTTCTCCGAAAGGGGCACGAGATTCGTCTTTGAATTCAACTTAACGATATACCGCAATTCGGGATAGCTCCCTCCGTAGCGCGCGATGAGCCCCATCTGCGTGGCAAGCGCCCCCACAAATCCCTGCTCCGCCACACGGAAGAGATGCTCCGGATCGGCATCGTCCTCGCTGATGCCAAAACCTACAAAATCGTCATTCAAATGCTCTATTTTCTGGTCGCCGGCCAAGAGGAAGAGGTTTCCCGACCCCTGCGTCAATTCGAAATAATTCTTCGTGTACGCCGCCTTCGCCTTTTTCGGCACATCAAGCGGCACCAAAATATCCTTCGTTGTGATCATAACTACATTGTACCATGCCTGTTTTTTTATTTTAAAGGATAAAAAACACCCACAAATGTGGGTGTTTTGATAAAACTATAAAATTTAACAGTCTTATTCATCCTTGGAGAAAGATGTATTAATCAATTATCCTTTTCTTGGGTATTTGTTCCATCTCTGATAATTTATTACCTACGGCTTCTCTTAACTCGAGTTCCTCTTTTACAACCCTTTTCATATCTTCTGATACCACTTCGCTATTTACAATATCTTCTGGCTTAGAAAAATTATTTTCTTCATAATAAGAATAAAAATTTTCGTATGCAAAATCTCTCATGCCCTTCCCAAGCTTGATGCCAAAAAAATTTTTTCCGCAGATTTTATCGAATTTTTCTCTAAGATTCATTTTATACCTACTGTATATGGATTTATACTCCGCCCTGGAATAATATTCGTGGGCATTCATTTCAGACTCATACACACTAAGAGTATCCAAAACGCCTTTCCATTCGTTATTGACATCCTCAAGACCCCTGACCACTTCAAGTTTCTTTTGGTTCTTTTTATATTGGGAATACTCGTAAAAAACAAACCCTGCGACGCCTACAACAACTAGGCAAGTAAGTAGAAGTAAAACCGTCTTTTTCTTCATTTTCTTCTTTCGTTTTTAGTTTTTAAATAAAATAGGTTATTTCAATGATTTAATGCTGAAAAGATTATACTACCAATAACAATGGTTGTCAACTTTATGTGCACGAACAAAAACCCCGTTGCAACGGGGTTTTTGAGGAAACTTTATGACTTTTTTTCTGTAAGAAGAGTGGTGTATTTCTTCCAAAGATCCATTACTTTCGGGGGGAGACGGTGCTTTTCGCGGACTTTCATGGCTGCAATTTCAATGAGTGTTTCTGCCTCCCCAGGAGTTACTTTATCAAAATTAACCGCCTCTCTTACCTCCTTGAAGGGCTCGCTGTACGTCCCACTTTCAAAGAGACCGTTTCTCTTCCAATTTAATTCCCTCAATTTATTTCCATCTGCTTCAATATTTTTCTTGATGCGTTCCACCTCACTTTCAAGGTCGGTTTTCTTCTTTTCCCATTCCGCCTTTTTAAACAAACCCGGCTTAGTGCCTGAGTGGGTACTTACCGCATTCCTTGCAGTTTTTAAATCCGACTCAAGCGCCTTCTGGTGGTCTGCAACTTCATGCCATTTTTCACGCATGGTAGCGTCAATAATATCATTACCATCAAGAACCACTAGATGACCTTCGGGTATTTCCTTTAAAAACTTGTCGGCATTCTTGATGATCACATTGCATGAATGCTCATATTTCTCCGCGCTTTCAATTGTAAACCTTACATCAGAAGAGTCCTGCACTTCCTTGCCGTAAGGCGTCTTCAACTTTTCATCCTTGCATTCTTCCACGAGTTCTGCTTTCAAAAACTGCTTTTCAGCCTCTTGAAGGGTGATTTTTGCAACATCTGCTTCTATCTCGCGAAGGTATTTTTTCTTTTGCATCACATACTCTTTGGCTTCGTCATAATTTTTGATATTTCCACGCTCTTGTGAAAAAACTCTTTCTTCGTTTGAAGTAACCTCGTACGAAGCTTTGCGTCGAAAATCTTCCGTTCTAAATGAATACTCCGGCTTATTTTTAAAAACTTCCTTATATCCTTCCCTTTTCGAAAGACCTCCAAACTCGCGATCGGCATCTTCCTGGGTTTTTACACTTGCCACCTTTTCTTCCAAGAAACGTAAAAAATCTTCCTGTTTTTTGCACGCTTCAAGAATCTTTCCGTAATCAACAGAAGGCGGAAACTCATTTAAAGCCTTCTGGACCGCCTTCAGGGACTGCTCTTCGTCCCCAAGATGTCCCACGAAACCATTCGCATATTTTGACCCCCAATTGAACACGAGCGTGATTCCTTTTTCACTTTGAACTTTATCCATACGCTCACCAATCTCATCTCTCTTTTGAATTACTTCCTGAAGAAAACGTACGGCCTCACTCCCCTTTTCCGGTGACCATCCTTCAATGTCTTTTTCATACTGATCGAGATGGACGACGTTTTTGCTTAAATTGTCGAATGCCACATCAATCTTTTCTTCTATGGCCCGTGATTGAGCTTCTTTTGCAATTTCCCAACCGTATTCCTTTGCAATCGATACCACGACATTAGGAACGAACTGGTCTTTCGCATAATTGATCTTATTAATGCATTTCTTCTTGCTAATGTCGTAAAACACACCTTCATCCTTATCATACCCACTGTACCCCTCATTAAAACTTACTCCAAAACCCTCCAACTGAATGCTTCTTGGATTTTCAAAAGAGTGGGTATTAACCTGAATTTTTCTCTTTCCTGGAATTTTCTCGCTGATTTCTTTAGCAAAAAAATCAAGTATCTCTTCTTTGCCCTCTGGCGTTTCGAGTTTCTTATGAAAAAGCTCTTTTTGGAATTCTGGAATTCTTTTGCCTACTTTTTCGGCGAGGGCGGCATAATCCAATTTGCCTTCAGCAGTCTCAATACCGAACTTTTTCAGGCGGTTCTCTAATTGCCGATCCGTAAGCTCGAGTTCTTTAACGTCTTTTTCAGCGGATTTATACGCCTTCACCTCTTCTTCCTCGTCGAATTCAGGGCGCGCGATAAGTTCCTCTTTAGAAGTAATCCCCACTTTTTCCTTGAGCGCTTCCTTGTTTTCGTAAAAAACGTTCTCGATCTCGGTTTCCTGCTTTTTCAACTTATCGGTTGTTTCAGAAGCATACTCCTCCATGCCGATGCCTTTCCCCTGCTCTTTATCCGATTTGAACGCCAAAGAGCCTCGCAAAACTTCAAGTGAGTGCATCTGTTCCTCCATATCCTTTATTTCCGCGCGAATCGGCGCAAGACGCTCTTCTTCCTTTTTCTGTTCTTCAGTCTTTTTCTGAATTTTATGCTCCGCGGAAAGTTTCCCCAGTTTTTCTTTTAACATGATTTTGTTATATCACAATCAAAAAATAAAAGCAATACTTCAACATATTTATATCAATAATTCAATAGATATTGGACAATGATCCGAGCCGTACACGTCGTCATGGATCTTTGCCGACCTCAAATGCGGCACGAGGCGCTTGTCCACGAAGAAGTAGTCTATGCGCCAGCCGACGTTACGGTCCCGCGCGAAGCTCTTCATGTCCCACCACGAGTAGTGTTTCCCGCCCTTCTCGAAGACCCTGAAGGAATCCACATATCCGGCTTTCACGAACTTGTCGAGCCAACGGCGCTCCTCGGGCAAAAATCCGGAGACGCCCTCGTTCTCTTTCGGCCTCGCGAGGTCAATTTCTTTATGCGCCGTGTTCACGTCCCCGCAGAACACGACAGGTTTTTTCTTTTTCTTCGCATATTTTAAAAATGCGTCATAGAATGCAAGTTTGTATTCAAGACGGTCGGGCGATGCCTTTCCATTCGGGAAATAGACGTTCAGGAGGAAAAAATCATTAAATTCAGTTTCAATTATCCTTCCCTCGCCGTCAAGCGCGGGAATCCCAAAATGGGTTTTCACAGCAACTGGAGAGACCCTGGTCCACGTAGCGACGCCGCTGTATCCACGCTTCTCGCCGTTGGAATAGGAGATACCGTATCCGGGTATGCTCCTTAGGTCCTCTGGAAACTGGTCTTCGTGAGCCTTCGTCTCCTGCACGCACACGACATCGGCCTTAGTTTTCAGGAACCACTCCAAAAAACCCTTCTTGTGCACCGCCCGGATGCCGTTCACGTTCCAGGAAATCAATTTAATCATAACTATTTAAAATAATACCCTGACATTCTCAAGTTTGTAAGGGTATTCTTTTCAGACATGACGGAATGCTTTCAAAAAACGTACAAATGTCTTGCCGTAAGGAGACAGTGAATGTTCAACGAATTTGCCACGATACCTTTTGTCCAAAAGTCCAGCCTGTAAAAGCCGGCGCGTATGATCACCAATTGTCTTTTCGTTCGCGTGCAACGTCTCAGCTATCGCTTCAAGCGTGATCCCTTCTTGCTCGTCAACAAGAATGAGAATGTTGATACGGTGATGATTCGCAATCCCCTTCAAGTGCCGCTCCATCTGTCTAGCGGTTTTCACATTGCTCATATTCACATTATAACATACTGACATTCTCAAGTTTATAAGGGTGTATAACAAATAAAAACAAAGTAAGGCGGCTGTGGATAAATCTTGACCGAATGCGCGCAAAATGGTACAAATGAAAGGTTATTTAAAAATAAATTTATAAACATGAAGGAGAATAGATATGGAAAACGCTTCCCGTTCCACCGCCATTATGCCTCAGGAAGAGGCCAAGATTTTCAGGATATTCAGAAAAAATCACATTGATTTCGCGCTCTCAAACGGATGCATAAAATTTCTCACGGCTTTTTTGCCCGGGGAGAAATCCAAAAAAACGACCGACAATCCTGTTTTCATAGGGGACGAAAAGAAAAAAGTCTTACAAACAAGAATCGAGGCTCAAGAGAACGGGCTTGAGACGTTTCACTGGATACAAGGGATAGAATTCGCGGGAAAAAACGCTCCGATGGTCAGGGATGTGACGATCTATTGCCCCATCAATGAAAAGACGGGATTGGTGATATGGTTCGACACGAACAAGGAAATAGTGAGGGCAATGTTGCTATCGGAACCTACCAATTTTCACCCAAAGATGAAAATCCCCTGTTGTCGAAAGTAGCGGCAAAAAACACCGCGAATGATTTTGAAGCGTTGTATTTACAACGCTTCTTTTTTTTTCTATCATCTAGCGTAGCGAGGAAATACAAAAAACCGCTTTTGTATTTACGAGCGAGCGAAGATGACAAGGGCGAAGCCCGCCATCATCTAGCGTAGCGAGGAAACGGAAAGATTTTACATTTACGTTTACGAGCGAGCGAAGATGACAAGGGCGAAGCCCGCCATTGTTTGTATGAGCACCCTTAGCTCAGTGGTAGAGCGTTCCGTTCACATCGGAAAGGCCGTAGGTCCGATCCCTACAGGGTGCACACGATGATCTTCCTTTTTTATTTTTTGCTCCTTCTCCTTGTTCTCGCCGGGGCGTATTTCCTCCTCGGGGCGTACCGCCTTCTCGTGAGGCGCGAGATACTGTTCGTTCCGACATCGAACGCGATGCTTCCCGCGCTCGCGGAAGGCATGGGCATCCGCCCCGGGGACGCCGTCTACGACCTCGGGTGCGGCAACGGGCGGATACTCATCGCGCTTGCGGAGCGCGAAAAAGGCGCGCGGTATGTCGGCATAGAAAGAGACATAATTCCCTATATTCTTTTTAAACTCAAGCTGCGCGGGAAAAAACTCCCTATAGAGGCGCGGAGAGCGGATTTCTTCGGTGAAAACATTTCCGAAGCAACGCATGTAGTGATGTACCTCATTCCCTCAATGATGCCGAGGGTCGTCGAAAAGCTCTCGCGCGAAGCGAGGCCCGGAACACGGATATTCTCCGTGGACTTTCCGCTCCCCGCCTCGTGGCGCATCCGCACTCTGCCGCCAATAGAGACCGGACACTACGGCAGGAAGATACATCTCTATCTCGCGGAATGAAAAATCCCGACATGATGTCGGGATTTTTCCGGAGAAGCCGCCGATTACTGCAATTCCACGACAGCTCCCGCTTCTTCCAATTTCTTCTTCAGCGCTTCCGCGTCCTCCTTCTTCATCGCTTCCTTCACCGTCTTCGGCGCGCCATCGGCGATATCCTTGGACTCCTTCAAGCCCAATCCCGTCGCCTCGCGGATGACCTTGATGACGTTGATTTTCTGCTCGCCGCTGGATTTCAATACAACATTGAATTCCGTCTTTTCCTCCGCGGCTTCGCCGCCGTTTCCTCCGCCCGAGGCCGGCATCGCCGCCGACACGCCGAACTTCTCCTGCAGGACTTTTACGAGCTCCGCAAGCTCCATGACGCTCATTTTTTCTATTTCCGAAACGATCTTATCGAAGTTTTTTTCCATAATTAATATTTATATTTTCGACTTTTATTTTACCTGTTTCGCCCTTTCTCCAAGCACATACAAGAACATGCTCATCGGCGAGGCGATTGTGCCAACCACCTGCGAGAGCAATACTTCGCGTGGCGGCAAACTGCCGATTGCGGTTACCTCCGCACTGTCAAAGAATTTTTTCAATTCGGTGTCTAATCCGCCGAGGATTTTGAACGCTTTCACGTTCTTCGCAAATCCATAAACTGTCGCCGAGAGCGCTTCTATGCCTTCTTTTGAGAAAGCTATGCCAACCGAGCCCGCAAAATCCTCCGGATTAATATCAATGCCTTTCTTTTGGAATGCCACGCGCAAAAGGCGTTTTTTGAACACCTCAAACCGCGCTCCGGCATCATGCAGCGATTTCCTAAAAGCGTTCAGCTCGTTCACTTTTACGCCGGCGAAGTCCGCAAAAACGAGCGTTTTGTTCTCGTCAATGCCCTTAAGGCCCGCTTCTATCTGTGTTTTCTTTTGTTCTTTTGTCTTCATAAAAACGAAAAACTGCGACCTTTATACCGCAGTTCAAATCCGGAAAATTCCGGTTCTTCCTCGGCAGGTCTTCTACCCTTTTCTCTGGGTTGCCTGTCCCGACGTCCGCTTTGCGGAATCGGGACTCCGACTTTGCGTCAGAGCTTTCTGCGGATACGGGACTATAATAGGTCTGAAGTCGGATGGTGTCAACTGTTGATTAAAGGTAAATAAAAAAGGGGGGTTATCTCTCCCCCCTCTCTCTTTAATTTTGAAACTTGTTCATCTTTCCAGGTCGTTATATCGGTAGTTATACATTTTCCCAAACAGCTTATCTTTGACTTTTCCCTCGGCAACCTCATACTTCAGCAAAGTATTCTTATACAATACACTCTCCCCTTTGGTTACCCGGGTTATCATTATAAAGCGTCCAGCGAAAGGAACGCTTTCCCTGCAATTACTATGCAGAATGACAAGACACCGACAAGGATGGATCTCTGAAAGAGCTCCTTTGTGGATTGTCGATCTCCTTTTTGTTTTTGTGGAGCACCCTTTGTAAATCGTTGAGGTTATTTCAACCGTCTTACCAATCGCATCTATCAAGGCTTGAAATTCTTTCCTCAGACGTTTTTCCTGCGGGGTCCGCGGAATCTGCAAATCATGCATCTTAAACCTCCAATTTTAAAGTTTCTAATAAATTCATTGTAAACTAAATTTTAAAATTCGTCAATAAATGCAAAACCGCTCCTTTCAAGGAGCGGTTTTGCAGTTTTTGGATCCGCTACAACTCGGTGTCTAATTCCTCCAAAAGCTTTTTCGCCTTCGCGGAGACCTTCTTCGGGGTCTTTACGGAAAGCTTCACATAGAGGTCTCCCCTACCGAAGCCGCCGAAGCGCGGCATGCCGCGCCCCGGAACGCGGAGAAACTCGTCGAAATCGAATCCCGCGGGAACGGAGAACGAAATTTCCTCTCCGCCGATGTCCTTCAAACGGAGCGTTTTCCCGAGGAGCGCTTCCGTGACCTTCACTTCCCGCTTCGCATAGAGGTCGGCGCGCTTGCGCTCGAAGACGGGGTGCTTTTTCACGCGCGCGACGATATAAAGGTCGCCGACACCGCCTCCGCGCTCGCCCGCCTCCCCGGCTCCCCTTATCTTGATGATCTGCCCGTCCTCGATTCCCGCCGCGAACTCCACCTCCGCGGCGCGCTTCCCTTCTATCCTCCCCGTCCCATTGCACGCGACGCACGGCTTCTTGGGCACCTCCCCTTTCCCGAAGCAGTTCCCGCACGTCTTCACCTGCGCGAAATTGCCGAAGAACGTCCGCTGTTCCATCCTCACTTCCCCCTTGCCGCCGCACACCGAGCATTTGATAAACCCATCCTTGGGAAAATGGCCCGCCCCGGCGCACTCCTTGCACGTCACATGCGTATGGAACGCGACGGTGCGCCGTATGCCGCGGAACGACTCCTCCAAAGAGAGCGTCTCCGCCGCCTCCACGTCGCTCCCCCGGCGGTAGGTTTCCCGCGCGCGCCCTCGCCCGGGGAATCCGCCGAATATCGTCTCGAAGATCTCCCCGAAGTCGCTGAAATTCGCCCCATTTACGTTCCATTCGCCGCCCCAAGCCGATGGGTCGAATCCCGGAAACCCTCCACCGGGGGCGCCGGCGTCGAACGCGCGGCCGAACCGGTCGTACTGGGTGCGCTTATCGCGAGAGCCGAGCACTTGATATGCCTCGTTTATCTCCTTGAACTTCTTCTCGTCACCTCCTCCCTTGTCGGGATGGTATTTGTGCGCGAGGCGCCGGTACGCCCTCTTGATCTCCTCGTCGGACGCGGTGCGCTGAACCCCGAGTATTTCGTAAAAATCCCTCATGATGAAACCGGCGCGCCTATGAAAGCAGGATGAACTCGCGGTTGCGGGTTTCCACGCTCACGTAGGCGAAGCCAACAAGAAGGAGAAAACGGTAGACGAGGAACGCGAAAAAGCGTATGAGCCACCCGAACGCGATGAAAAATCCCTTGAGGATAAGGAACACGGCGAGCGCGACTATCAGTCCGAAATAATCGTTCGCCTTGTCGGAAAAGCTCTTTACCTTCGCCTCGAAGAAATTGTAGAGCACATCCTTCAGGAACGCGTCCTTCGGGATAGGAATGCCGAGAGTGCGCTCAAAGGACGTGCGGATGGTTTCCGCGGTCCCTTGTATCAAAAGCTCCTGCTGCTGCTTCGAGAGTATGTTGAAATCGATCTGCGTTTCCGTGCCTCCGGTCTCCGGGCTCGGTTTCGGAAGCTTCCGGAGCTCCGACTCCGCGACCTTCCGGAAGAAGACGTCGGCGGTCTGGTTCAGGCTCGCGCCGGGAAACCACACGTGGAGCACCGGCTCCGCGGAGAAGATGCCGCTCGTCATAAGGGCATACCCGTCTTCCGGGTTGAATTTCCCGAGGTCGAAATACCACACGTACGAAACCGCGGCGAGGAACACGAGGAAGGCGGTGGCGGCGCGCGCGAAGATCCCGCGCGACACGAACGCGAAGCGTATGGAAAGCGCCTGCGAGAGGAACCGCGACCCCTCGTACGACGCGAAAAAGAGGAATGCGAGGAATATGCCCGTCCCGACGGCGAGCTGAACGGACGGCACCGGGTAGAAGCTTTCCCACAGGAGCGAAGCGGCGGAAAGGATCTCCGCGAGGCAGATAAGGAAGAGCTTCCAGGCGCTCTTGATGAAAAACGTCTGGAGTAGCGCCACGACGAGGAATCCCGCGATGGCAAGCCACGCGTAGAGCGCGTTCATCGGCGTGAGGGACGACAAAAGCTCCGTGAAACGGAAAACTGCGAAGAAAGATGAGGCGGACCCGACGAGAGCGATCGCGACGATCTTGGGCGAGCTCTTGTCAACCTCCGATTCCTTAGACTGTCGGGTTACCGTCGGGGTGAGTGCCATGTTCTGGTGTTCCGTCCGGGTTTTCCGGGGACGCGTTCCCCTTATTATACATCGCTTCGCCTATCTTTTGGAGCGAGAGCGAAAGGTCCTGCGACGCGGCGGCAATTTCAGATTCGTTCTCGCCGTTCTTCGCTTCGTTCACCTTCCGTATCTTTTCCTCGACAGTTGCCTTCACGTCGGCGGGGACCTTGTCCCCCGCATCCCTAAGGCTCTTCTCGGCGACGTAGATCAGTGACTCCGCCTGGTTCCGCGCCTCGACAAGCTTCTTTTTCCTCTCGTCATCGGCGGCATGCGCCTCGGCGTCGCGTTTCAGCTTTTCTACCTCGTCCTTCGAGAGCGAGGTCGAGGCCTCTATCCTCACCGACTGCAATTTCCCGGATGCCTTATCCTTCGCTTGCACGCTTAAAATTCCGTTCGCATCTATGTCGAACGTTACCTCGACCTGCGGAATGCCCCGCGGCGACGGCGGGATGCCGTCCAGGATGAACCGCGCAAGCGTCTTATTGTCCGCCATCATCGGGCGCTCGCCTTGACCTATATGGATCTCAACCGAGGTCTGATTGTCGGCGGCGGTCGAGAACACCTGCGTTTTCTGCGTGGGGATGGTGGTGTTCTTCGGTATCATCGGCGTCGCGACCGCTCCCAGTGTCTCGATGGAGAGCGTGAGCGGCGTGACGTCCAAAAGCAATATGTCCTTCACGTCGCCCTGCAATATCCCCGCCTGCACGGCCGCGCCAAGGGCCACCACTTCGTCGGGATTAATGCCTTTGTGGGGCTCGCGCCCGAAAAGCGCCTTCACCGCGTCCGAGACGGCGGGCATCCTCGTCTGCCCCCCTACGAGAAGAACCTCGCGTATGTCCTTTAGGCCGAGCCCAGCGCCCTTAGGGGCTGGCGCCGTCACCGCTTCGCGGGTAAGCGCGATGGAGCGCTCGATGAGGTCTCGGACGAGGTCCTCGAGCTTCGCGCGCGTGAATTTCATGACGAAATGCTTCGGTCCCGAGGCATCCGAGGTGACATACGGCAGATTGATCTCCGTTTCCGTGGCGCTCGAAAGCTCGTGCTTGGCCCGCTCCGCGCCCTCCTTGAGGCGCTGGAGCGCCAGGGTGTCCTTGGAGAGGTCGACGCCGTCGCTTTTTCTGTATTCGGACACGAGGAAATCGATGATGCGCTTGTCGAAATCGTCCCCGCCCAGATGCGTGTCCCCGCCGGTCGCCTTCACTTCGACCGTCTGTTCCTTCGTTTCAGGATCGTACCCGATCTCGAGCACGGAAATGTCGAACGTGCCGCCGCCGAAATCGTACACAGCGATCTTCTCGTTCTTCATCTTGTTCATCCCGTATGCGAACGCCGCCGCGGTCGGCTCGTTGATGATGCGGCGCACCTTGAAGCCCGCGATCTCGCCCGCGTTCTTCGTCGCCTGGCGCTGCGAATCGTCGAAGTACGCCGGCACGGTGATGACCGCTTCATCTATCTTCTCGCCGAGCTTCGCTTCGGCGTCCGACTTTATCTTCTGGAGAAGCATCGCAGAGATCTCCTCGGGCTGGTACCATTTCTCCCCCATCCGTATCTCGACGCCGCCGTGCGCCGAAGCGCGCATCTCGAACGGCAGCCATTTTCGGTCGCGTTCCACTTCCGGGTCCGTCCATTTGCGGCCGATGAGCCGCTTCACGGAAAAGACCGTCTGCGTCGGATTCACGACCGCCTGGCGCTTCGCGAGAAGCCCCGCGAGCCGCTCGCCCGACTTCGCGAGCGCGACGACCGACGGCGTGGTGCGGTTCCCTTCCTGGTTCTCGATGACCTTCGGTTCGCCGCCTTCCACGACTGCCATCGCGGAGTTCGTCGTCCCTAGATCTATTCCCAATATTTTCGCCATAGTTTTTTAGTTAGCTTATTAGCTTATTAGCTGATTGGCTTTTTAGTCCGACTTATTTTGTTCTTCTTTTTGACCTTTTACTTTCGATATTTTGATCTTTGCGGGGCGTATGACCTTGCCCCCGAGCGAATACCCCCTCTCCGTTTCCTCCGCGACGGTTCCAGGAGGGTGCGGCGATTCCGTCTCTCCGACGGCCTCCTCACGCGCCGGGTCGAAGGGCTTGCCTGGCGGCGCCTTCAACATTTCCAGCCCGTAGCGCCGGAGCACATCCTCAAGCTGGGTTTTCACGAGGGACATTCCCTTCTTCTCCGCGCTACCCTCGGGAATCATTGAAAGCCCCACATTCAGGCTGTCGATGACCATGAGGAGGTCGCAAATGAGGGCTTCGTTCGCCATCTTCCCCCATGAGGCGAAGCGCTCCGCCTCGTCCTTTTTGTAATTCAGATAGTCCGCCTTCGCGCGCTTCCACCCGTCGAGGTATTCGTCGCGCTCCTTCTTCAGCTCTTCGAGTTCGTCCGCCGTCCCCGCTTCCGGCTTTTTATCCTCTTCCGACATGCTACTTCAACGATTCCTCGAGCGCGTTCATGAAGCGGAGCGACTTCTCGTAATCCATCCGGACCGGCCCGACCATGAGCAGCAGGAACGGCTTCCTGCCCACGGAGAGGCGGTTCGCGATGACGGAAAGACCGCGGCTCTTCGTAACGGGGCTTCCACCGATCCAGACCTGCGGCCACGTGTTCTTTCGGAGCCATGCGCCCCCCTCGCCTATCCGGGATTCGATGAGCTCGATGTCGCGGGCAACATCCAGAATATCCTCCTTTTCCTCGATGTCGAGATTGGAAAACAGCTCGTAGATGCCGCTCTCGTAGAACCTGTCGCGGGCGAAGCCGTACCCGATGCCGAGGAGCGCGAGATGGCGCGCCATCTCCTCCACGAAGCTTCTCGCATCGCCGCGCATGAGGGAGTGCGCGAGATTCCCCGCTACCGCGGGGACGCGGTCGAGGGGTTTTGCCTCCTTCTCCCGCTCAAGGAGGCGGCAGGTGAAGAATTCATAGGCCTTTTGCGTCGGTATCCTCCCGCCTGAAGGATGATTCTGCGAGAAATATCCCTCTTCCCCGAGCGCCGAGAGCTCCGCGCGTATCATTGCGGGGCGTATGCCGAAGTTGCATGAATCGAAAAGCGCCTTCGAGGTGACGGGCTCCCCCGTCCCTATGTAATGGCGTATGCCCGCCTCCAAAATCGCCTCCGCGCGCTCCCGCATAGTGAGGGAATTATAAATCAGCACTCAACAGTGTCAAGTGCTGATTTTGTTTGAACGGGGCGAAATCACAAAATCAGCACCGAGCACATAATTTATGTGCTCGGTGAAAATAAAAGCAATCCACTACCCTTAAAACGAGGTGTGAGGAATAAATCCGCTTATACCGACGATTGTTCACGTATGAATAAAAACAGAGGCACTCCATTCGAATGGAGCGCCTTCACTCACAAGCTTCCGCCAAAGGCGGATTAGCCTTCGGCTGAAATGAAACCAATCAGCTTTATTACGGACAGCTTACCTGCGTAGCAGTGACCGCGCTAGAGGTCGTGTAAATCTTGTAGCAGTTTCCGTTGACCGCATCTTTAACGATAATGCCGGCGCCTGGAGACATGTTCGAAATGGTGGTCGAGGTAAATTTGACGCTCCCGCCGACCTCAAGCGTCCCGGAAAAATACGCGTTGTTCCACCTCAGGCCAGAGGCGCCAAGGTTCAGTGTGCCGTCCGCGGTCGGCTGGACGGCGGAATCGAACGTCGCCGCGGAGATCCTCGTCACGGCCGTCTGGAGCGTGCGGGAGACCATGGAGAGCGGATTCGTGGCCGCGGAGCTCATCGCGAGGTCTATCTGCGTAACCGCAAAACCGCCGGGATTCTCGTACTTCGTGACGTAAAACGAGTCAACCTTCACGTTCTCGTCGGTCAAAGGAGTGATGGATATCGCCCCGCCCGACTCCGAGGTCGCGCGCGTCTCGAGATACATCACGGTCCCGCTCGCGTAGATAAGTGTCACGTCGGCCGAAGAGGAGGCCATCCTGAGGCGCAACGTCGTCGTCGCGACGCCCGCAGTGATGTCGATGAGGCTCGATTTCTGGGCGAGTCGCCGCACGGTGTCCCCCGCGAACGCGATCTGCTGCTCCACCTCGTGCGAGGAAGCCTGGCGGAGCTGGACGCGCGTGACGACCATGAGGATGGAGACCAGAAACACCGCTGAAACGGCGAATATCGCGATGTATATCATCACTTCGACGAGGGAAAATCCGTTTTTCCTTCCCATACGGTATAATAATAACACAATGTCGGATTCCAAATACACCTGGCTTGCCCTTTTCGGCATCGTGGCCCTCTCGGGGACTCTCATGGTCATGGCTTCCTCGCGGGAATCCGCCATCATGGACGAGCTCGCCCACATCCCCGCGGGGTATTCCTACGTCCGATTCCTCGACTACCGCCTGAATCCCGAGCACCCGCCACTCCTGAAGGCGCTCGCCGGCGTCCCGCTCCTTTTCCTAGGGCCGAATTTCCCCACCGCGCACAAAAGCTGGACGGAGGACGTGAACGGGCAGTGGGACGCCGGCACGGAGTTCCTGTACCGCTCGGAGAACGACCCGGACCTCATCGTGTTCCTCGCACGCCTCGCTCCGATCCTCATCACGCTCCTTCTCATCATCGTCACCTATCTTTTCGCCCGTGAGATAGTGGGGAAGAAATGGGCGCTTCTCCCAGCGTTCCTCTTGGGGCTTTCCCCAAGCGTCCTCGCTCACGGGCACTACGTGACGACGGACGTCGCCGCGGCCCTGGGCGCGCTCCTAGCGACCTGGGCCTTCACTTCGCTCCTTCTCGCACCCTCCGGGAAAAAGACCCTTCTCGCAGGGCTCGCCTTGGGGGTCGCGGAACTCATGAAATTCTCGAACGCGCTCCTGATTCCTTTCTTCCTCCTCCTTATCGCCTCGCTCGCATTAGCCGATTACGTGGAGAGCCGCGCGTCGGGCACCGAGCGTTTCCCGAGGCGGAAGTGGAGAAGGTACCTCGGCGCCTTCGTCGCGACGTGCCTCATCGCCTTCGCGCTCGTCTATGCCGCGTATCTCCTCTTCACGTGGAACTATCCCGCGGAACTTCAGGCGCGCGACGCCGAATTCATCCTCCAATCGTTTCCATACCGCCCCGTGATAGACGCGGTGATCTCCATGACCGATAACCCCGTCACAAGCCCCGCCGCTGATTATCTTCTCGGGCTCTTCATGGTCCTCCAGCGCGCCGCGGGTGGGAACACGGGATATTTCCTCGGCGAGATCTCGGCGGCGGGATGGTGGTACTACTTCCCGGTCGTCTTTCTCCTCAAGGAACCGTTCCCGTCGCTACTTCTCATACTTGTCGCGCTTGCTTTCGGCGCCGCGTCGGCGCTCCGCAAGGGCGAGCGCGGTTATGTGCGGAAACTAGCGGGCTACATAGGCATACGCTTCCAGGAATTCGCGATGCTCCTTTTCATCGTCATCTACTGGGCCTGGAGCATGAAAAGCCCCCTCAACATCGGCGTGAGGCACCTTATCCCAACGCTCCCCATGATCTACATCCTCGCGACGAGCGCGCTGCGAAAACTCATCGAATCCAAGAGCGAGGGCGTGCAGGGTCGGCGCCTCGTCTACCTTTTCTCGGAGCACATCGTAGGGCCGCTTTTCAGGCGCCAAGTGACATTCCACCGCCTGAAATCGCTCGCGCTCGCGCTCGTGCTCCTGTGGCTCGTCGCGGAAACGGGCTCCGCGTCGCCGTATTATCTTTCGTACTTCAACCAAGCGGGAGGCGGGACCCGGAACGGATACCGTTATGTCACGGACTCCAACTACGATTGGGGGCAGGACATGAAGCGCCTCGGGGAATGGGCGAAGGAAAACGGCGTGGAAAGGATAGCGGTTGACTACTTCGGAGGGGGAAATCCCGAGCACTACCTCGGGCCCGCCGCAGTCCCGTGGAATTCCGAGAAAGGAAACCCCGCGGACGAAGACATCGAATGGCTCGCGGTGTCCGTGAACACGCTCGCATCGGCAATGGCGAAGCCCGCCTCGGGATTCCAGCGGGACCCCTCGGGAGAGTACGCGTTCCTCCGCGCGAGGAATGCAGACTTCAAGGAAGGGATGTATGCGGTGCCGGAACCGGACGCGCGCGCCGGAACGTCCATCTTCATATTCCAGGTGAAATAAACTACTGGTGGCGGACTTTATCCTTGCCAGTTTCACTCGCTCGGAATACGAAAACGATATTTTCGTATTCACTCGCTTCGTTTACTGGTAAAACACCTTGTCCTCCACCCTGAAATCGATGTAGCGGAAGTCGTTTATGCCGCCGTTCCTCCTGAGCTCGTCGAGGATGAGCGGGAGGTCTTTCGGCACGAAAGAGCCGGAAAAATACATCGCGACCCCCGAGGGGAGGAGCGCTTCCCATTCGTAGAGCGCGTGGTCCCTCACGCGGATCAAGGCTGGCGTGAACCCTTTCGATTCGAGGATCCGGGTCGTTTCCTCCACCCGCGCGAGGAACTCCGTGTCCTTGAAATACGGCTCGCCTATCGCGACCGGTTCCGCGCTCATATCCTCGATCTGCAGGATGAGCGAGCCCACCACCCTGGGTATCTCCGCGAACACGAGCCCGTCCCCCGTAATGCCGTAACATGAGCTCCCCGCTGTTTTGCACACGATGTGGACGATATTCCTCTCCTCGGCGGAGAGTTTCACACCTCTCCCTAAAATGTCCGTGCTGACGGAAACGGACGCGAGTTCGGGAGGGGCCGAAAAAGAAAGCTTGCCCGGCGAGAGCCCCCAGAAGAGGATGTGCTCCCTCCCGAGTAGCGGCGCGACGCGGCTTCGCTCCGCGATCGCCTCCGCAGCGGCATCGACGATCGCGTCGCGGTCTAGAAACCGGTTTCCGGAAACTTCAAGCGACGCGACGCGGAAAAAATCCGCCCGGAAGACGGCATAAACGGCGGCTCCGATAAGCGCGAGGAAAACGATGAGCGCGATCACAAGGACCTTCACGCGGCCCTTCGGTTCCCGCTCCCTCACGGAATAGTTCAGGATATTCCTCTGGGGGATGTATGTTCTCTTCAGCTTCATCGCTCACTCCACCCTCACGAAGAATTTCCATTCCTCCCGCCCGCTCGCCGAAGCGAAGGATATGACGACCTCGAAATCCCCCTTGCGGTCCCACGAATGCTCCGCGGTCTTAGTTTCCCCTTCGGCAACCGCGATCTTTTCCGACGCGCCGTCTCCCCATGAGACGGAGAATGCGCCCGCGCGGTTCAACGAGAATAGGAACGGCTCCCCGGGTATCCCAGAGAGCGAAAAAAGCGGCGGCGGGACGAAAAATCCCGTCCCCGCGCCGGACGGCGTCGAGGACGCGGATGAGGCCGGTGCCGGGGATGCGTAAGGCGCGGAGGAAGTCCCGGAGATACGTTCGCCGAGAGACTCCAGGCCGCCGCCCAAGGACGCCAGTGTCTCCCCCGCACCCTTTTTCGCGTAGGAATACGAGCTTACCGCCGCCTTCTCGAACGTCTTTCCGGTCCTCTCCTTGACGAACGCGGCGGCATCCGCGACCTTTTCGATGAAGCTGCCTTTCGCCTTCCCGAACACGGAATTCGACTCGGGGTCATTCCACCACCTTTGATACAAAAAATACCCGCCGGCTATGAGCGCCACGGCGAGAAGGAGCCATAAGATGGGCTTTACCGAGCGTTTCATACAATCATGATATACGAAAAAAGGGCGTTTTGCCCTCCCCAGTCCGCGCCTCTTCGGCGCTATGAAAGCTCTTTCAATCCCGTGTACTCGTGGAGTATCTTCGGCAATTTCACGGTGCCGTCCTTCGTCTGAAAATTCTCCAAAACGGCGAGAATGGGGCGCTGGGAGAATGCCGTGGCGTTCAGCGTGTGCACCGGGCGCTTTGCGCCATCCTTCGCCTTGAACGACGTCTTCGTCCCCCTGGACTGGAAATCCGTGGTATTCGAGCACGAATGCGTCTCGCGGTACTTTCCCTCGCTCGGGAACCACGCTTCGATGTCGTATTGCCGCGCGTCGGTGAATCCCATGTCCCCCGCACACACCTCGACGACCCGATACGGGAGTTCGAGCTTCTTCATCAGCTCTTCCTGCACGGAGAGGAGGAACGTGTGCTCCTCTTCCGACTTCTCCGGATGCGCGAACGAGAACAGCTCCACCTTGTCAAACTGGTGGACCCTTAGAATGCCCTTCGTGTCCTTGCCGTAGCTTCCAGCCTCGCGCCTGAAGCACGTGGAGAAGGCCACGTATCGAAGAGGCAACTCCTTTTCCTTCAGGGTTTCCCCCATATGGAGCGGGGCGAGGGTGTGCTCCGAGCTTCCCGCGAGGTAGAGATTGTCCTTTTCCAGGAAATAGCGCTCGTCCTTCTGGTCGGCGGCGAGCCGGCCTATCCCCTCATAGACATCCGGACGGAGCATCACGGGGGGAATGACGGGAACGAACCCCTTTTTTACCGCAACCTCGAACGCAAGGCGCACGAGCGCGAGTTCGATGAGCGCCGCGCCTCCCAAAAGATACCCGAATCTGCTCCCCGCGACCTCCGCCGCCCTCTTCACGTCGATGAGGCCGAGCGATTCACCGAGCGACAGATAATCCTTCGGCTCGAAACCGAACTCGGGGATGGCCCCTACCTCGCGGAGCGTCTTGTTCTCGGATTCGTCACGCCCCGCGGGAACGTCGTCGAACGGGAGGTTCGGCATCGAGTTAAGGACGGCATCGCGCTTACCAAGAAGTTCCGCCTGTTCGTCGGAGAGCCCCGCGATGCGTTTTTTGAGCACGTTCGCCTTGGCGACCAGGTCTTCCGCGCGGCGCGCCGCGACGTCCTTCGTGATGGCATTCTGCTCCTTCTTTAGGGTTTCCGCGGCGAGCGTCTTCGCGCGCCACTCCTCATCTAGTTTCAGGAACTTGTCAACGAGCTTCGCGTCGGCGCCCTTCTTCCGAAGCCCGTCCTTCACGCGTTCCGGCTCTTTCCGTATGAGTTCTACGTCCAACATGCTTTAAACTTGAAACTCATTTTTCCTTCCTCATCAGCGGGAAAACGACCGTTTCCCTTATCGGCTTCCCCATCATCACCGAGAAAAGCCGCTCCGACATCCCGAAGCCGGCCGAGGGAGGCATGCCGTGCTCCAGTGCCTCCAAGAACGCTTCGTCCGTCATCTGCGCCTCCTTGTCGCCTTTCTTCCGGAGCTTCGCCTGTTCCTCGAAGCGCGAGCGCTGGTCCCGCGGGTCGTTCAGTTCCGAGAATCCCTTACCGAGCTCCGTTCCGCACGCCATGATCTGGAAGCGCTCGACCCGTCCGGCGTCGCGCTCCGTGCGCTTCGCGAGGGGCTCGACCGAAACGGGCGGATCGACGAGGAAGCACGGCTTGACGAGTTTCGGACGCACGGTTTTTTTGAAAATGAGGTCGATGAGGCGGCCTTCCCCCGCGAACGGCTCCGGAGAGAGCCCCAGGGATTTCGCTTTCGCCTCGAGTTCCTTTCTGCCGGCTTTCGAAAGATCCACGCCCGCTTCCTTTTTGAAGATCTCGTAGTAATCCACCTTTTCCCATTTCCCGCCCCAATTTATTTCCTTGCCCTGATACGAGCTCTTCATGTTCCCGAAGAGGTTTTTTGCGATCGCTTGGTACAGCGCCTGCATCCTTTCCATCATCCACCCGTAGTCGAGGTACGCCGCGTAGCATTCCATCTGGGTGTAGTCCTGCAGGTGTTCCCGGTCTATCCCCTCGTTCCGGAAAATCCGCCCGATCTCGAACACGCGCTCGTAGCCGCCTATGAGAAGCTTCTTCAGTGGCAGTTCGAGCGAGATCCTCAGGTAAAAATCCTCGTCGAGGGCGTTCATATGCGTCGTGAAGGGCTCCGCTTCCGCGCCGCCCGGAACCGCCTCCAAGACCGGCGTCTCCACCTCCAAAAAGCCTTCCGCGAGCAGGAAATCGCGCGCCGTTTTCCAGAACGCCGCCTTCTTCCTGAAAAGCTCTTTCGTTTCCTCGTCGAGGAGAAGGTCCAGATAGCGACTGCGCAGGCGCGATTCCGTGTCCTCCAGGCCGAACCACTCCACGGGAACGGGGCGGAGCGCTTTTGCGAGGAGCCTGAACCTCAACGCCATCATCCCCTTCTCGCCCCTCTTGTTCGTGAATCCTTCGCCCTCCACCTCTATGATGTCCCCCTGATCCAGGAATTCCCGCAACGCGAACCCGTCCGTCTTCTTCTCCTCCAGGACGACCTGTAGCTTCCCCGTCTCGTCCTTGAGATCGCAGAATACGATCTTTCCCTGGTCCCTGAGCGATGCGATCCTCCCCGCTACGGTCTTCTCCTCTCCGTGGAATTTCTCGAGGTATTCGCGCGCGGACACGCGCTCGCCCTCGAGGCGCGCGGGGAACGCATACGCCTTTTTCTCGTAGGCGTCCAATTTTCTTTTCCGCTCGCGGAGAATATCCTCGCGCATGCCTTACTCGATGGAAACGACGTGGAGCTTCACCTCGCCTTTCGGCGTAGCGATGGTAGCCACGTCGCCCGCGCGCTTTCCGAGGAGCGCGTGCCCGATGGGTGACTCGTTGGAAATGAAGCCGCGGGAGGGATCCGCCTCGTTACTTCCGACAATGGTGTATTCCTCGGTCTTGCGGTCCTTTTTCACTTTCACTTTCGTCCCGACCTTCACCGTGGTCGTGCTCCCGGGCCTGTGGATGATCTCGCTCCTCCGGAGCGTCTCTTCCAAGGCCGCGATGCGCGCCTCGAGGCGCGCCTGTTCGTCGCGGGTTTCCTGATAGTCGGAGTTCTCCGAGAGGTCGCCGAGGTCCTTCGCCGCTTTCAGGCGCTCGGCGATGGCGTGCCGGCCCTCGGTCTTCAAGGTCTCGAGTTCGCGCCCGATTTCCTCGTACTTTTCCCTCGAAAGATATGCTTTATCCCCAATTCCCATCCCGTTCATAATAGGAAATCTCCGTCCCGCCGTGGCGGGACGGGATTTCCCTGCCTGCCGGCAGGCAGGCGTACCATTGCGACCTTATGTTGATAGAAAATCATTGATGGTGATTTATGCTAGGTTTCAAGGTTTTATCTGAATGCCCCGAGCAACGTAATCATGAATCGGGACCCATGATGTTCAGCGGTTCGTTAATCGGTTTCTATAGTACCACAGGAAAATATCCTTCGCTATGGGAACGGTATTCAAGGCGCCCTCGCGCGAATTCTCGACGAGCACCAGGACTGCGATCTCTGGATTGTCGTACGGGGCGTACCCCACGAAGAACGAGTTTGTCCGCTGATTGTTCTGCACCTGGGCGGTCCCTGTCTTCGCCGCGACCGGAACTGGAAGATCGTGGAGAAGGTAGGCGGTGCCGTACTCCTTCGTGACCGCGTCGCGCATGCCGCGCCTAACCTCTGTGAGCGCGCCGGAGACCTCCGCTCCTATGTCGCCGAGGAGGCGCGGAGAGAACGCGCGGATACGGTTCCCCTCCGTGTCCTTGAGCGCCAAGGCGACGCGCGGGGAAAAGAATTTCCCGCCGTTCGCGATGGCCGAAATATAGTTCAAGAGCCCGATGGGCGTCACCGAGAAATCCCCCTGCCCGATGGCGACGTTATACGTGTCGCCCACACGCCACGGATCGTCCTTAGCGCGCTCTTTCCATTCCGGGTCGGGGAGGAATCCGGACTCCTCTCCCGGAAGGTCGATGCCCGTCTTCTCGCCGAGGAGGAATTTCTCCCACCAGTTCTTGAGCTTCTCTATGCCTATCCCCTTCTGTCCCTGGAATCCCCCGGCGACCTCGTAGAAGTACACGTTCGACGAGCGCGCGAGCGCGGAGTGGATGTCCACCCATCCGTGCGCTTTCCAGTCGAGGAACCGGCTCGGATTTTCCGGATCGTACGGATTCGGTATCTCGATAGATCCCGCGGAATATATACGCGTCGACGGCGTGACGACGCCTTCGGAGAGGGCCGCCGTCGCGACAAGTGGCTTTATGGTGCTTCCCGGGTTATAGACGCCCTGGACGGCGCGGTTGAAGAGGGGTTTCCGCGGGTCGGAAAGCGCGTTCTCGATATCCGAGGGGTCGTAGCTCGGCGCCGACACGAGCGCGAGCACCTCCCCGTTTCGGGGGTCGATCGCGATGAGGGCGCCCGTGTCCCTGCCGAGTTCGGAAAGGCCCTGCATGAGGCGCGCGTACGCGTATTCCTGAAGTCCGCGATCGACGTTGGTCTCGAGCGTCAGCCCCTGTTCGGACTTCTGGACGGATTTCTTCTCCTGCGTTTTTCCCGCGGCGTCCCTGAAGAAGACGAATTTGCCGTTCTTGCCGCGGAGTTCCGTGTCATAGGACATTTCGAGGCCGCCGCGGCCGATGCGGTCGTCGATCGAAAGGGAGATATCCTCTTCCAAGTCGACCTCCGCGACGAGTCCCGTGTATCCGACGAGATGCGAAAGGGCGCGGGGATCGACTGGAACCCTCCGGAAGCTCGGCTCGACCGAAATGCCGGGCAACGGTTCCGAGGAAAGCGCGAGGATCTCGTCGTGCGAAAGGTCTTCTTTGAGGAGCAGCCGGTCGCTCTGTCCCCAATCGCGTTCGCCGATCTTCCGCGCGAGTTCCTCCTCAGGGATGCCGAGCACGTCTCCGACGCGCGCGAGGAGGGAGAGGCGAGAGCGAGCGTCTTCCGGAAAATCCCGCGGTGAGAGAACCGCCTTGAATCCGGGTTCGTTTGCGACGAGGACCTCCCCGAACCGATCAATGATGGCCCCGCGTGGCGCTTCCTCCACCTGCTCGTCGGAAATGTTGCCGAGCGCGCGGGCGCGGTACCGCCCGCCGTCAACGACGTTCGTCGTGAAAAGTTCGACGAAAAGCGCGCCGAAGACGACGGCGGCGATGAGGAACACGGCGCTGAAAAGGCCGTCACGGAGCGGGATCTCGACAAATTCCCCTTCCGCCCTCCGGTCCATCAGGACATCCTCGAAATCTATGTGGCGCTTGTGCTTCATCGGAAGGAGGACGCTACTTTTGTGCGGCTCCCGGTGAGTAGCAGCACCGCGGCCGCCGCGGCGTTCAGGGCAATTTCAACGAAAAGTATGCGCGCCGATGGGAACGCGACGCCAGAGAACGAAAGTCCCGCGGAGAGCATGTGGGTGGAAAGCGGTAATGCATAATATAACGCCGCGGTCGAGAAAAGGAGCAAAAGCAAAAAATCTACGAGAAACCGGCCCGTAAGGAACCGGCGCATGAAGCGGGAGAGCAGCACGACCGCGGAGAACACCGCGAATCCGGAAAGGGCGAGCGGGACATTGAAAAGAACGTACGCCGCAAGCGCGAGAAGCAGCGCGGCAATCTCCGGAAGCGGGAAGCGGAGCGTCACGAGAACGATGAATCCGACAAGAAGCAGATTTGCCCGAATGCCGCCGAACTGCACCACGCCCGACTCCTGAACGATAAGGAACAGGAAAAGGACGAGGAGAAACGAAAGAAACGTGTTTACGCGTTGCATCCCGTTAATGAAAGGAAACGACTGTTTGCGGAGCAAACAGCGTTTCCGTACGTTGCGACACTTTTTGATTGAAAATCACTGAATGACGGCCGATATTATTTTTCATGGTTTTTGTTTTGAACGCCCCGAGCAACGTGTTCATTAAACGGGACAAGTATCAGGGGAAATTGACGAGAACGAGTACAGTCTGGAAGGATTCCGGGAAAAACAGGGGCTCCACTTCCGCCTTTTGCCAGACGTCGTAGGTTTCCCCGCCCGCTTCCTTCACCTTTCCGAGAAGGGTGCCGAGAGGCAGATCGGGCGCGATGGATATGACAAGGTCTCCCGGCGCGAGCGCCGCGTCCTTAGGGATGAGATCGAGCTCCGGCGGGACGCCTCCAGCGTAGACGGCTTTGACCTTCTTTTCGCCCACTGCGACCGAGGTTTTCCACTGCGGGGAGAGTATAGTCTCCACTTCGCTCTGCGTCCTCGCGACCTTCTTGATCTTCCCGAGAAGCACCCCTTTTTCCACGAAGACGGGCATGCCCTCGCGGACGCCGTCCAGGGACCCGAGAGAAAGGAACACCGCGCTCTGGTCGTTGAACGGATAGCGCGAATGGACTTCCGCGATCTTGTAGCGGTACCTGTCCTCAGCGGGGCGCTTCGCCTCTTCTCCGACGTACGCAAGCTCGTTCCTCAGCCTTTGATTCTCCGATTGGAGCGCGAGGATCTCCGCATCCTTGTCGGAGCCTCGGGCGAAATCCCTGAGAGACGTCCCTGCGCGGGCGCTTACCTGCGCCAGAAATCCGCGATACGAGTATAGAACGAACAAAAGCGCGATGAGCGCTCCGAGTACCGCGAGTTGTTTTAGAAATTTTGCCATCCCGTTACTGCGATCTCGGCGTGTCGGGGAAATTGTTCAGCACATGCTCGTACCGGTCGAAGTTCTCGATGATGAACCCGGTCCCCCTCGCGATGGACGTCAGCGGGTCTTCCACGTTCCGCACGGCGACGCCGATCTCGCGCTCGATGAGCTGTCCCAATCCGCGGAGCAGGCTCCCTCCGCCGCAGAGGTAAATGCCGTTCTTGTAGATGTCGCCGACGAGTTCCGGCGGCGCGGACTCGATGAGGTCCTTCATCGCCTCGATGAGCATCTTCAAGGGGCGCGCGAGCCAGTACCGGACCTGCGTGTCCTTGATGACGACCTCACGCGGCAGGCCCGAAACGACGTCGCGCCCGCGGGCGACGACCTCGAGCCGCTCCCCGGTCGGAATGGCGGAGCCGACCGTAATCTTGATATCCTCCGACGTCGGCTCGCCTATGCTGAGCTTCAGTTCCTCCCTCACCGCTTTGATGATCTCTTGATCGAGGTAATTCCCCGCTATCTTCATCCTCCGGGACACGACGATACCGTTCATGGAAATGATGGCCATGTCGGTCGTGCCCGCGCCGATGTCGACGATGAGATACGCGGTGGGGAGTCCCACGTCAAGCTGGCTGCCGAACGCGGCCGCAAGCGGCTGCTCGATGACGTATACGCTCTTCGCGCCACACTCCTTCAAAAGGTCTTCCACTGATTTCCTCTCCACTTCCGTGAGATTGGTGGGAACGGATACGAGCACTCTTGTGAAAAACGAGCGCGGTATATGCTCGTTCGCCAAAAACCGCTCCACCATATCCTTCGCCATCTCGAAATCGGCTATGACGCCGTGGGTTATCGGCCTCAGTGCCGTGATGTGCGCTGGGGTGCGTGAGAGCATTTTCTTCGCCTCACTTCCGTGCGCGACGACCCTGTTCGTCTTGTTGTTGTACGCGACGATGGACGGTTCGGAGACCACTATGCCCTTCTTCTCCAGATACACCTGCGTCGTGTCCGTTCCGAGATCGATGCCTAAACTTTTTCTGATGACCATAGTTTTAGAATTTAGAATTTGGAAATACACTCTTCGATGGTTATGAGTTCCACTTTTTCTTCGGAACGTTTTTTGAGCTCCACTTTGTTTTCTTTCATTGTGCGCTCGCTTGCAATGATCCTCCACGGGATACCGATGAAGTCGGATTCGAAGAGCTTCTCGCCGGGGCCGGCGTCTCTCTCGTCATAGAGCGTTTCCACGCCATTTTTAGTGAGGTCACTGTACACCGTCTCCGCGAATTTTTGAAGCCCCTTTTCGGATTTTCCAATGGAGAGGAGGTGCACCGCGAAGGGAGCTATTTCCTCGGGCCAGACTATCCCTTTTTCATCGTGGTGAATCTCAACGGCAGCGCCGATGAGGCGTTCAATGCCGATGCCGTAAGAAGCCATGATTACAGGATTTGCAACACCCTTCTTGTCCTTGAACGAGAGCCCCGCGGCCTCGGAAAACCTTGTCCCTAGCTTGAATATATTGCCTACCTCTATTGCTCTGGCCTCTTCGAACGGCCCCCCGCATGACTGGCATTTTTCTCCCTTTTTAGCAATTTCCGAGTTCCGCGCCATATGGCACTTCCGGCACATAACAATGGAGTCCTCCCCTATGGGCGATTCCACCATGAATTCATGCGAATATTCCTTTGAAAAATCGCCACCAGATGCCTCCGTGAGGAGCGCCTTGAGCCCGCAGCGGGAAAATATCCGGAAATAGGCCTCTTTTGCCGACTCATAGAATTCCACGAGCGATTTCTCGTCCGCATGAAAGCTGTAAAGGTCTTTCATGGTGAACTCCCTGCCGCGCAAGAGCCCCGACTTCGCCCTCGGCTCGTCGCGGAACTTGGTCTGTATCTGATAGAGCGCCTTCGGCAGGTCGGCGTATGATTCTATCTTCCCCACCGCGAGCGCCGCGACGACCTCCTCGTGCGTGGTGCCGAGCCCAACCTCCTTCCCCGCGTGGTCCTTGAACTGGTACATGATATTTTTCAGCGTCTCCCACCTGCCGGAGGCGTCCCACACGGACTTCGGATGGAGCGCGGGAAGGAGCATCTCCTGTCCGCCGATGGAATTCATCTCCTCGCGGATGACGTTCATCACCTTCTCGCGGACGCGGAGCCCCAACGGAAGGAACGAATACACGCCCGCCATGAGCTTCTCTACATACCCTCCGCGTATCAAAAGGCGGGCGTTTTGGGCCGCCTCGTCCTTCGGAAAATCCTTTTGAACCTTCAAAAACAGTTCGGATTGGCGCATATTAATACGCTTCAATCCTAACAAAATAAGCCCCCGGGGGCAAATTATTCGATATAATAAAAATCTCCTTGTCAAAAGGCAAGGAGAAAAGAATTTAAGGATACAAAATTTAAATTTCAAAATGTTACCGCGCGGGAAAATATTGTGTCTTCATCTTTGCCCCAACCATATGTATTATACTTTTGCGTTCCTACATACACTTCATGTTTATGTATAACATAACGTACATATACAGCAATAATTTTTCTGTTTTTTAACCTTAGATAAAAAACATTTACCCCACCGCTGTTGTTAAAAATGTTGACTCCACCATTTATATAATCTTCCAGTAAGCATTTCGAAATTCCTAAAATTTCTAAAATAGAAAAAGGTTCGGGTTCGCCAAGATCACAACAAATCTCAGAATCATACAAATTAGTCTTTTCAATCGATGTAAATCCATCAAGTTTTACACCCGAAAATTCAATGGCATTTGTTGGAGCATTCTTCAAGATACATCCAATAAATTCTTCAGTAAAATTCACTTTTAGATTGCCAGAACCGACGCTGAGAAAACCCTCCACATCAAACATTTTGGCAGGAATTTCTACAGTTTTTGACAAGATGCGTTTCAAAAGTTTGAGCTTTGGGGTTTTTATTTTTTCTACACGAGCTATCCAAAAGTTTTTTAATTCATTTGGGCCCCGATTACCTTTTTGGGGCAATCAATGTTTTAAAATAAGCTTTAATTTACAGTATAATTTTACTGTCTTTTAATTATATCATAAAACAAAAATAAATGCAAATATCTCGACAAAACCCATCCGCTCCAATCGATTGGAGCGGATGGTATAATTAAAGCATGGTCAGAATCAATCGTACTCAATTCCCCGCTGCACTGCGCCAAAAAACATGGAAAGCGCTCTGGATAATGGGTAAGGATTCAGAGTCCCCCGAAGCGATGATGCGCAAACTCAAAAAAGTAATCGCTCCGTCCGAAATTGAGATGTTTGAGAAACGTCTCGCTATTATGATCCTTCTCAAGGAAGGGTTTAGCTACAGAGCCATCGGACGTGCCATAGATGTGAGTCCCTCTACAATCAGTTTCATAAAACATAACTTCACGCGGAAACCTGCCACCCGCTCCCGATATGCTCCGTCATCAAAGAAAAAATATCCTAAATTTCATCATTCATCTAAAGGAGTGGGCACATTGCTCTGGAAGTGAACAAAAATGCCCGCTCCAATCGATTGGAGCGGGCATTTTTTAATTGACCTTCCTAAACAGACCAAAGTTAATGAAGCTCGCCTGCCCAGTTATAATTTTGCAAAAAACGCAGCGCCAGTTCTTACCGCTTACAGCTTTAAACTTTAAAAAATCCTCCGCACGTCCCCGATTGTCACGAGAACCATGAGTACGAGAAGCAGGAAAAGCCCCGTGAGATTCACGGCAATCTGGAGCTTTCGCGACACCGGACTCCCCTTCACGCGCTCGATGAGCGCCATCACGATGCGCCCGCCGTCCAGGGCCGGAAACGGGAGGAGATTGAGAACCGCGAGGTTCACGGAGATGAGCGCCAAGAGATCGAGGAAGTACACGAAGCCGAGCGCCGACGTTTCCTTCGCGACGATGACGATGCCGACGGGACCCGCGATGTTCTCCGTCGCGGTGCCGGGCGAGGTGAAGAACTTCCACGCCATGTCAAAGAACCCTGCGACCACGAGCTTGCTCACTCCCCAGGTCTTCGCGGCGCCGACGCCGATGCTGTCGAAAAATCCCGACGGCGCCGCTCCCACCTCACTGATATAGACCCCCAGGGAACCCTGCCCTTCCGCCGGATTTTCCCTCGCGAGGACGGAGGTTTCCCGCGTCTCATTCCCCCGCCGGAGCGTGATCGCCACTTCCTTCCCCCTCGAGGACCCGGCCCCCGCAATGAAGGCCCCCGCGTCCACGGGGTCCTTGAGGACGGTCTCGCCGAACCTCGCCTCGAGGACGATGTCGCCGACCTCGAGGCCCGCTATCTCGGCCGGAGAACCCTCCTGCACCCCGCTCACAACAAGGTGCTCAGGCACGCCCACGAACGCGACGCCGCAGAACACGAGGAAACCGAAGAGGAAATTCATGAATACTCCCGCCGCGAGCACGGCGATTTTCTTGCCCACGGGCTGGTTCACAAAGCTGCTTCCGGGATTCTTTTCCTCCTCGCGGTGCTCCTCATCCGTTTCCTTTTCCTCGCCGTCCTCCCCGAGGATATGCACGAATCCGCCGAACGGCAGGGCGTTCACGCTGTACACCGTGCCTTTCCTCCTCTTTCCGAAAAGGCGTGGCGGAAATCCGATGCCGAACTCGAGGACCCTAAGCCCGAACGCCTTTGCAACAGAAAAATGCCCCAGTTCGTGGATGAAGATGAGGAACGAAAGCGCGAGGATGACGAGTACGGTGGTCATGCCGATTTTATTCGTGAACGCAGTGAACGACTATAAAATCGAGCACCCCGCACATATTTTGCGGAAATACCATTATTTTTAGAAATGAATTTTCCGAACATTAAAATCTTTTTTCTCATATAAAATTGGGTTAATAAAATATGTGCGGGGTAGAGTTTGATATTCAAAAATCTTTCGCTTCTCAGCTCGGATTTTTGAATCAAGACTTGATCTCTTTGATCTTCGCCTCGAGCGCCTTCTCGATTCCATCGTTCGTCTTGTCCACGGCCCTCTGGACACGTTCCTTTTCCGAAAATTTGTCGTCTTCCGTGAGCGCAACGTCGCCCTGCGTCTTCCGGTTCGCCTCGTCTCTCGCGTGGCGGAGCCGGATGCGGTAGTCTTCCGCGGTCTTCTTCACATGCTTGATGAACTCCGCTCTCCGTTCCGCCGAAAGCTCGGGAAGGTGGATGCGGACCACATTCCCCTGGACCTGCGGGGAAAGCTTCAAGGTCGAGGTCTCTACTGCCTTTGCGACCGCGGAAACCGCGCCCTTGTCCCACACCTGGATGTTGATCTCCCTTGGGAGCGCGATGCTCACGGAACTCATGTGCTTCAGGGGCGTCTGCTGCCCGTAATAGTCCACCACAATGCCTTCCACGAGTGCCGCCGACGGCCGGTTGGTCCTGACGCCCGAAAGCTCGCGCTTGAGGTCCGCAAGGATGCGGTCTGCCTCCGATTCAAAAGAAGATTCCATGGCGTTCATTGTAAACGAATTACCGGCGCTCTAACAGATAGCGGAACGCTTTTTCCTGCACGCGCTCGTTCAGGTTGTACCGCGCGAGAAGCTCCTGCATCCGCAGGAGGCGCGCGAGAAGGGACGAATTAGCCACCACGTCCCTTTCCCGCAGTGCCGCGATGGCCTCACTCACCGTCCCCGCGAGGCCTTCGGCCTTTTTCCTTTTCTTATCCGCGAGGAGCGCGAGCGCGCGCCCTATGCTGCCGTAGGACCTTTCCGCGACGGCTTTCGCCCTCTCGCGCGGCGCGCCGCGCTCGTGGACGAGGAAATCCGCGAGCTCCGCCTCCCTCATGCGGGGGAAATAGACCTTGAGGAGCCTCGACGCGAGCGGCGGGAAAAGCGACTCTGGAGCGCGCGCGGTGAGGATGATGAGCGACGAGGAAGGCGGCTCTTCGACGACCTTCAGGCACGCCGCCTGCGCTTGGGGCGTCAAAGATTCCCCTCCTCGGATGATGAGGGTTCTCCGCGGGGAGCGGAGCGGGCGCTGCGAGAGGAAATTCTTGACGGTCCTCACCGCATCCACGGAGATCTTCCCGTCATCGTCGGGAAAAAGCACCTCGGCGTCGATGAGCGGTTTTCTCGATTCGGAAAATTCCCCTTCCTCGAGGAACCGCGCGAAAAGGGACGCGAACGTCAGTTTCCCGACTCCCTCGTCCCCGAAAAAGAGATAGGCGTGCTTCAGGTTGCCCGACGCGGCGAGTGCCGAAAAAAAATCCCGCTTCTCCCCGAAAAGCGGAAAATGGATCGATGCCTTTTGCTTGGAGGGCATTGGCCGGAATTATTGCCTTTTATTTAGCAGGGTCCGCTTGTAGGTGTCCAAATGGTTCAAGACCGTCGCGGTTCCCCTCGCGACGCAGAGTATGGGGCTTTCCGCGCGGTAAGCGCTTACCCCGAGGCTGCGCTTGAAGAATTCGTCGATCTCCCTGAGCTGGGCCGATCCGCCCGAGAGGATTATGCCCTTTTCCATGATATCCGCGGCAAGCTCGGGGGGCGTCACGTTGAACACCACCTGCACCGAATTCACGATGTCCACGAGGTACGGGTTCACCGCTTCCGCGATCTCATTGGAGTTGATGACGAGGTCCTTCGGAAGTCCGCTCGAAAGGTCCCTCCCGCGTATCTTCATTTCCAGCTTGTTCTTGCTTGGGATGGCCGTCCCTATCTGGATCTTCACGTTCTCCGCGGTCCCCTCGCCGATGGCGAGGCCGTATTTTTTCTTGACATAGTCCATGATTGCCTGATCGAAACGGTTTCCTGCGACGCGGAGCGAATTCCACGCGACTATGCCTCCAAGGGAAATCACAGCTACCTCGGTCGTTCCCCCTCCTACATTCACAATCATATTCCCCTCCGAAGAGTGGATTGGTATTCCGGCACCGAGAGAGGCCAATAACGGCTCTTTTACCAAATAAACCTCCCTAGCGCCCGCCTCCTTCGCCGCGTTCATAACGGCGCGGTACTCGGTGGACGTAATGCCCGCGGGGACGGAAATAACGACTTCGGGCTTCCAGAGGTTGAACGAGCCTATGCTTTTCGAGATGAAATAGTCAAGCATCGCCTTCGTCACGTAGTAATCGGCTATGACGCCGTCTTTAAGAGGCTTGTACGTCACAATATTGTCCGGAGTGCGTCCCACCATTTCCTTCGCCTCAGCGCCGACGGCGAGGACGATATTGCCGGGCTTCTGGAGTGCGACAACCGTTGGCTCGTTGATTACGATGCCCTTATCGGGCAAAAAAACGAGCGTATTAGTCGTTCCCAAATCTATGCCGATTTTGCGTACAAACATGTACCCCAACTCTAATACGGAATTTCTGCGGGGGCAAGAATCGCTCTTTTGAGCTTCCTCGCGTTCCCGTGCGAGAGAAGCCCGAGATATGACTGCAGGGTTTGGTCGGTTGGGTATTTACGAACGCGCTTGATGTCGCAAAATTCTTTCTTCAAATCGCATGGGAAACGCGAGCGCTCGACAGCAAGAAATGCGCTTTGATTTCCGAACCACTCGACGAGGCTGGGCGAATGCTGGGTGGCTGGTTGCGGCAACTCGCTCAAAGAAATCCCGCCGGGGAAGGAGGGATGAACACATAAAGAGAGTTTCGCACAGCCAGAAAGCGATATTTGTCATTCCAGTCATTGTCGAACCAATTCAGATTGAGCTTGCGTCTGTTGTCATCATAGTTCAGAACCGCAACGTTCCGATCGCCATTCGGGTTCTGCCACACCGAACCGATAACGTACCACACACCGCCTAGACCACCATCCCTTGAATGCTCTCGGGATTGCATCGAATTCGGAATCTCAAATTCCCTAGTGCGAGGCACCAAGTATCTTTATGTGTTTGGAAATTTCAAGGCGACGCTAAGCCAAAGCGTACCCGGGCTTATTCTGCGCGGAGAAATTTCGGAATTCGATCGCCTGAAACCGTGGCCGCAGGCAAACCAATCTACTATCCGTTTGTTATTATAACAAAAAAATCCGTGCGAAATACTTCGCACGGATTATTAAAGTCAAAGTGACCAAGGGTCTAAGAAAATAAAATTCCAAGTCAAAAATCGTTACTTGCGCACAGCCAGAAAGCGATCCTCGTCACCCCAGACACCGTCGAACCAATACAGATTGAGCTTGCGTCTGCTGTCACCATAGTCCAGAACCGCAACGAACCGACCGCCATCCGGGTCCTGCCACACCGAACCGATGGCAATAACTGGAAACTCTTTTTGAAGTTCCGGTTTTGCTTCCCCTAATGCGAGCAGTTCGTGTATGTTTCCGGGTCGGTATCCTTCCTTTTCCATTTCTTTGATTGCATCATCTGACGAGATGCTACGGTTGAAGTGGAATAACTTATACTCCGCGTCGTAATCGGCGGGAACGGTCTCCGGGAAATTCTTATCGTTGATGTCGCTATTTGTCCAATCATATTTCCCCTTCTTGATTCTTTCGTTGAGGGAAAGACCTGCGACGATATGAAGAATGTTTTCTTTCACTGTTTTTACCGTGTTAACGATGAGTTCGGCAAACTTATCTACAAGCTTTGAATTCGATTTCAAAGCGTTATAAATATCTTCTTCGTTTCCACCGCGTTTTTGGATGGCTTTTACGAGGCAAGTGGTAAATTGAACGAAGAAAATTCCTCCGCTGACCATTGATGACTTTTTGAATGTCATTGTAATTACTCCTTATTTTGCCCTTCGCTCGTTCTATTTGAGTTTCGGACGTTTTTAATTATCAGCAATGACGCTGACTTCTTTAAGTATAGCATATTATAATAGAAAAGTCAACCTCTCGCTCTTTTGTCAAGGGGGAGGGATAAGACCTATAATTGAGCCATGCCCAGTAATACAACTTCCAGAGTGCACTTCCACTATATTTATGTACTGGAAAGCATGAAAGATGGAAATCGCTACATTGGCTATACCGCTCACTTGAAAGAAAGGATGGAAGCGCACGAAAAAGGCAAGTCATTTTCCACTGCACCCCGCAGGCCTTTTTGTCTTGTCTATTTTGAAGGATGCACGAACGAAAAAGACGCCAGACGCAGGGAGCATTATTTAAAGACAACCCAAGGTCGCAGGTTTTTAGGATTACGGCTTCAGGAACGCCAGCGTGCGAAGAAAGCGTCTGGCGTCACTGGAAGTTGATATACTGGGGATGCACATAACCCTCCGGCGTCTCCTTTTCTGGCTTTTCTTCCTCGCCTTCTTCGCGGTAGGGACGCTTTTAATCGTGAAAACACAAGGATTCGTCATTGATTGGGAAAATCTCGCGCTCGTGAAGACCGGCGGGATATTCATCAAGGCATTGCCTTCCGACAGCAGACTTTTTCTCGATGGAGAGCCGTACAAAAAGCCCGCTTCGCTCTGGAACAGCGGCATCCTCGTCAAAGACCTCCTCCCGAAAACATATACGGTTCGGGTGGAGCGCGACGGACGCTACCCGTGGGAGAAAACTCTTGTCGTCTCGCCGGGGCTCGTCGCTTCCGCGAGCGCCATCCGCCTCTTCGAGAAGGAACCCGAGATGACGCCCATCTCGTCGCGCATCCTCGAGGATTTCTGGCTCGTGAAGGGGGGGATAGTGGAAAAATCGGGAGGTAAACTGCACTTCGGCGGCGCCTTGATTCGCGGAAGCGGCGTGCTTGAGGCGCTCCCGGACCGGAGCGAGCTCATTACGACCGACAAAGACCTGAATTTCTTCTTCGTCTCGCTCTCCGACCCGGAAACGGCGACGAATCTCCGCACGCTTTTCGCTTCCCTCGCGCAAACCCGCGGGTTTTTGAAAAGGAACGTCCGCGTGGAGAGCGTTGCGCTCCACCCGTTTTCGCCCTCCGCGGTCGTCGTGCGGTACGACACGGGTGTTTTCCTTATGGACGTGAAAAAGCTCGAACTACAGAAAATAGCGGAAAATGCCGGAAAAGGGGCCCTTTTCACGGCCTCAAACGAGGCATATTGGGTGACCTCCTCGAGCATATCCGCCTACAATCTCCTTTTGGGCGTCCTTTCCGATATCCCCCTTTCTCCACTGGCCGACCCGCGGTCCTTCAGGACCGACCGGGGGGGGTCGATTTTCTTCTACAAAAGCGGCTCCGGAACGCTCTACGCTTTTGGCAGGACCAACGCCTCCTCGACGGAGATCGCGGCGCGCGTCCTCGATTTCTCGCTCTCCGATGACGAAAAGCTGCTCTTTATCGTCCAGAACGACGGTCACGCGCTTTTTCATTATCTCGCGGAGGGCACGGGAGACGTGAACGTTCCCAAGGGGGTTTCCCGTTCGTTCCCCCTTCCGAAAAGATTCTCCGCTCCATCGGCCGACGTCGTGTGGGCGTCCGGCATTCCATTTCACCTCTTCTTCGTGAAGGAAGGAACGCTCGTCGGTGCGGAGACCGACATTCGCGCTCCGGTTGCCGCATACCCGCTCGCGGAGGGCGTGGTGAAAGCCGCATACCGCGACCGGAAATTCGTCATTCTCACTGACGACGGGACGCTTACGGAGCTTTCCTTGGAGTTCTAACGAACCTCGCTCCCCGGCGGAACGTCGCGGTCGGGCGAAAGAAGTGACGGCTCGTCCGACGCGGCGAGCAGCATCCCCTGACTTTCCAAACCCACTTGCCCTGAGTCGGATCGAAGGGTGAACATGCGCGGCGCGAGATTCGCGACGACGACAACGGACCTCCCAACGAGCTCTTCGGGAGGATAGGACTTTCTTATGCCAGCGATTATTTGGCGTGTCCCGCTCCCGATATCGACGATTAGTTTTACCAGTTTCTCCGAGCCGGGAACCTCTTCGGCAGAGATGATTTTCCCCACGCGCAGGTCAGCTTTTTTGAAATCATCAAAAGAAACGATCTCCGCCATTTTAATACAGAAAAATAAAAACTGTTTTTACGCGACTGTCCCCTCGTGCGTCGTGGAAATACCGAACAGCGAGTAAAAAAAGCATTTTCGGAGCATCGACGTGATGATGAGATAGAGCCCAAGTACGAACGAGATCGCGGAAACGACGAGACCGGAAGGATAGTTAGCCGCGGCGACCCAGACGAGGAAAAGACCCAGCACGCCGCGTACGATCATGTCGCCGACACCGATGTTTTTCTTCATTGCCATAGGAACCGAAACGACCTTTAATTTGTATTTCATTATCTCGCGAAGCGAGGGAAATGTAAAATCTTATTTTACATTTCCGAGCAAGCGACGATAACAGAGGATAAAAAGGTCCCCTCTTTCGGAGGGGACCTGGGAAGATGTCAGGCCTATCTTCTTCTCTTCCTTTTCGGAGCCGCTTTCTTCGTGGTCTTTCTCTTCTTCGCCTTCCTTTTCGGCTTCGCGGCGGATTTCGTCTTTTTCTTTGCCATGTGATTTTCTATTACATTCTATGAAGTACGACCTTTTATAAGATGTGGGTGAACAAAAAATTGGGGATGGCGGCTTTCGCCTTGCTGCCGTCACTCGCTCGGAAACGAACATTTTCTTCGTTTCACTCGCTTTGTTCGGCAGTAAAACTTTTTGTTCTACTTCATCTTCATTTTAGCAAACCACGTCAAGAAAAATCTGTGGAAAACTCCGAAAAACGCTCCGCCGAGCGGAACATCCGCGCGAAAGGGAAAAATTTTCCGAAAAAATTTTCGAGATGCCGTTCCCGAAGAGAAAAACAAAACAAAAACCTCTTTAAAAAGAGGTTTTTGTCGTTGGATTGGGAAAAACTCCCTTGCGGGAGTTTTTTACCTTTTGCGCCACTGTTGCGGTCTCCTTGCCTTGCGGCTGCCGAATTTCTTGCGTTCCACCATCCTGGGGTCGCGCGTGAGGTAACCGAGGGCGCGTAGACGGCTGCGGTAATCCGCTTTTTCCTCCGCGAGGGCGCGCGAGAGCCCCATGCGCACCGCTTCCACCTGCCCGTGTAGCCCGCCGCCCTTTGCGACCACGGTCACGCGGAAATTTTCCTCGGTCGCGGTAAATGGCGCGAGTGCGGTCTTTCTCTGCTTCTCGAGCGGGAAATATTTCGTGTAGGGCTTGCCGTTCACGGTGACGTCAAATTGCCCTTTTTTGCCGATTTCCTTCGGATACATCCTCACTCGGGCAACCGAGGTTTTCCTGCGCCCGATCCCCTCGACATATTTTTCCTTTACCGAGGCCGGCTTCGCCGGAGCGGCTTTCTTCGCCGCCGGTTTCTTCGCGTGTGCCGTTGCGATTTTTTTCTCCATGTTTACTGGAATTTCAACCTCTTTATGCGTTTCGCCCTGAGCTTATTATTGGGAAGCATAAGATTGACCGCGTGGCGGATTACCCACGACGGATCTTTTTCAAACACGTCGGCGTATTTCCGCTTCTTCAAGTGGCCGATCTGGGTGGTGTGGCTGTAATACACTTTCTGGCTTGCCTTTCTGCCTGACACAACAATCTGGGATGCGTTCTTTACGATAACGGTGTCATCGCCGGACAAGTTCGGCTGGTACGTGGCTTTATGCTTCCCTTGAAGCAGTGTAGCCACCTGCGTAGCGAAACGACCGAGTTTTTTGTTTTTCGCGTCAATCACGTGTTCCATATTTTATACAAATTCAATGACCGCCATCTGCGCGGCATCGTGCACGCGGCGCTTCGCGAGCTTCGTTATGCGGGTATATCCGCCTTTTCGCGAGGCGTATTTTGGCGCGATGTCGTGGTAGAGGGTGTAAACCGCGTTTTTGGGGAGTTTTGAGAGGAGGAATCTCAATGACGCGAGGTTCTGCTTCTTCGCGTGCGTGACGAGGCGCTCGACGACCGGGCGGACCTCCTTTGCGCGCGCCTCGGTCGTCGTCATTTTCCTGCGGACAATGAGGTTAGCCGCGAGTCCTTTCACGAACGCCCGGCGCTGCCCGCGCTTTCTCCCGAATTTTCTCCCTTCCTTCCCGTGCCGCATGCCAACGATGTCTAAATTTTCGAGCTCATCCGTGGCGAAGAAAATTTAGCCACAATCATGAGCACCCGCCCAAGTTTTTGGGTATTTGCCGACATTTTTACTGTTGAATTTTTTATCTTGTTATCCATTGTATTTATCATATTACCTGAAAATTTGGGCGGGTAAGGTTTGATGATGGAAAAATGTTCGCTCATTATCATTAGCTCCATTTTTCCAATCAAGCCCTTACTTTTTCGTTTTCTTCGCTTTCTTCTCGGTCTTCGCTTCTTCCTTGCCTTTCATCTCGATGTGCGTCACCTCGAAGTCCCCGATGCGGTCGAAATGGTCGTGTAGGATGCTGATGGCCTTGTGAAGCGCTTCCGAGGGGCTGATGCTGCCGTCGGTCTTTATATCGAGCGAGAGGCGGTTATAGTCCGTGCGCTGCCCCACGCGCATGTTCTCTACGGACACCGCGACGTTCTCAACCGGCGAGAATATCGCGTCGAGGACGATGGTGCCGACGAGGAGCCTCTCGAGCCGGCGCGATTCGGCGGGAACGTACCCGAGGCCCTTTTCCACCACGAGCTCCATGTCGAGCTCCGCGGCCTTCTTCGTGAGCGTGCAGAGATGGAGGTCCTTGTTCACGACCTGCACGAACGGGGTCGATTGTATGGCGGCGGCGGCGACCTCTCCCTCGCCTTTTGCCTTGAGGGTCAGAGTCTGCGGTTCGTCGGCGAGGAAATGGAAGCGAACCTTCTTGAGGTTCAGCGTGAACTGTATGATGTCCTCCATCATTCCGGGGAGCGCCGAAAATTCGTGGTTCACCCCCTTGATCTTTATCTGGGTGACGGCGGCGCCGGGGATCGACGAAAGGAGCACGCGCCGGATTGCGTGGCCGACCGTCGTCCCGTACCCCGTGTGGAGCCCCTCGATGTGAAAAACGCCGAGATTGTCCTTCTCGGAAATTTTCTTTATTTCGACCGAATCGCTCAAACGCACATACTGCATACGATTAGTGTAAAATACGACGACTTGTTTACCGCGAATAGAACTCGCCGACCAGATTGATGTCGAACGAGAACTGCGTGCCTTCGGGGTCGAATTCCTTGACGCACCGCCCCTTGAACTCCTCTTTGGACGTGAGCTCGAGCCAGTCGGGCGGGTTGTATTTCTTGAGGCGGTCCCCCAGTTCCTCGAACGCCTTCAGGCGGCGCGATTCATCGCGGATCGCAATGACATCGTTGACCTTAACACGGAACGAGGGAATTGTCACTTTCCGACCGTTCACGACGATGTGGCCGTGACTCACAAGCTGGCGCGCCACGCGGACGGAACCCGCGAACCCGAGAAGCGAGACCACCCTGTCGAGCCGGTGCTCGAGCGCCTGGATGATCTTCTTCTTGTCCTTGTTCCGCAAAAAGAGATTTCCCATCTGCCGGTTCGTGAGCCCGTACGTGAGCTGTATCTTCTGCTTCTCGTTGAGCTGTTTTCCGTAATCCGATACGTTGTGGCGCTTCTGGCCGTGCGGGCCGGGGCGGTACGGCCTCCGGACGATCGCGGCCTTCGGGGACGCGGAACGCTCGGGCTTCAGAAACAGCCTTGCCCCGAGTGCGCGCTCCCTTTTTTCCTTTACCGGTCTCATGCCAATGTTATTTGCGAACAACGTGAGCAATGATAACATTGCGCACCCGCCCAAGTTTTTGGGATTCTGCCGACTTCTTTATCATTGTTATTTTCATGATGGTTTCAATTGTATTTACCCATATAATTGCAAAAATTTGGGCGGGTAAGGTTTTGTCGCCCCGTGAGATGGCGACGGCCGCCTATCTCACTGGGGACAAAGCCCTTATACTCTCCTCACTTTCGGGGGCCTCGGCCCGTTGTGGGGGATCGGCGTCACATCCTTCAGGGAAAGGATGTTGAATTTTCCGCCAGCGAAGGTCCTTATAGTGGAATCCCTCCCCTTGCCGACGCCGCACACGACGATGTCCACGGAAAACGGGCCCGTTTTCTCTATCTTCGCGGCAATGGCCTCCGCGACCTTGGAGGCCGCGAAGGGGGTGGCTTTCTTGGGGCCCGAAAAGCCGATCGAGCCCGCCGACATCCAGGTCAAGACGTTTCCCTTCTCGTCAGTGACGGTGATGATGGTGTTGTTGTAGCTGGCGTTCACATAGATGCGCCCGCGCTCCACTTTGTGCTTGGAGCTCGGGGTTGTCTTCTTAAGGGCCGCTTCCTCCACCTTTGCGGATTCCTTCAGGGCCTCCTCTTTCGTCTGTTCGGCTACTTTCTTCTTTCCCATATTATTTCAACTCCACTTTCCGCTTCCCGCTTCCGGCGGTTTTCCGGACGTTTCCGCGTATGGTGCGCGAATTCGACTTGGTGCGCTGTCCGCGCGACGGGAGGCGGCGCGCGTGGCGGGTGCCGCGATACGCCTTGATATCCTTCAATCTCCCCACGTTCTGCCTCACCGTCTGACGGAGCTCCCCTTCTATCTTATGGTGCTTCTCGATGAAGCTCTGGATCTTCGAGACCTCTTCCGTCGTGAGGTCCTTCGCTTTCTTCTCGGGCGCGATCTTCGTCTCCGCGAGTATCTTCGCCGCCAAAAAAGGGCCGATGCCGTACAGGTACCTGAGAGAAATCGAGATCTTCTTGTTGTCCGGAATGTGGACGCCGCTCAAACGCATGTGCCAATCTTATTTGCGAGCAGTGCGAGCAATCATAAGATTGAGCACCCGCCCAAGTTTTCGGGCTCGCGTCGACTTCCTCACTGCTGATTGTTTCATTATAGTATTCATTGTTTCTGTTAGTGTTGTTTGAAAATTTGGGCGGGTAAGGTTTTGTACCTCCAGCTACGCCGGAGACAAAGCCCTTACCCCTGCCGCTGCTTGTGCTTCGGGTTCTTCTTGCAGATGACGTAGACCACGCCGCCTCTGCGGACTATCTTGCAATGTTGGCATACTTTTTTCACCGATGCTTTTACTTTCATTTTTCTTCAGTACCTCCGCACTATGCGCCCCCGCTCGTCCTTCGGACTTGGCAGTTCCACCGACACCCGGTCGCCGGGAATAATTCGAATATGATGGATTTTCATCCTGCCCGCCAAATGGGCCAAAATTTTCCTTTCCACGCCGTCGGTAGAAACAGCGACCCGGAACGTGAGCCCGGGCAATGCCTCCTCTACGACGCCGTCAAAGACGTGTACTCCGTTATTTTTTCCCATTCAAAGAGTGGCCTTTATTCTACAAAAAAGCGGCGGGATGTCAAATTTTCCCGCTTAAAACGCTCCGAATGAGTTTTTCCGCGCCGCGCGGGCTCGAAACCTGAACGGTCTTTATTCCGACGCTTTTGACCGGGTAATCGTTGCCGCCCGGGAAAAGGGCGTCTCCGACGAAGACGGCATCCTTCTTCCACGCGCGGAAATGCGCGAGCGCGCGGCGGACGCCGAACGCCTTCGTGATGCCCTTCTTCGTGACGTCGATGGACGAGAGTCCGGCTATTCCTATTTCGAAACCGGGGAGTCTTTTTTTGAGGAGCGCTCTCATCCGTTTCCGCTTTTTCTGATGCGGGTCCCATTTCTTCTTGATGGCAAGCGGGGTGTGATTGCCGAGGCCCGAGAAGGTTATCTGCGCCCCGCGGTCGTCGAGGATTCGCCCGTATATTTTCTTCGGCTTGTGCCCCACTTCCTTCATTACCTCGTTGAACGCCTTTGTGATCCTCTTCCGCTCCGTGGCGGAAAGGGAATGGCGGTATGCGCGCTTCCACATCTTGCGGAACATCCAAAGTTCGCTTCCGTTCATCGGAAGTATGAAGAGGTTCTTGAAATTCGCCCGCTTTGGAATGCGGGATATGAGCTCCCTCTTGAACTGAGGGAAATCCGCCCCGGAGATGACTCCGACGCGCGCAATGCCGAGTAGCCCGGCAAGTAACTTGCCCATAGAAGGCGCGAGGGGCCGCTTGCTCTCAGTCAGCGTTCCATCCATGTCGAAAATAAAAAGCTTCGGCTTCATTTATACTTCAACTTCAAAATAATGACTGAAACCTGCATAAAAAAGGTGATTCCACTCATTACTATTAGGGAAATACTGCCAATAAGAACTCCGTAAGTTACCCATAGTATTTGCCCGCACAGATTGATTAAACCCCAAGAAATTGAGATGTCCTTTGTGGATTTTGTTTTCCACAATTTGATGACCTGAGGAAGAAGAGAAATGGAAACGAAAATACCGGCAATAAAACCAATTAATTCGAAATTTTCCATGACTCCATTATACAGGAACCCCGCCTTTAGGGCGGGGTTCCTGATTCGATTGGTACCTCATAAGCCGGATTCTGTTTATACGATAATCCATCTGGGCCCTCGATTACTCTCAGGCTCAAGCGGCACTTCCCTCGATTTCTCTCGGGACACGGCCTTGCACCCAGTAAGGATTTAGCCGTTTCACCCCTTCGGTTTCCCGAAGAGCTCACCCGGTGTGGGTGCCCTATCCTTTCGAAATCGGGCGTCTCTGTTCGCACCTCTCGGGTTTCCCCGGACGGCTGTTAACCGCTACTTGTTTACCCAGCCCCAATTTTACTTACAAACTTTTTACTTGTTTTCAGGCTTGCGAGTAAAATTGGAGCTGGGGAGTGTCCGGACTTTCCTCTAAGCAAATAATAAATTATATGCCCAGCTATCGTGTGATGTACCGCTCTGAATCATACCCTAAAATACAGAAAAAATCAACATTTCTATAAAAAGATACTGTCCCAATTAATTGCGACAGTGTATAATTGTTTGTATGACTAGAGTAAGCAAAACAAATCTAGTGCAAAAATTCAGAAAAGAAGCTTGGAAAAAGTTCTTTGACGATACGAATCAAGCTTCTTCTACGGATACACTCATTGAAAAACTCCGAACTAGGCTGTCTCCTTCAGAAATATTAATGTTGGAAAAACGTCTTATAATTTCGCTCCTAACTGAAAAGGGAATGGGATGTAGGGAGATAGGCCGATTGATTGATGTCAGCCCCAACACAGTAACTTTTGTAAAACATCATTTTGCGAGAAAAATCCTTTCTGTCCCTAAAAATCCCCGGACTCCAGCACAAAGAACCGCGAAAACTCACCGTTCTTCAAAAGGAATGGGAGCTGAACTATGGAAATAGGGTAAGACACCAAAACACACTGTCGCAATTAATTGCGACAGTGTGTTTTTATTATTTTCTTGAGCGTACGAGATAAATTAAAAAAGGCGTCTGTCCAGTTCCGCGTTCACCAATGCATCCGCGCGGGAATTCTTCTCGCGTGGGATGTGTGTGAACGAGACGCCCTTAAACTCGGTCATCAGGTTCCTGACGTCTACATACAGCATCTTGAGGTCCGCTTCCTTCACCTTGTACTCTCCGTTCATCTGGCTTACCAATAGCTCGCTGTCCGAGCGGATCTCCACTTCCGTTTTCTTCGCCTTCTCTCCCCCGAGAAGCGCCTTCGTTTTCTTCAGCGCAAAGACGACCGCCTTATACTCCGCGACGTTGTTCGTCGTCTTCCCGATATACTCGGAATATTCCTTGCCTGCCCCGGACCTCACGTCGGGGTCCACCACGACGACGCCTACCGCGGCGTGCCCTGGATTTCCCCTAGCACCACCATCGGTGTAAATAACTATTTTATTCTTTTCCATGGGAATTTCTTTCCGCTCTTCAACCTGAAAGAGGCCGCTCTTTTATGCCCTCCCCCGCCGTATCTCGCGGCGATCTTCGAAACGTCCACCGTTCCGTTCGAACGCAGGGATATGCTCGTCCCGCCCTTTCTCTCCTTCCACGTAACGGCGATCGGAGACATTTTCCTGAGAAGCTCGTGAGCCACGAGAGAATGGAGTACCGGAGAATATGCCACAAGAGTTTTGTGGCCTGCAAACACGGCCGGAAACGCGGTCTTCACGATTTGCCCTATAAGCCTCCTCTCATATGCCTTTATGACCGTACCCTCGCGGACAATTTTTCTTCTCGTCTTCGGGTTTTCCACGCGCCTGGCAAAATCGCTCCACGCGCGGAAATCGTGTTCAATAAGGTCGAGGCACGCGAAGATTTCCATCGTGTGCGGCATTTTGAATTTCCACAGATCGAATTCCTCTATGTATCTCAGGAATAGCGGAATCTTCTTCTTCGGATAAAAATACCGCCATGCCAATACGGAACCGGAGTGGTCGTTATCAAACACGTTTTCCGGAAACGCCTGCGTATCCGCCTTCCGGCTCGCGTGGTGGTCTATGACGACCACTTTTTCGTTTTTCGCGCGGAGTTCTTTCTGGACAGCGAGCGGAAAACTCACGTCGATCGCGTAAATCTCCCTCCCTTTCGGAAACTTCTTCGGGAGCCTTTCCGGTTCTACTGGAACGTACTCTGCGCGGGCGCCGAATTTCTTCCATGCCGTCCACGCGGCGCCGAATCCGTCCGAACAATCCTTGTGATAGATAACCAATATTTTCTTCATTTCAGCGCCTCCACTCCGGGCAATTTCTTCCCCGCGAGAAACTCTATCATCGCTCCACCGCCGGTGGATATGAAGATGTTCTTCCTCTTCCTAGCGAGCGAATCAGGGGTTTCGCCTACGAGCGCGAGCGAGGCGACGGTCTCTCCGCCTCCCGCGACGGCGAACGCCGACTTGTCCTTCGTCCGCTCGATGATGGCGGACCACATCTTTTTCGTGCCTCCCGCGAACCGCTTCTCGTGGTAATAGCCCGGCGGGCCGGCGAAGAGAACGGTTTTTGCCCCGAGGACGATGCGCGCGTACTCGTCGGCCGTCACGGGGCCTATGTCGAGGATCTTTCCCTTGTGCCGCAGGTCGTCGAGCGGCAGGTATACCTTCTCGGACGAAGCGAAGCGCTTCGCCTCCTTAAAAAACTCCTTTTCGTGCGTCGAACTGCCTATATTCTCCCCCTGCGCTGCGAAGAACGTGTTCGCGACGGCTCCTGAAAGGAGGAATAAGTCGGCTTTCCTCCGGAATATCCTCATAAGCTCCATTTTCTCCTTCACCTTGGCGCCGCCGGCGAGGATGACGAACGGGCGCCTCGGATTTCTCGTAGCCTTCCCCAGCGACGAAAGTTCCCGCTCCAGAAGGAGCCCCGCGTACGACGGGAGGAGTTTCGCGACGGCACACACGGACGCGTTCCTTCTGTGGCTTACCGCAAACGCGTCGTTCACATAGATATCCGCGAGCGACGCGAGCGCGCGGGCGAGATTCGCGTCGTTTTTCTCCTCACCGGGGAAAAAGCGTATGTTCTCGAGGAGAAAGAGTTTTTTCGGCGAGGTCGCGATCTCCCACCTCAGGCGGGAGAAATGCGCGTCGAACGATCTCTTTCCGGCTTTGGGATGCGGGAAGAACGCGACGTTCTTATTGAGTTCGCACGCGAACGCCTCGGCGAACGGCCTAAGCGAAAGGGCGCCGTCCGCCTTTTTCGGTCTTCCCCTATGACTTACGATGACGACCTTCGCGCCGCGCGCGAGGAGGAACTTGAGCGTCGGAAGCGAGGCGCGGAAGCGGTATATCTCCCGCGGATTTCTCTCGATGACGTTCAGGTCCAGCCGGAGCAGGCATACCTTGCCGTTGATGCTTTTCCTGCCGAGCGTGCGGAGCGTTTTCACGCATTCATTATACTGTATGCGGCGAAAAATCTCCCATTACTCCGCAATATGGCGAACTTCGTTCTTGTTTCGCCATCATTCGAAAAAAATACAAATGCAGAGCATTTGTATTTTTCTTCTCACTCGGCGAAATGGAATCCGAAGAATTTCTTCTCCTCGAAATCGTCGGGGCCGTTCTTCTGGAGCACAAAGATGCTCTCCCCCTGCGGAGCGACGATCCTGCCGCCGATCGAGAGCATCTCCTTCCACGAGGAAAGCGTTTCAGTAGGGATCTTTTTGACGCTCGCGATGCGTTCGAACGGCCCTTGGGATCCGGCGAGGCTTTCCTCGGTGAAGAATACGATGCCTCCCGCGGCGCCGAAGGCGCGCGCCCGTTCTGTCGCTTTCTCCTTCGTTTCTTCAGACGGCTCGAGCGCGAACACGAGCTGTCTCTGAGGCGCGGCGCCCTCCGTTTCGGGGCATACGAGTGCGGCAATCGTCGCGGCCTCCCACCCCGAGCCTCCGTCGTAAAGAAGCACCCTGTTCCCTTTCCTTAGGTAAAGCTGGTCCAGCATGAACGCAAAAATGTACGGATGGGTCATTACCCCTCCCGAGGGAAGGGCCAAAGGGGCGCTCCGGTACGCGTCTAGGGCGAGCGCGTCGGGAACGAACGCCCCGCGGGGAACGGCCTCGAATGCCTCCCTCACGTGGAGCGTCCGGAAGCATCCGAGTTCCTCGAGATGTTCCGAGAGCTTGCGCGCCGACATCCCTTTCATCCCGTCCGGAGCATCTTCGCGGCGACGTCGGGGTCCACCACGTTGATGAATATCCCCGTTGCATACTCGAAGCCGGCGGGCACGCTCCAGCGGGGAACCACCTCGATGTGCCAGTGGTAGGACCTGTTCCGCGCCTTGCCGTCCACGGGCGCGGTGTGTATGTAGAAATTGTAGTCCGGATCGCGGAGGTTCATTTCCACCTTTCGGAGGACTTTCTGGAGGAGGAGCGCGGCGTCAGCAAGCTCGACGTCCAGCGTGTTCTCGAAGAACGGGCGGTGCGCCTTCGGGAAGATCTGTATCTCGAAACTGCTCTTTGAGACGAACGGCGCGAACGCGATCGAGTGCTTCGATTCCATGACGACGCGCTTCTTCTGGCTCCTTTCCCATTTGATCATCGCGCAATAAACGCACTTCCGGTGCTTGCGGAAATATCTCCCGGCTCCCTCGAGCGAGCGCGACACGTCGGGAGGGACTACCGGTATCGCGAGTATCTGATAGTGAGGATGGAACACGGACGCGCCCGCGCGCTTCCCCCAATTGTGGAATATGGAAACATATTTTATGTCCGGTCTCTCGAAAAACATCAGATAGCGGTCGCGGAACGCCTCGAACACGTGGAACGCCTCCTCCTTCGAGAGCTTGGGGAAATTGTCGAGATACTCGCGCGTGACGAGGAGATCGTGTTCCCCGACGCCGGGCATCACCGGAAAGAAGTTCTGGCGCTTCGAGACGCGGCGCGGCCGGGAGGCAACCGCGGGATATTTGTTCTCGAGGACGAGGATGCGCCAATTCCTCGATTTTTTCGGCGCCGCCTCCGCGGACGGTTTGCCCTTCACATATTCGAGGATGATGTGCTCGTTCACGGTCTTGAAGGGGTCCTTGAATATGTCTTTCGACTTCGGCGGTATCTCGCGCTTGGGCCGCCACTCCCTGAGCGTGCTCGGACGGAATCGGCCCGGCGAGACCAATATCCACTCGCCCGACACGGGGTCGTAGCGCAATTCCGACTTTGGAAAGATGCTATCGCTCTTTTTTCCCATATACCCCCGTCCAAAGCCACCAGCGGAGCTTCGCAACCTCGACGAGCGTCGTAATATACGCGCCCATCCCGACCTTGGAACGTTCGTCGTTCACCCACCGCACCGGGACCTCCTTTATGCGGAATCCGAAATGCCGCGCGAGCGCGAGCGCCTCCACGTCGAACCCCCAGCGCGCGGTCCTCATCCGGGGAAAGATCTTCTCCGTCGCTCTGGCGGAGAAGCATTTGAACCCGCATTGCGTGTCGCGTATCCCCGGAAGCGCGAGCGCCTGGATGATGAGATTGCCTATTTTTCCAGGAACCTTCCGGTACCACGGCTGCGGGGGGAGGAGCTCCGCCCCGGGCAGCGCGCGCGAGGCGATGACGACGTCGTACCCCTTCCCTAGAAACGGCCTGAATTTCTCGAACTCGCGCATCGTCGTCGAATTGTCCGCGTCCGTGAAGAGGCGCCATTCGCCTTTCGCTTCAAGAAGCCCTTGGCGCGTCACGTATCCCTTTCCGTGGTTTTCCTTGTTTTCTATGACGCAGAGGTTCCTCACGCGGTTTCCGAGCCCACGCGCGACGTCCGCCGTGCCGTCCTTCGCGCCGTCCACCACGACGACAATCTCATGGGAATATCCGGCGGAAGCGAGCACGGAATCCATATCGAGGAGCGTCGCAGTGATGCGTTGCGACTCGTTGTACGCCGGGATGACGATGGAGAGAAACGGGTTAGGCATGCCAATCTTATTTGCGAGGTACACGAGCAATCATAAGATTGAGCACCCGCCCAAGTTTTTGGACCTTTGTTGCGGATTGTATCATTGCGTATGTCTGCATATGTCTAAAAATTTGGGCGGGTAAGGTTCGGTAATCAAAAATCTTTCGCCTCCGGCTCTGATTTTTGAACCGAGCCCTTAAATACGATGTTCTTGTACATGAGGAAGTTGAAGAGGAACGAGGCGGCAACGGCCGTGAGCGCGGCGACATTCACCGCGAGCCCAGAGGGCAAATTCGCGGCGAGCGTCATCCTCACGACCGAAGCGACCGTGGCGTTCAGGAGCGCGCCGAGTAGCGTGAAAAAGCCGAACCGGAGGTATTCCTGCGCGCTCACCGGCAAACCGCTCTGGAACGTCCAGAATTTGTTCCAAAAGTAACTGTTTGTCGTGGCAAACACGAACGAGGTCGCCTTGAAACCGAAGAACGGGATGCCCGACGAAAAGCCCGTCACGAACGCAAGGACGTTCAGCACTGAAAGGTCTAAGACGGTATTCAGTGTTCCTACGGCCGCGAATTTGCCGAATTTTTCGAACACCGGAACCCGCTTCGAAAGGAGCTTGAGCACGAGGAGCGCAAGCGGAGCGAAAATGGCGCATCCGAGGACGATTGCGGCGCCGATGGGAAGTGTCAGGAAAAATCCGTTTTCCGCGCCGATGTTCTTCACGGGGAAAAGGGCGAATATCCCTATGAGGGATCCGATCACCGTGACTATGATGAAATCTTTTTTCTGCATGTTTATATCATACCCCACGCTTCACTCGGGCGTAAATCTCCTCTTCCACGATCTCGCGGGGTCTCCCGTATGCGAGGCGGGAATATTCCTTCGCGAGTTCCGCGACCTCCCGGTCGGCTTTCGGCGGGAACGGCACGAAAAGGTTGAATGGCTGCGTGATCTTCCCGTTCGCGATGAGTTTCACATGCGCGTTCAGGTTCTCTATGTTCATGAGATTTTGGCGGGAAAACACCGGTTCGAACTGCTTCTCGAGGAATTCGGCGTCGTCAGCTCCGACGCGGAACGCGACGACGGACCCGACGTTCCCGAACACGGCGTCCCGTATTGGCTCCTTGAGCTGGGCGATGAACTGGTGCGCGACCGTGAGGTTCAGGCGGTACTTCCTTGCCTCCGAGAGGATGGTGGCGATGGAGGGCGTCGTGAAATTCTGGAACTCGTCGATGTAGAGGTAGAAATCCCTGCGCTCCTCCTCGGGCCTCTCGCCGCGCGCGAAGGCGGCGATGGTGAGCTTCCCGACGATGATCATGCCGAGGAGCGAGGCGTTGAGGTCGCCTATCCTCCCCTTGCTGAGGTTCACCATGAGGATCTTTCCCTCGTCCATGATCTTCCTGAAATCCAGGGTCGTCTTCGACTGGGCGATGATGGGACGCACGTAGTCGTTCGCGATGAACGTGTTGAACTTGGAGGAGATGTAGGGCACGAGGTTCTGAAGCGCCGCCTCGCCGCCCGCCTTTTCCGCCTCCTTTTCCCAGAAATCCTTCGCGATGTAGTTCTTGCATTTCGAAAGGAGCGTGCGGCGGAACTCGTGGTCCGCCAGAACCCTCGGGATCTCGAGGATGGTGAATCCGTCCGCCGGATCGTCCATGAGAAGCAGGAGGGCGTTTCGGGCGTACTGTTCGAACATCGGGCCGCCAGTGGTCTTTAGGTCATAGAGAGTGTCGAAGATGTTCATCAGCTCGTTCACGATGAACGTCTTCTGTTCGGGTCTCGAGGCGTCGTATTCGAGCATATTGAGTCCCAGTGGGCGAGAAAGGTCCCCGGGATCGAACACCACGACGTCCTTCACGCGATCCCTCGGCACGCGCCCGAGGACCTCCTCGAAGAGGTCGCCGTTCGGGTCGATGACGCACACGCCCTCGCCGGAGGCGATGTCCTGCCCCGAGAGATTGTTCAGGAACACCGATTTTCCGGTGCCCGTCTGCCCGATGAGGTAGAGATGCCTCCGCCGGTCCTCCCGCGTGAGGCGGATATCCGTCCTATCTCCCCTAAACACGTTCTCGCCGAGCTTTATCCCTTCCTTGGGCAGGTCCGACGACGGAGGGGATTCCCGGAAAGAGAGTTGCTTGACCCTCGGGATCTCGGTGAACGGCGTGGGGAAATGGAACACGCTCGCGAGCTCCTCGCTCGTCAGGACCATCGCCTCCCTCGGGGAAAACTCCCTGAACACGAACCTGTAGAAGAATTCGCTCTTGTTCCTCGGCCGCATCAAGGCGAATTCGTTGCGGTTCGGCGCGCCGAACTGGGAAAACCCCGCCGTCATGCCGTCCAGTATCATCGCTGCGGCCTCTGAGGTCGGCGCGGACGCGACGGCGCGGAGATTCACCTCGAAAAGCGGCTTCGCGAGCTTCCCTTCCAGCCCCTTCACCGCGTCATCGTCTATTATCTTCTCCTCGTTCTTCTTCGGCTCGGTTCCGGTTGTCGCCGCGCGGTACAGGTCCCCCGGAGTGATGCCGGTATTCATCACGTGCTTCAGCTTTCCTCCCTTCTTGAGCGACTGGAGCGCGCCGAACACCGACTTCTTCGCTTTCTGGTCCGCGGGACGGACGATGAACTGGAATGCGCCCCCTTCCCCGATCGCACTGATCTTCGAAAGCCCCCCGAGTATTGGCGAGAACGTGTCGGTGCCGATCTCGGCGTACGTCCTCACTGGAAGTATGAACCGTTCCTTCTGGCTTACCCACACGGCGGCCGCGTCGCCCGCGTGATTGAAGATGTTGTACTCGGGGGAGGCGTCCACCTGCGCATCGTGCCAGATGGACTGGACCGTCCTCACAAACACGTCCGCGAACCGCTCGGGGACCGCTGCATAGAAATGTATCTCGTCGCCGACATGAGGCACGGCGATCTCGAGTACGAACGGCCGCTTGATCGCCAAGAGCGCGCCAAAAAGCTGTTCCGAGAGGCTGATCTCGGTTTTGAGTTCCTTGCCCTCGCGCGGCAGATTGCGCGGCATCCTGACGAGGAAAAGTTTCAACTGCAGTAGCTCCCTAAGATATTTTCTCCGCGCGCGGCGGAACAGGAAGAATATGATGGCGCCGTTTCCGAGGATCAGGAACGCGAGGAAAAGGAATAGAAATTGCATGCCCCGTATATCAACTTCGGCGGGTTCCACCGCGACCTGTGATTGTATTTTGAAATGCCTCCATGTTTCCTTTTGTTGATTTCAACACCTGACCCTTTCCGCTGAGGAGCGAGCCGAAGTTGTATTACGGGGCATTGCCTCACTTCAAGATCCCCCGCCGCTTGAGCTCGGGGATGAGTTGTTCCGTCAAGGCATCGTGGAACGCGTCCTCAATGAAGGGGTCGCACCGCTTCGCGGCGCGTATGGCATCCTCGAGGCCTTTGTCGAACGCTTGCGCGACGAGTTCCTCCACGGCCTGCCGCTCCGCGGCATGCTCGCCGTCTCCGCCTTCGGCGGAGAGGTATCCGGGAAGCGTCGAAACGGCGCTTCCTTTCTGCGCTGGCACCGGTTGAGGCGCGGGGGCTGTCGGCGGCGCGGGGGACGCGGTCTCCCGTTGCTCGGGAAGCCGTTCGGCCATGGAACGAAGGGTTTCCTTCACGATCGTCTCATGCGGGGCGTCTTTCATCTCCGGTCTCGAAGACAGCGCTTCCACTTGCTTGCCTACCTCGGCAAACACCCGTTCCGCCGACGGTCCAGAGGCGTCGAAGTGCACCACTTTCACCATATGCCTTTATTATAGCTGATAATGAGGAGGAAGTTAAAATGAAAAGATTTTAATTTCCTCCGATGATCAGCTACGACGGCGCCAACCGTCATAGCCGATATTGATATATAATATAAGTGCACAAAAATATGACCGAGAAACGCACGGTATTCCTCATTGTTCTTGCCATTCTTTTTATCGCGGCGTTCCTCCGCTTTCACTCCTTCTCCTCGTACCCGCCGGGGCTTTATCCCGACGAGGCGATGAACGGGAGTAACGCCCTCGAGGCCCTGCGCGGGGAATCCGGCGGATTCAAGGCATTTTACCCAGAAAACAACGGGAGAGAGGGTTTGTTCATAAACATCCAGGCGCTATTCCTCGGATTCTTCCTGAATTTCTTCGCGTTCCCCGAACCGTGGATGCTCCGGTTCCCCTCCGCGCTCTTTGGTATTCTGACCGTGCTCGGCGTGTTCTTCCTCGGGAGGGAGCTTTCCCGGAAAAGTGGGGGGAGCGAGCGGGAAGCGGCGGCGATAGGCGCCCTCTCCGCGTTTTTCATCGCCACGAGCTTCTGGCACATCAACTTCTCGCGCATCGGATTCAGGGCGATCATGGCGCCCTTTTTCCTCGCGTGGGGCTCGTATTTACTTCTCAGGGCCGAGGGAGCGTTGAAGAAGGGAGCGTACGCATTCCCGTTCCTAACTGCGGGAGCCGTGTACGGTCTTGGAATGCATTCCTATATTGCGTACCGAGCGACTCCTCTGCTTATGCTTCTGGCGTTCTGGTGGATGGTTTCAAAAAATGGATGGAAGCCGACCTTTAAGGCGTTTGGATTTTTCCTTATTGGTTCAATCATAGTCACGCTGCCGTTAATCATGTACTTCACGGCGCATCCAGCGGACTTTCTCGGGCGTACAACCCAGCTTTCCATATTTTCCTCCGCCGAACCTTTTCGGGATTTGTCTCTTAATATCGCTAAAACCGCCCAAATGTTCTTTTTTGTCGGTGACGGAAACGCGCGGCACAACCTGCCCGGCGCCCCCCAGCTTTTCCCGCTTGTCGCCCTCCTTTTCGCCGTCGGCATCGTGACTGGGCTCGCAACTATGTTTTCGCGGAAAAAAGTGGATTTCATGTTCACGTTCCTTTTCGCATGGCTAGTCGTCGCCTCTCTTCCTGTAATAATTTCAAACGAGGGACTTCCGCACGCTCTCCGCGCGATCTTGATGATCCCGGCGGCGTACATCCTTGCGGGATTCGGCGGGTGGAGGGTCTGGACAACGCTCCTGCGGCGCACGCACCCGAAGATTGCCTACACCTTCTTTCCCCTACTTCTCCTCGTCGTCCTTTTCAACGCGTACTATTCGTACTTCGTCCTGTGGGGCGAAAACAAAGAAACGAGAGGCGCCTTCGCGGCGCCTTACGTGGAGATCGCGAATTTCATGAAGGCGCTCCCGAGGACCATCCCGAAATACGTCATCGTTACGGCGGGCGGGGTAGACGTCCGCGGCCTGCCCGTCTCAGCGCAGACCGTGATGTTCCTTACGGATTCCTTCACGCGGGAGGAGCAATCGAGGAAAAACATCCGCTACGTGCTTCCCTCGGAGGGAGTGCCCATACCGGACTCTGCCGCCATCTTCATCCTTCGCTAAAGCCCCTGTATCTTGATGAGTCCGGAGGAGGAAATATCAACGCCTGTGGAGCTTGCGAAACGGTTATTCGGCTCCGAGATAGGCCCTTCCTGCCCCGCGCCGCCGGACCAGTCGGCCTGGCGGAACACCTCGTTCTTCCACCTGGTGAGGAACTCGGTGAGTTTCAGTTCCGCGATCGTCTGCGTGGTGACCCAATTCACCGCGGCGGTGACCTTCTGCGTGGATGGGTCCTCGAAGAAGCCGCTGTCGCACGGTGAAGTATCTATTGTGCTCGATGCGGTCGCGCTCCGGCACGTGTTCTCTATGGAAAAGTAGCGGGTGAACTTCCGGCTTTGATACAATCGCTGTATCTCCGCGGCTGAAAGCGCGCGGTTATAGACGCGCACGTCGTCAAGCAATCCGTTGAAATAAGAACCGGACGAATCGGATTCCCTTCCGATGACGCCTGTGTTCGTCGTGCTCAAGGGCGCTGCGCTCGTGCGTGTGACGTCGAATGCGCCATCGACATAGAAGCTCAGATTCGTCCCCGAGAGCACGATTGCGATCAAGTGCCAACTCCCGTCGTTCACCGTTCTCACGGACTGCACATGGCCTCCCCCGCCGGAACTGTAGAAATCGGCGACGCCGGAACTCCATATATAGCTCAAGTAGCCGGAGGATCCCGACGGAGGCCCCTTGCCGACGAGTCCCTGTGCGGCGGTTGAAGTGGTTTTCACCCACGCGACTATGGAAAGGTTCCCGGTGATGTTCAAACCCGTGCTTGTCCCGAGCGCGATATTTGTGCTGGCGCCGTTAAGTACCAGACATCCGCCGACCGCGCAGATGGTCCCTGTCGCGCGCGTCCATGTTCCGCCGAGCGTGCCGTTCACCCCGTTCCCCGACATATCGTACGCTATGGTGCCGGTGGACTCATCCAATCCCCATCGCCCCACGAGATTCGTTCTGACTTCGTTCTCCACCACCCCTTCCTCGCCCTGGATCACCTGAAATACGGTCCCGGACGCGGAGAGGAAATACTTCGTGGATGTCCCCTTCGTGAGCCCGTAGACGTTCTGCCAGTCGGCGGAGGACCACGCGCGGAGCTTCTCTATGGTTTCGCGTATGAGACCCGATGCGGACTGGAGATTCTGGTTCGTGCTTGTCGCGCGGAGCATAAAAGCGATGCCCAAGGCGGCGGCGCCGATGAGGATGGCGCCTATTGCAAGCGCGATGAGGATCTCGATAAGCGACTGGCCTGCCCGGCAATTTGGAATTTGCCTGCCCGCTTCGCGTTGCGAAGCAAGGCGGGCGGGGAATTTGGAATTTGGAATTTTCATTTTTACTCCGTGTTCAATCTAAATTCTGTATTCTATATTCAAAATTCTATTTGAGATCATTGTATATGTTCGCGATCTCCGCCGCGGAAAGGGCGCGCTCGTACAGGCGCACCTCGTCAATGAATCCTTCCAAGTATCCCGCGTTCCCTCTCCCTACCGCCTTCGGTGTGAATGCCCCGGACCATGTTCCCGATGCATTCTGGCTCCCGTCGTAATAGAGCGCGAGGGCGCTCCCGTTGCGGGTAATCGCGTAATGCGTCCATGCGTCCAATGCCGTGGGCGTACCCGCGATGACCACATCCCCATCGGCCGGAGAGTAGAGCCGTAATCTGCTTGAAGTGAAATTGACATCTTGACCCGTCCCCTCCTGTCCGAAGATTGCATCCGCCGCAGCGATTGAGCCGGAAAGTTTCACCCACGCCATAAGGGTGAAGTCCCCCGAAAATGAAAGATCGGGAATATCCACCGACGAAGTGGCGCCGTTCAAGGCGAGGCATCCGCCGGCTTTGCAGTTCGTGCCCGAGGCCCACGTCGGGCTTCCCACAAACGTTCCGGTGTTCCCCTTCCCAGAAGCGTCGTACGTCGCAGTGCTTGTCCCCTCGTCAAAGTGCCAATACCCGGCGATTCCCGTATCGGTGCGCGTGGTCACATGCCCCAAAAGGTTCACGACGATGTCGCCGAATAGACCGTCCGCGAGACCGGTCGTGAGAGTGATGACCTTGTTCGGCGAAATGGAACCCTCGATGGGGAGGAACACGATGTCCCTTGTCGAAGAGGGGCCGGGTTCCCCAAACTGCGCCGACCGCCGGAGAAGCAGGGATTGCGCGACTGTTCCTGACGCGAAACTCGTCCCCTTGAAGATGTACATCCGGTCCTTTCCGCTCTGCGCGTTCTCGAACCGCACGCCCCACCGCTTGCCGTCCTCCTGCGTGACGGACTTGCGCTGGACGTCGCGAATCAAGGCCGAGAGCTCGTTCAGGGTAAGCCGCAGGTCCTGCGAGGCCTTGTACCTGAACGCGGACACGACGGCGACCGAGGAGACCACCGCGACGATGACGGTGATGATGAGTATCTCGATGACGGTAAAACCGCGTTGCATCAGAATTGTACCGTCAGCTGGTAGATGGGAATCACGATGGCGAGCGCGATCATCCCGACCACGAGCCCGATGAACACGAGCATGACGGGCTCAAGGAACGCCACGAGGGTCTTCAGGGAATTGTCTATTTCCGAGACGTAGAATTCGGCGAGCGTCGCCAAGACCTCCTCGATGTGCCCCGCGTGCTCGGAGACCGCGATGAGGTTCACGACGGTCTTCGGAAAATAGGGCTCGCGCTTGAATGCCTCGCCGAGGGTCAGTCCCTTCGCGATGCCCTCCTTCGAGATGCGCACGAGGGCTTCCTTGAGCTCGATCTGCGCGACGGAGTCCGAGGTGATCTCAAGGGCCTCCGTGATGGGTAGGCCCGCCTTGATGAGCGAGGAGAGGGTGGCGGCGAAACGCTGTAGCGAGATCTTCTTGATGATGTCGTTCACGACAGGCACGGAAGACACAATTCCCACCACAAATTTCTTGAACCCGCGCGAGATCTTGTACCCGACGACGGCGACGATGGCGAGCGCGAGAAGGAATACGAGTATGTACCCGCCGAATTTCCCGAGGAAGAGCCCGACGGCAAAGACGATCCTGGAGAAGAGCGGCGGCTGGAATCCGCTCTGCGAGAACACGCCGGCTATCTTCGGAAGGGCGAACATGATGAGGAATACGAGTATGCCGACCGATGACGTGAGAAGTATTATCGGATAGAAAAGCGCGCTCTTGATCTGGTCACGGAGGGATTTTTCCTTGGAAAGGGAAACTGTCATGTCCTCGAACACCCGCTCCAAGCTTCCGGACGCCTCCGCGGCGCGGATGGAGTTTATGTACACCTGGCTCCAGGCGCGGCTGTGCTTCTCGAATGCCGCGTAGAACGGTTTCCCTTTTTCGAGATTGCTCTTCACCTCGAGGAGGAATTCCCGCACTATGGGCTTCGAGAAGTCCTCGAGAAGGATGTTGATGGCCTGAAGGAGCCCCGTGCCAATCTTAAGCATCAGCGCGAGGTATTTGGATATGAATATCTGGTCCGAGATCGTGATCCTCCCCTTGAAAATCTTTCCCTTGCCGCCGAACTTGCGGAGCGCCTTCACGCTCACGGGCTTCAAGCCCCGTCCCGCGATTATGGCGAGGACTTCCTCGACGCTCTTCGCTTCGACATCCTCTTCGAGTATCTTCTCCTCCGGATCGGAAGCGATGAAGTGGTACAGCATGATTACTCCCTAATGATACGGAACACCTCCTCGATCGTCGTCATGCCGAGTTCGACCTTCCGCAGGCCGTCCTCGACCATCGTCACCATGCCTTCCGCCCTCGCGGCGTTCCTCGTCTCGTCCAGGTCGAACTTCGAGCTCATGATGAGCTTGCGTATCCGCTCGGAGACGCCCATCACCTCCGTGATGGCGAGCCGCCCCAAAAATCCCGTGTACCCGCATCCGATGCATCCCTTGCCGCGGTAGAAAACCTTCGGAATGCGCACGGAGGAGGACTCCGCGTTCAAGATCTGCACCTCCCTGGCGATGCTATCGCGCACCTCGCGCTCGGGAATGTAGGATTCGATGCAGTCCTTGTGTATGGCGCGGGCGAGCCGCTGCGCGGAAATGACGTTCAGGACCGCGGCGACCAGGAACGGCGGCACGCCCATGTCAATGAGCCTCGGTATCGCCGTCGGGGCGTCGTTCGTGTGCACCGACGAGAACACGAGGTGGCCGGTGAGCGCCGCCTGCACGGCGATGTCCGCCGTCTCGCGGTCGCGTATCTCTCCGACCATGATGATGTTCGGGTCCTGCCTCAAAATGCTCCGGAGCCCGTCCGCAAAGGTGATTCCCGCCGCGGGGTTCACCTGTATCTGGTTCACGTACCGTATGTCGTACTCGATGGGGTCTTCGATGGTGACGATGTTCACCTCGGGGCGGTTCAGGGAATTCAATACGGAATACAGCGTCGTTGTCTTTCCGCTTCCCGTCGGCCCGCAGACGAGCACCATCCCGTACGTTTTTTTGACGCCTTCCTGGAACGTTTTTATGGAATCCTCGAAAAACCCCAATGCCTGGAACGAAAGCGGGCGCTGGGCCGCGGAGAGGATGCGCATTTCCACCTTCTCGCCGTAGAAGGTAGGCACGACGGACACACGGATATCCACGAGGTCGTCCGCAACCTTGTAGCGGAAGCGCCCGTCCTGCGGGTGGCCGTGCTCGTCCACCCTGAGGGAGGAGAGGATCTTGATGCGGGCGACTATGGCGGGGCGTATCTCCTTCGGCATGGTGATGATCTCGTGGAGCACGCCGTCTATCCTGAAGCGGACGTAGACGGCATCCTCAAGCGCCTCTATGTGCACGTCGGAACTTCGCGAGGAAATGGCGTAGGAGAGGAGGTTGTCTACTATGGCGACGACGGGGAGGTCTTCCCCCACTTCCTTAAGCGCCCCCCTCGCCTTCAGGCGCAGTGTTTCCTGCACGGACTCCTCGATGACCTTGCTGAAATCCTGCGTGAGCTGCCGGTTGTAGAGCAGGAACCCGCGGTTCAGGTCCTCGTCGGTGGCGAGGAAGGTCTTGATGGGCCCGCCGAGCCGGCGCTTGAGGAAGTCCGTGATCTCGAGGTTTGTAGGGTCCTCCATCGCGACGAGGAAGTTCCCCTTCGCGTCCTTTCCGAACACGATGGAGCGCTTCTGGCGCGCGATCTCCTCCGGGATCTTCACGAGCGTCGTTTCGTCGATGGTGGTCTGCGCAAGGTTCACCCGCTCGAGGCCGAGCGTCTTCGCGAGTATAAGGAAGAAGTAATCCTTGGTGACGACGCCCTCAGAGACGATGATGTCGATGATGTTCTGGTTTTTGCGCGCGGCCTCAGCCCTCACGAGCTCGAAGGAGGGCTCGTCGATGATGCCCGCCCTCATGAGCATTTCCTTCAGCTGGTTGTCGGCAAGGGAAATCATCTCACTATCAAGTATACCAGAAAGAAAAAACACCGAGAATTCTCGGTGTTTTTTCGCGGCATTTCGCGCTACAGATCCAATCCGGGGTCGTTCCCTACTTCATACCAGGTGTCGGAGTTCCCGCCGTCCTTGTTGTTGGACTCGACGTCGGAAGCGCCTCCGTTCGCGTACTTCCCGCTCTCCATGTTCGCGTCGAGCTCATACGTAAGCAGCGTGGAAGAGGCAATCTTAAAGCAATACTTGTTGGTCGAGTCATTAGTCGGGTCGAGCGGAAGCCGCGAGAGCGGGGAACCGCCAGAAATACTTCCAAGGTTCACATTGACCCATCCCGCGCCGCCGGTGGTGGTGAGCGAGCTTGAAACCGCGGCGTCGAATCCAGTCGGGTTATCGGTTGAGGTTGCCCTCGTGCACGTCGTCGTTGCGGTGAATACCGGTGAAACGACGTCCGAAAGGTAGAGCGCAAGCGCCGAGTGGATTGCCGACAAGTCGGAAATACGGGTGGAATCCCTTCCCTGTCGCACAAGCTGCGCCGGGTTCAGAATGACAACTACTGCGGTCGCCAAAACGGCCACAATAGCGATGACGACCAGAAGTTCGATGAGGGTAAAGCCTTTTGTCTTCATTTGTTTTAACTCAAACGACCTTTAGGGAAAGTATAGCATTTTTCGGAATTGATGGGAAAGGGGGTGTGGATTACTCGCCGCGGAGGCCGGGCTTTACTTGGCTTTTGAGAAGAAAACCTCGATGTTCTGGAGTATCTCGTCCATCGAGATCTTCGCCTTCACGAAGTAACCCACGGCGCCGAGAGATTCCCCGCGCTTGATGTCGGACTCCTGTCCGAGGTTCGAAATGATGATGACGGGGGGCTTTCGGTACTCGGGGCTCGTAGTCATGGTCTCCATGAACTCGAACCCGGACATCCCCGGCATGATGATGTCGAGTAGGATGAGGTCCGCGGGGGTTTCCTTGAGGAATTTGAGGACGTCGGAGGCGTTCTGAAATACGGTCGCCTTGTGCCCCGAGCGCTCCAGGCGCTGTTTCAGGAGGTTTCCGAGGAGGAACTCGTCCTCGACGATAAGGATGTGTTTTTGCTCCGGCGGCATACGGATTTCAGTATACAGAAATTTTTCTCGTTGTTCCAATAGCGAAGAACCGAATTGTTTCGAGTGGAACGGTCATCCACATAAATGAATAATATAGCCCGGTGCAAGGATGCTTCCAAAGCATGACACCCCTTTTCGCGAGCATGCGCTCACGAATAGAAGTGAAATGCCTACCGCGTCCGCCGGTCGGCGGAGCAGTTTGCACGCAAAAGCTATCGACGTTGAGTTAATTGGTCCACGAGCAGCTTCCGCTACCCGTGCCTTGTTACGACTTCG
>CAYHLH010000002.1:0-72133 GCA_964357525.1 uncultured Candidatus Saccharibacteria bacterium
TCAAACTATACACAGCGTAGGTAATGAATGCAAAAATTGCCCAAGTAAAAAGGGTATGATTAAATGAAATTCGCGCGCCCTTAGCTCAGTGGTAGAGCGTTTCGTTGACATCGAAAAGGCCGGAAGTTCGATCCTTCCAGGGCGCACAAAAAATCCCCTTGCGGGGATTTTTGTTTTTAAAGCTTCTATTCCTAATCTTTCAGCTTACCTTCCTGGTCCTTCGTGAATTTTTTCTTCACGTCTTCCGGGTTTCCGCCCGTGATTATCTTGCCCGGAACGATGACATTAGAAGTCGGTTCGATTTCTTTTATTTCCGCAATAAGCTCCTCGTCGGTTTTTTCCTCCCCTTTTTCTATGAAATTCGGTACTTTTTCCATGTTTTTCTATTTAGGTCTCAATACGACCTTTCATTGACACTACTTTTAAAGTGGTATATAACATTATACAGTAATATTAATAAAAATCAACTTAAACAAGAAAGGGAAATGGTGCCACATGGGAGTTATAATGACTCTCAACCGAATCGACAAGGAGTCAGCGGAGGTTCTCATAGAGAAGATAAAAAATGCCGTTGAGAACATTGTTCTCAATATTGACAGCGTAGGCGGGTCCGTAATATGGGCATTCAAGATTTTTGAGGAGATCAGAAAATCAAAATACCCGATAACCGGCGTCGTGAACGGCAAGGCCGGTTCTTCCGCCGTTTACGTGCTTCAGGCATGCGAAAAAAGGATTGCTTTCTCCCATTCGAAAATCCATCTCCACACGGTTGCCATCAACGAGGATCACCACCTCGTAGACAAGGAAATGCTGGAAGAAGCGGAAACGAAAGAAAGGGAAATGGCAGAATTCATTGCTGAAAGAAGCGGCATGAAAACCGCGGAAGTGATAGGGATGATGAGGGAAAAAAGGAAACTTTCCGCAGACGAGGCGCTTGGCCTCAAACTTGTCGATAAAGTTGTTTTAGGCGAATTTTTCAATTCGGAAGCTGCATAATAAAGCAGTTGTCTGGAAATTTCATGATGCAAATTAAAGCGGCGCAATGCCGCTTTTTATTTGAAATTTCACAAGAATCCCATATGCTACTTCCGAGGGCCTATGGTGAAGCGGTATCACACATCCATGGCATGGATGGGTTCGGGGTTCGACTCCCCGTAGGTCCACAAAATCAAAAAGAGTCTCTTATTGAGATTCTTTTTGATTTAAGGGAGTTGAACAGGAGTGGGGTCGGGAGAACACGCTGGTCTCCCGTGGAGGAAGGAATGGGAAAACCGTGGGTTTCCCAGCGTGTGAGATTCTCCCCGTAGGTCCATAAACCAAAACCCTCCGCCAGAGGCGGAGAGTTTTGGTTTGGAAAAGCGGTTATGCCTTGAAGACGGATGCGCCCTGTTTCGTGGCCTCTGAGATCTTGATCGCCACTTCCTCTCCTTTCTTCGCGGAGGTGACGGGCTTGTGGTCCACCTGCATGGATTTCACCTCTTCCGTGAACTCGTGGTCGCCTTTGCGGAACGTGAGCATGTCGCCCACTTTCGCGGCGCCGCTGAACTTCACGACCGCGACCATCGCCTTGTCGAAGAAGTGCACCACTTTTCCTATTTCTTTTTCCGCCATAAATGAAATGAGTGTATTCTACGGCCTTTGTCCATTCAGTATCGCTCCGATAGGGGAGAAGGTCAAATGTGCCCGGGGCCAGAATCTCCCGTCGCTTCGCTCCTTAAGAACCCACGGTTCTTAACGGATTTCCTCCACGGGAGACCAGCGTGTTCTCCCGACCCCACTTCGGTTTGATTGCTTTGTGCCCGGGGCCAGAATCGAACTGGCAAGCCGTATACCGGCAAGGGATTTTAAGTCCCTCGCGTTTACCGATTTCGCCACCCGGGCTTTTCAGATTCAGCATATTATTGCGCCGGATTATTACAAGAGTTTTCCCGCCGAAGTGTGTTATAATGGGCGTATTATACCTATGCACCGGTCAGAAAAAGGATTCACCCTCCTCGAACTCCTCATTGTCGTCGTCATCATCTCCATCCTCGCCATTGTGGTGCTTTTCGTGCTGAACCCGGCGGAAACTCTGAGGAAGACGCGCGATGCCCAGCGGTTCGCTGACCTCGCGACTATGAAGAACGCCATCGCGCTCTACATCACGACGAAGACCACCCCATACATCGGGGGCGTGGAAGGCGCGCAAAACAACAACGGATGCAAAGCGAGCACGACGAGCTCGTGGATAGACGGGGACAAGGTCTGGTACAGCTTGAACGACGACGATCTACTGCTCACCGACACGACCCTCGACGGCTCGAGCCTCTTGAGGACCGAACAAGCGACCTCCGCCGCGACGAACGCGCTTGTGGATGGGCAGGGATGGATCCCCGTCAACTTGAGCGGCATTTCCGGAGGTTCGCCGATTTCCAATCTTCCCATTGATCCTACAAACACAGTCTCCAACGCGGCTGACATCAGTTCCAGTGATAAGGTATACCGCTACGTGTGCGAGGAAGCCGGCCTGACCTTTGAGCTCAATGTGCGCCTGGAAAGCCTGGCGTTCACAAGCGAGGACAACAGGATGACGAAGGACGGCGGGAACAACAACAATTTATACGAAATGGGTACCAGCCTTAACATCCTCGGAGCCAGCACGGATTTCTGATGCCGTTCGAGACGCTCCAAAAACTGTTCGGTATCGTCCCCTTTCTGTTCTTTTGGGGGATTTTTTTGCTCGCGCTCGCCTTTTATTTGAGGAGGGGCGGGGCCGAGGGGAAATTAGCGAAGCGGGTGAGAACGCTTTTGTGGGTCACGCTCGGGTTTAGGGTGCTTTATGCCGTTTCCGCGACAATTGCCCAGTATTTCGTGTGGGCGGAAAGCCCCGCGACAAGGGTGTTCCTCGACTCGGGTATCGGGCGCGAAAGTCCCATTGCCCCCTCACTCGAGAAATTCCCGTTCCTTTTCGGGAAGCTCGGCTATTTTCTCTTCTATTCCTACGGCAGGTTTTGGCTCAACGTCTTTTTGGCGTTCCTTTGCGCGTTCGCGTTCCTCTGGTTTCTGAAAGCGCTTCGGAAATGGAAGGACAGGTTTTTCGAGGACGGGGAGATAGAGCTCGGCGCGCTCTCGGTTGCTCTCGTCGGATGGCCGGCATTCACGCTTTTTCTTCCTCTCGCGTTCCTCTCCGTCATCCTGGTTTCGCTTTTCCGGCTCCTTTTCATGAAGGAGAAATTGACGACCCTTGGCGCCCCGTTTCTCCTTGCGGTTCTTTTAGTTCTTGTTTGGGGACCGTGGCTTCTTTCGGTGACGGGGTTTTCTGTGCTCAAAATTTGAAGATGGCGGGAATTCGGCTGTGGTAGAATTGACGCATGGCGCTTTCAGACAGAAGGATTCTTGAGGCGATGAAGCAGGGTGACATCGTCATCACCCCGTTCAAGCGCGAAAACCTCGGCACGTCGAGCTACGACGTCACGCTCGGAAAGCACTATTTCCGCGAGCACCGCTCGAAGTACCATTTGCCCATTTACAACATCTGGAGCAAGTCGCACACAGACCATGTGTGGGGCACGGAGTCCTTAAACGCGGAGCCGGCGCGGAACATTTTCAAGAAGCTCAACTTCGCGTGGGAGGGGATTTCAAAAAACGACCTCATCATACTGCTCGAACCGGGCGAAACGATACTCGCTCACACGAACGAATTCATCGGCGGGAAAAACCACATCACTACGATGATGAAGGCGCGCTCCTCCATGGGTAGGAATTTCATAGAAGTGTGCAAATGCGCCGGATGGGGGGATGTAGGGTATGTTAACCGCTGGACTATGGAGATTACGAACAACTCCACGCACTACGCGATTCCGCTTATTGTCGGCAGGAGAATCGGTCAGATGGTGTTTTTTGAGACAGGCCCGATTCTTGGGAGCGATTACACGAAAAGCGGGAAGTACGGGAAAACCTCCGTTGTCAGCGTGCTCAAAAAGAAATGGAAGCCGCAAATGATGCTTCCTCGGCTTTACGAAGACCGCGACATAAAGAAAAAGAAATCCCGCGCCTAGCGCGGGATTTCGTTTGCGGTGTGTCCCGGTCAGATTTTTAGTTCGAGGCTTTATTTACTCTTGGCAAAATCAAAAAGATCTTTGCACGCATTTTGCATGAATTTTTCAAAAAGTTGTATTTTAGGTTCACCTTTCTTAATGATGTCTCTAGAAGAAACATCAATCTGACGCCAAGTAAATTTCTCATCTTTCATATTTTTTGAAAAATCTTGCGCATCTTCTTTTGTGGCGCCAAATACTATCCCTTCCATTTTTGCCCAAATAGCTGCCGCAGTGCACATTGGGCAGGGTTCTAGGGTGGTATAAAGCCAACAACCAAGAAGATAGCGATTATTTAATTTATAACATGCATCGCGTATTGCATTTACTTCAGCGTGCGCGGTTGCGTCATTTGTTGCCAAAGTAGTTGTGTGAGCAATAGAAATAATTTCCCCGTTAGGTCCCACGACAATCGCTCCAATTGCGTATTGACCAAGAGAAGCAGAACTTTTTGCTTCCTTAATCGCTTCTTTCATAAATTCTTCTTGTGGATGATTTTGCATAAACTTAATTATATAGGTTGGTACGATACTTACGCCTTGCCTGCGGAGGCGGAAGGATTCGAACCTTCGAGAGGATTGCTCCTCTAACACGTTAGCACCGTGTCCCATTCGACCGCTCTGGCACGCCTCCGTTCATGAATCATATTCGTTAATTTCCCGCTAAAAATCAAATTTTCTTGTATTTACCTCGTTTTCCGTGCTACCGTAAGGGGGTTGTTTTTTTGCATATGAAATCCCGTTTCATGAACACGTTGCTCGGTGTGTTCATATAAAAAGCACGGGAAAAACAACAATAATTACAAATCAATGCATTTCAATCAAAAAAGGGCGCAACGTACGGAAATCCTCCACCTAAGGCGGAGAGATTTCCTTTCATGAACGGGATGAAGGAAAAAAGACCTCCAATCATAGCCATCATGGGACACGTGGACCACGGGAAAACCACGCTCCTTGATTTCATCCGAAAGACCCGCGTCGCCGAACGCGAAGCGGGCGGCATCACGCAGTCCATCGGCGCGTATGAAATTGAACACCCTTCGACGGGCTCAGGGCAGGCGGCGAGAAAGATAACATTCATCGACACGCCTGGACACGAGGCGTTCGCGAAAATGCGCTCTCACAGCGCCAAGATTGCCGACCTCGCCATTTTGGTCGTCGCCGCCGACGACGGCGTGAAATCGCAGACCCTAAATGCGCTCAAATTCATCACGGAAGAGAAAATTCCTTATGTCGTTGCCCTGACTAAAATTGATAAGCAGAACGCCGATGTGGAGAAGGCGAAGCAAAGCCTCACGAAAGCGGGCGTGTATCTCGAGGGGCTCGGCGGCAATGTTTCCTACCATGAGATTTCCGGAAAGACCGGCGAAGGCGTATCGGAGCTCCTGGATCTTTTGCTTCTAACAGCCGACATGGAGGATATCTCGGCGGACGCCGAAGCCGTGCCGAAAGGCGTCATTCTCATGAGCCGGCTTGATCCGCGTAAAGGCATAATCGTCGGAGGCATCGTCAAAGACGGTACGCTCAGGCAGGGCGAGCCAATCGCGACGGAAACCGCAAAGGGAAAGGTAAAAACGCTTTCCACATTCCTCGGGAAAGCGGTTAAGGAACTTTCGCCGTCATCGCCCGCATTCATCACCGGATTCGAGACGCTTCCGGAGGTTGGGGAGATATTTTATGCCGGGGAAAGCGCCGCTGAGTTTTGCAAGGCGGAAGACGGCAAGAAAAGGGAAGCTGTGCAGGAAATTCCGGAAAACGCCCTGACGGTGATGCTAAAAGCTGACGAAACAGGTTCATTGGACGCGTTGAGGGGTATAATATGTTCAAAGGAACCGCTTCGTCCGATTGTGATTCTACGGGCTGACGTTGGGGATATTTACGAAGGCGACGTGAAGCTCGCGAAGACCTCCGGCGCGCTCATCCTGGGGTTCAAGGTCAAGGTAGACAAGGCCGCGGATACGATGACGAAGAACGAACAGGTGACGATGCTCGTCTCGGACGTCATCTACGAGCTCGAGGAGGCGCTCGAGAAGCACTTGAAGGAGGAATCCCCGGAGGCAATGCGCGCCTTCGAGGTACTGAAGATATTCGGCGAACCGAAGGGGAAGCAGTATATCGTGGGCGGACGCGCCTCGAAGGGCACCGTCAACAATCAGGAGGCGTTCGAGCTGTGGCGCGTGGAGAAAAAGCTCGGCGAGGGGAGGATACTGAACCTACAGACGGGGAAAGAGGACGTGCAGAGCATCGACGAGGGCGTCGAGGCCGGCATGCTCGTGGAAGCTTCCGTTCCCCCGGAAAAGGGGATGACGCTTCGGTTCCGCGGAAATTAATCTTATAATTCTATAAGGATGCGCCCTTACAGGAACCTGAAGGTCGGAAGCGTATTGGAGCACGAACTTGCGAAGCTCCTCGCGAGGGATTTCCACGTGGAGGGCGCCCTGGTGACTCTTTCGGGCGTGGATGTTTCCGAGGATCTGTTGCACGCGACGGCGTACGTGAGTATCATTCCCTACGAAAAGGAGATAGAGGTATATAAGGAGTTCGGGAAGCGGCGCGGGGAACTGGAACACCTTCTCTACAAGAAGATGAACATCCGTCCGTTCCCGCATCTGGAGTTCTCCGTCGATTCCCCCGACGAAAAACTCCGCGCGAAGAAGAGGGGCGGGGTGAAGAAATGGTGACCCTCTGTAAAGTTTTCGAAAGAGAAATTTGCTACAAATGAGGCGCTGCATTTAAATGCAGCGCCTGTGGTATAATGCAGTTATATCCTATGGTGCGTGTAAATAAAACCCAGTTTCCGGAAAAACTTCGTGAAGAGTTGTGGGGAAAGTTTTCAAGCGAATTGAAAAACTCACCATCGTCGGAAGCACTTCTCAGAAAGTTGAGGATTGTCCTTACTCATGCTGAAATCACCATGCTTGAGAAGCGCCTCGCGATTCCGATTCTCCTTGAACAGGGCAGGAGTTATCGGGAAATCGGCCGCATGATAGACGTGAGTTCCACGACAATCAACTCCATCAAACATCATTTTGTGAAAAAGCCCGTGTCTCGCCATCGGTATACTTCATCATTGTCGAAGAAAAGTGCTTCACGGAGCCACCACTCATCAAAGGGCGTCGGGGCGGAGATTTGGAAAGCAAGGTAAAAAAAACAAACCGCTGCATTTAAATGTAGCGGTTTGTTTTTACCGAAAATGCCGTGTGGCAGCAACGCCATTCGATGGAATTTCTTGAGATGGACTAGAGTTGTCGGTTGTTTCTTGAGGCCTGGGCGGGAATTGAACCCGCGCATAACGGTTTTGCAGACCGCTGCGTTACCACTTCGCCACCAGGCCGCGTTCGTTATCTTATCATCGCTCCACACATTTGGAAAAGCGTGTTACAATCTCCCTAAACATCCGTTCTATATCATAATGAGGAAAATTTTCATACTCGCATTCGCCGCGTTTTTCGTATCCGGAACGGGCCTCGCCGCCGCGGCGTACCCCGTCGACGTGTGGCTTCCGTACTGGAAGAAGACGGAAGGCATCGCGGAGGCGACGCCGAACCTCGCGCCCATCTGGCGGGTGCATCCCTTCTCCTACGAGGTGCAGTCCGACGGCACCATAGTGGACCTGTGGAACATGGACGAGATCGCGACGGACGATTTCTTCCTCGACGTCCGCGCCGCGAAGGCGAAGGTCGTGCCGACCATCGCGTGGCACAACGGAACGGAGATCATGAATATCCTCTCGAGCTCCACCGCCCGCAAGGCGCATATCGACGGCATCGTGGCGCACGCGGAGGTTTACAGGTTCGACGGGGTGGACATCGATTACGAGGGGAAGCCGGCGGAGTCGCGCGAGCACTTCTCCGCGTTCCTGCAGGAGCTCTCCGCGCGCTTACGGGCCCAAAAGAAGATACTCTCGTGTACCATCGAAGCGAGGACACCGCTCTCCTCGCGTTTCACCGTCATTCCGGCCGATCTGGAGTACGCGAATGACTACGTTGCCATCAACAGGTACTGCGATGAGGTGAACATCATGGCATACGACCAGAGGGACGTGGATATAATCCTTAACGCCCAGAAAGGGAAAGGCGGACTTCCCTACCTCCCCGTCGCCGACAGGGAGTGGGTGGAGAAGGTTATACAGGAAACCGTGAAAACCATAGACAAAAAGAAGATACGCCTCGGCGTACCGACATTCGGGTACGAGTACGAGATGGTGCTCGGGAAATCGGACACAGGCCTCGTTGCAGGCGGATACAGCCGCCTCAGGAGCATCACTTACAGGGATTTCGACGGCCTTGTGAAAGCGTCGGGGATGAAGCCCTTCCGGAACGCGGCGGGGGAGCTCTCGCTGTTCTACATTTCGGGGAATTCAATCCGCATCGCATGGATATCGGATTCGGAGGCGGTGAAGGCCAAGGTGGCGCTCGCGAAGAAGTACGGCCTCAAGGGCGTCGTTGTCTGGACCGCGAACGGGGAGAACGACCCCAACCTCTGGAAGGTCTTGAAGTAGATTTCCGCCTTTTCCCCGAACATAAAAAGGCGTTTTTGACTAAAACGCCTTCCTGTGTTTTTATATGGAATTCATTGACTATAAGTTCATTTAGTGCTAAAAGAACATCAGTAATCAAATTTTATAAAAAGTAAATAATACAAGAAAAGGGGGCCCTATGAGGTTTCTACGAAAAAGATGGAAAACGGTTCTTTTCATTCTCATCCTCGCAGGCTTCCTGGTTGTACTGAAAGACGCGCGGCAGGATTTTCTCTCTTATTTTCAGAGTTTCAATAGGTGGATTTTTCTCGAAAGTGTCGTTGTGGTAGTTATCACTTTCGCGTTATTCAGCATTCTCTCCAAATGGAAATCGCCTGTGTTTGAACACAAGCTTCCGTGGGATTTTTCGACGGAATCCATGCTCGATTTTTCGGTGTGGGGATGGTTGCTTATAACGCTTTTTTTTCTGAACATTCCTTTTGTCGCAAAGATGGAAGAGCTCATATTCAGGGGAGATCTCTTCGGACGCGGAACCGCCGGTTGGGAAGAGGGAGTATGGAGAAGTATTTTATTTGGGTTTGTTCACTACGTATTTGGTGTACACGTGAAAACCGCAATACTCATAGTGTTTTTAGGGCTGTGGTTTACCTGGCATTATCTGCATGGCGGCGTGCCGGAATCCACGCTCTATCATGCAACTTTCAATTTCGCGGCATTGGCAATTTGGTTTTTCTCGTTTCTAGGTAAAGGTAATAAGTAAAAATAAAAAATGGGCGGTTATTTCTAACCGCCCAAAAATTTTGTGTTGTAAGTTCCGTTACATCGCTATTAGGTCGCTGACCCGGCCGTCCTTTGTCCAAACCTTTATGTAACCTATTCCATCTTGTATCGGGGCTATGTTGTAGCCTTCTTTGAAATCGATGGTTTTTTGGTAACTTTGATCAAAACCGTAAAGTTCTAATTTAGTTACCTGGTTATCTGGGTTCGTTGAGTAAAGATTAACAGGTCCAATTCCACTCCAGTTCTGGGATACACTGTATACTGGGAGTGTATTGGTATTGTTGTTTGCTGATATTCCGAAGAATCCAACAATTATAACGACGAGAATAACGAGTGATGTGAAAAATACAGATTTCATTTGATTTTTCTCCTTATGATTAATTGTTTGTAATTAATGTTTTTAAAATAAACTCTTTAAAATATAATTGATATTTAATCAAGTATATTTTATAGCTAAATATTAGCACACTATTATAATAATGTCAATACCCTTGGAAAAGGGGTAAAAAAGCCTCATTTTAGGGGTTTTTTGCTACAATGTGGGTATGTTGCTCAAAAACAGGTTCGTTCCAATTCTGCTGGTCCTTTTGATTTTCGGTGTCGGCATATATCTCGCCTATATCTACACGTTTTCGGAGCGCGCCGGTCAGGAAACCTCTTCCGAGCGGAACGGCGCTTCCTCGCTTTCCGAGGCCTCGAAGGCGGCGGTGGATGCGTACCTAAGGGGGCACATTTCGGAGCTTTCCACGGAACCCGAGGTGCTCGGCGGGAAGTTCTACGTGACGGACATCGCGTTCCTTTCCGACACCCGGGCCAGGGTGTGGTACGAGGACGGGCACAACGCGTTCAAGGCGGAATTCGATTTCTTCATCAATGCTGACAACGAGGTGCGGGAGGTGAATTTCAGGGTGATCCAACGTAACTGACTGTTGCGTAATTCCACTAAATTCGTAGAGTAATACTGCCTGTGGCCCCATCGTCTAGTGGTTAGGACAACGCTCTTTCAAGGCGTAAACACGGGTCCGATTCCCGTTGGGGCTGCAAACACAAAAATCTCCTAATCAAGGAGATTTTTGTGTTTGCTTTCCTAGGAATCGGACCGTTTTACCCCCGTGTCGGATTGAATTGAAAACCGAGGGTTTTCAAAGTCAGGGGGTCGGGGGCAAAACATGTGTTTATGTCCGATTCCCGTTGGGGCTGCTAAAAAAAAGTGGTATAATTACGGCATATGACCCGTCACCGGAAGAGGGGCACACACCGCGACGAGCGCGCTCCGGAAGCGCAAAGGGTTCCCGCGCATCCGGCGCACCACGTCCAGCCTCAAAAGCCGCATGAAGCGCACCGCCTCCCCGCAAGGCCGGCGCCCGGGCGGAAGATCTCCTGGAGGGCGGCGGAATTCCATTATTTTGAGAAGGATTATCTGTGGTATGTCTGGGCGGTTTTCACAGGGGTCGTGCTTCTCGCATTCGCGCTTTGGCAGAGGAATTTCTTCTTTGCGGTGTTCGTCGTCATTGCGACGGTGCTCTTCGTCGAGTTCGGCAAGCGCAGGCCGAGGACACTGGATTATGAGCTTAACGAGAAGGAGGTTCTGATAGACGGGAGGATGTCGATCCCCTACAAATCCATCGAGAGTTTCCACGTGAGGAAGCGACTGGGGCTTCTCGACGAGGTCGTCTTCAAACGCGCCACGCGGGTGAATCCGTTCATCCACCTGCCCATCGACGAGGAACTTGCCGTACGGGCGCGGGAGTTCCTCCTCGAATTCCTGCCCGAAGACGAGCACGAACAGACCATCGTGGAGATCATCGCGGAGCGCATCGGATTCTGATTTATTGACTTTGTTCAGATTTTGTACTAAAGTATGACCATGATAGAACTCAAGTCGGTCGAAAATCCTCCCGAAAAGCCGAAAGCTCCCGAGGAGGAGATCGAAGCCGCTCCCGCCGCAAAGGACGTCCCGAAGCCGCTTCGCGACATTCCAGAGGTGAAGAGCCGTTGGGAGAGATTCCGCGACAAGACGAAGGAAAAACTCGCCGCCGTATACGAGAAAACCGGCCTTGCGGACACGGTTGACCGCGCGAAGGTTGTGGTGAACCGCGCCATGATGAAATTTCACGTGAATGATGCCGTCGTGTACACGAAAAAGCTCGGAGAGCGCAACCAGAATATAGAATTCCTGCAGAAGAAATTCGACGATTACGACTCGAGCATAAAGAAGATGAAGGAACTCGGTGTCCACGGGGACAAGGAGGTGAGCGCGGACCTCGGGAAAGAGAGGATGAAGCTCGCCGAGAAGATAGATAAGGAGAAGAAGAAGGCCGACAGGATCCAGTCGAAACTGGAGGTGAAAAACCTCAAGAAGGAAAGGTATGAAGGACGCGTCGGCGACATCTGCGAGAAGGCGAAGAACAGGATTGACAGGCATTTGAACCCGTTCGAACAGAAGCTCGGCGAGCTGAAGCTCGAGCGTGAAAGCCTGAAATCCGAGATCGTGAGCTTCAAGGACACGCGCGGGCGCTTTACGGAAGAGATAAAAACGCTGGAAGCGGCCGCAAAGGGCGCGGTGTGGAAAACGGAGAAGATGGCGTATGAAGCGAAGATAAAGGAGATAAAGAAGACCATAGGGAAGGCGGACGCCATGGTGGAAAAGAAGATGAAAGAAAGGACGAAGATAGAGAAGGGGATCGCCGCGAACGAGAAAAACGCGAATCCGTGGCGCGACAAGCGGAATGAGTTCGCGCGGTTCACAAAGATAGAATCGCCCGACACTTCCGTCCCGAAGAAGAAAACCGAGGAGTTCGGCGCCAGAAGTGGCGGAACCGAAAAATCGGGACCCGAGGGATCGGCGGCGGAGAAGTTCGGAGAAAAAGCGGAAAAATTCGAAACCCCGAAGCTCATCGCCTTGTGGAACAAGCACTTCGGTTCGGAGCTCTCACTTACACCGCAGATATTGGAGAAGTTGGGCGGTTTTTCCGCGAAGCGGATGAGCGCGGATTACTTTTTGAACCTTGCTGGGCTTTATGACGCGAACATTCACGGAGCGAAGGGCCCGCAGAGGAGGGAATTCGACGATAAGGCATCGATGTTCCGGAAAATAGTCGACCGGCACGCGGGAGAAATGTAACTCTGCATATGACCACACCACAGGACGAACGCGATCTGGTTGCCCACGCGAGCGGCCTTTTGAGGGAGATAGAGGAAGCCATGAAAAGCTTCGATGCGAAGACCTCGGACATCGTCTCGCGCGCCGAAAAGCTTATCAAGGAACTGGATGCGACCGACCTTACGAAGGAGATCGAGGCAATCGAGCGGGACGCCGTGAAGGAAATCGACGAGGCAACCTTCGATTACGCCGAGGAGACGGACAAGCTCGGCGAAGACGAGGAGGAATAACTTCAATCTCCCAAAGCAAAATGCCCCGGCAATCGAGCCGGGGCATTTTGCTTTGTGCCCTCGAGGGGATTCGAACCTCTATTACAAGATCCGCAATCTTGCGTCCTATCCATTGAACGACGAGGGCCGCCGGGACTTTTAAAGGATAGAGCCGAATGCCGAAAAAATCCACCCAGTAGAATCACGGCTGCGCCGTAGCTCTACCGGGCCCACCCCTTTTCGGAGGTTTTTCCTCTCTTGCTATAATGAAACCCACGTCACGAAAGACGGATTTGCACGTTATGCATTCAGAGAGGAGTAAAAAGTTGGTGGATCTGATATCCCGCGCCAAGGCGGGGGACGCAAGTGCGCTCGACGCGATATACCGCGCCTATTTCACCCCGGTGTACCGCTACGTGTTCATACGCGTAGGAGGGCGCCGCGCGGAGGCGGAGGATGTCACGCAGGACGCCTTCGTGAAGATAATGAAGAACCTCCATCGCTTCGAGGATAGGGGTAAAGATCCCCTTGCATACTTCTTCACGGTGGCGAGGACGACGCTTATAGACCGCTTGCGCCGACGGCGCGAGACGGTGTTTTCGGAGATGGAAGCCGCCGACGCCCCATTCGATGTTCCGGATGAGCGCGCGGATGCGCCAGAAATCCTGTACCGCGGGTTCATGGTGGAAGAGGCGGTGCGGGCGATGGGATCCCTCACCGATGCGGAACGCGAGGCGATCACGCTCCGGTTCTTCGGTGAACTCTCGACCGTAGAGATCGCTGCCCTCATGGGGAAGTCGGAGGACGCGGTGCGCCAGCTCCAAAGCAGGGGCTTGAGGGCGCTCGCAAAGAAATTGAAACATCATGCTTGAAGAAAAGGACATATACCGCGAGGCGCTTGCCGCGCTCGAGCGCGGAGAAACGCTCGATTCGCTTCGCGGCCGATTTTCGAAAGCCGAGCTTGAAGAGGCGGGGCGGGTGTTTTCCGCGCTCGCGCATGCGAAAAGGGACATCGTTCCCGACGCGAACGCGCTCCGGGACGCCGTGTTTAAAGAAAACCGCGCCGTTTCCCTCGCGTCGATTGCGGGGGTCAATTGGAGGATAGCGGTTCCGTTAGGGGCGTTCGCGGTGCTCCTTCTCGCGTTCGTCTTCGGCGCGCAGCGGTTTCCGAAGCCCGCCGAGGAGGCGGCGAATCTGCAAGGCGGGAAAACCGCTTCTCCCGAATGGGGGAACGGCTCGGTTGCCGCTCTTGAGGAGCCCCTCCCAAAGGCCACGGGGAACGTGGATGACGCGGTTGCCGCGCTCTTCGCGGACATGGAGCAGGAATCCGCCGCGCTCGGAAGCCAGGCAGATGCGGAGATATCTGTGGCGGAGAGCGAATACGGAGAATTGAATTCCTTCAATTATGGAGAAACGCAGATATAACCTTGTGGCGATGGCGCTCGCGGCGACGCTCGTCGTTTCGTTCGCGGTTCCCGCGGTTTCGTTTGCGGAAGAGAACGAGGGGAAGAACCGTCCGGACACGGAATCATTGAGGAAAAATATCCTTGAGCGGGTGAGGCAGATCTTGCCGTTCAAGGCGAGGTTTGCCACCTCGACCCGTCCCCGCCCCGAGCTTGCCGACGACAGCGACATGAAAACGGGAAAGTTCGCCTGCTCCCGACTCCCCCAGCTTTTCGGGGAAGTCCAGGTGAAGACGGCGGAACGCAGGAGCGAGCTTCTGAAGAGTCAGGAAGAGGCCCGCAGGAAGGTTCAGAGACGCAAGGAAGCGGTGCGTGAGAAGGTAAGCGAACGCAGGGACGAATGGAGCGATAATTTCAAGGAACGATTCGCGGCGCTCGAGCGGAGGGCGGCGACGACGGAGCAGCGTGCAGCCGTCGCGGCGTTCCGCGCGTCGGTCGAATCCGCGCTCGCGGCGCGCCGTTCGGCGATAGACGCGGCGACCGCGGCGTTCGCTTCCTCGTCGGCGGCTTCCGCCGGGGAACGCGAGGCGAGGATCGCGGAGATCACCGAAACGTACCGCGTTTCGGTCGCATCCGCGGCGGAGAAAGCGAAGAATGACTGCGCGGCCGATCCGAGGAATGTAGTAGCCGTCCGCGAGGCATATATGGCTTCTGTGAAGGCCGCGAAGGAAAGATTCGACGCCGACCGCAAGGTGCTCGAGGAGCTGAAAACGGACGTGACTGATGCGGCAAAAACATACAAGGATGCGCTCCGTAAAGCGGACGCCGATTTCAAAGCGGCCGTCGAGGCGGCGTCAAAAACCCTGAAAGCCGCGTTTCCCGGCGCGTGAAATAGTAACTGATCGGCTTATTGGTTCAACAAAAATCCCCACAAGGGGATTTTTGTTGTATTGCGGATACGGTATACTGAATACTGTATACTGGATACTGATATATATGTCTCTCCACAAAAAAATCCTCGGCATTCTCATCGTCGCCCTGCTTCTCATCATCGTGCTCCTCGGGGGGCTGTTCCTCATCTTCAACCGCGCGGCGCAGGCGCCGACTTCGGGGTTCCAGGGTCCGACGGGAGTACCGTACGCGACCGGGCCAACAAGCCCGCCTCCGTCGTCGTATTAACTCAAAAAACCGCCGAAGCGGTTTTTTGTTTTGTGCGGGTTAGGAGAAATCTCACACGCTGGGAAACCTCCTTCGATCCCGAGATTTCAGGACCGAGGGGCACGGTTTTCCCACAGCCTTCCTCCACGGGGAACCGGTCGCGGTTCCCCGACCCCCTCCTCTGTTCGATTCTCCACAGAACAAAAATACCCCGATTGGGGCATTTTTGTTCTGTGCGGGTTAGGAGAATCGAACTCCTGTCTCAACCTTGGCAAGGTCGTGTTCTACCACTAAACCAAACCCGCATTTACAGGATTGAGTGTACGGGAAGGTTAAATTCTCTTCAAGGGTTATCTGATTTTTACAAACCTCTTTTTCCCTATTTTCACGATGTCGCCCGAAGCGAATATCATCTCGTCGTCCGCTGGAACGGTTTCTTGATTCACTTGTATTGCTCCCTGTTGCAAGAGCCGCCGCGCCTCGCTTTTGGAGGGAACGCCGGCCTTGAGAAGAAATTCTGTAAGGCGCATTTTTTTCTGCGGGAGGGTTATAGAAGGCATTTCCGCGGGAACTTCGCGTTTGGAGAATGTATTTATGAAAGCTTCCTTAGCCTTTTTTGCGAGCGCGGGCGAGTGGTAGAGAGACACGACCTCAAAGGCGATCTCCATTTTTATGTCACGCGGATTGCGCTTGTTCGAGAGGTCGCTTTTCAGTTTTAACAATCGCGATTCGGTCATGTCGGTTGAAAAGTCGGCGATGAGCGTCATGTTTTCATCGTCTATTGCCATGACCTTTCCGAACATGTCCTCCGGACCGTCGTCCAGATTAATCATACCCCCCTCGCTCTTGTTCATGAGTTTTTTCCCGGTCTTTGGATCAACCAACAATTTAGTGGTGATAACGAATTTTTCTTTTCCTTTCAACGCCCTCATCAAGTCTCGTCCCACGAGCATGTTGAATGTTTGATCGGTTCCACCTATTTCGCCGTCAACATTCATTGCCACCGAATCATATCCCTGCATGAGCGGGTAGAGGAATTCGTGAACCCCTATGGGCTTGCCCGATTTCAATCGCTCCTGAAACATGTCCCGCGCGATCATTTGTTGCACCGTGATGCGCGAGGCAAGGTCCAAAATATCGGCAAAGCCCATTTTGCGGTACCATGTGGAATTGAATTTGATTGTCGCGGGATTTTTGCCCGTAAAGGAAATCACCTTACCGACTTGGGATTTGAACGTTTTGAGATTCTCTTGTACTTGTTTTTCAGTAAGCGGTTGGCGGGGAGAAAGCTTGTCGGTGGGGTCGCCTATCCGGGCGGTCATGTCCCCGATGAGAAAGATAATTCGGTGGCCGAGTTCTTGGAGCCTTTTTAGAAGCAGTAAATTTGTGGCGGTTCCAAGGTGAAGGTGAGGCCCCGTTGGATCCGCTCCCAAATAGAAAGCCAACTTCTTTCCGCCAAGAAGAGCCTTTCTCAGCATTTCCTTAGAAGGGTAAATATTTTCCACCCCCCGTGCGAGGGTTTTTTCGATGAGCTCCAATTTATTCCCCATTTGTTTCATTTTAACCGCTCTGTCCTCAAAAACATAGTGAAGCCCGCTTTCCGGAAAAAGAGGGCTTCAGCCGCATTGTAGATAGAATTATTTTTTTGACGGTTTGAGGACCACGTCGATGAGGCCGTATTCCTTCGCCTCCGCGGCGGTAAGCCAAAAGTCGCGGTCCGTGTCCTTCTCGATCTTGGCGAGCTTCTGCCCCGTGTGCTTGGCGAGCACCTTGTTCAGGCGCTCCTTGATCTTCAAAATGTGCCGCGCGGTTATCTCGATTTCCGTCGCCTGGCCCTCCGCGCCGCCCATCACTTGGTGGAGCAGTATCTCCGAGTTGGGAAGCGCGAAGCGCTTGCCTTTAGTGCCGGCGCAGAGGAGCACGGCGCCCATACTCGCGGCGACGCCGACGCAGATGGTGGATACCGGGGACTTGACGTGCTGCATCGTGTCATAGATGGCGAGGCCGCCCGTCACCATCCCTCCGGGCGAGTTGATGTAGAGCTTGATGTCCTTCTTCGAATCCTCGTTGTCCAAAAAGAGGAGCTGGGCGATGACGGAGTTGGCGACCACATCGTCGATGCCGCCTCCGAGGAATATGATGCGTTCCTTGAGGAGGCGCGAGTAGATGTCGTACGCGCGCTCTCCGTAGTTCGTTTTTTCAATGACGGTGGGTATTAGGTTCATTGTTTACAATGATAACGTATCATCAAAATATTTTCAAACAAATCGGAAATCCCGCCATTGGCGGGATTTTTCAATTCGTATATTCGTACCTATTCGTGATTGGTTGATTAGAATTCCACCTTCTCGATGAGGATGGCGTTGAATTGGCTCGCTTTCCTGACGTTCTCCGCGGCTGTCACCGTGACGGTCTCGCTCGTCTTGAGGTCGGAGAGCTTCAAGGTTTCGCGCGAAATGTTGCCGTTCTTGTCTATCTGCGTGGGCCGGAGGACGTACATTTCCGTGGATTGGTTCACGACCGCCACGCGGGAGATGGTGCGCTGCGGGCTGCCGTCCGAGTGCGGAAGGTAATCCTCGGGGTCACCGATCGAAAGTTCTATCTTCGAGCCGTCTATCTTCGTGATGGTGCCGACGACGGTCCTGAGGTCCTCCGGCGGCTTCGGGAAGGTCAAGGCCACGAGGTCCTCCAACTGCTTCGTGTCCGTCGTTTGGAATCCGAGGTTCTTGCCGACTAGGTAGTAGCCGATGAGAAATCCTACGACGAGGCCGACGATGAAGAATATGACGGGAAGCTTTAGATTTTTTTGTTCCATGATTTTGAAATGCACTTTCGCGACGTTTTATTCAGTATAGCATAAAAGATGCAAAAAACATGATTTCTCATACCCAAGGTCTTTTCTCCGCTTTTCTCCACGCGGTCTGATTAATCAGACCGCGCCGTGGTATAATAATCAATGATGATGTTTATTGTTGGCGTTGTTAAAACAGCAATAAAAACCTTTTCTCAAAAACATGGTTCGCGTAAATAGGACTCAATTCCCAAGCGCGTTACGCCGAGAGGCATGGCAGAAGTTCTGGAAAATCGTGAGAAGTTCCCCGTCGCCGGAGGTGCTCGCGCGAGATCTCTCGGCATTTTTCTCCCCCTCGGAAATCGCCGTGCTTGAAAAGAGGCTTGCGATATTACTTCTCCTTGAAAAGGGCGCGGCCTATCGGGAAATCGGACGCACTATATGATGTTACAAGGGGTACGGTGAGTTTTGTTAAGCATCACTTCGTGAAAAAACCGCGCGTACACCGGAAATATTCACCACTGCCAAAAAGGGAATCTTCATATATTCCGCCACCGGGGACACTACGATCACTAAAACGCCACTTTAAAGAAAAATAAATTTTTCTCTCTAACTCCATCTTTCCCTCCGTCTTTTCTTTTTCTTCTATGTGTCCCCTCCACCACGCGGTCTGATTAATCAGACCGCGTTGGATTTCGGTTTTAACCGGTTTATTTGATTATTCCTGCATCTTACATTTGATTGTTCCCGCATCTTACAAAAGAAAGAAAAGAAATGAAACTCCGCTGGCTTGCGCCCGTGGTTTCTTTTGGCTACAAGCTCAGTTTGACCCAGGTCTTCCAATAATATGCGACACAAGAGGTGGTCTGATTAATCAGACCACCTCTTGATAACCCCTTTGTGCTGGAACGGGAAGACCGGGGTAATGCATTTACCCGCCTCGACATTGCGTCGGGGTGGTTTTTTGACATATAAAAAACCCCCGCAATTTGACATTGCAGGGGTGACGTCACCTTCCTTACATTTAGTAGAAGTGTCCCCCAAAAGGGACTTTTGTCAGGAGGTGTAAACTATTTCATCAGTATCATTTTCTTCGTATCCGTAAAATCATCGGTTTTCAACCTGTAGAAGTAAACTCCGCTCGGCAAATTGACTCCGTCAAAAGAGACTTCGTAATTTCCGGCAGGCTTCATTCCGTTTACAAGAATTTCAACTTCTCTTCCGAGGATGTCGTACACCGTAAGGTTTACAAGTCCTTTTTTAGGAACAGAAAACTGAATTTTTGTGACAGGATTGAACGGGTTCGGATAGTTCTGGGAAAGGGAGAATTTTTCAGCAATCTCATTCTGATTCTGGATCCCCGTCATGGAGTCGGGCGCGTATTTCTTTATCCATCCGATCGACAGCGGATTTTGTCCGTTATCGAAGGATTTACCAAGAGCATAGAAATATCCTTGGTGAAATTTCACTCCCTGCACGTGGTTTAGGACATATTGCGGGTGTTGCACGATTCTCGTGCTCCACTTTCTGTGTCCATCAAGATCGAATGCGGCGAGGTACCCCGCCTTTTGCGACGTCCATTGCAGAGAATCCCTTCTGATCTGTGCTCCTATCAATATGAGATTCTGGTATTGCGATATGCTAACACCCTGAACAAAGTTCTCTTCATTCGCCGCGGAACTTCCGTTCGGAAGCCACATGGTGTCCCATATGATCGCGCCGTTTGTTCCGTTCAGTTTGCACAACCGGAACCATAATGCATAAAGCGGATTGAGCGAACCAGTCACGGTCATGCCGACATAGCAATTCCCGCTTGAATCAACATCCCCGTCCGTGGTAATTCCGATGGAATCCATGAAATCTTTTCTCCATGTTTGCTGGCGGGTCGCAAGATCGAATCGCATCACGGTGTTGCGGTAGGTGCCGTTGAAGGAAGTCGTGAAAATAGTCAGCTTGTCGCCTACCACTTTCGGATGCCTTCCGGCGGTGATGTTCGCCCCGATGGGAAAACTGCTCCGTTGGGTCCCGAACTCGTCATATATGAATATGATGTCATTCAATACATCAACCACGACGACACTGTCTCCGTAAACAGCAAGAAAAGGCGCTCCGACATATACCGAACTCGTATTGAGCAGAGCGCCCGATGAGGCGTCCCTGAACACAAGACGGTAATTATTGTTGGCCGCTTGGTGCGAGACATTCACTGTCTTGTTCTTTCCAGCAAGCACATTCAGTTGCGAATGACTGGCGATGGAGTTGTTATTGAACGTAGTGTCCAATTTCACCCACTGGGTAAGGCCGTTCACCGAATTACAGCGTATGACATGGGATTTGAAGTTGGTATAACCTCCGAGAAACAGCCCCCCGTTCCATACCTGCAGCTCGTTCGGATCCAGATGGTTTCCCTCGGAAGGAGGGTATTCCTGCGTCCAGACCAAAGATGGCGTCTGCGCGTTTGTTGCAAGAGCGCAACAAAAAAGCACAAGAGCGATGATTAGTGTTTTCATTTCAAACTCCTTTCGAGTTCCAAGCTTTTCAGCTTATTAATTTATTTAATTACTAGGTTCATTATAGCACATTACTACAAAATTTTCAAGTTATTCTGTCAATCCCTCACATAACAAGTTATATAAGGGATAAAGATAAGGTTTTAAGCGGTTTTTGGGTAGTTTTAATAATCAAAGAAACTAGGTCTTCCGGACGAGGTCGGGTTTTCTTGTTTCTCGATTTACCCGGTAGTAGAACCGCGACAGGTTCTCCACCTTTGGGTAGTCGCGGTACACTACCGGGTTTGCTACAATGAAACATATGCCCAGTAATACAACTTCAATTCGCTTTGCGAAAAAGTGATTGAAGCACAGTTGCTGGGGAAAGTCGCAGTACAAACAAAAAGTTAAAAACACCTTGTCGCGGTGTAACCAATTGAAGTTGATATACTGGGTATGAAAAATAAAAGGGAAATTGTATTTATTTTAGTCGGCGTGGCGTTCCTACTCTTCGTCCTTGTTTCCATGGGGGTGTTCCGGAATCTCGGGCAGCAGGTGGCCCAGGAGTTCTATGTGAACGCGAAGGGAGAGAAGTGGACGCTTCCGGACGGGAAGTACGAGTTCACGGTGAGCGCGAGCGGCTATCCGCGATTCCTAGGTGGAGTGATAGACCCCGTGAAAGTAAAAGTGGGAGATACGCAGACGATGACGGTCCGCGTCGCGAGCCCGGTGCCGATAGAGAGCGTCGTCGCTGAAATTCAAACGGACACAAAGACGCAGGAAATCGCGCTCACACTCGTGGAGAACAAGGCACTTTCGGGAGAGTATTTTGAAAACCAACCATACCTCATTGACGACAGCGGGGAGCTCATCATCAACAGGGCGAACTCAAGCTATGCGGAGAAGGCGATAAAGCAATTGGTCGCGAGCGCGGAGGCACAATCCCTCGTAGAATATGTCTTTGAGGGCGAGTGGGTGGTAAACGACACGCATACGAAGCTTTACCACACGAAGTTCACGGCGACGGATGAGGACGGCAATGCCGACGAGCTCATTCTCGCGTGGTCCGACCCTGTGTGCAATTTTCTTACTGATGTTGATGGCACCGGATTACTTCAAGGAGACTGTTCAGTAACCAACGGAGTTGAGGGTTTTGACGGGGCAAATCTTAGTTTGAATGGACATCAGGTAACTCTTTCCGGTACTTCCTCTCTCATCTGGAACGGGGATGCCGAAGGCAATCGGTCGCTCATCATAGGAGGGGGAAGCATCAGTATCGGCAACGGCACGCAGGTGAAGGAAGCGCTTCTGTGGTACACCGACCTTGATGCGGATACCTTTACGGCGGATTTGGGAACAATACACTACGAAGATTGTTCTCTGCCGCCGTGCCCGCAGAGGGTGCGCGTTAAAGATTCTCCATCGCGACCGTGGTTCACTCCCGCCTTGGCAAACGGTCTTGACTGTCTCGACGACCCGACTATCGGGGATTTCAAGGCGGTTGACGTTCATCCCCAGCTTCCCGGGGAGGAGAAGTATTTCGAGGATTTCTACAACGCGGGAGTGACAAACCCACAGAGTTACGACTACGACTGTTCCGGCGCGGCGACCGGAGGATGGGGAAATAATGTTCCCACCGATATAACCTCAACAACCCTCGTCTACTTCGACATAATAAGCGGCGGTGACGACCAGGGCGGCGGCAAGCAGTTATGCAATACAGGAGCGACCATAGAGGATTTCTCTTCGTACTGCGGTACTCTCTCTCCTTCCACTTTCATACGGTGCGATGTTGGGCTCATTACCGGCGGTGGCGTGGGGAGCCCGGAGATTTTTCCTCCAGACCTTGAAAACGGATGGATGTACGGCACGTGCACCGAATGCATCGGCGTCTCGGTCGCCGGATTCTGCCACTGATGAAGTATCCGAATTAGGTAGGAGTTACACAGCATCAAAAAGCCCCCAAAAAGGGGGCTTTTGATTTTGATTGAAATAAAGGCGGGGCCTCCAAACCCCGTCTTTTTCTTTACTTTTTAGAGTTGCTTGACGCCTATATTTGTGGTATAAACTAACAGTAGTTTTACATTAACAAACTTTGAGTGCCTGCTTGCGCATCTCATCCTTTCCGTAGGTTGGAAGGAATTTTAAAAGCAGGAAGGAGATTCATGAAAATGAAAAAGCAATTTTCATTTCCGGTGGAGGACTCGGATTTCCAAACTTCGAGTTACACTCACCCCGGTGGGATAATTACCCGCTGTGTAAAAGTCGCCATAAAGAAAAAAGGCGTAGCTTTGCGGGACAGCAAGGATCCCGGTAATAAGACCTTATTCTTCAAGCTCGGCGAATGGAATGCCTTTATTAAAGGCGTTAAAGACGGCGAATTTGACCTTAAATAAAATTGTGCCGTAGCGCTACGACATATATATGGGCATACTTGATAGGTATGCCCTTTTGTCATTTAATTAATTCGATGGGAAGACCATAATATGGAAAAACCTCGGTTCTACATTTTACCCGGGTGGGGGCATAGGATTACCGATAGAAACTATCGGAAGCTTATTTCCATTGTCTCCAAAAAGTACCTATTTACGCCGCTCGCGCTTTCCACGAGGAACAGGAAATATTCGCTGGGAGGCCCGGAGCCCGTCTCAACAATACTCAAAAAAATCGAGGAACAGATTGCCAAACCATGTGGGCGTGACGTAATCCTCGGATTCTCCGTGGGAGCCCTGCAGGCATATCTCCTTGCGCGGCGGCTCGATTTCAAACATGCGATTTTGTGCTCTTTGAGTCCGGTGCTCGGCAAGGACATCCTGCTTTACCGCAAGAAAGAACTTTCGGATTTCTCCCTGGTTCAACGGCGGGAAATGAAGAAAATGAATTACCCCCCGCTTGCTACAAAAAAGGTGACGCTCCTGTATGGCGGAAAAGAGCACATTACCGTGAAGAATAGGGCGAAGCGGTTGAGCAAGAGAAAAGGGTGGCGCGCAATCGAGATCAGAAATGCTGACCATGACCTTGGTGATGCATATCTGAAAGGCATAAAAAAGGTTTTACTATAAATAAAAACTCCCGTATTTCTACGGGAGTTCAGGAGAAAAATGAAGTTACTATCGTATCAGTATCATCTTCTTCGTATCGGTGTAGTCCCCAGCCGTCAAGCGGTACAGGTATGTCCCGCTTGAGAACTTGTTTGCATTCCAGTCGATCTTGTAGCTTCCGGCTTCCATTTCCTCGTTCACCAGAACCTCGATTTCCTTTCCCAAGGCGTCATACACCGTGAGTGTCACGAGTTCCGGTTTTTGTATCCAGAATTCTATGTTCGTCAAGGGGTTGAACGGATTGGGGTAATTCTGCTTGAGTTTGAATTCTTTCACCGTTTCGTTTTGTGGTTCCATACCCACTAGCGTCCTCTCAAAGTCGTCAATGATGGCCTCCCAAGTTGCCCCGCCGTTGGAGGAAGTAATGTACCAGTCAAGTATGACCGATGCATTTATGTTCTGTCCTCCTGGAGGATAAATAGTGACGAACTTTATCTTTAGTTTGTTGAACTGTTGGGGGAAGTTTTGTGGTACCACCCAAAGTCCAAGACCCCATGAGTTGAGAGAAGCCCTGCTAATGAAATAACCGCCAACTTGAGACCATGGATCGCTGTTTTTTTTCACATAAAAATACAGTTCCAATCCAACTACTGATGAAATTGGAGTAAGTTCAGTGGGTTTAATGCGTATGACGAAAAATTCTGCTTGAGTGGAACGATTTATCATCGTAGCAAGCGTTTTCTCGATTTCTATATATCCTTCATGAATTCCCACAATATTGAACTTCTGAGCCGAATCGCCTTGCCCCCAGTGGTCACCGGTCATTTGTGAATTGTAAACCGTGATACCGCTATGCGTGCCGTTCGGCGCCCAGCCGTTTATGGGATTCATGTTGATTTCATAAAGCAGGAATAGAAACCCCAAGATAAGTATCAACAAGGCTCCAAAAAAGATAATCTTTGTAGGTTTCATTTCTGAAACCCTCCTTTCCAGTGATATTTAGTTTTTATTTATTCTGTCCTATTTATACCACGAAATACGGAGAAAAACAACCATTCTGTTCGAGTCCTTTTTCTACCCCTTTTTCAGCATTGAATTTGCCCAGTAGTAGAACCGCGACAGCCCTTGCCGGAAAATGGTCGCAGTTCACTACTGGGTTTGCTATACTTATTACATAAGGTCAGAGATCGAAAGATTTGCTATAATAAAAGCAATGAAAAATAAACTTCTCGTTTTTTCAGTCGGCGTACTTTCGCTTGCGGTGCTTTTCTCCGCAGGAGCGGTATTTGGGCAGGGAAGAAACAATACGTGGACCCCGCCCGCCCAGCAATTCCCGGCGGGGAATACAACGCCGCCGGTGGACGTGGGAGCAGAAAAACAAACGAAGGTGGGTGAGTTTACTGCAAGGGTTCTCGAATCAAGCAATAGTCTTGGTGGACCGGGTTTCATTCTTCAACCCAACACTTCCATACAATCCGGACAGAACACCTTCTTTCTTTCCACGGGAGGTTATTCCGTTCTGAATTCTTTGGGCCACATTTTCCTGAACTCCAACAGCGGGTCAATCCAAATCAACGCCCCGGCGGGGACTGCGAACTTTTCCATCACGAAAGGACTCGTGCTCCCGAACTACACGACGACCCAACTTGGTACCGGGGTTCCGGCAGGAACTGTTACCTATAACCCTACGACCGGCGAATTATGGCTTTTCACCGGCGGAACGAATTGTAATGAACAGCAGGGGGGAATTTTGAATTCGGCTTCCGCACAGAGCGGGAGGTGCTGGGTGAAAGTCGCCACGGGCAGCCTGAATGTCAATACGTACTGGCAGCCGGTGGGTACTGGAAAGATCCATTACGACAACAATGTGGGAATCAACACGGGAACTGCTGAGCCGCGCGGGCCGTTGGACATCGTGAGCGGCGCGGACAACAAACCTGCGTACTTCTCAAGCGCCAAGGGGTTGGTGCTCCCGAATTATACGACGGCACAGTTGGGGAGCGGTGTGCCCGCTGGGACTATCACCTGGGATAACACGACAGGGAAATTGTATGTTTTAAAAACACAAACAGGAGGATCGAAAGCGCCAGGGTTGGTAGGCGAAGCGAACGCGCAGGTCGGTGGAACGTGGGTTGAGATTGGCGCGGGCGGGCAGCCCACGAACGTGTTCTGGCAAGCGGGAACGGGAGGTGCCATTCATTATCCGGGAGGCAATGTCGGTATCGGGACGAACGCTCCTGCTATCAATCTCGCCATCGGCGATACCGACACCGGTCTCAAGTGGATAAGTGATGGCAATCTCGCGGTTTATACGAACAATGCGGAGAGGATGAGGGTTGATTCAAGCGGTAGCGTCGGCATCGGCACGAGCATGCCGACGGCGAAGCTTGACGTGGTTGGCAGCGCGAAATTGACGGGGGATGTCACGCTTGCTCCTTCGGGACAGTCGGCATATACCGTGAAAAACAGCGCGGGGACCATTGGGCTCTACAACGGCTCGAACGCGGTGAACTTCAGCGTGGGGCAGGACGGCGTCGTGCTCGTGAAGGACAGAATTGCCGCGCAGGGGACGACGCTCCAAATAGTGGGGTCATCGGGAAGCGAGAGTGTGCTCAAAGTGGGAGGTACGTATGGAGGCACGTTCCGGCCCGGCAGGGTGGAAATCGCGCATCCGAACGGTACGGACACGATATCTCTGAAGCAGGAATACGGGAAAACACTTTCTATCAGCGAGCCGGGGAATAATAAGACGCTCAAAATAAATCTTGATAACGTTTTGGCCACAAGCTGTTTCAACGTGAACGGCGTTGATCCGCACAGATTTTTGAAAGTGGACGCGAACGGGTGGCTCGTCTGCGCCGATCTTCCCAATTCAAGTCCCACGGTGCAGATTTTCCCTGCGCCAGGTAGCAATCCGCTTGCGGGCGACAATATGATAGATCTTGGGAACAACTGGTCACTTTGTTCGCTCTCGTGGATGGAGTCTACCGGAGGTCCGGGCGGGGATCCGTTTCGTCCAACCGGCTGCGAAGTCGGAAAGAACACTGGCAATAATCAGTGGTATCTGCGGGCGATCAAGAACGGCGAATGGAACGCCCGATGTAAGGCCACGTGCGTGAGATTTTAAATTAGCTTCATTTCAGCCGAAGGCTGGTCCGCCTTTGGCGGAAGCTTCATAGTAAGAAAGTCCGCCCCCGCCATGGCGGGGTCGGACTTTCTTTAATATGGTTTGACCAAGATTGAGGAACGGTAGAATATAAGAATATAACCTATGGAAATAAAAATAGTGAAAGATCATATAACCGCGGAAGAGTTAAAAAAAATGGCGAGCGAGGGGTTTGGCGATCTCGTGAAAGCGGTCGTTGATGTGAGTCAGAAAATCATGGCGGTGGGCGGAGAGCTTCACGCCGATGAAGAGATAATGCTCGTGGAAAAAGAACATTCGCGTCGTGAACATACATGGGGAATTAATATTTACCCCGCGAGGCCGGAGAAGGAACGGCTTGAATTTGATTCCATGATTAACTTGAAGCCGATGTCCGGCAACCGGTCGCGGGATGTGGAAAGCCCGGATACGAGAGAGAAGATACGAGAAATCGTAGCAAAACTTGTACGCGGGTAATATGGCGCTAATCCATAAAAATCTGGCAGAGGGGAGGTGGTACGAGCTGTCTTTCGCGGAGCAGTTGGGGAACATTGGAAGCGAGGTATTGCGCGCCTCGCGTCGGCAATTGAAAGACAACACACTTTTCTGGGGCGCGGTTTTTCGCGCGCTGGAACTTTTTGATTTGACCCTTGGCGATCCGCGCTGGGCAGGGCGCCGTTACGAAATCGCCCGCGCCAGAGAGGTATTTTGCGATGCCGTATACGGAGGAAAACTGTACAAAAGTTCATTGTCCGATTTAATTCCTTATTTTGACAGTTTCGCGCTTGCGGCAAGAAATAAATTATAGGTCAGATAGATAATAGTCTGTAAAGGAAATTTGCCCAGTAGTAGCACTGCGACACATTTTGCGCCTCCAGTGGATTTTTCAGAAAACATCGGAATGGCGTTATAAAATAATATATTCAACTGTATCAATGACATGTTAGAGGCAGTCGCAGTCCACTACTGGGTTTGCTATACTTAATATAATGACAATAAAAAGAGTTTCTTTTCTTTCCTTTGCGCTTGTCGCGGCTATGGGGATTTTTGTTTCTTTTGCGACAGCAGCAGAGCCATTAAGGGCCCGCGTTTCCTCAATTACCGCCAATTCGGTGGTCGTTTATCTTGATGGGTGGACGCAGGCGCGGAGCGGCGAGATCTACACGCTCTACCGGAACAACGGAACGGGCGACACGCGCCTCAATGTCGGTACGGCTATGTTTTATCGCGATACCAATGTCCCGACTGGGAAGACTTACACCTACCGGCTCACGAAAAATCCTGGGGGAGATATAGGCACCGCGCAGGTGAACGCCAACATACGCCCAGGAACAATAGTGAAAGGCGTTGGATGGAGTTCGATGGACGGCGCAGGCATAGGGTGGATAAGCGTCAATAGCACCTCGCAGGATCGGCAGGGAGGCAATCCCCATTCTTCGGTTCCCTATGGCGTCTATGCGGATGATTCCGGAGTTATGCACGGCGTCATGTGGGCGGGGCATGTGTCTGGAAGTCCCGCGACGGGGTGGGGGTGGCTCTCATTCAACCAGGAAGATCTGAAAAACTGCCCCGACAGCAATTGCAGGGCGTTCCTGAACCCTGCGACGGGGAAGATTGACGGATGGGCAAAATTCATAAACACAACAGGAGCAGCGGAGTCTTGGAGCGGATGGGTAAGTTTGCGGAACATGGATCCAAAAAATCCGTACGGACTCTGTTTCGGCGATCCGGACGGACAGCCAATCAAAGTTGACGATGCGTTGTATTACAGCGGAAACGCGTGCAAGGCAAACGGAGGGGTGACCCACCCCGTGCTCACAGGTGCCGCATGGGCGGGTTTGAACTCCGATGAGCCAGGGGGATGGGTTCTATTTGCCTCGTCTTCTCTGGGCATCATCAATCCGACCTCGACCTTGTCGGGCGTTGCCATCAGCCCTCCGCCGCCGCACAACGTCGCCATCCGCGACATCAAGGAGTTCTCGGCGAACAGGGCTGTTTCGTGGTTTGTGGACAACACCTACGGTGGGAATTCCCGCTACGGGACGGTGACACCGCGCGATTCCGGAGAATACGTGCCGGTGAGCTACCTGGCGCCGATGACCCTGCCGAACCCGAGAAACACCTTCATCAGGGTGTCGACGACGGACAGCGGCACTCCAGCCGCCGACCAGGATCCCTTGACTGTCGTGCCGCCGTACTCCTTGACGTGCCTTTCCGAGGGCGAAACCTCCATTCGCCTCATAATCACGAAGAATTATTTCGACCCGAACTATTTCGGGCGCGAGCCGCACCGGATAGACCTCCGCGGCGCGACGGGAACTCCGCCCTCCGTCATCATCGCGTCGTCCACGACGGGCGCCATCCCCTCATTCACGCACACGGGGCTGAAGAAAAAGACGAAGTATAACTATGAGCTCGCTACGACCTATAACCGCGACGGGTATGTGGTGAGGACCTCGCCCATCGTGTCCTGCGAGACGGGCGCGTCGCCAGAGCCCGTGGGGGCCGCCGTGAACCTCAACGCGTACGCGAACACACCGCAGAGCATCTGGGTGAACTGGAAGGATACTTCCCGCGCGACGACGCCGTACGAGTTCGAAATCCAGCGCATGAGGGTCACTCCCGATCGCGAGAACCTGCGGCTTGAGTTCCGCCCGACGAGCATGACGAAGGCGGAGATCACGTGGGAGAACAGGACGCTCTGGGTCCCGTACATACAGAAGTTGTGGAGGAGCGACGGCCCGAGCGGGAAGTTCGACCTTGTGTTGGGCAACGTCCCCGGGTGGCTCCGCGAAGGGCCTCCGACTTCGACCGTACGATACGCGTTCAGCGACGTGGTCGAGCCGGGGCACCAGTATCGGTACAAGCTCGAGGTGTGTGCCTCCCTGAACCTCGAGGACGTATACTCAAGTCCCGTTCGCGGCGGGACGGCGAAGCCGCCGCTCGTGTGCGTTGAGTCCGACACGTTCAACTACCTCCATTCGTGGAGTGGCGGCGAGGGCGCCCGCGCTCCCGGAACGTTTGCCAAAGCGACGGCGTCCCTCCTTGATGTCTCACACCGCGCGCTCCGGAGCGTCTGGAATGCGGTAGCAGGGCTTTCCGAAAAGGTTTCCTCGGGATTGAGGTTCGCCGCCTCGTCCGTCTCGAAATGGTTCGGCGGCGGAGAACGGACGGTGCTCGCACAGACCGCAAATTACAATGCGTACTTCAAGACAGCGGTCATCACAAAGAACCCGTCCTACTTCGACAGTGACCTCGTCCCCGACACGGTGTATCTTTACCGCGTGTCAATCCTTTCGGACGAACCCGTGTGGAGCAATCTCCGCGCGGCGAAAACACTCCTCGACGACCAAGGGGGTCCCACGGAGAACCGTCCGGTCTGCACCCGGAACAGCTTCTGCGACGCGAGCGTGCCGGGAGTGAAGACGGGCGACCTTTCCGAATCATCGGAACAGCAGTGCTTCGTGAACAAGGACTGCGTGGATGTGGGGAGAAGCGACCAGGGATTCCAGGAAAGATAGAGATCAGGTTTTGGCTATGGCGAGTCCCGCGACATGCGGGACTCCCGCTTTTTTGAGGGCGCGCGCTGCCTCCTCTATCGTCGCGCCGGAAGTGACGACATCGTCCACGAGGAATACGAGCGCGTTCTCCGGAAGCCCGCGGTTTTCCGCCGAGAAGCATCCCTCGACGTTCAGGGCGCGCTCTTTCCGCGTTCCGCATGCGGTCTGGCTTTTCGTATCTCGAGTGCGGCGGAGTGTGTTGGAAAAGACCGCCGCCCGGAACCCGGTTTTCCGGAGCTCGCGCGCGAGCGCCTCTGAAAAGAGCCCGGACTGGTTGAATCCCCGCTCGCGCTCCCTGCGCGGATAAAGCGGGATGGGAAGGAGCGCTGGCATCGCTCCGCGCGGAATCGTTTGCGAGAGAAGCGGAGAAATGAGCCGCGCGGCGGTCGCCGCCGCCTTCTCCGTTCCACCGTATTTGAGAGCGTGGATGAGCCGCCTCGCAGGGATGGACTCATAGGAAAATCCCGCAAATACGGAAATGCTTCCCGGGTGGCACTTTCCCTCCGCGACGCGCTTTCCGCACGACGAGCAGACGAATCCGCCCCGCACGCCGAGCAGCGCGGAGCACTCGGGACACATGAGGGGGACGCCGATCGCGAGCGCGCGCCCGCACGAGAGGCAGAGTGGAGGGAAAAGAAGATCTGGAATTTTCCGCAGGAAGGAGAGCATTCGTCTTTATTTTACTCCTCTGTTAAAATAGGGATGCACACCATGTCTTTCATCAGCGATTTTTTGGGCGACTTGGGGAATTTCCTCCGCGGGGGGACGGTTTTGGGCATCGACATCGGCACGTCGTCCGTGAAGGTGGTGGAGCTCAAAAAGCTCGGCGACCGGTTCGCCTTGAGGAATTACGGCATCCTCGAGACGAGGGACTATTTGGAGCATCCGAACCAGGCCATACAGACGAGTTCCCTGAAATTGAGCGAGAGGGACGCAGCCGCGACCTTGAAGCTCCTCCTCCGCGACATGAAGCCGAAGACGAACCTCGCGGTCGCGACCCTGCCGGTCTTCACGACGTTCACGACCACCCTGGATTTTCCCGACCTTCCGCCCGCGGAAACCGAGAAGGCCATCCATTTCCAGGCGGCGCAGTACATCCCCATTCCGATCTCGCAGGCCTCTATCGAATGGCGCAAGGTCGCCGAATATACCGACAAGGAAGGAAGGAAGCATCAGCGCATCATCCTCACTGCGACGCCCAATGACGTCATCAGGAGCTACGAGCAGGTATTCAAGCTCGCGGGTCTCCGCCTCGTCACCCTCGAGCACGAGCCGTTCGCCATCGCCCGGGCGCTCAAGGGATCGTTGACCGACGCGGCGACCCTGGTCGTCGACATCGGGGCGCAGTCCACGAGCGCCATCGTCCTGAGCCGCGGGGCCGTGGAGTATGTGGGTCAGACCGACGTGTCGGGGATTTACCTCACGCAGGCGCTCTCGCGTAGCCTGGAGGTCTCGATGTCGCGTTCCGAGGAGCTCAAGCGGCGAAGGGGGCTACTCGGCACGGGCCCGGAAGCGGAGTTATCAACTATCCTCCTGCCGTTTTTGGATGTTATAATACAAGAGACGAGGCATACGAAGGAGCTTTACGAGGCGCAGTTCGGCAAGCGCGTCGAAAAGGTGATGTTCCTCGGGGGCGGCGCGAATCTTGCGGGAGTGGAGAAATACGCGAGCGGGCAGTTGAACCTCATGTTGGGACAGCACTCGTTCATGCAGGGGCTCGTCTACCCGAAGGAACTCGTCCCCGCACTCCGCGACCTCGATAACCGCCTCCTCGTCGCGTTCGGGTGCGCGAAGCGATATTTCAAACAATGAATTCAGTGCAAAACGGCAGAACGCAAATAGGGTACGGGAACATTCCCGTCGGTTTCCCGTGGAAGATACTGGTCTTCGCGGTGGTGGTGTTCCTTTTCACGTTGTTCGTGTTTTTCGGGGTCAAATTCGGCTATTCTAATTTCCTCGACAGCCGCGAGAAGACGCTCGACCAGCGGATCGACCAGCTCGCCGCGGTGGTCTCCCAGGAAGACCAGCAGGAATTCATCTCGTTCTATTCCCAGCTCGTGAACCTCAAGGAGGTGTTTTCCCGGCACGCGGGCGGGAGCGAGGCGCTCTCGATCCTAGAGCGCCACACCATCCCGTCGGTGTATTATGCATCCGCGAAGATCCTCCCAAAGGAGCGGAAGGTCGAGGTGTCCGGGCGCGCCTCCTCTCTCGATTCGTTCATAGAGCAGATGTATGTGTTCGACAATTCGCCGGATTTCCGCGAACGGGTGACCGTGACGCAAATGGGATTCGACCAGGGGCGGGTGGTGTTCAGCGCTCTGCTCTTCCCGCGCGAGGAAGTGTTCGGGGTGATGCAATGACGACATGAAAGCTTCGACAAAAAGGGTACTTTCCATATTCTCCGCGGCGGCGCTGTTTTTCGCCTCGGTCCTGGTTTACTCGAACCTCATAAGGCCCGAGTTCGACCGCGTGGCAGAAAAGCGCGCCGTCGTCACCGCGAAGGAAGAGGTGTTCTCGACCCAAAAGGAGGCGGTGGACCAGGTGAAAAACGTGATTTCCCAGGCGCAGGGGATGGAATCGGTACGCGAGACCGTGTCCTTGACGGTCCCCGAGGACCCGGATACGACCGGGATCCTCCGCCAGCTCTCCGCGATCGCGAATGCGAATCAGGTGGCGTTCACCTCGTTTTCCATAGAGACGCCCGTCCCTCCGCGCACGAAGGATTTCCTCGTGAAGCAATTGGCGGTCGTACGGATGCAGATGTCCGTGTTCGGCCCCTATGAAGGCCTCAAGGGATTCCTCCGCGGACTCGAGACGAACGTCCGCGTGGCGTCCATCGAAAATGCGGAGATACGCCCCGTTTCCTCGGGCGGAGGCGAACTTTATTCCCTTGCCGTCAAAGTCGAATTTTTCTATCAAAAGTAAGGGCTTGATATAAATTTACGAGATGAAATCGAAGGAAATTTATGAATCAAACCTTACCCGCCCAAATTTTTAAAAAACAAAACATTATGACAAAACAATTCAATCAATCAAAAGATAGCCACCACAGTATCCCAACGGTCGTTCAAAAACTTGGGCGGGTGTGCAATTTTATGATTGCTCACTGCGTTCGCAAATAAAATCCGCACATGGCCATTGTTGTTCAGGAGGAAAAGAAGCCGGTGAATTGGATAGGGATGCTGACCGTGGTGTTTCTCGTCGTCGCGCTCTTCGTGCTTTCCTATTTCCTTTTCTTCAAGCGTCCGGAGGTCATCGAGCAGGTGACCCCCAAGAAGTTCGACGACATCAACAAGATCTCGCGGATCTCATTCGATCCGGAGGCGATCGTCTCGTCGGAGTCGTTCCAAGCGCTCAAAAACTACGCACCGTCGTTCGTCCCGCGCGAAACACCAGGGAAGCCCAATCCGTTTCGCCCGTAAGGTTCTCCCATGCCCGGTAATACAACTTCGATGCGCTCCGTGAAAAATGAATCGAAGTGTAATGCCTTTGGAAATTAATGACACGAGTAAATATCAAAATTACATTAGTCGCGGTGATAACCAATCGAAGTTGATATACCGGGCATGACCGATCAGGACTTGGTGAAGGAACTCGTGGGGGCGTCGCTCCTCTCCGACACGGAAGGGGCGAAATTGTTGCATGACGCCGAGACAAGCAAGAAGCCGGTGGAGGATTTCATCTATGACGGCCATCTCGTCGACGACGTGGCCGTCGCGAAGGCGAAGGCGAAGCTCCTGGGAGTCCCTTTCAGGCGCGCGGACGTTTCAACCATTCCAGATGCGCTATTGAAGCTCATCCCGCAGGAGACCTCGGAGAACTACAAGGTCATCCCGATGGAACGCAAGGGGAACATGCTCGTGGTGGGGATGCTAAATCCATTGGACGAGCGCGCCCAGGAGGCGCTCCGCTTCATCGCGAAGCGGGAGCGCGTGAGCCTTGGGGTGTATCTCATCCCCATTTCGGACCTCAGGGAGGCGTGGCGCAAATACAAGCCGTACAAATCCGAGCTCGAAGAACTCGTGACGAGCGTGTCAAAGTCCATGAAGGGCGAGAAGTCCGCACTGGTTTCGCTCGACGAGGCGTCAAGGACCTCTTCGGAGGACGCGCCCATAATCAAGATGGTCGCAAAAACCCTGCAGAACGCAGTTGAAGGACTCGCCTCGGACATTCACATAGAGCCCGGCAGAACCGCTCTTAGAATACGCTTCCGCGTCGACGGCGACCTTAAGGAGGTTGCGTCGCTTCCAACTATGTTGGCTCAGCCCATCGTCTCGCGTGTTAAGGTCCTCGCAAACCTGCGCCTCGACGAAAACCGAATTCCGCAGGACGGACGGTTCCGGACCATAATTCAGAACCGGGAAATCGATTTCCGCGTCGCGACATTCCCTGTTCCGACCGGCGAAAAGGTGGTGCTCCGCGTGCTCGATCCGCTTACTGGCCTCAAAGGTCTGGAGAGCCTCGGATTCGAGGACTACAATTTCAAAAAAATACAGGCGGCCGTCGCCGCGCCGTACGGGATGATAATCATTTCCGGCCCCACGGGGAGCGGGAAGACGACGACCCTGTACGCCATCATGAAGAAGATGGACGCCGTGACGCAGAACATCGTGACTTTGGAGGATCCGGTGGAATACACCATGGACGGCATCAACCAATCGCAGGTGAAGCCCGAGATTGGTTACACGTTCGCTTCGGGCCTGCGGCAGATCCTCCGCCAGGACCCCGACGTGGTCATGGTCGGCGAGATCCGCGACGACGAGACGGCCGGCTTGGCGGTGAATGCGGCCTTGACGGGACACGTCGTCCTTTCCACCTTGCACACCAATAACGCCATCGGCGTAATTCCTCGGCTCGTAGACTTGGGCGTGGCGAAATTTCTCTTGCCATCGGCGTTGCACACCATGCTAGCCCAGCGCCTGCTTTCACACCTCTGCCCGGAGTGCCGGAAAAAAGATGTAGCTCCGACGGAATTGCAGGCGATAATTGCAGGCGAGATAAAAAAACTCCCGGCGGAGACTCGGGAAAAGGTTGTCTCCGAATTCGGCAAAAGCGCGTACGAGACGTACCGCACCGAACCGAAGGACACGTGCAAAGTGTGCAAGGGAAAGGGCATTGTAGGCAGGATTGCCATAACCGAGGTGTTCCAGATGACGCGCGAGCTCGGAACGATTATTGCCGAAGGATTCTCCGAGGACAAGCTGTATAAGGAAGCAGAGAGGCAGGGAATGATTTCAATGAGGGCTGATGGCATCGTGAAGGCACTGAAAGGCGAAGTGCTCATAGAAGAGGTGCTCCGCGAGACGGAGTAGCGGGTGTATAATTCATTCATGAAGAAAACTTTTTTATACGCGGTAGTGGTAATTGTGGTCGCTCTTGGTTCCTATTTCGCGTACGGGTTTTTGAATACCGCAAAAGGCCCCGTGACAACCGAAGAAAGTTTGCCGCAGGAGGGGCTTCCAGTTTCAAATCTGGAATCGGGAAGCGAGATAACGAGGTACGGCGATACCTACATATACACGAACAGTGAATTTGGTTTTAAACTCGCATTTACCAAGGCGTGGGAAGGATTGAATCCGCGCACTCTCGGCGGATCAGAATTTTCATTGAAAAGCATTTATATGCAGGTTCCCGTGGTTTACTGCAACGAAGCCCCGGATCCGAAAACCGGAACATGCTATGCTTCCCCGATGATAGTGTCGGTTTATTCGAAATCCCAGTGGGATGCCGTGTCGCAGGGCGCATTAAAGCCAACATTTATCGCGGAGAACGCTGATTACGTTTTTGCGTATGCCACGTGGCAGGACGCGCCTGCCGGGATGGAGCAGCTCGATTTTCAGATTCCTTCGGTCATAGCGTCGTTCAGGTTCAAATAATGGGGTTTCAGTACTATAATTAACATATGAACTATAAAGAGAAACTCGGGGAACTTCTACTTTTGACGGTCAAGCAGAACGCATCGGACATCCACTTTTCGGTCGGCAAGCGCCCGACGGTGCGTGTGGACTCAATGCTAGTGCCGGTCGCAAAGGAAGCAATCCTGACGAAGGAGGACACGCAAGGGCTCGTGGACGCCATGCTCACGGACGAGCAGAAGGAGGCGTTAGCACGCGACAAGCAGGTGGACTTCTCGTACGCGTACGAGGACAAGGCGCGCTTCAGGGTGAACGTATACTACCAAAGGGGGTTCCCCGCGGCGGCATTGCGGCTCATCCCCGCGCAGATCAAGACCGTGCAGGAATTGGGGCTTCCCCCCATCATCCACGACTTCACAAAGATGAAGCAGGGATTCGTCCTCCTTGTCGGTCCGGCTGGGCAGGGGAAGTCGACGACCTTGGCGGCGATCCTCGACGAGATCAACCACACCCGGAACGACCACATCATAACCGTCGAGGATCCCATCGAGTACGTGTTCTCGCAGGACAGAGCCATCGTCTCCCAGCGCGAGGTCGGCATGGACGTCAAATCGTTCCAGGACGGGCTCCGGAGCGTCCTCCGGCAGGACCCGGACGTCATCATGGTCGGCGAGATGCGCGACCCGGATACCATCTCGACCGCGATGACGGCCGCGGAGACCGGCCACTTGGTGTTCTCCACGCTCCACACGAACTCCGCGTCCCAGACCATAGATCGCATCATCGATTCGTTCCCCCCGAACCAGCAGGGGCAGGTCGTGTCCCAGCTCGCGTCGACCTTGATCGCCACCGTCAGCCAGCGCCTCATCCCGCGCATCGGCGGCGGAAGGGTGCCCGCGACGGAGATAATGCTCGTGAACCCGGCCATCAAGAACCTCATCCGTGAGCGGAAGATCTATCAGATAGACCTCGTCATCGAGACCTCCATACAGGAAGGGATGCTTTCCCTGAACCGCTCGCTCGTGAACCTCGTGAAGCGCAAGGAGATCTCCATGGAGCAGGCGCTCGCATTCTCACTGAACCCTTCGGAACTTAGGATATTGGTCAATAGGACATAAAAATAATGCAAAATTCAAATTTCAAAAATCAAAATTGAAATTCAAAATGGTTAATTTTGAACTTTACATTTCACCTTTGCAGTTTGCATTTTGAACTTTGAAATGAAATGAAATGAAATATTCATATAAGGCGCGGACCAAAGAAGGCGAGCTCCAAGTAGGGAACGTGGAGGCGCTCGACAAGAACTCGGCGGTGAATGTGCTCCTTTCCCACGGGCTCTTCGTGCTTTCCGTCGAGGAGCACAGCGAGGAGGAATGGTACGACCGCCTCCTCAACTTCTTCAAGCGAGTCAAGACCACGCACATTATGATCTTTACGCGCCAGTTCGCGACGCTTTTGGCGAGTCAGGTCCCGCTCTCGGACGCCTTGAACAACCTCTACAAGCAGACGGAGCACCCCATCCTCAAGGAGGCCATCTACGACATCTCGAACGACATTCAGGCGGGCTTCGCGCTCTCGCAGGCCCTGGAGAAGCACACGAACGTGTTCTCGGATTTCTTCATCAACATGGTGCGTTCCGCGGAGGTGACGGGGCGCCTCTCCGAGGTACTGGAATTCCTCGCGGACTATCTCGAGAACCAGGTGGCGATGCAGTCCAAGATCAAGAACGCGCTTTCCTACCCCATTTTCGTCGTCATTCTCGCGTTCGTGGTCCTCGGAATCATCATCACCTTCGTGTTCCCGCAGATCCTTCCCATCTTCGAGGATTCCAACATCGCGGTGCCGTGGTACACGGCGCTCATGCTCTCCGTCGGGACCTTCCTCAATAAGTTTTGGTGGATAGTCGTGTTCGCCATAGTCGCGCTCGTCCTCATCCTCATCAACTACTTCCAGACGCGCGAAGGGCGCATCGTCTTCGACGAGACCATCCTCCACATTCCGCTCGTCGGGAAGCTTTTCCGCAAGATCTACGTGGCGCGTTTCGCTGAGTCCGCGCGCGTCCTCATCAAGGGAGGGCTCACCATCCCCCAGGCGGTGGAGATCTCGGCGAGGACGATAGGCAACGTGGAGTATCAGGAGGTTTTGACGCAGGCGTCCGAGGAGGTCAGGAAAGGAAAGCTCTTGAGCAAGGTCATAGAGGAGCGTCCCGAATTCCCGCCGCTCGTTTCCCAGCTCATCGCGATAGGAGAAAGCACCGGCCGCTTGGAGGAACTGCTCCAGAAGGTGCGCGATTTCTACATGCGGGAGATAGAGAATGCCATCGAGAATTCCATTTCGCTCATACAGCCCATTTTGATGGTCTTCGTCGGGGTGGTCGTCGCGTTCCTCTTTGCGGGCATACTCCTTCCGCTCTTCTCGCTTACGCAGACGATTTGATGTATAATTCTGATAAATAAAAGGTCGTAATTTTTTTTTCCATATGAAATTTTCAAGCAAAAAAGGGTTTACGCTGATCGAGATGCTCATCGTCATCGCAATCATAGGCATCCTTTCGGCCGCGGTGTTGGCCGGCCTCGGGCCCGCTCGCAACAAGGCGAAGGACGCCCGCATCATCAGCGGGATGAACCAGGTCCGTTCCATCGCAGAGGCGAAGTACAACCCTTCGAGCGATGTTCCGTACTCGGCCATGGTGAGCGCGGATCCGATCGAACCCACGGATCCCGATCTGATAAAGATTGACGATGATATCGAGGCGGCATCCGCAAAGAAAAGCACGCTTACGGTACTGAGCGACGGAACGTATTACCTGGCATACGCGCTGCTGCTCACGAACCAGAACGAGTGGTATTGCGTGGACAGCGCGGGCACCGCCGGCGTGGTGAAAGACAGCGCCCCGCAGGGGCAGACCTGTGCCATCGGCGGCACGCCTTAATCGCGGAGCATACTAAGTTACAAATGGCGGCCCTTCCCGGATTCTTTTTCTTCGTGTTCGGCACCGCGATCGGGAGCTTCCTGAATGTGGTGATACTCCGATATCGTCCGGAAAGGCCGCTTTTTGATTTGAAGATAATTTCCGGGCGCTCGAGGTGCCCAAAGTGCGGGAAGCTGATTCCAGCCCGCGAGCTCATCCCTCTCGCGAGCTTTTTGTTCCTCAGGGGAAAGTGTTCCGCGTGCAGGGAAAGGATTTCCATACAATATCCGCTCGTGGAGTTCCTGACGGGACTCGTGTTCCTCGGCGTCCCGCTATTTTTGAACCGTTTCTACGGCCAGTCGAACGAATTGTTCTTCTCGTTCGCCATGGACCCGTGGTACTACTTCCTTGTCGCGTTCTGGGTTTTGGCGTTCGTCTGTTTCATCCTCCTTGTGGCGATCGACCTCAGGCACTACATCATCCCGGACGAGTTGAACGTCATGGTGGGTACCGTGGGCATTTTTGTCGCGTGGCTTCTCGCCCAAAATCAGGCGCTCCTCGCTCCCTTTTCCACGTCTTTCGTGAGGCATTATGCGCTCGTGTTTTCCCCGGTTTCCAACCTTCTTTTGGGGCATCTCCTCGGAGCGGTCGCGGCGGGGCTCTTTTTTCTCGCTCTCGTGCTCTTGACCAAGGGGCGCGGGATGGGAATGGGCGACGTCAAATTCATGTTCATGGCGGGGCTCCTTTTCGGCTGGCCCGATGTCGCCGTCGCCACGTTCTTCGCGTTCCTCCTCGGGGGCGTCACTGCGGGCGTGCTCTTTTTTCTCAGAAAGAAGGGAATGAAGGACAAGATTCCCTTCGGGCCGTTTCTCGTCCTGGGGCTCTCGGCCGCGTTCTTCTTCGGATACCCCGCGCTTCAGGGCTATTTTGCCCTTTTCAACATCTGAAAACCCCCGAAAACGTGGTAGAATGAACCCATGCGTATGAGGGGCGGCTTCACGCTCGTCGAAATGGCGATCACAGCGACCATCATGATCATGGCGTCTTCCATGCTCATCGTCTTTTCGCAGGGGAGCGGCAACCGGCTGACCCTTGGAACGGAGGCTGCGAAGATAAGCGGGGTACTGAACCGCGCGAAATCCCTCGCGCTCCAGCGCTACCGCACGGAAGGGGGTTCCTCGTGCGGATTCGCGTTCCGCTGGAACGACCCTGCGGCGACCTATACTATCTCCCCAGTGCTCCGCGACGAGGAGAGGAATTGCACCGATGTTCAGCCCGCCATTGAAACCTTCGCACTCAACCGCAACGTGATGTTCCAGGGGCCGGGGGACACCATAATATTCGAATCGCCGTATCTCACGACCAGGAATCCCTTGGTCATTCAAATAGCCCTTCGTGACAATCCGGAGGAAAACACCGCCGGCATCGAGGTCACTGCCGGGGGAGCCATCGTAATGAGGTGAACATGTCCATTTTCCGCGGCCGGAAGGGCAACATCCTCATCGAATCCATCGTGTCGGTGTCGCTCATCCTTATCGGCCTTTTGGGGGTGTTTGGGCTCATCACGAGTTCCGTGAGGCAGAACAAGGACGTGAACCTTCGGGCCGCGGCGGCGTACCTCGCCGCGGAGGGCATCGAGGTGATGAAGAACATCGTGGACACGGACGTCGTGTCCACCTCCTCGCCGTGGATTGCCACGGTGGGAGAGGAGCCGTTCGAAACATATGAAGTGGAGTACGACACCGACAACAGCCCCGAACTCGCGCCGATACTGTTGCCGAACGGCGCATCTTCGACGCGGGCGCTCGTGCTCGATAATGATACGGGCCTTTATCGCTACCCGGTTATCGGAGGGAGCGAAACGCCGACCCTCTTCAAGCGCACTGTCGCGGTCGCTAGCGAGAGCCCAGATGAACTCAGGATCACGTCCGTCGTCGAATGGACGGAGCGGGGGGAGCGGAGAAGCGTGACGCTTCAGACGATATTCACGAATTGGAGGACGGACTAAAAATGGAACACATGACAGATGACCTAAAACTGAAAACCCGCTGCGGGTTCTCCACGACGGAACTCCTCGTCGGAATTGGGATATTCACCGTCATCGGCTCCGTGATGACGGGGATATTCGTGTCCGCCCTCAAGAACCAGCGCCTTATCCAGCAGATCATGGTGGTGAACAACAATGGCGGCCTTGTGCTGGAACAGATCGCCCGAGAGGCGCGGACTGGATACACGTTCATCGTCGAGGAAGGGGAAGGGACATGCCCCGAGGGGTCGGGAAGCATGGTCACTTTTGTGAACGGACAGGGGAATGTGACCACCACCTTCGCCCTCGCGGCGGACAACGAGACGGTGGTAAGGTATGAATGGGAAGGCGAGGAGCCTGGGCAAGGGCTGGAACTCTCCGCTTCGAGCGTGGCGGTGAAACGGCTCTGCTTTTTCATGAAGCAGTTCGAAAGCGAAAGAAACTTCTGCAACCCCGAGCGCCTGACCATATTGATGGAGGTGGCGCCGCTCACGAACGCCTCGAGCGTCCAGCCGCTGCATCTTCAGACTACCGTTTCGTCGCGCGTGCTCCCGAGGGAGATCCCGGGAGACCCGTATGAGTGCAGGCTGTAATATGAAAATTCCAAATTCAAAATCCCAAATTCCAAATTCTCGAGCCGCGCAAGCGATGGTCATGGTCACCATCATCATCGGGGTCCTGATGGCCTCCGCGGGCACGGTCGCGGGCCTTCTGACCTATTACGAGCTCCGGCAGGCGACGGACACGGAAAAGTCAGCGATGGCGTTCTACGCCGCTGACGCGGGCATGGAAAAGACGCTCCTGTGCTATTTCACCTTCGTCGGAGCGGACGAGCTCGGGCAGGTGTGCGATTTCGGCGAGGAGGGAGTGGAACCGATAATCACGCTCGACAACACCGCCGAGGCGGAGACGGACCTCGAGTGCGTCGATGCGGAGATACCCCCGAACGACATTCCCTGTAGCGACAACGAGTCGGTGGTCGGATTCACCGTGAGGTCCTTCGGAGCCGCGAAGGACACTGAGCGCGTCTTGGAAACTTTCTTCGCGACGAAGCGCAATCTTTAGGATTCATGGTATGGAGAAAAAGGAAGCAGAAGGTAGGATCAAAAAGCTCCGCGAGGCGATCGACCGCTACCGCAGGGCGTACCACGTAGAGAACAGGTCGCTTATCTCCGACGAGGCGCTGGACTCCCTGAAAAAGGAGCTTTTTGACCTTGAGGCGAAGTTCCCCGAGCTCATCACGCCCGACAGCCCCACCCAGCGCGTGGCGGGCGAGCCGCAGAAGGCGTTCAAGAAGGTCAGGCATGAAATGCCGATGATATCCCTCTCTGATGCCTTCTCCGAGGGAGATCTCCGCGCGTGGTTTGAGCGTGCGGAAAACTTTTTGAAGAAGGAGATCGCTCCGGGATTCTACTGCGAGCTCAAGATCGACGGGCTCGCCATAGAGCTCGTGTACGAGGACGGCGTCCTCGTAGAGGCGTCCACGCGCGGAGACGGGGTCGTCGGCGAGGACGTGACACAAAATCTCAGAACCGTCGAGGCGATCCCCCTTTGCATAGAGACGGGGAATATAAAAGATTGTCCGAAGCGCATTGTCGTGCGCGGAGAGGTATTTCTGACAAAAAAGGAATTTCTGCAGATGAACAAAAAGCAGGAAAGAAGCGGAGGAAAGCTTTTTGCGAATCCACGCAACGTCGCCGCCGGTTCGGTGCGCCAGCTTGATCCGAAGGTAACCGCACTCCGCAAGCTTGATTCATTTGCCTACGACCTCGTGACGGACCTAGGACAAAGAAAACACTCTGAAGAGCACGAAATCCTGAAAAAACTGGGTTTCAAAACGAATCCCAGCAACAAAATCGCCAAATCGCTCCCGGAAGTGATTGAATTCAGGAATCATTGGGAGACGCATCGTGAAACGGTTCCATATGAAATAGACGGCACGGTTATCATTTTGAATGACAACAAAACACTTGAAGCGCTCGGTACGGTTGGGAAATCCCCGCGCGGGGCGATTGCATACAAATTCGCGCCACGGGAAGCTACTACAAAATTGGAGGATATTCACATTCAAGTCGGGCGCACCGGTGTTTTGACGCCTGTTGCGTTTCTCTCACCCGTAAATATTGGAGGAACGACAATCCGGCGGGCGACCTTGCATAATTTTGACGAAATAGAGCGATTGGGCATTAAAATTGGGGATACGGTGCTTGTGACGCGCGCTGGAGACGTAATACCGAAGATTACGAAAGTCCTCTCGGAACTGCGCACCGGGAAAGAAAAAGCGTGGAAGCCTCCGGCGAGATGCCCTGTGGACGGGTCGCCTCTCTGGAAGGAGGATGTACTCGTGTTCTGCTCGAACCCCGAATGCGGCGCCAGGGAGCGGGAGAACCTGTACCACTTCGTCTCGCGCGCGGGATTCGACATCAGGGGGCTCGGGTGGAAGGTCATTGACCGGTTCGCCGACGAGGGGCTTATTGAGACGGCCGCGGACATCTTCTCGCTCAAGAAGGAGGATATCGAGGTGTTGGAGCGGTTCGGAGAGAAATCAGCGGAAAACATCATTGATGAGATAGAGAAGAAAAAGGCGGTGGAGCCCCACAAATTCATATATGCCTTGGGCATACTCCATGTGGGTGAAGAAACCGCACGCGCGCTTTACAAAGCGTTTCCGTTCCGCACGGTCGCAGAATTCGGGAAGAAATTCGGCGCGCTTTCTGTTGAAACATTGCAGGAGGTGCCGGACATCGGCCCGAAGGTGGCGGAAAGCATCTCGAATTGGTTCAAACAAAAGAGAAACAAAAAGTTTTTAGAGGAATTGGCCGCCGCGGGCGTGAAAATAGAGGTGCACAGGGTGCGCGCCAAAGCCACGCTTGCCGGAAAAAGCCTCGTCTTTACCGGCACCCTGCCGACCCTCGGCCGCGAGGAGGCGAAGGAACTTGCCCGCCAACACGGCGGAGAGGTGTCCGAATCCGTTTCAAAAAAGACCTCATATGTAGTCGCGGGCGAAGAACCCGGAGCCAAATATGAGAAGGCGAAGTCTCTCGGCGTGCAGGTTTTGAGCGAGAAGGAATTCTTGGCGATGCTCAAGTGAGGTGGTATCCTTTCAATAATGCCCGAAAAGATAACCAAGGAAACGCTTGAGCATCTCCTCTCGCTTTCGCGCATAGAGTTGACAGAGGAAGAGAAAAAAAACAAGGAACCCAAGCTTTTGAATGACCTTCAGAGGATTTTGGAGCATTTTGAGGAATTGAACGAAGTTAATACCGACGGAGTTGATGTCATAGAAGGGGGGAAAGCGGGCGTGAACGAATACAGAAAGGACGAAGAAAAAAGCGATTTCCGGAAAGAAGATGCTACTGAGCAGTTTCCGGAGACGCATGGCGGATACCTGAAGGTTCCCGCGATTTTGGAGCACAAGAAAAAATCAACGAATAACTAATATGTACAAATATACTAATCATTTAAAACATTCGTACATTCGTATTTTATTCGTAATTAGTTGGTTATGAACATTCGTGATCTTTCCGTAAAAGAGTACGGCGAAGGACTACGCGCCAAGAAATTCAGCGCGGAAGAAGGCATGCACGAGTTTTTGTCGGTAATAAAAAAAGAGGACAAAAAAATCCACGCATTCCTTTCGGTATTTGAAGATGAGGCGCTAACGCAGGCGCGGGCCGTTGACGGAAAAATCGCCCGAGAGGAAATGTTGCACCCGCTCGCGGGCGTGCCGATTGCCGTTAAGGACAACATATTGATTCATGGCGCGAAAACCACCGCCGCGTCACGGATTTTGGAGAATTACGCCTCCGCCTATGACGCGACCGTGATTCAAAAATTAAGGGACTCGGACGTTGTATTTTTGGGAAAGACAAACATGGACGAGTTCGCAATGGGCGCCTCAACCGAGAATTCGGCTTTCGGCGCGACCAAGAACCCATACGACATATCCCGCGTTCCGGGCGGCTCTTCCGGGGGCTCTGCGGCCTCCGTGGCCGCCAAATTCGCCCCTATGGCGCTTGGAAGCGATACGGGGGGGTCGGTTCGCCAGCCCGCGGCATTTTGCGGGGTGGTTGGTTTCAAGCCTTCGTATGGCGCGGTTTCGCGCTTCGGCCTGATTGCAATGACTTCAAGCATAGATCAGATAGGCCCAATTGCGCGTTCTGCGGAGGATGTCTCGTTTCTTTTTGACGCAATAGAGGGAAAAGACAGATTTGACACGACGTCCGTCGGCGTGCCTTCGGGCGAGTATTCGGAGGAAGCGGTGAAAAAAATAAGAATCGGGATTCCGAAAGAATATTTCCTGCCTGCGCAGGCAGGCGGCGAAGGCGTTGACGCGCCGGTCAAAGCCGAAGTTATGAAATCAATCGAAGCGTTCAGAAAAAACGGGTTCGCGGTTAAGGAAGTGAGCTTGCCTCTCACGAAATACGCGATTTCCGTTTATTACATAATCGTGCCGGCGGAGGTCTCTGCAAACCTCGCGCGATTTGACGGCATTCGGTACCCGAAGGAATTGAAAAAGGGATTTGAAAAATCATTTTCGGATTTGCTAGAAAAATACAAGAAGGCGCGGGGATACGGATTCGGCGATGAGGCGAAAAGGCGGATACTGCTCGGAACGTTCGTGCTCTCTGCCGGGTACTACGACGCCTATTACAAGAAGGCCGAGAAGGTTAGAGAGCTCATCACGCGAGAATTCGAATCAGTGTGGGATGATGTTGACGTTCTTCTCGCTCCAACGACGCCGACCAGAGCCTTCAAGTTCGGCGAAAAGACAGACGATCCGCTTCAAATGTATGCATGCGATATGTTGACGGCTCCGGCTAATCTCGCGGGCCTCCCGGCTCTTTCGGTGCCTGTGAAAAAATACGAAATCGGCGGTAAAGAACTGCCTGTAGGTCTGCAAATTATCGGCAGGCAATTCCACGACCGAGAAGTGCTCGCACTCGGAAGATTCTACGAAAAATACCTGCGCGTATAATACTTGGGTTAGTATAATGCTCTGTCACGCGGTATAATGGCCTTATGCCGGTTTTTAAATCCGTTAATAAAGACTTCTTTAAGAAATGGTGTCCGGAAATGGCCTACGTGCTCGGATTTTTCGCGGCTGACGGTTATATTACTGTGAACAAGCGCGGTGGACAGTTTTTAGGAATTCAGATTACCGATAAGGATCTTCTTGAAAATATTAAAAAAGCGCTGAGTTCGGAGCATAAGATAGGGAAACGTGCTCGTGGAGGAAATGAACAACCAACATATCGTCTTCAAGTTGGGAGCATTGAGATGTGCGACGATTTACGCCGTCTCGGTTTTTGCGAGAAAAAAGTAAGACGTTTAACGATGCCAAATATTCCCAGAAAATATCTTTCTGATTTTGTTCGCGGTTATTTTGATGGCGATGGAAATGTATGGGTGGGATTTGTGAATAAAAAGAGAAAAAATCCGGTGTTAACCATTGTAACGATGTTCACTTCTTGTTCGACTGAATTTTTACGCATTTTGTGGGGAAAGCTTCGAGTGGAGGGGGTTTCCGGCGGTTCTATCTATAATGCAAAGGGTAATTATTCTCGTTTACAATTTGGAGCGAGAGATTCTTTGAAATTACAAGAATTTATGTATAATCAGAATTGTCTTAAAAATGGACTGTTTCTCGAGAGAAAGAAAAAAATTTTCAAGAGATACAATGCGTTAAAAAAGAGACATGCGGTCGTGGTGTAGCCTGGTTAACATACCTCCCTGTCACGGAGGGGATCGTGGGTTCAAATCCCATCGGCCGCGCAAAAAAAAACGCCAAATGGCGTTTTTTGTTCTAATAGCGTTTCACTAGGACGATGCCGTATTTCGGGATTTTTATAAAATCGGAAAGTTTCTCGATGGTAACTACGCCGTTGGATTGTTTGGCGTGGATTATTTCATCAGAGCCGAGATACATTACCATGTGGCCTATACATACTTCTTTGTCGGGAAAAAGTTCGTCGTTGTAATGTCCCTGCGGTCCCCGCATGAACAATAGGTCGCCGGCTTCGAGGTTTGAGTGATTGGACGCGGATTCCACTTCTTTGCTTTGCGGGTCGGCGGCCTGAAGTATTGTGCTCCGCGGAAGCGTGAATCCTATTTGTTTATACAGATATAGTACGAATGAGGAACAATCGAACTCGGCCGGCGCCTTGTCCGGCGAGGCTCCGTAAACGTAGGGAACTCCCACAAGATTTTTTGCGATGGATGTTACTTTTTCTTTTTGTTCTTTGGTAAGCATATTATTCTGTGCCGACGGGAGGAAGCGGACAATCCACCTTTGGCGGATTTTGGAACCCAGCGGTTCCAAGGCCTCCGCATTGGGAAAACTCCCGTTTCCCCACCGCCCCTTCCCGTCCGATTCCAGAGCGGCAAACACAAATGTTTTGAAAAACTCAAATCATTTGTATTTTGTGCCGACGGGAGGAATCGGACCTCCGACCTAAGCGTTATGAGTGCTTCGCTCTAACCACTGAGCTACGCCGGCTAGCGAAGGAAAAATGAAAATTTATTTTCATTTTTCCTGAGTAACGCCGGCGCAAGTCCCGCAAAGTCGGGACGCCACACCGGCAAGTGAGGAATACGCACGTATTCCGAACGCCGCGGGCGCAAGCGTAGCGCTACGACGGCATCGCTTTTATTCTAGATAAAAAGAGGTTTTTCGCAAGATTTTTAAGTGTTGTAGTAAAAAAAAGAGGAGTATGCTTATAGCAAAGGTCAAAAATACAAGAGTATGAAAAAATCAATTGTTTTAGTTTTTGCAGTTCTTTTTGTGTTTTGGTCGATTCCGTTAGTTTCGTACGCGAACTCTGAACAGCAAATTCCTTCAGGTGTTCTCGCACAACTCCTTGATGTGATTCAAGGATTGGTTGATAAAATGACTGAATTGCAACAATTGCCAAATAATACCGTTTCGGTTCCGTTAAGTACAGAAACTTCCCCTCGGATCGATTATTTTGTGAGTCCAGCCACGAATGATATCTGGCAAATAGGTACAGTGCATAAAATAGAATGGATAATCGATCCACAGCCCGACGAAGTAAGCCTGCATCTTCTCAGGGATGGGTTTCCAAATTACGAAGTGCCAATCACAGAAGGTTCAATTAAAAATACCGGCAGTTTTAATTGGACGGTTGGACCGCTAATCATGGATCTTGGAAAAGATTTTCGTGTTGAAGTAAGAAGCAAGGCTTACGGGCTTAGGAGCAATCTTTTCCAAATTACAAGAGTTACTCCTACACCAACCGTCGTTATCTCAAAAGACAGTTCGTCTCCGACTTCAAGGATTACTCTTGTGGGGCAGAGTTCGGTTGAACTGCATAGAATCGGATTTGACGGGCGGGGGAGCGACCTCACGCTGAAAAAACTCACTCTGCAATTAGTGAGAGCGAACAAGAGGTTGTGGACATTAGGTTCGGTCTCCGCGAATTTCGGCCAGATTTATCTGTATGACGGTACAACGTTGGTCGGTTCCGGGGTTGTCAATCCCGCAAACGGGAAAGTTGCTTTTTCCGGTCTGAATGTGACGCTTCTCCAGGGGATGCGCAAAGTTCTTGGCGTGAAAGCGGACATTACCGGTTCCGGAACTCTGAAAGACAACAGCACGTTGGCGTTCTGGATCCCTTCGACGAGCGTAGACGAGATGGAAATTTACGGCCCGAACGGCTTATTGCCTTCGAGCAACATCAGGCTCCAGGATCGGGCGCTCTCGAATTTCAACCTGTATAAGAGCGTTGCTCCGAGCGTGATAAATGCGATGTCGAACGGCATCAAAACTCCGGGTGTGAACCAGGAGATCGCGAAATTCACTATCACGAATGTCGCACCGCCAGGCGGGCGCTCGCTCAGGTTTGACAGATTTGAACCAACGGTTCTTCTAAGCGGATCATGCACCGAATCGAGCACGGTGAGCAACTTCAAGTTGTATGACGGCGGTACTGTAATCGGTGTATCACCACTTTTGGCTGTTTTGAATTGTGGTTCCAGTCTGAAGCTCTATTACGATGCGAGCGATTCTGGCTGGGGAACACAGGAAATTCCTGCGGGAGGTTCAAAAACCTACACCATCAAGGCCGACACGACGAATATCAGGAACGGCGTTCCGAGCGGGACATCGGTGTATCTTTCATCGAAAGTTGACGGTTTGAGGGGATACAACTCGAGGGATTTCACTGGTCCAGAGTATTACTGGAATACGGGGGATGTGAAGTATAACTATACGACTGCGGGGATTATGGAAACCCACAAGAACAACAAGGCATCCGATTCATACTCGGTTCAGGGCGCGACACTGACATACTAGGAAAAACTTATTTTCCGCAAAACGAACTCTCTTAAGGGTTCGTTTTGCGTTTTTCCGGCTCTCGTATATACTAGCCCGTGCGGGGAGGAGTAACGGTTGCTCGTCAGGCTCATAACCTGAAGGTAGTGGGTCCAATTCCCACCCCCGCAACACAGAACGAACATGAAGCTTTACGAAAATCCAAATCCGCTGAAAGTTACAATTCCCTCGGACGAGGAATTGAAGCTTAAGGTCGAACTGGAGAAGAAAAGCGACTCGGACAGCGCGCGCCTGCGCCGTTTTTTGTCTCTTCCGGATCTTTCGCGGACGCCGGGAAACCCAATCAGCGAGCTTGTGGAGCGTATTTTCCATATTGAGGAGCTTTCCAACTTCGACAGCGTGACCTCACCGGAAATAAACCGCGCGGACGTTTCCTTTGATCTTTTCAATTTCCCGCAAGATCACCCCGCGCGGAGGGGGTCGGACACGTATTTCGTGGACGATAAAAACATTCTTCGTACGCACACGACCATAATGTGGTATTACTACCTCGGTCTTCCGGAAGTTAAGGAAAAGATGAGCCGGAGGGAGCATTTGGGGCTTCTTTCGCACGGAAAGGTGTACAGGAAGGACGAAATAGACCGATTCCACCTGAACGTGTTCCACCAGATGGACAGTCTTTATTTGGTTCCCAACGAAGAAAAAACGCTTACGGAGGACGACTTGAAAGGCGTTTTGACGAAAATTGCGGAAGCGGTGTTCGGAAAAGACACCCAATGCCGATTCAATCTTGACCAATTCCCGTACACGGACCCGTCAATAGAAATGGAAGTGGAAAGGAACGGGAAATGGGTGGAGGTCCTTGGCGGAGGAATGGCGCGCCAGGTTGTCCTCAAAAACCTAGGCGTAGAGGGTTATAACGGCTGGGCGTTCGGGTTCGGCCTGGAGCGCCTCGCGGTTGTTTCCATGGAGCTTCCCGACATACGCCTTCTCCGCTCCGAAGACCCGCGCGTGAAGCGGCAGCTGGTGCTCGGAACCCCGTTCAAGGAGGTGAGCAAGTATCCGCCGGTTACACGCGACATCTCATTCGTGGTAAAGAACGACTTCGAGCCGAACGGCTATTTCGATCTCATCCGCGACATCGGCGGAGACCTTGTTGAGGAAGTCCGGCTCTTGGACAAATACGAAGATGCGAAAAAATTCGGAGAAGGAAAAATAAGTTACACGTACCGCGTTGTATACCGTTCCGGCGACAGAACGCTCACGTCGGAAGAGGTGGACGTATTACAGAAAAAACTATACGACGAGACCGCAAAACAATTTCGGGCAGAGCTGAGATAGCTTGCAATATTTCCTCGCTGACTTACCTTATTTAATGAGCCCCCATAGCTCAATGGATAGAGCAGCGCTCTTCTAAGGCGTTGATCTGGGTTCGACTCCTAGTGGGGGCGCAAATTTTTGACGATAGTGTTTTTTTGTCTATACTGAAAAAGTTCGCCACAGTGACGAAGTTGCCGCGGTGGCGTCCCGCCTTGGCGGGACTTCCCACGTCGGCGTTCGGGATTAATAATAACGAGGGTTCTTATCCATCCCTCACTTGCCGCGGTAGCTCAGTGGTGGAGCGCTGCCCTGAAGAGGCAGGCGTCGGGTGTTCGATTCACCCCCGCGGCACAAAGACAAAAAATTACATTCCAACATTCTGCAGAATGTTGGAATGTCGTTGAGAATGATTATTTCTCTTCTTCCTCCAGCGCGGGGAGCTCTTTAGGCGCCCACATCCGGATGATTTTCTTCACTGAATATTCTCCGATGAAGAAGAGGATGATTATTCCGACAATTATGAATTCTACGTTCTCGAATATTTTGTTTTGCTTGAGATAATGGAGTCCGGATGTAACAGCATAAGCGGAAGTTGTGACTATGGTAAACCAAAAGAGAGCTACTGGAATATAGACACGCAGGAATTTTTTGAATTCGGTCTTAGTCCACCCCATAAGCAGAATCATCAGCGTGTTCATCCCCGGAAGGAATTTCGCGAGTGTGAGTATTCTTATCGTGTGATTCCTTAGGTAATATATGTAAAGCTGGATTTTGCGGTTTCCCTTCATCCGCCTGTATAATCGCCAGCCGAGGCGCGTTCCTCGGAGTTTTTTTCCCAAAAGATAGATGCACGTTTCGCCGACGAAAAGCCCAAAGAGAGCCGAGATGATGAATTGCAGGAGAGTAATATGCTTGCCGACGACGAGGTAAAGCGAGAGGAGAGTCGTGATTTCCCCCTGAATGATTATTCCCAGTCCGATTATGACACTGGTCCATTCAGGATGCTGTAAGGCAAGCGCGCCGAGGTAATCTAGAATGTTCGTCATTTTATGGGACGTTGAAAACCATTTCATTATATAATGAAGAAACCCATGAATCCATTTTTCAAAAAAGAAGATGTGCGCATGAAAATGTCGCGTTCGTCGGGGCCCGGCGGACAGAATGTGAACCGGCGTTCCACGAAGGTACAGGTGCGACTTCCGATTTCAAAGATCCTTGTTACGGAAGTCCAGCGTGCGCGCATTTTGAGCCGCCTCGCGCACCGCATCAATCACAAGGGCGAGCTTGAAGCCGAGTCCGAAGAGGAACGGACGCAGGAGGCGAACCGCGAGAAAGCGCTTGCAACCCTGAATCGGTTGATTGTTTCTGCGGTGAGAATCCCAAAAAAGCGCATTCCCACGAAGATATCGAGGACGGCGGAGTCCCGGTTTCAGGAAAAGAAAAAGAAGGATGCGGAAAAAAAGCGATTGCGGAAATTCCTGCCGAAGGAGTGGCTGGAGTGACATGTAACACGGAACACATAACATATAACACAGAACAGGTAACATGGAGTATTCCTAATTGATAATTTGATTTTTCCGTGTCATAATTTTCACGTTTTGATGCTTGTTACATGCTCTATGTTGCATGCTTCATGACAACAATGGTGCCTGTAGTTCAATGGTAGAACGCCGCCCTGTGGAGGCGGTCACGGGAGTTCAATTCTCCTCAGGCACCCAGGTCAAAAATCCCGCATTCAGTGCGGGGTTTTTGTTGGGGCTGATTGGAGGTTAGAACTTTTGCTGATAAGATAAGGATAATGGCAAAGAAGAAATTCCTTTTTTGGAGGAAAACATCAGGGAATTTGGTTGAAGATAATTTCTCTGATAAACCGGAATATCACGCATTTTTTGCGCGATGCAACAAAGAGTTTGAATTTCGCATCGCCAATGACCCAGAGGCATATCTTGGAAACGGGGTCTTTAAAAATGTTTTTTCCTACAGTAATTGGAAATTCATCCACGCAGAGGAAACCTTCAAGCCGGATGTAGTGTACCAACGGAAGAAACTTACAGAAGAATCCTTTGATAAGGGTGTTCCTATAATCAACACACCCGAATTCAAGAAATGGAGCCCTGATAAGCTGGGTCAATATGAATTGCTCAAAGAATATATGCCGAGGACGTTCCTTATTGAAAAGGAGCAGGATTTAGACGCGCGATTGGCGGAGATTTCCACCCCAAAAGCGGTACTCAAACCAAGAAGAGGGGAAAAAGGGGAGAATGTGGTTATTTTTGAAAAAAGCGCGGTCCCTCGGTTGAATAACGAGATTTTAGAGAAAAGAGGCTATGTGTTACAGGAATATGCAGATACCAATGTTTCGGTTCCGAATGTTGTGGAAGGCGTTCACGACATCAAGCTGATCACCATTGGCGACAAGGTCTTTGCCAATTTGAGGACCCCTGAAATAAATAAGGATTATTGCACCTTGGTTCTCACCCCGATACCATCTCCGTCTGCGGCTACGAGCTACGGGGCAGGCTTCCTCTACGACGGCACCCAGCATCAGTTTTTAGGAGAATCCGTAATGAAAATTTGAAGGAAATTTCGGATATTTTTCACGATGACGTCCTTCTCTTTTGGATTGCTCTCGGCAACCATTTTTGCGAAGCGGTAGAGTTCTTTATTGTTTACTTTGAGCCACCTCCCGTTTCTGTGGAGGAAGAGCAATAATGCCATGATGGCAATACGCTTGTTTCCGTTCTGAAACGGATGATTTTTTATCATCATGTAAAACATCATTGCCGCTTTTCCAATGAGGCCTTTGTAGAGGTTTTTACGGTCAAACGTTTGAAAAGGGGAATCCAAACATGTTTCGAGCACATGAGGAAAACGAGAACTGAAATCGGGAATCGGTTCGCCCCATTCCATGATTTTTTTCGCCATCTCGTAGGCGGTGTATTCAACTTCCCTTACGGTGATTTTCTTGAGCGGCGTCATTCTTTTCCGAGCAATTTGAGCGTTTCGCCGTATTCTTTTATCCCTTTCCTTACCACTTGTTCTATCTCTTTTTTCTTTTCCTCACTCAAGAGCGTTCCGAGGGCTTTCAAAAGCTCTTTTTTTTCAATGACGAAGTTCCGCCCGATTTTCACCGCACGTATTTTCCCTGTTTTTATCTTGTTGAAAATAGTGACTCTGCTCACCCCGAGAATCTCCGCTACTTGGCTTGTTGAAAGGAGTTCTTGATCCATATGCAGGCATATTAACATATGTTAATACCCGAAATCAACTCTTAACAAAATCCCAATGTGGCGGGCTTCCTACTTCTTCGCTTTCGGCAGATTCGACAAGCTCACTGCAGGCAAGCTCAGTATTTACAATCTACGACGGCACCTATGTAAAATATAGGAGTATAATAAATTTATGAAGAAATTGGTCATTGTATTTACAGCGGGTTTCCTTATTTTTTGGTCGATTCCTATTAGATCTTTTGCGACCGCAGAATTTTCGGTTTCTACAAGCATGCTGGCACAATTGTATGAAGCATTACAGCGGGTAACTGAACAAATTTCCGAGCTGACATCTGAAAATTCCTCTATTCAACCATCAAAAAATATTTTTCCAACGAATTCGCTAACATCGCCCGACAATATAATCATTCTTTCACCGACGGCTGCCGATATATTTTGGGTCGGTCAATCAAATAAAATCGTATGGAAAGTTCCGCAAAGGATAAGCCTTAGTAAGGTTGAAGGATGTATGAAAATACCAAATCTTCACTGTGATCTGGTCGGCTATGTGGCGGGACACGGAGATAAATTCATATTTTGGACGCCTGACCCTCAAGCACTTTGGTTTCCTAATTCTGAAACTTGGATAAGAATCAGCGATGGTGATAACCAAAGCGAATATGTTGACAGCGGCCACTTTCCGGTTTTAATGCCACACGGGAATATAGACGGGTTGGTGGTAGATTTCCCTGTCGTGGGCGGGACTTGGCGGCTCGGCAACATGGAACGAATACAATGGACGCCTGAAACCGAGGGGCCGTATACACATATCGCGCTTTATAAGCTCGGCCAATACATACGAACGATATATGCTGGTAAGTCTGAGGAGAACAAATTTGCTTGGAGCGTCCCTCGTGACATACCTGCCGGAAATAATTTCCAGGTGGAAGTCATAGAATTTATAAACGGTGGAAACGGTGTATCGGGATGGAGCGGTCTGTTTTCAGTTCTTAATGACAGAGCATCGTCCTCAACGTCATCGGTTTCGGTGGCTTTAGACGCTTATAATGAAGCGGCGGCGGGCGTGGCGAGATTCGGTCGAAGAGTAATTTTCCTGAAAAATGGAAATCAGTGGAAACACGGAACTGTTCAAACGATTATATGGGACAAATCGGTTTTTTCCGGGCGGTACGTAAAAATTACTCTTGTGCCAACAGATTCGAAATATAAAGACGTGGTTGTTTCCCGTCTTGCCCATAACGACGGTGACTTTAGGGTTACGGTCAAAAAGGAGTGGGGTTTGAATACAAAATATAAAGTCAAAATTGCCTCGCCGGATGTGAATTCGGTAGTTTCCGAAAGCGACGTAATTATGATAGAGCGTTGAATAATCCATTAAGCCGCACCCCTGACTGTTTGTCGGTAGGCAGGTTCTCACCCTCCTTCGCTCACGCTTCGGACGGGCAGGCTTCTTCTCCGCCTCCGCTTCTCCTTCGCCAAGGCTTCGGACGGGCATGCTTCCTCTCCTCCTTCGTCCCGCCTCGGCGGGACTACGGACGGACGGGCCCGCCTTGACTCGCCGTCAGGCGAGGCGGGTACGACGGCACCCGTTTTGCGTTGCGCGAGGAGCGCATGATATACTGCTGGTATGATAGACGTAACGCGTCTCATAAAGGTCAGCGCCGCGTGGGTGTCACTGGTCTACGCCGTGTGCTTTGCCGGCGTCGCGATGTTTCCTAACATCCGTCCGGGATTCATGCGGTATGGGCTCCATATGGGAATCGATTTCGGACGGAACATTTTGACGTTTGGAACTTTCCTCTCCGGCCTCATTATCTGGAATGTCATTGCGCTTCTTGGGGTCTGGCTTTTTGCCGCTTTGTGGAACTCGATAAAAAAATGAACCGTTTCTTTGTTTTTACGCTTCTAATCGCGTTTATCGGCGCGGCGTTCATATGGGCGCTTCCCATGGTTGGGGATCACGGCGACGGGTGCCTCGTCGCGTCGCTCTTCGGGAAGGCGATATGCTGGGGGGCGCTTTCAGAAACCGCCGCCCGCCACATCGCCGCATATTGGACACTCACGAACATTCCCGCGATTTCCTTCTTCGCGGCCTTTCTGTTTTTCGCTTTTGCGTTTTTTACCTTTCTTTCTTTGTACGCGAGAGGGAGACCCCGTTTGTATGTCATTTCCCGCGCACCTTTGCGGGAGCGGATACCGGTTCCGAAACAATCTTTCTATTCGTGGTTCTCGCTCCACGAGCGGAGTCCCTCTTTTGCGTAGCGACGGCGTTTTTGCGGGGCGAGTGGTCGCTCCTCCGCATGCGCCGTTTTTCGTCCCCTTGAAGGGGATTTTTGTCGCGTAGAGAAAATGAAGGATATGAATCCCGATGATGAATAGATTGCTCGGTGAATTTCGGGATTACATATCAAAATAAATACCATGCAAAATAAAAAGAATACAAGCAATATACAGTCGCAATCGTCCGAAAACGCACGAGTGCGTTTTCGTTCATCATCGGGATGAAACATAAAAACATCATTATCGGCATCGCTGCCGCGGTCATCGTGCTCGGAGCTCTCGTGTGGATCGCGAGGCCGGACGGTAAGAGTGCAAACACGGGCGTTCCTTCCGCCCCGGTCGTACCTGGTGCGCTCGCCGCGGAAGTGACAGACTTCGATTTCGGCACGATATCCATGGCGAAAGGGACCGTGAGCCGGACCTTTACGGTCAAAAACACCGGCGCGGGACCGGTCATCATAGGAAAAATGTACACGTCATGCATGTGCACGACGGCGTCCCTAACGCTCCGCGGGGAGCGGTTCGGCCCCTACGGCATGCCCGGCCACGGATTCGTCCCGACCATCAACAGGGAGATCGGCGCGGGCGAGGAAGCCGCGGTGGAGATCGTCTTTGACCCGGCCGCGCACGGCCCCGCGGGCGTCGGGAGAATAGAGCGCGTCGTCATCATCGAGAACGACGGCGGGGCGCCGCTCCAAGTCGGGTTCACGGCGAATGTAACTCCTTAATGAGCAGGAAATTAATCATCCTTATCGTCATCGCGGCCGTTGTCCTCGGTTCGGTGGTCCTTTTCGGTTCTGACGGGGCGGGAACGGCGGCGCTGTGGCGCATAAGCCGGGAGGGCACGTGGCTGCTCCCGCTTGTCGGCGTCGCCGCCCTCGTCGATTCCGTGAATCCGTGCGCGTTCTCCATCCTTCTCCTCACCATCGCATTCCTCCTCTCCATCGGCGCCGTTCGCGGAAGGATGCTCGCGATCGGCGCCTCCTACATCGCGGGACTTTTCTTCGTGTATCTTTTGATCGGCCTCGGGCTTCTGCAGGTGCTCCATCTCTTCGATACGCCGCATTTCATGGCGAAGGTGGGGGCGGCGCTTCTCATCGCGTTGGGCGCCCTGAATCTTGTGAATGCACTTTTCCCCAAGTTTCCGGTGAAATTCCGCATTCCTCACGGGGCGCACAAAAAGCTCGCCTCGCTCATGGAAAAAGCGTCATTGCCGACGGCGTTCCTCCTCGGAGGGCTCGTAGGCCTCTGTGAGTTTCCGTGCACTGGGGGCCCGTATCTCATGGTGGTGGGGCTCCTCCACGATTCCGCCTCGTACCTCACGGGGGTGGGATACCTCTTCCTCTACAACCTCATCTTTGTTTTGCCGCTCGTCGTCATGCTCCTCCTCGGGAGCGACGAGAAGCTTCTGGGAAAGGTGCAGGCGTGGAAGACGAAGGAAGCGAAGTCCATGCGTCTTTGGAGCGGGGTCGCGATGGTCGCGCTGGGAATCATCATTTTCTTCTTGTAAAATGGGAAACATTGAAAAACAATCAAATAGTCGAAGTAAGACGATAAATACAATGGAAGACAAAATAAAAGACGCAGAGGACGAAATGGAACCGCAAGAGAACGGAGCGTCGCTCGAGAACAAGCTGCTTCTGCCGGCGAGCATCGTCGCTGCGGCGGTCATTCTGGCGGGCACGTGGATGTATGTAACGGGGAAGATTGTCCTCCCCGAAAGAACGGGTGGCGCCTCGAGTTTGGCGCGGGATGCCGAACGTGAGGAAAAGGTCCTCCCGAGCGGGGGCGCGGAGCTCCCCGTCCGGTGGGGCGATCTCGGGGCGAAGATGATCGCTTCGGGCGTCATCGACGCGGAGCAGTTCGAGGCGCTCTACGAATCCCGCGGCGGGATGGATGGCGAAGCAAAAGCGCTCCTTTACGGAAAGGACAACGGGAACCTCAAAATCACGCGCGAGAACGCCGGAACGGTCCTAAATCTCCTCTGGGCATTCGGCCTCGGAAACAAGAACGACATCTTGGAAAAGGGACCGATGGCGGACCCTGAATTCGGGGGCGCGGGGGTGTTTGCCTCGACAGGCGGATGGACCTTGGCGGAGGGGGACGCGATGAACCATTACTCGATGCATAAATTTGTAGCGCTCACGACGGACCAGCAGGCGCTCGTAGAGCGCGTCGCGCAGGGCGTGTACCGCCCTTGTTGCGGGAACTCGACCTACTTCCCCGATTGCAATCACGGCATGGCGATGCTGGGGCTCCTCGAGCTCATGGCGAGCCAAGGGGTTTTGGAGGACGAGATGTACCGCGTCGCGCTTGCCGTGAATTCCTACTGGTTCCCAGATACCTACCTCACCGTCGCGAAGTATCTCGAACAATCGGGCGTCGCGTGGAAAGACGCCGACCCGAGGCAGGTCCTCGGATACGATTTTTCGAGCGCCGCGGGGTACAGCAACGTTCTCTCCAAAACCCAACCGCAGGGGTTCCAGGGGGGCGGCGGGTGCGGGGTATAGATATGGGGAATTAGGGGTTAGGAAATAGGAATTGGAACGCAATGAAAAAAAATATACTGGTGATCTCGGTAATCGCCCTCGCCGTCGTCGGTATCGGCGTATATCTCTCCGCGCGTTCCCCGTCGCCGGAGGGGGAGAGTAAGGTCATTTCCATGAACGGCCTCCATTGGCACCCGCACCTTATGATCTATGTGAATGGCACGCCGCAGGGGATTCCCGCAGGCATTGGGCTCGGTGCTGTGCACAACCCCGTGCACACCCATGACGCGGACGGCATCATCCACCTCGAATTCAGCGGGGCGGTGCGCGGACGCGACATCGCGCTCGGGAGATTCTTCGAGAATTGGGGGAGGGACATGCATTCGTTCGGCGGAAACATGAGAATGACGGTGAACGGGGCGGAGAACTCTGAGTATGAGCGCTACATGATGCACGACGGGGACGAGATCGAGATCAGGTATGAATAGGCCGATCCTGTACGGATTTGCGGGTATGGTCGGACTCCTCGGTCTTTATTTTGGAATTCTCACACTTGTTTCAGGGTGGGGTTTTGCCGAAAGCCAATTTGTCGTTTTTTGGTACTTCATTGTGAGCCTCGCCGTCGGTTTCGGCATCCAGGTCGGACTGTATGCGCATTTGCGGGATCTTATGAAGGAAATGCACGGGGAGGGCAAGGTCCTGGGCGTGACCGGCACGACCTCAACTGCGGCGATGGTTTCCTGTTGCACCCATTACCTCGCTAACTTACTCCCGATTCTTGGCGCGGTCGGAATTGTAACCTTTGTGGCGCAGTATCAGATACAGTTGTTTTGGGTCGGTCTGTTATTTAACATCGGTGGCATTTTTTATATAACTAATAAAGTTTTAAAGTATAAAAAAGCATGAAATATCTAAAATTTACACTTATCATTTTGGTCGCGATATTCCTTCTGTATTACTACTTCAGTGTTTCCGATGCTGGAAAACAGCAGCTGAAAGGTAGTCGGCAAATAGAATCAGTAAGTAGCTCCGAGCAAAAACAATGGGAGACAAAAACCGATGAGCAGTCGCCGGTAACTGTTGCGGTAACTCCGATTGAATTTGGCAAAGATGCGGGCACATGGAAATTCGACATCGTTTTTGATACACATTCCGGAAATTTAGATGAGAACCCTCTTGAGATAGCACTTCTTCTGGACGATAAGAGCAATACCTATCAACCTCTTGCGTGGGAAGGACCGGGACCCGGCGGACACCACCGCGAGGGAGTGTTGATATTCAATCCAATACGCCCCGCGCCGCCTTACGTGGAATTAAAAGTTAAGGATGTCGGCGGCATTTCGGAGCGCTCGTTCAAGTGGAGTGTAGAATAAATATATGAAGCAATATCATCATTCAAAAAATCAGCATCCAATCCACGCTTCCCCCGCGCATTGCTCATGCGGTAAAGAGTGTTTGTGTTGCAAGGGAGAAAAGCTTGCTGTCAATTGCGGTTGCGGCATGGAGGCAAAGCAGTATGAGTACAATATGGGTTCGAGCTGTTGTCACAGCGAACACGCCCACAAAGAAGAAATGAAGTTAGAGCCGAAAGGAAACAAAAACATTGTCTATACCTGTCCCATGCATCCGCAGGTCAAGAAGAACGAGCCCGGCCGGTGTCCGGCGTGTGGTATGGAGCTTATTCCTAAAGAGAAAGCAAAAAGCCACGCAGGTCATGACATGCAGAAGATGAGTCATGCCGATCACGAAGCGGCGATGACCAATCCGCAAATTGCTAAAGCGATGGAGAGAGATATGCTCCGCAGATTTTTGGTTTCCCTTATTCTTTCCATTCCCATTTTCCTCTATTCGCCGGTAGGTATTAACTTTTTCAAGCTCAACCTCCCAACGCCGATACCGGTGAATTGGCTGCTCCTCATTCTCACTACGCCGATTGTTTTCTGGGCCGGATCGATCTTCATCACGGGCACCTACTATTCTCTCAAGGCCCGCAAGCTTAACATGGCGGTTCTGATCGCGACGGGCGTCTTGGCGGCGTATCTCTTCAGTGTTCTTCTCACTTTCCTGAGGCCAGAATCGGAAACTTTTTACGAAGCGGCGGCCCTCCTCGTCACTTTCGTGCTCTTTGGTCACTGGATGGAAATGAAGTCGCGCAGGGGTACATCCGATGCCTTGCGCGCCCTTTTTGACCTCGTGCCGCCGAAGGCAAACGTTATCCGGGACGGCAGGGAGATGAGCATTCCGAGCGCGGAAATAGTTCACGACGATATCGTGGTTTTAAGACCCGGTGACAAGGTGCCGGTGGACGGGGAAATTACGGAAGGTGAGACCTCCATTGACGAGTCCCTCGTGACCGGGGAGTCCATACCGGTTTCGAAAACCATAGGCGCGAAAGTCGTTGGCGGTTCGGTAAATTTAACTGGAGCAGTTCGGTTCAAAGCCACGCAGGTTGGTTCGGAGACGGTACTCGCGCAGATCATCAAGATGGTTGAGACGGCCCAGAACTCCAAAGCTCCGGGCCAGCGCATTGCTGACAAGGCCGCGGGGGTGCTCGTAGTCGTCGCCATCGGTTCAGGCACCGCGGCGTTTCTCGGTTGGTATTTTTTGGCGGGGATCGGCCTCCTCGCCGCGCTCACCTTTGCGATCTCAACTGTGGTGATCGCGTGTCCTGACGCCTTGGGACTCGCGACGCCTACTGCGGTTGCGGTAGGCACCGGCATCGGGGCGAAACACAATATCCTCATCAAGGACGCCGCGACGCTTGAGAACACCTCGCGCCTGAACGCGATTGTGCTTGACAAGACCGGTACTCTCACGGAGGGGAAGCCGAAAGTAACTGAAGTTATTTCGGTTAATCCGTACAATAAAAATGATGTGCTCGCGTATGCTTCTGCCGTAGAACAAAGTTCAAATCATCCCATTAGCGCCGCTATTATTGAGGAGGCGAAGAAGCAAAGAGTGTTTGCGGAAAAAAAGATAGAAAAATTCTTGAGTCTAGGCGGACAGGGGGTGCGCGCGGTCGCGGACGGGAAAGCGGTCATTGTCGGTACTGAACACCTTATGCAGCAGAGCAATGTTGATATTTCGCCATTGAGACAAGAAATTGACCGGTTGCTTGAAACTGGAAACACCTTGAGCATTGTCGCCGTTGACGGAAGAATCGCCGGCGCGATCGGCGTTGCCGATACGGTGCGCGTTTCCGCAAAGCGTACGGTTCAGAAGTTACATGAGCTGGGGCTCGAGGTCGCGATGATCACCGGGGATCACGAGCAGGTGGCGGGCGCGATTGCCCGTGATCTCGGTATTGACCGCTATTTCGCGCAGGTGCTCCCCGAGGACAAGGCGAAATATGTGAAAAAACTTCAGGACGAGGGGAAATTCGTCGCGATGGTGGGGGACGGGATTAACGATGCGCCGGCGCTCGCGCAATCGGACATCGGAATCGCAATCGGCGCGGGCACCGATGTGGCGATTGAGACGGGAAACATCGTGCTTATGAAATCGGACCCCTACGATATCGTCGCCGCACTCCGTTTGAGCAAGGCGACCGTGGTAAAGATGAAGCAAAATCTATTCTGGGCGGCGATTTACAATCTTCTCGCGATTCCCGTTGCCGCGGGTGTTTTCTACAATTCGTTCGGCTGGTCGCTCCGCCCTGAGATCTCCGCGCTCCTCATGTCGGCGTCGTCAATCATCGTGGCGACGAACGCCGTGCTCCTAAAGCGGGTCGAATCAAAACTCAAAGCGTAAAGGTCGAAAATCTAAAAAATAAACCATGATAGCAACCAAACGCCTGCTCAAAGTTACCGCCGCGTGGATAAGCGTCGTGTACGCGGTTTGTTTTGCCGGTGTGGCGCTTTTCCCGAACATCCGTCCGGGATTCATGCGCTCCGCCTTGCATGTGGTGGGGGTGGATCTGGGCATTGATGTGCTCACCTTCGGCACGTTCCTGTCTGGCCTCATCATCTGGAACGTCATCGCGCTCCTCGCGGTGTGGCTCTTTGCGGCGCTCTACAACGGCATAAAGAAATAAGAAGCGGATACAATTTGTATTTCCCCGCTCGCTCGGAAATGTAGGTATAACCACCCCCATTTCCTCGCTCGCCAGGTTATGGCGGAATGAAATTCCTTGGTAACCTAGTTCGCTCGGAAATGTAGGTATAACCACCCCCATTTCCTCGCTCGCCAGGTTATGGCGGAATGAAATTCCTTGGTAACCTAGTTCGCTCGGAAATGTAGGTATAACCACCCCCATTTCCTCGCTCGCCAGGTTATAATGAGTTTGTGAAGGAAAAGAAAAGTTTCTTAATGCGGCTTGTTTCCGCGGTCATCATCGGACTCGTCGCCGTTCTCGGTTATTACGGGTATCAATACTATATTCTCTCAGACGAACTCCTACGGACCCGAGACGAGTTCCGCAGAACGGTTTCCGATTTTGAGAATCGGGTTTCGGCGCTTCAGGCGGAGCTCGAGGCGGCGAAAAACGAGAACGCGGATCTTTCGGTGAAGCTCGCCGCCGAACAGGGGAAGAATGCCATGTTTGCGGAGCAGATTTCGGGCATTGCGGGCACAGTGGGCATTTTGGAAAAGCTTTCAAAGACCGACAAGGAGCTCCTGCAGAAATATTCCAAGATCTATTTTCTGAACGAGCACTACATACCCGAGGCGCTTGTCCAAATAGCAAAGACATATCTCTCGGGTGGGAACGACGAGGAGTGGATACACGCCCGCGCGTGGCCGCGCCTCCAGACGATGCTCGACGCCGCCTCGCGCGACGGCGTTACCCTCAAAGTCGTTTCCGGGTACCGCTCCTTCGACACGCAGGCGGATCTGAAATACGGATACCGCGTCTCCTACGGTTCCGGCGCGAACCAGTTCTCCGCGGACCAGGGATATTCCGAGCACCAGCTCGGCACCGCGGTGGACCTCACGACGCCCTCAATGGGAACGTCCCTCACGACGCAGTTCGAGAAGAAGCCGGAGTACGGCTGGCTTGTCGCGAACGCCTACCGATACGGGTTTACGCTCTCGTACCCCAAAGGGAACGCATACTACCAGTTCGAGCCGTGGCATTGGCGGTATGTCGGGGTCGCCTTAGCGACGAAGCTCAAGAACGACGGGAAATATTTCTACGACCTTGACCAGCGCGAGATCGATGCCTACCTCGTGAGCATCTTCGATTAGAGGTATAATTCTGTTGTATGGAACCGCAATACAAAGCGAAGGGGTATGGGAAAAGGCCGCTGTGGCAGTGGATACTCATATATGCGGTCGTCGGAGGCATAGTGTACGGCCTCATTTACTATTTTGCGTTCTCGAAGCGCGGCCTCTACGATTATGAGACGCCGTATGGCACCCCGGAACAGGGGACGGAAGAGTGGATAGATTATAGAGGAGAAAATCCGCTTCCAAAGGAAGTAACATTGGATCTTTCCACCGAATTTGCGCGGCAGTTCCAAACCGTGCTCTCCGCGGAACTTGCGAAGCCCGCGAACTTCGCGGGACACTATCGCATGGCGCTCGTGGGATGCGGTTCCGCGTGCGGGGTGCATAAGCTTTTGGACAAGGATACGGGTAAAGTGTACGACACGCCCGTTTCCGAGGATCTCATGCTCTACTCTTCCGTGGAATTTTCAGTTTCTTCGCCCGACCTGGTGCTTCGTCTCACCGGCGGAGGTGCGGAGACATACCGTTGGAACGGCTCCGTTTTCGTGAGGTTGTAGGATTTTTATGGAACAAAAAACGCCCAAAGCGGGCGTTTTTTGTTTTCAAAGGGCGAAGCCCTTTATCTCACGCTCGTGTCGCGGATGACCGTCGCGTCTATTGTTGAGCTCGCCGAATTCACGAGCCCGTATATGCGGACGTTGTCTCCGGCCTTGAGCGACGTAAGCGGGATCCTGAGCCAGAAGACGTTCAGGACCGAGGTGTCCGCGGCGATATTCACCGTGTAATCCCTGTCCTTGAACGTGGCGACCATGGTGGTCGGCGTGGATGAGGCCGCCGGAGGCGTCTTGATCTTCCCCTCGAGTGTCATCGGCGCGGGAGCCGGCTTCAGCACCGTCCAGTTCTTCACTATCTTCGCCTGCACGGTGAGGGGCGACGCGACGCCCGTTTGGAGCATTCCCTGGAAGCTTACGAGGTCTCCCACGGAGATCTCCGAGATGGACGATTTCCCGCCGCGGCGTACGAACTCGGTATTGGAGTCCGTGACGATGTTCCACGTCATTGACGCCGAGCCCCACGTCGTCGCGGCGCTTATGGTGTTTCCCGATATCGCCGTAACTTTGGCGCCCCGGACGAGCACGTTGCCCCTGTCAGTGACGTGCACCTCGAGCATGGAGCCGATAGCTTTAACCTCCTTTGCGAGTTTGAACTCGTCGTCGTTGCCCTTCCCTTTCCCGTTGTCGTCATCGGCGTATGCCGGAACGATAAGCGCCGCCATCAAGGCGAACACGACGGAGAAAATAAGGGTTGAAATTGCTGTCTTTTTTAACATGTTTTTATGGGTAATATCGACCTTTCCATTTAGTAGAACGTATGGCAGTCCGAAAAATGACATCCAGTTCATTGACAGACAGGTGAAAAAGTTGTTTATGTAAAGTCAGTAATTCAATAATTTATATAAGAAAGAGGTAATAATCTTGAAAACTATAGCGATAATCCTGTTATTGGCGCTTTCCAGAGAGGCATTCGGAGGCGACGGGCCGGAATACCGGTTTCTTGAGGAAAAACTATCATTGAATGTGCCGCATGATGATGGGTTGCTCGGGTGGATGAGAATGGACCGCCGGGGCCGAATTGAGGGACCGAGGCCGATAGGAAAGGAAAACACGGAGCGGAGAGGGTATCTCTCTATTCCACTGCTGCCTATCGTCAATTCCGACAACATAAGCGCATACATGAACTCCGTAAGGCTTCTCAGCCTCATCGCATCGATAAGTTCTGACAGGTCGGAAACAGGATCTGACGCGGAAGGCCGCGTAAAAGAGCTGCAAAAGATTCCGCGGACGGATGCCTTGGTGAAAGCGAGTGAAATCATCAAGTTCGGGTTCCCGCTCGGCAAGAAGATATTTTTTGAGGCGCATATAGGCGCGCTGGCTTCGGCCGACTACGCGTACAGCGGTGTCGGGGCGTATTCGAAGAGCGGAGACACCGTGTTTGTGGCTTCCACAGAGAACTCGCTGTTCGCGCTTGGCGAACTTGGATTCCTCGGGGGATTCCGCATTACCGCACCAATAAATTTCAAAGGCCGCGGAACGCTGAATGTATCTTCGGAGTTTCTGTATAAACGAATAATCGCATGGCAAGGATACGGATTCGTCAACGCGGTCATTACGAGCGGCGAAGACGTCAGTTTTCTTCCGGACAAATACATACGGATAGACGCCGACAAATTCTCATGGAACGTCTATCTTTCATATGAGCCTGAGTGGAAGAACCGGCTCTCTCCGCGGTTCGGGATGAAGATAAACGATCTTGCATATTCATTTTCGCCGCGCTATGCGGGAAACGAAAAAACTGTTCCACGCGTGCGGAGTCCTAGGAGCATCGAGCTTGGAGCGCTCGCATCCCCGAAGAAGTGGCTTGATGTCGGATTCAGCATGACCCTTTCGGGACTCAGGCCGCAGTACTGCATGGAAGTTTCTGCAAGGCCCGTTTACCTGCTACGGCTTTTGCTTAAGGCGGAATTCAACAGGCCGGATCTTTTTCTCCAGACCGAAGATCTGTATAGTTTTCTTGTTATCTTCGGCTCAGGCGGAGTGCAGGTATCAATTCCCTTCTCCTACAACGGGAAAAATGTGGGTATTGGTTTTGGATTTGTGCTCGGTTCCAACCTCTGGAATGCGCCGTCATTCTGACGGCTGACGGAAAAAGAATTTTAAAGCCCCGCTATGCGGGGCTTTAGCTTTTGAAAAGGGTTTTCGCCTCTTCCCAGAAATCCGGGATGTTCCTCTTCTCCTTCATGTACCACCACCACTCGGCGCCCCAGAGATACAATTCCGGAAATCCCGTGTCCCGGGCGTAGCGGATGTTCTTCCGGAACTGTCCGATGTCAAGCGTCTCTTTCCAGTCGTCCTCGGAAGTGCCCAAGGGGTATGCCCGGAACCACGGTTCCGCCTGCACCTCCACGGAAATCACATCTTTTCCAAAGAATTGCCTTATGACGAGCGCCCTCAGCCGGTAGTATGCGGGCGGAAAGGGGAACGAAAGGTATGTATGGAGCGCGGGAAAATAGGCCTTCCGATAGAGCGTGACGCCGACCACGTCTCCGAGTTTTGCCGCTCTGATCCAGAGAGACCATTCGCCTGTGTCGGTCGTCATTACCGGCCGCGCGGGGTCTATCGCTTTCAGGGCCGCAATCTCTCGCCCGACGAAGTCCTCCGATATCGGAGGGCACTCGCCGAACGGGAAGAACGGCTCGTTTTCCGCCTGCCACATCACGACGGCGGGGTTCCCCTTGTAGCGCCCCGCGACGGCCGCGGAGAACCTGATGGCGGCGTTTTCCCGTTCCGCATCCGTGAGGTCCTTCGCCCACGCGGGGATGTGACACTCGGGCCAGCGGGGCGATTTCATGCCGACCGCGAGAATGAGCTTAGCGCCGCGTTTTGCCGCCTCGTTTACCTGGAAATCAAGTTTGTCGAACGCGAAGACGCCCTCCTCGGGTTCCACGAGGTCCCATGGTACGGCGATGCGGAGATTCCTCGCGCCGAGGTCGTCGAGGAGCGCAAGATAAGCCGCCTTCCAATCGAGTCCCAAGGTCTCCGCGTGCTTTTGCGAGAATGTTACACCCCACGCAGGTTTCCCCTCCGGCGCGCGCCACATGAAGAATGCGACGAGCGCGAGTGCAAATAGAAGCAGAAAAATGATTTTCTTCACGGTATCAGTTAGCCGCGAGAAGCACGACGATGCCGGCAAGGAAGAGCGCGGATGCGGCAATTTTTTGGATGGCCGCAATTCCAGTGAACGATTCCTTGAGCACGGAGGGGAACCTCGCGGAGAGCGCGAACGCGAAGAGTTGCACGAAGAGGAACTGCACCCCCTGCAGGGCGTTCACGACGGCGACCGCGCCCGCCGGCGCGAGGTACACGGCCGCGTTCTGGAGCACTCCCGCCGTCGCGCCCGCGCCCTGGATGCCGAGGAAAGTCCCTGTGCCTCCGCGTTTCGTCTCAGCCGGCGCTTCCGGCACGCGCTCCTTTTTCCGGAAGAGCTCGCTCCGCACGGAAGGCGAGAATGCGAATATCGCGAGTGCGGCGAGTGCGCCGAAAAGCCTTGCCCACAAAAGCCCGTCCCAGAAAGGCCCGAGGGAATACACGTATTTCAATGACACGAAGTACATCGCGAAGAGCAGCGCGGGAAAGAACGCAGCGCCGAGGCTAAGGAGGATGCGTTTGCCGCGCTGTGCGGTCACGACGACGCTCGCCGCTACGAAGAGGATGAGCGAGAGCGCCTGAGCGGAACCGATGGGCTCCCGTGGGAATACCGCGTACGCAAGGAGGAGTGTGAGAAGGGGAAGGAGCCCGCCGATGGCGGGGATTATGCGCGAGGATTCGTGGACATTCAGGTTCTTATAGAACACGCCGAGCGCAATGATGAAGATTATGCCTGAAAAGGCCGAGGTGAAGAGGAATTGCGCGCCTGGGAGAGGGAATCCGAAAAATGGGGCGAGCAAGACCACGAGCCCGCCCAGCGCGCCGACGTAGAAGGTGAATTGGAGGGGGCTCGGGACGACCTTCGCGAGTAGATATTTGTCCCCGACGGCGTTCACCGCGAAGAGAAGGTAGGCGAAAAGCGCCGCCGCAAGCCAGAGCATCCCAGTATATCAACTTCCAGTGACGCCAGACGCCCCTTTGGAACGCTGGTATTCCTGAAGTCGCAATCCGAGGAACCTCCGACCCTGGGTTCCCTTGAGATAGTGTTCCCTGCGTCTGGCGTCTTTTAAGTTTGTGCACCCCTCAAAGTACACGAGCTTGAATGGTCTGCGGGGAGCAGTTGCAAGGCTTTTGCCTTTTTCGTGCGCTTCCAATCTCTGCCTGAGGTTGGGAGCATACCCGATGTATCGTTTGTTGTCCTTCATGCTCTCCAAGACGTAGACATAGTGGAAGTGCACTCTGGAAGTTGTATTACTGGGCATCCTATTGCCGCGCGACGAGGCGCGCGATGTGTTCGGTGCCCTTTCGTTCCATCTTGATGAATCCCTGCATCGCCGCCTCGGCGAACTTCCCCTCGTTAAGGAAATCGAAGAACCACTGTTCGGTGAACTGCACCGAGAGCTGGTCGAGCCCCGCGCCCGTGTAGAGGAGCCATTTGCGGTTCTGTATCTCCTGCGAGCCGATGGGAGGCGCGATGATGATGGGGATGCCGAACGCCCCGAAAAAGGAAAGCTCCGACGGCTTTGTCCAAAGCACGTCCACCGAGTGGAGGAGTCCGTTGAATTTTTCAAAATATTCGTCCTTCGTGTCGGCGAAGAGGACGGTAAAGGTCTTCCCGAGATGTTCCTCGAGCCCGAGTTCGCGGGCGGCGCGCATGAATTCGTCTCGCGCGTCGGCGGAGACGCCGGCGACGAGGTGGAGGAGGATCTTCCCCGCGCGGACGGACGGCGCGAGGCTTTTGAGGACCGCGACGCCGATCTCGATCTGTGCTCCGGCGCCGCCGACGACGAACGCCAGTGCGGGAGGACGCGGCACGGGCTTGTCAAAGAGCTCCTCCTTGAGATAGGACTCGATCAAGGGCGCGAACTGCTTCGTGTAGTCGCCGCGTATGTCGAGGCGCCCGAGCCTCTGGCGGAAGTCGTGCTTCACCGTCTCCTCGTTTTCGCCGATGAGTTCCATCGGAAGGGGAAATCCGGTGAGTATGATGTTACCAGTGGGAATGCCGTATTTTTTGAGGCGTTCCTTCGTGCGCACGGTTGGCGCTAAGTAGATGATGCGCGTTTTCGCGGGTTCAAGGGGCGCCCATCCGCGGGCGATGTCGGAATCCGTAACGATGGCGTAGATCTTCCCCGGGTATTTCCACTCCTCGGCCATGAACGCGATGGAGAAGAACGGAGTGAGGAGCGGGAGGGGGTTTTCCGCGAGCTTCTCAATGAGGTGGCGACCCCATCCGCGCCGGATCTGGCCGAAAAGCCGCCTCAGGGCGAACGTGGACCCGTTCTGCCTGCGAAGAGGGTAATATTCCTCTATTTTCTGGAATTTGTCGTAGAGGTTGAAGGCGATGCGCCCAATGGGTCCGTGGCTCTTGAGCCGCGAGACGAAGTAGTAGAACGATTTCGTCTGCCCCCAGATGAACTTGTCGAATTCGGGCATCCCCTCGTAGTCGTTCGCGGTGATTATCTTCCCTTCGGGAGCGAGGAAGGCGAGTGGAGTGGCGGCGCGCTGGTGGCCGTACCCCATATCCACGGACACGATCCACGCTTTTCCCTGCGAAGAAGTGGACATTTCCTTCATTGTATACTAAAAGGAACCCGATGTTCTACACCAGAAAAGGCGACGACGGCACGACGAAATTCTTCGATTCCCGCCCGGGCGAGCGTGGGAGCAAAAGGTCTCTGCGCGCCGAGGCCTTGGGCGCGTGCGACGAGATAAACTCGCTTTTGGGCCTCATCAAGGTGAAAGCCGGCGAGGCGGAACTCACGATACAAAGCAAGAACTGGCACGCGGAAAATATCCTCGAGTTCGCCCAGCAGGGGCTCTTCATCGTGCAGGCGGAGCTCGCGGGCGCCGAAAAGCCGTTCCCCGAGGACAAGGTGAGGCACATGGAGGCCGTCGTGGACGCGATGGAGTCCGAAATGCCGGAGATAAAGAGCTTTTTCGTGTCCGGCGGGACCGAGCTCGGCGCGCTCTTCGATTTCGCGAGGACTGTGGCGCGGAGAACCGAGCGCAGGGTCGTCGCCGCGCTCGACGCCGGCGAGGTAACGATCGAGCCCGCGGCTCGGCAGTTCATAAACCGCCTCTCATCAATACTTTACGCCTTCGCGCGCTACGCGAACTTCCGCGCGGGCGTCACGGAGCGCTCGCCTACGTACGAGTAAAGATTGGCGAATCCGGAGTCAAATAAAAAACGCAGCCTGCGGTGTAAGCTGCGTTTGTTTTTATCGCGTTCGTTCAGAATATATCAGCAAGGTTCGTTCACTGTCCATTTTCCGATCATTGTTGACCAGGTATATCCACCACCAAAAACCACAGTCATAAAAGTATTCCAGTACCTCAGTATTCCTTCCTCATATGCTTCCGCGAGCAGCAACGGAATAGAAGCCGAAGTGGTATTCCCATATTTTTGTATGTTATTGAACACCTTTCCCTTGAATCCCTTTTCCCGCAATGATTCTTCCAACGGTATCATACGGAGATTGGCCTGGTGATAAAAAACATTGTCTATATCAGCCCATGTTTTTTTTGCGCGTAGAAGTGCCGAATCAGTGATAATCGGTAAAAGCCGTATCATTTCACTGAATACAGGATGACCTTTCATTCCAAGCTTATTTTTTCCTTTTGCTATCGCTTCGGCAGTGCAGGGAAATCGCGACCCACCGTATTCCGCTATGATGCGATCGGCTTTTGAACCGTCCATACCGCCGTCCATGCAATGCAGGAAAAAAGAACTTTCATGTCCGCTGTTCGGTTCAAGAACTACCGCGCCTGCCGCATCCGCAACTATAGAAAGGAAATCACGGTTGTTTTTATCAACCGTACTGCTCATTGTGTCCGATCCGATAATGATAGCCGCTCCGACCTCGCCCGATTTGACGTATAAAGATCCTATCTGCAGGGCCGCACCAAAACTCGAGCATGCTAGAGCGATATCAGCACCAAGGAGCGTTGGCAATACGCCGTTTTCCGGGACGCAATTAAGGCCCAACATATCTGCGACCAAAGTCGCGCAAGGAGGGGAATATGGGAAATCAGGGCTCACAGTGGCAAAAAGAATTGCAATCCCTTTTTCCGATTGTATTTTTTTGATGTTTGCACCCGACATCTCTATTGCTTCCTTTGCCGCAAGGTAGCCCATAAAGGCTGTTGCGATAGAGTTTTCGACAAAGGACCTTTTTTCAATCCCCACCAGATCCCTGATTTTTTCGTCGCTGGTCGTAAAAGGTTTAAGGAATTCATCCCTTTCTTTTCCGGTAAGTTTTTGCGCATCGGCGAATACTTGCCCGCGTTCCCACAGGTCTTTTGCAAGTTCTTCATTCAAGACGATCTTTCCAGGAACATATACTCCAAGACGTGTTTTATACCCAGGCACTGCCATGCCAACACCCGTTATTCTGACTCCATATTCCATAGGGAGCCTCCTTTTCTGTTTTATTTAAAGTTATTAATTCGTTGATTTGACTGGTTAAAAGTGTACCCCTTTACCGCGTTTTTTGGCAATGTGCGCAAAAAACCCTTGCGGGGCTGTGCGGACGAAATGACGTTTGTATGCCTATCCGGTGGTCGCG
>CAYHLH010000003.1:0-55862 GCA_964357525.1 uncultured Candidatus Saccharibacteria bacterium
GATGGAAAAATGTTCGCTCATTATCATTAGCTCCATTTTTCCAATCAAGCCCTTATATAGCTTTTCTCCTGAAGAAGCGCTTCATTCCTTTTTCCTTTTCCGGTTTCGGCTTCGCCGTTTCTTTTTCGGGGATTTCCTTCTCCTTCTTCGGGTGCTTCTTCGCGCCTTTCTTCACGGCCTTCTTTTCCTTCTTCGGCATTATGAACTCCCTGCCTCTCGGCGCCTCCGACTCCGAAAGCACGAGGGTGATGTGGCTCATCTTCTTCTGTATCTCAGCCATGCTTCCGCGCGCCCTCGGGTTGTAGCGCTTGAGCTTCGGGCCCTCATCTACGCGTATCTCCGAGACATAAAGCTTCCTGACGTCCATCTTCTTCTGCGTGGCGTTAGCTTTCGCCGAGCGGAGGAGCTTCAGTATGTGGGTCGCCGGACGCCGCGGGTGGAGCATCAGTTGCGCCTCCGCCTCCCCGACGGGGAGCTTCCTTATGAGGTCCGCGACGGAGCGCACCTTCCGGGGCGCGACGTGCAGGTATCTGAGTTTTGCAATTGCCTCTGCCATGTTATTTCTTCTCCGCCGGCTTCACCGTCTCCTTCGCCTTCTGTTCGAGTTCCTTCTGCATCTTGCCGCCGTGCTTCGTGAATTTCCTCGTCGGCGAGAACTCGCCGAGCCGGTGGCCTATCATGTCCTCCGTCACCCTGACCTCTACGAACAGCTTTCCGTTGTGCACCAAAAACACGTGTCCCACCATCTCCGGCGAGATCTCGGAGCCCCGGGCCCAGGTCTTGATGGGGCTTTTGCCGTCGGGCTTCACCTTCGCGACCTTCACGAGAAGCTTCGCGTCGATGTACGGGCCTTTTTTGAGTGAACGTGACATATGCGAATTTTATTTGAGCGTGAGCGAAATCATAAAATTCCGCACCCGCCCAAGTTTTTGGGATTCTACCGACTTCTTTATCATTGTTATTTTCATAATGGTATCAATTCTATTTACCCACATAATTGCAAAAATTTGGGCGGGTAAGGTTTGGTACTGCACTATTCTGCATTGTTCATTTGAATAGTGCAACCAAATCCTTACTTTTTCTTCTTCGCCCTCCGCTTGACGATGAGCGTCGTCGACCACTTCTTCCTGTTGCGAGTTTTCCTGCCGCCGGTTATCTTCCCCCACTTGGTCTTGGGCTTCCGGGTGCCTCTCGGTTGCCGGCCCTCGCCGCCGCCGTAAGGATGGTCCCTCGGGTTCATGGCGCTTCCGCGGACGGTGGGGCGTATCCCCATGGCGCGGTTCCTCCCCGCCTTTCCGATATTGACGAGCCCGTATTCGGGGTTCGACACCTTGCCGATGGACACAAAGCACGCGGAGAGCACCTTTCTTACCTCGCTGGAGGAAAGCTTCAAATTGGTGTAATTCCCCTCCTGCGCCATCACTTGCACCGTGGTCCCAGCGCTTCTCGCGAGCTGTCCGCCCTTCCCCGGCTGGAGCTCGATGTTGTGAACGAACGATCCAACGAGGATCCTCGCGAGGCGCGTGCGGTTGCCGGGCTTCAAAGGCGCGTCCTCCGCCGCGATGACGATGTCCCCCTTCTTCATCCCGCTCTCGGCGAGTATGTAGCGGTAGTCGCCGTCCCGGTAGGAAACGAGCGCGATGAATGCCGAACGGTACGGGTCGTACTCGACAGTCATTATCTTCCCCGGCACGCCGAGTTTCATCTGCTTGAAATCCACGACGCGGAAGCGCTTCTTGTTCCCGCCCCCCTGGTGGCGCACCGTGATCCTGCCCTGGCTGTTCCTGCCGGCGTGGGACTTGAGGCGCAGGAGGAGCTTCCGCTTCGGCCTGTCGCCGGTCGTCGTCTTTCGGTACTCTACCGACGTGTAATGCCTCCGCGAAGGCGTTGTTGGCTTGTGGATCTTTACCATATTACGCGATGTCTATCTTCTCGCCGGCCCTGAGCCGCACCGTCGCCTTCTTCTTCGGCTTGAATGTGCTTGCGTGCCCGCGGTAATGCTTCGTCCGCACGCGCACCTTCGTCATCGTGACCGAGGAGACGTGCACGCCGTATGTGCGCTCTATCTCCTCCCTCACGAGGACCTTGTTCGCGCTGTTTGTCACGAGGAAGGAATATTGGTTGTGTCTGATGACGCGCTGCGATTTCTCGCTCACGTAGGGGTGGAGCACCACGTGCTTTCCGCGGAACTCGCCTTTCTTCACCTGCCTGCCGCCTGCCTGCCGGTAGGCAGGGGTAGGCATGGTTTCCTTTTTTGTCTGTTCCTTTGCCATGATTGCCTAAATTTCCAAGCTCACTTGCAGCGACGGAAATTTAGCTGCAATCATGAGCACCCGCCCAAGTTTTTGGGTATTTGCCGACATTTTTATTGTTGAATTTTTCATCTTGTTATTTACTATATTTATCATATTGTCTGAAAATTTGGGCGGGTAAGGTTTGATTCACTCCGACGGTACCGTCGGAGTATCAAGCCCTTACTTTTTCCCCTTCTTGTCCTCCTTCAGGCGGGCGACGAGCGCCTCGAGCGCCGGCGCCTCGAAAATGATGTTCGCCTTCCCGATGCACGCGGAGACGTCGAGTGAAGAAGGCGTCGCGACCTCCACGCGCGGGATGTTGCGCGATGCCGATAAAAGCGAGCGATTCGCGGAATCCCTCACGAAAAGCACCGAGGGGCGCTCCCCGACGCGGCGCTTGAGGAAATCTGCGACGGTGTGTGTCTTCGCGGGCTCGAATGCGAGCGAATCATAAACGAAAAATCTCTTCTCTTTATGGCGCTTCGAGAGTATGGACGCGAGCGCGAAGCGCTTCATTTTCTTGTTCACCTTTTTCAGGAATACGCGCTCGTTCCGCGGCCCGAACGCGACGCCGCCGCCCTTCCAGATCGGGCTCCTGATGGAGCCGTGCCGCGCGCGTCCCGTGCCTTTCTGCCTCCACGGCTTCTTGCCTCCTCCTGAGACCTCCCCGCGGCTCTTCGTGTGCGCGGTGGAGACGCGGGCGTTCGCAGCCGTCGCGAGAAGGGATTGGTGCACCGCTTCGGGGCTCCAGCGGACGTCGAAAACCTCCTTGGGGAGCGCCATCGTCCCCGTCTTCTTCCCTTCCTTGTTCAAAATGTCGATGGTCATGGCATTAGTCATGCTTCCTGATGATGACCCCGCTCCCGCGGTTCCCGGGCACCGCGCCTTCCACCATCACGGTCTTCTTCTCCAAATCGACCGCGATGACCTTCAGGTTCTTCACGGTGACTCGTTCCGCGCCCATGTGGCCCGCCATCCTCTTTCCCGGCATGACCCGCTGGGGCGCCGTAGCGCCGATGGAGCCGGGCGCCCTGAGGCGGTCCTTCTGCCCGTGCGTCTTCGGGCCCCCGTGGAACCCGTGGCGCTTGACCACACCCTGGAACCCGCGCCCCTTGGAAGTTCCCGTCACATCCACTTTCTCGCCTTTCTCGAGCGGGATTTCCGCGGTTTCCGGCGCGCACAAAAGCACCGTCACGGGAATGACGTTCTCTTCTTCCCATATCTGGGTCATATTCGATTTTTTCGCTTTGATGTTGGTCATATGCATGTGCACATCGGGTTTTCCCGAGAGGTGCCTCATAGAAAAACAACAGGGAAGCCCTGTTGTTTTTCAATTTTGCCCGTTTTTACTGGTCAAAATTCACATTGGCTTCCATGCTATCTTATCCCCCGAAGGGGTTTTCGGTCAACCCCGCCTTTGGCGGGGTCAACTCATTTTGATCTCCACGTCAACTCCTGCGGGAAGATTTAGGTCCGAAAGGGACTCTATTATCTTGGCCGAGGGGTTCAGGATATCAATAAGACGTTTATGGACTCGGAGCTCGAAATGCTCCCCTGATTTTTTATGTACGAAGGTCGAGCGGTTCACGGCATACTTCTTGAATTCCGTGGGAAGCGGGATGGGCCCGTGCATCTCCCCGCCCTGGTACTTGATGGCCTCCACGATCTGCTTCACGGAGGTATCCAGGAGCTTAGCGTCGTACGCCTTGATCCGCAGCCGCAATCGTTCCTTCTGTACCGGTTCTTTTTTCGTCGCCATGGGAAAGAGCTAAGCGGTGCCGAAGGTTACTTCGTGATCTTCGTGACTGCTCCCGCGCCGACCGTTTTCCCGCCTTCCCTGATGGCGAAGCGCTGCTTCTCCTCCAAGGCGACCGGAGCGATGAGCTTCACGTTGATCTTCACGGTGTCGCCGGGCATGACCATCTCGGTCCCCTCGGGAAGGATGGTCTCTCCGGTCACGTCCGTCGTCCTGATGTAGAACTGCGGCTTGTATCCCTTGAAGAACGGCGTGTGTCGTCCGCCCTCCTCCTTGGAGAGCACATACACCTCCGCCTCGAACTCGGTGTGAGGGGTGACGCTGCCGGGCTTCGCGATGACCTGCCCGCGCTCCACATCCTCCTTCTTGATGCCGCGGATGAGAACGCCTACGTTGTCGCCGGCGCGGCCCTCGTCGAGCGTCTTCTGGAACATCTCGATGCCGGTCACGACGGTCTTTACGGTGGGCTTGAGTCCCACGATCTCCACTTCCTCGTTCACCTTCACGACGCCGCGCTCCACCTTGCCGGTGCAAACGGTGCCCCTGCCTTCGATGGAGAAAATGTCCTCGACGGGCATAAGGAACGGCTTGTCTATCTCGCGGACGGGCTCCGGAATGAAGGTGTCCAGCGCCTCGATGAGCGCCAAAACGGGTTTCGCCGCCTCGTCATCCACCGTTTTCGCTTCGAGCGCTTTCAAGGCCGACCCGCGGATTACGGGGGTCGCGTCGCCGTCGAAGTGGTATTTCTTGAGGAGCTCGCGGACCTCGCTCTCTACGAGATCGATGAGCTCGGGGTCGTCAACCGCGTCGCACTTGTTGAGGAACACGACTATCTTCGGCACGCCGACCTGGTATGCCAAAAGGATGTGCTCACGGGTCTGGGGCATCGGACCGTCCGTCGCGGCGACCACAAGCACGGCTCCGTCCATCTGGGCGGCTCCGGTAATCATGTTCTTGATATAGTCGGCGTGTCCGGGGGCGTCGATGTGCGCGTAGTGGCGCTTCTCGCTCTCGTATTCCGAATGATGCAGCGCGATTGTGATGCCGCGCGCCTTCTCTTCCGGTGCGTTGTCGATCTGCGCGACCGACTCCACTTTCTTCACGAGACCTTTCATCGAGAGGATGTGCATGATTGCCGCGGTAAGGGTTGTCTTGCCGTGGTCAACGTGGCCGATCGTCCCGACGTTCACGTGGGGCTTCGAACGGTTGAATTTTTCCTTTTCTGCCATTGTGTTTTTTGCGTTGATTGCGGTTTTTCGACTTTTTGCAATGCGGGACTAATTTTTGCTGAATTCATGCGGATTGTCAACCGTTTTCCCGCAACTTGTGGAAAACTCCCATTTTAATGGAAAATACTCGTCCCTCACCCTTAAAAAAGGGGTTAGGGATTGACTTTTTTAATTTAATATGTTACGATTAAAACCAGAAAATTAACCTGCCTGAAAGGGGCTTTATCTATAGCGAAATGAACACAACAGCAATTTTAATTTTCAGTTTCACTATACTTGGCTTACTTTTTCTTACTTTCTTTGGCATAATGGGTGTTGATGGGGAATCATCAAAGAAAACCGTGCTATTGTTAATTGTTGCTTTCCTAGTAATAGTAGTAATCAGTGCAAATGTTGGAATGATATACAAAGACAGAAAAAGATTAAAATAACCCAAAATCAGTTAAACAAAATTTTTTTGTAAATCCCGTGCCTTGCCGCGGGTTTTTTATTCATCTTTCCTCACGATTATCCAAAATCATCGCCATTTCTCATCTGCTATAGTTAACTATAGCACTGACTTCAACATCTATTTTAATTAATGTGTGTCCGACGCCTTTTAATTACTCCTTTTTCAGTAGTCAATTACTACTTTTTCAGTAGTCGTCAGCATCATCATTTACGCGCTATAGTTAACTATAGCGCGTGTGGTATAATGGAAACATCATGGTATACGTCCATAGAAGGAAAAAGGTGCCGATGGAAATCCGCGAGGAGGCGTGGAAGAAATTTCGGGTGATGATCAACAGCTCCGCTTTGGCGGAAACCCTTCGGGGAAGAATAGAAGCCCTCCTCTCTCCTTCCGAGATCGTCATGCTCGAAAAGCGCCTCTCAATCCTCGTGCTCCTCGAAAGGAAAACGACCTATCGAGAGATCGAAACGCTCGTTGATGTGACGTCCGCCACCATCAGCTTCGTCAAACGCCATTTCGTCAAAAAACCGACTGAGCACCGGCGTTATTCGCCGTATCAGAAGGAAGCATACCCAACACCTATCAGGTCATCGAAACGGGTTGCGGCGAGATTGCTGCAAGGAAAGTAGTAATTAATGGTGCACTGCTATAGTTAACTATAGCAGCGCATTTTTATTCCTTTTTGAGGAGTTCCCTTGTCCCTCACCTTTCAAAAAGAAGGGTGAGTGATTAAACTTCTTACAAAGAGTGCTGCATTTAAATGCAGCACTCTATTCTTTCTTGAGAAGTTCCTTGAATACCGAGGGCGGGATAGTGGCCTCGCTTCGCTCCTTCAATCGTTCCTTTCCGCGCTTTTGCTTCTTCCACAATTTCATCTTCCGCGTCCTGTCGCCTCCGTATAGATACCCGGTAACGTCCTTGCTCATCGCCTTAATGTCCGCCCGTGCGACTATGCGCCCGGCGGCGGATGCCTGCACCGGCTGCACATACTGCTGCCTGGGCAGGAGGTCTTTCAGTTTTTCCACCATCTTCCTGGCCTCGCGCTCCATCGTCTCCTTAGGAAAGAAGCGCGAAAGCCCGGCGACGGGCTCGCCTGACACGAGAAGGTCCACCCGTACCACTTCCGCCCGTTCGTATCCTTTTATCTCGTAGCTGAACGACGCGTACCCTTCGGTTGCGGACTTAAGCTGATCGTCGAAGTCGGAGACGAGCTCCACGAGGGGCATTTCCGCTTTCATCAATATTCTCTCACCCATCGTCTCGGTGTGAAGCACGTTCATCCTGAATTTCCTCTGCACCGAAAGCACGGAGGAAAGGTGCTTCGTCGGCACGATGAGCTCGAGGGAAATGATGGGCTCCTGTATCTCGAGGTATTCCGCTGGAAGGTCCTCCGGCTTCACGATCTCCATCCAGCTCCCATCCTTATTCTTCACGCGGTACAGCACCGAGGGGAAGGTATTCACAACGCCTATGCCGAACTCCCTCCGGAGGCGCTCCGCCGTTATCTCGAAGTGGAGTTTGCCGAGGCACCCTATTTTGAACCCGCGGCCCAGCACCTCGTTCTGGTCGGGCTCTATAGTCAAGGCGCTGTCATTCAGCTTCAGCTTCTCCAATCCCCGCGTCAGGTGCTCGTAATCGTCGCTTTCCTCCGGATAGAAAGAGACAAAGATGACGGGATTCGGCTCCTTGTATCCGGGAAGCGCCGCGCCCTTCGGGAGCGTCGCGTTGGGCTCCAAGGCCAGGAGCGTGTCTCCTATCTTTATTTTTCCGGGGTCCTTGATGCCCGTCGCGATGTATCCTGTTTCACCCTCTCCGAGCGAGTCCGTTGCCGTCAGTTTCGGCGCGAAATATCCGAGCTCCTTCATTTTGACCTTGGTGTCCGTCTCGAGGAGCTGCACGGTGTCGGTGTCGGTAAATATGCCGTCGAACACCCTTACGGAGGCAACCACCCCCTTGTGGTTGTCGTAGAATGAATCGAAGACGAGCGCCCTCCCCTTCACACCTTTCATGTGCCCGACGCCTTTCGGCGCGGGAATCTTCAAAACAACGGCTTCCAAAAGTTCCGGAACCCCCTTGCCGGTCTTTCCCGACACGCGGTATATCCCCTCCGGCTCGCACCCTATGAGGTGCGCCAATTCCAAAGCGAGATGGTCCACTTCGTGCGTTGAAACGAGGTCCACCTTGTTCACCGCGCCGATGATTGTGAGACCCGCCTTCTCCGCCGAATGGAAATTCGCCAGTGTCTGCGCCTGTATGCCCTGAGCGGCGTCCACAAGCAGTATCGCCCCCTCAACGGCCTCAAGCGCCCGCGACACCTCGTACCCGAAATCCGAATGCCCTGGAGTGTCTATGAGGTTCAGCTCATACTCCTTATATTTCATCCGCACCGGCGCCATCTTGATGGTGATGCCCCGCTCGCGCTCCAATTCCAGCGAGTCCAGTATCTGCGCCTGCATTTTCCTCTTCTCTATGGTCCCCGTAACCTCAAGAAGCCGGTCCGCCAGAGTGCTTTTTCCGTGGTCAATGTGGGCAATTATGCAAAAGTTTCGAATATTTGATTCATTCATATTTCAGTATCGCTTTCAAAAATACCACGCCGCGAGGCAAAAGAAAAAGCCCCGCTAAAAAGCGGGGGCTTTTAATAATGTTCCACATCACGTACAAATTAGAATTTGAAATCTTTTATAAACACCCATAACCGGAAATCCATCGTTCCCTGAAAGCTCGAAGAGATGCTTCCTGCAACGTTCAATCCTTTCACTTTCCTGATGGGAATTATCTTTATGAGACCGAATTCCCCGTAAGAACCTCCCGTCTCCCGGTTGAAGACCCTGGATACTATGATATCAAGTATCGGCGTCTTGCCCCGAGCCCACAGGGTTACGAGCGAATCCTTGTCCATATATGCCGTCGCATCGAGGAACGGGGATTGCGCTCCCAAGACCCCGTTGACGCGTCCGTTCAGGTAGGAAACTCCGAGATTAATCTCGATTTTCTTGTGCTTATATCCCACAACGAAATGCGTTTCCGCCTTCCCGTTGTTGACATATGCCCCCATCCCGAACAAAAAGCGTCCGAACCCGAATCTCAGATTTCCGCCCGGTTCCTCCCCCTTGATTTTTTCTATGGTAGGCGTTCCGTAATGCCTCCATATATCCGTGAGGGAACCCTCGCCTATGGAAGAGAAAAGCGTGGAAACAAATCCCAGCTCAAGTTCCGCTTTTTTTTGTAGCGGAAAGACCAGTGCCACTGTTCCCGTGGGACGTTCCGTTGACCTGTATAAACCGGCCACATCGAGGGAAAACGGGAATTTCTTTGGACCTATCTTCAGGCTCACCTCGAGTGCCGCCTGAATCCATCCGTCCTGCTTGTAGTCGCTCGTATGGGTTTTGATGTTAAGTTCGCCCAACCCGCCAAAGTAATTCCCGACCATCTTGACCGGAAATTCGTCACTTTTCGATTTCTTCTTTTTCTGGCCATCTATCCCCTGCCCATACAGGGCACATACAAAAAACAAACAAACAAAGGCAAAAATGATTTTTTTCATTATCTGCCCCTCCTTTCTTGCTTATAAAAATTATTTATTTTCTGCCAGAACGATACCCCTTTTCAGGGGTTTATGTCAAATGAAAGCTCTGTCTCTCGACGGGGCGAAATCTCACAGGGATCCGTTGGTCAAAAACGTGTATCTCGCGTCGGCGAGCGTCCTGATAACGGCATCGTCGTGCTTCTTCCTCTTCACCCATTTCCTTTTCACTGCCGGATTCGGAACCTCTTCGGGTTCCTTTTCCATTGGGCCGAACCTGCCATTGTAGTCATGGTCCACGAATATCCTTTCCACCGCGTGCGGCGCGATGCCGTGCTTGCCGAGCGTTCTCTTGAAATAGTCCGCAAGAGTGAAAGCCAGCGGGCCTTTTTTGGCGTAAAAGAGCGGGAATGAGACCTGGAGGGCTATCCGATGCTCCAGCAGGTTTTTGTAGAGAATATCGCTGAAATTCATCTTCTCCGAAAAACCCACGAAGAGGCATATCTTTGGTTTTATGTTCTGCATGGCACCCTCCTTCTGGGCGTTAATGTTGATAAATGTCTGCCCCGAATGATGCGATTTCCGGGGCGGGGTGTCAAATATAAATCCCCGCACTGAATATTCAGGGCGGGGACAAAATAAAAATCTTTGCGGCTCTATGACGACCTCGGGAAAACGATGACCTCATCCTCATCGAATTGGCCGGGGTCGGCAAAAGAGAAAGACACTCTTTTCTTTGTCTTGCCCAACGTCTTCGCTTCTTCATCAGCAACCGTTTCGCCGTATATTTTCACCTGTTTGATGGTTTCGTCGTCGCTTACCTTGATCCATTTATGGAACGGGGCCGCCTTCCTCAAAGCGGATGAACAGTTCTATGATTGAAAACATTGATTTCTCCTTTTCTAAATTTAACTGTTTCCCATAAAACCACAATTCCGTATAAAACGCAACCCCCGCCGAAAGCGGGTGGTGAAAACCCGGGCGAATGGCGCGTTACCCGAGGGACGGCCTGCGGCGGAAAAGTCTGTACGCCAGATAGAGCGCGACCGCGGCGAGGGTGATGTGCAGGAGGAACGGTCGCATGGTGTCGCTCGTGGAGGGAGAGAACCTGTCGAGACGGCGGAAATCCCACAGGGCATACCCCGCGAATGCCGCGGCGAGGAGCTGTCCACGCCAGGTCGAGAAGAACGGCGTCTTCATTTCACCCGCTCGAACTCCGTCGTCTCGCCCGTTTTGAGGTCCGTGAGGATAAGTTTTTTCTGCGTCAGCTCGCGGATGCGGATGTACGAGAGATCGTTCGTGGAAATGCCCGCGCCATACATAAGCACCAGGTCGGTCGCGCCTTCCTCTATGGGAACGCTGAAGGGTATACCCTGCGCGGGGAGAACGGCCGCCCACGTTCCGGTGGCGACGTACGGATTGCTCCCCATGCGCTCGTCCTTGAGGTCGCCGAAGGCGCCGAACTCGCGCGTGAACGCGATGTCCGAGGCGCTCCTCCAAACCCCCACGACGAGTATCTCCGGCGGCTTCTTGCTCCACCCGAGCGTGCCTATCTTGTCGCGCCATGCGTATCCGAGCGCGCCGAGGATGACGAGCACGACGGCGGAAAGGATGACGAGGTTCTTCTTTTCCATCGATACCATTTTAGCAAAAATCAGGCGGAAAAACCCGTGAAGCGCTTTTCCCCTCCCGGAAAGGACTCTATTTTCTCCACTTTTGCGCCCGCCGGCCCTTTCCCGCACCACGCGAGGAATTCCTCGAGCGCCTTCTCCCCGCCCTCCGCTTCCATATATACGCTCCCGTCCGGGTCGTTGCGGGCGAAACCGGTAACGCCGAGTTCTTCGGCCTTTTCTTTTGCCGACGAGCGGAAGAACACCCCCTGCACCTCGCCGAAAATTGTTATGTTCCGATGCGCCATTGTATTAATACAACATTCCGACCCCGCCATGGCGGGGTCGGAATGTTACGTTTTATTGTCCACCCATGCGCTCGGACTCCTTGATGAATTTTGCGAAAATCTTCCCGTACGGAGACAACGTGTGGGCTACCGTTCTGCCAAGATATTTTTTATTGAGGAGGCCGGCCTGAACCAGTCTTCTTGTGTGTTCGGACGTTGTCTTGATATTGCAGTTCAATTCTTCGGCTATCCCCTCCAAATCGATTCCTTCGCGCGCGGAAACCACCTTTATGATCTCAATGCGACGGTGATTCGCTACTCCCTTGAAGTGTCGTTCTAGTTGTTTCGCCGTTTTCAATTTCCGTTCCATTGATTGTTTTGTTCTTTATTCTACTTAACTCTCTCAACTCATTATATAACATTCCAACATTCTTGAGAATATCGGAATGTTGTGTTAAGTGAGGCCGCCGAGGGCGGAAATACCGAGCCGGACGCGCGCGAGGCACTCATCGAGCGCGAATGTGATATTGTGCTCCGTGAGGCGGATTACGAGCCAGCCGCGGCGGCGGAAAAACATGTCTTTTTCCCGGTCGTGTTTCTTGGCTACAGGCGATGTGTGCGCTTTCCGGTTGTCGCACTCGATGGCGATCTTCCCCTTATGACAGAAGATCGCGAAGTCAGTCCGATAACGTTTACCCCGACCGAAGCGTCGGGGCTTCCCTCCTCCCGTGACGAACTGCTGCGGCACGGCGGGAATGCCCGCCTCGCGGAACGCGCGCTTCACGATATCCTCCGTCGGCGGCACGTCGTAGAGCTCGAGTATGTTCCTGGCGATCAAGAGCCGGCCTATGGTGGTGAATCCGAACGACACCCTGCGCGGGGTCGTGTTCCGAATGGGGCGCGTGAGGAGACGCGGCGCGCTCACGGTAATCTTGAGATACGGCTCCCCCGCACGCGGGTGATCTCGCTCGTCGAGAAGCAACTTCTTCCGCGGCATGGTTTCGCGTTTGAGCACGCGGGCGTAGTAGCGGATGCGCTTGCCTTCAGCGCCGAAGAATGCCGGTTGGTAGAAGGCAAGATAGCCGAACGGCTTCACGGGCGCGTGGGAAACGGGCATCCTGTACCACCGTTCCGAAAGGAGAATGTCGAGGTCCCGCTTGCGCTTTAGTACCCCGACGAGCACCGTTTTGTCCGCGGGAACCGAAAAACGGACGGACCTCCTGCGAAACATGCGTTCAGTATACTCCTCCGCCAAAAACAACATTCCAACCCCGCCATGGCGGGGTTGGAATGTTGTCTTGGTGAAAACCGCCGAGGAGAATTACGGCAACACCGCGGTGTGCCTGATCGGCCGGCGGACGGCCGACGGATGAACGCCCGCTTTCAAAGAGGTCATTATCCCTACGGCTTCCAGATAATTGTCAACGATAAAGAGCTTGTTTTTCTGAAATGGAAAGCCAGTAAAGTCATTCTCCATATTATTCTTATTTTCCCTGACGGCGATGACGGGTATCCCGTTCTCGAGGCACGCGAGCGTGGGGACGCCGACGCACCCATCGGGAATGATGAGGCACGATATATCCTCCAACGTCATCCCCTTGTCCGGAGCGACTATCCGAGGGGTCTTGTGCAATCCCTTCAAAATGCAGTGCAGATAGGTGACGGATGCCGATTCCGGCGCCTTCCGCGGATCGACGATGCCGAGCTCTATGTTCATTATCCCGGTCGAGGGCATCATCGGCGAATGGGCGCAGGGAATACCGAACAGTTCGGCGATGCTGTGCGTGATCATCGCCTCCATCCCGCCCCACGGATTCACCATCTCGTCGTCATGAAAATACTTTTTGTGAACATGCTCGGGCACCTTGAGAAACGTCGAAAGGGCAATGGCGTCGTACTTGTCCTTATACTTCTCTATTACGGTAAAGAGTTTTTCCATCGATTGTATCTCACCGACCGCTCTCCCGGATTTTGAATAGCGGGATGTACTGGCGATCAAATCCTCCATTTCATGCACGTCGCAGTCTATTCCCAAAGTGATCCGCGCCGATGACACCGCATTGATTATTTCATCGTTGAACAATTTTTCCGGATGCCTATCCATCAGCATCAGTATCCGGTTCGACCTCGCGGGTTGGAGACCCACCCTCCCCGTAAAAAGGCGCGTGAGAATGCTCCCCTCCACGTACAGCGTATTTTCCGTCATCTCGTTTATGTCCGAGGCGTTCACGACATTCGGATGGGTGATGAGCGTATCGCACGCGGACGCGATCAATCTCGCGGTTGCGTTCCCATCGCCGCAATGCCCGCCGATCTCGGCGCCGACTCCGGTCGGTATGAGGAGCACAGCGGTGAATTTTTCCGTATTCTCGAAAGACCTCTTCCGTAGATCGAGAATATCGCTCCCGGATTCCAAAAGCCTCCCGAATTCCTCCTTTCCTTCCGAAACAATGAGATCGAATTCGCAATGGTATCCCTCACCGTCCGTCTTGGTGATAACGAATCTGAGCGCCCTGTGCGGGGACGGAAATTCCGAAAGAAGGCGTTCTTTGTAATAACGCCGGAAACCCGAGAGATCCGCCGAATCAAGGTCTTTCTTGGGTACGAAAACCTCCTTGGTGAAAACTCTCACTTTCGTTCGATGACCTTCACGCTGACCGCCCTGCCACGGAAGAATTTCTTCGAGAATTCCATCGCCTTGCGGGCGTCGAAATCCTTGCAGAAAAAGATGTTCAAATAAACCCTTTTCAGTATGTCCAGAGTATGAATGGTAATGTTGCTGGTCATGATGAACTGCACCGCGGAAGTGCCTTTCAAATGCGGTTCCGTCTGGCGGTCCTTTGCCGGCAGGCCGTAATCGTCCCACCAAAAAAGCTCGCATCTGGTCATGTCTATCAGATCGCACAGCTCGATGAAGTACTTTTTGATGGTTTTTCTGTTGAATTTCTTCGGATCGCATCCGTGCAGGTCCAATATAAGTTCTTTCCCGTAGCCCTTCAATTTTTTCATGCTTTCATTTTAGCAAACGGGTGTGACGAAAAACGGTGGATAAAATCTCCAACAACTTTCAACTTTCGTCTTTTAACTAAGTTCTTTCAACTTTTTTCCCCGCCGAGTGGCAGTTAATATCATAACATTCCGACATTCTTGAGAATGTCGGAATGTTGTCTTGGGGAAAACCGCGGGGGTGGATTACTGCCGAGGTCCTCCTTCGGCGCGGTGTTTTCTCCTTTCTGCCTCGGCTCGGCGCACGCGGGATTCGTCCATCCCAAAGTGGTGGGCGATTTCATGCCAGACAGTATTTTTTACTATCTCTTTGACATCCTCTCCATCGCGCGTCTCTTCCCTTATCGGCTTTTGAAAGATGGTTATCTTATCAGGCAGTACCCAGGTGTAATTTACCCCCCTCGCCGCCTGCGGCACCCCTTCGTACAGGCCAAACAGCACCCAGCCCCGATGGATGTTCAGTTTCTTTTTCTGGGCCGGCGTCGGCTCGTCTTCAATGACGATCGCCACATTCTCCAATTTCCGCAGGAACTTTTCCGGAATTGCCTTTATTCCCTCCACTACCATTTTCTCGAATTCATCCCGCTCCTGTTTTCGCATGAATTCATTTTACCGGGCGAGGAGAAAATAAAAAAGTCCCGCGTTACGCGGGGCTTTCAAATTTTGCCAACTCAAGGAAATCGGCATGCTGTTTGTTCGTAACATCAATTCTGTATATTGCGTCAAATCCGACCTCGCCGATATCTTTCGCATATTTGTAATAATTGTCGTAATCTTTTTTAAACATATTCTTGGCTTCATTGCCCTCACGTCCGTTATACTTGCCGTTGCACCATCTCCAGCATTTTTCAAATGGGGTGAAAAACTGCAGGCAAGCAACCTCTTCCACTCCAAGCTGTTTGAGTTCTCCCATGATTATCCTGCGCTCGTGCAAGTCTCCGTTCCAGCTATCAAGAATGATGATGTCGTTTTCGCCCGAAAGCGCTTCCCCCATTCTCTCAAACATCTTTTCAATTGCGTAATAATGCCCTCCGGCATAAGCCGTTTCGGAGTCGATCATCGCCGAACCGAAAAGCTCAACGAGAATCTTATCTCTGCTGATAAGCGGTATTTCCGGATGAAGTTTTACGAATCTTTCACAATACGCCGATTTTCCGGAACCGCGGGGTCCTGATGTCAAATAAACCGTCTTCACTGTAATCTCCTTTCAAAAGTTTAAAAATTCTATCGGGAACGATACTCTAAACCACGCGCGGAAGCAAACAGAAACCCGTCTCGCCCAGTAGAATTCCTCGGAAATTCTGCGGGGCATTCCGGCGGATACTCACAAAACAACATTCCAACCCCGCCAAGGCGGGGTTGGAATGTTGTTGGCTATTTCTTTTCCTTCCTCACATCCTCCATCTTTTTGAGATCGAGGAGTTCCGTCCAGAGCATGGTGGCACTCGCCGTGGGCTCGCCGTTCCTTATGCCCGCGAGATTCACCCCGTCATCGTCGGTCTCGAGTATGACGAGGTCGGGAATGGTCTGAATTTTGCCCTTGAATTTCCGGGTCGCCTCCACGGCGATCTCTTCCAGGGATTTCTCGGCGTGGTTGTCGTACTGGTCGATCGCCCACTCGATGACGGGCCTCAGGCGCTCTTTCTTCGCTTCTATCGTCTCCTCGGGCTTGTTCGGCGTTTCGAAGTTCATATCCTCATTCTACCAAAACCCGCCTTCCGGCGGATACTCACAAAATAACATTCCAACATTCTTGAAAATGTTGGAATGTTGTATACGACGAAAATTTTTTCGGGGCCTCGCCGGAAAACCGGTACGCGATAAAGGTTTTCATAATTCTTTTATCTCACTTCTTTTGTCTTTTTACTTATTTCTAGGGCTGGAAAAGTTCCTCGGGCAGGAAACGGACCTCTTTGACCTCCTGAAGCTGTTTTGCCGTGGCCTCTATCTGGAACCAGAGAATGCCGACCCTGCAGGAACCGCCGACGGTTCTGTTCCCAAAATCGTTGAATTCAAGAGTCAAAACGCCGTCCTTGAGCACCGCACCTTTGAGGGAAAATCCTTCCAGCGGGTACTCGGTGGTAAGCCCCTGCGCAAGCTCTTCTTGTGTCAGGTTTTCCTTCCCTTTCAATAAAAGCGTGATGATGTCCTGAACCGGCGTGTTTGTGAGTGGAATTTCCCTCTCAACCGCAACCAATCCGTCTCTCGAGCATTTGATATTCCCCGTCTCGTCCTTGTCCTTCTCCGGACTGTAGTAAAAAAGCTTTATTGCCCTTGTCCTTGCTTCTTCGGAGGGGCACGGCGCGAATTCGCAGTTCGGCCCGGTTCTTCCAACGGCGGAGCCGTCCGGGCAGATTTTCGCTTCTTCAGTGCAAGCGATTGGTTTCGGAACCGAAAATTTAACCCACGCGCCGACTCCGGCAAATACCGCAATGACTATAACGATACCGATTAGGATGTTTTTATTCATATTTAAATATTACTCCTTTCCGCTGAAAACTTTTTCGGAGATTAAATGCTCAAAACGGTCGGGTAGAAAAGGAATTCGCGGTAATACGGGAACGCGAAGGAAAGAAAATAAAGAATGACTAACGTAAATGGAATGGATATAACCGCCAAAATAATCGTTGAGATTATTTGTCCTTTGTTTTTTGTCATTTGTTTTCTGTCTTTTGCCGGCTCCGGGTCCTTTTCCGGAATAGCGGGGAAAAAGCTTTTTTCTGGCATGGGGTTACTTCGGCTCGAATTCATTTAATAATTTCAAATATTCTGGCTGACGGTTCTTTGCTACCCAATTTTCGGACAAATCGTTTATACGATTCTCGTCAATAATTGCCTTGCACAACCCACAATAAAAACCTTTTGGCGTGGCTACAAAAAGCCATGGGTATTCCCATCGATCTAGTAATTTCTTTGCATGTTCTTTTAGGCTTTCTAAATCAAATTTGCTTTGATATTTAACCTCAACAAGATAAACTTTTGTTCTGTCTTTTGAAATAAGACAGAAATCAGGTGCATCCGCTATGTTATCAATAATGCTCGGAATTTCGGCTACATCTCTGTACTGTGCAAGCGTAGGCATTGTGTGCTCGTAACCAAATGGAATAACTGTATATTTATCTTTTTCACGAATCATCTGTTCAAACACAACCTCGGCAATTCTGCCCTTAATAAGCAATCGTGAAAATTCAATTTTGTTCACAATTTTATTTTTTCCTTTTAGAAAATCTTAGTTGAATTGCATATATTTTTTTATAGGTATCATGCATACTTTTTCCAATTAACTCTTTAAGAAACTCAAAATCTTGAGAGTCATCAATTGCTACAAGAGCACTCAAATACTTTTCTTTACTCACTCCTTCATAATGAATATTACTAGGTTGCAAATCAAATCTACAAAGGACCACATTAGTCATTATTCGGGCCATCCTCCCATTTCCATCACAAAAAGGATGTATTACGGTTATTTGATGTTGTATCCACGCGGCTAAAAAAAGTATTTCATTAAACCATCTCTCTTGTTGTTTCCTATTAAAAGATTTTGGATGCTTAGGAATATTAGAAAATCTTCTATCAAAATCAAACCAAAAGTCATACATCCTGCCTTTTACCAATCTACCTGGAGGAGGTTCAATATGATTAAGTTTTTTTATATCTTCGCCTTCTTTTCTAAACCTCCCAGCAATCTCGTGGTTCGCATCTTCAAAAAAAATTTTATGAATACCTAAAATAGCATCAAGAGAAATTTTTTGATGTGGATCTTCTGCAATTCCCCGAGCGTGAGCTTGAGCTTTCCACAAACCACGCACTTCTAAATCTTCGAGGTTTTCTTTGTTCTTTGGGCGTCGAAATTTACGCGCCATCATAGCCAAAAATGGCCCTTTCTATCTTCTTTTCAGTTAAACGGGTTCCTTCTAGCCTGCTAGAGTTATAAAGCTGTTCGATAGCTAAATTGTTCTCAATTTTTGCTTTTTCTATATCTGGTAATTTAGACATTTTTTTAACCTTTGAGTGTATTTCAACCAAGCCCGAAACAACTGATGAGATGCCATTCTTTATTTTATTATTCTTCATAGGGTGTATAATAATACAAAAACACGTCCGCGTCAACACTCTTCCTCAAAACTAGCGGAAACTATATATATTAGAATTATAGCATATTAAGACTCAAAATATGTGCTCCCTATATAAATACGTAATAAGGGTGCAATTTATTACAAAAGTAATGGAAACCACATTACCACCCCCACCTTCAAGGGGTTTTGGTTTCCTTTAAAAAGTTGTTTTACCAATATAGAAAATTCATTAAAGCTATCAAAATCCCTATTGAAGCAACAATCACGCCAGCGAAAGTTATACGATTAAGAGCTCTGGTTAGCCTATCAGATGATTCACTGGCCTTGCGGATTGTTTCTTCTAAACTTTCGGTTAAACGCTTAATCGCAGTTGCGGTCCAATCACCGGCCGGTTTTGTGTTATGAAACCAAGCTAAATTATCAAGAAATTTATCAATTTTTTTTTCCCTATCTTTTCCAAATTCAAAACCGGTCATGTTTTTATTTTACACTTTCAGTATTTAATTTTTCAAAAAACCAAGCTCATATACTTGGGGAAGCAGTTTCTCTGTTAGATTAGCATACGCTTCTTCAAAAGGGCTGAAATTTACAGGCGCAAAATCGCCGCTAGCATTTCGTGCTTGTATCGCCTTCCTGATTTGATACCAGCCAACATCAGGACGATTGAGCTTTAATTTATCCCTTATTGTTCTTGCATCGTCGTGCGCAAAATAGGTCTGCCATAAAATTTTTCCCGCTTCAAAAACTAGTTTTGCCTCTTCAGACTGTCTTTTATCTGTTAAATACTTCACCATAAAATCTGATTCAAAATGCCCAGGTGAGCCGACTTCTTCTTCTTTAAAAGGTATAAAATGATTTGTTATACTCCATTTTTTTCCATTCCATTCAAGGTCATTTGCGCTAGCTGTTAAGTTGCTACCGTTAAAAAGCATCCAAATTAAACAGTCGTTCTTAAACTCATCGGTTAATGGCTCTGTGGGTTGCAAAAATTGATCACGGTCGTTTATCCACGTAGGCTTGATGAGGCGGCGCACGGAAAAAATAACCGCTGCTTGCCAGAGATTTTCCGTGTTAACAAATATACTCCCAGCACTGCCGAAGCCTGATGATAGTATTGCGGTTGTTTTTGAATGTTGAATATCGCTGCCTTGAAAAATCATGCAAGCAATTGCATTGTCAGACCACTTTGTTCCACGCAAATCCTTATTAACGGATGCTGGTGTAACGGCATTTTTTAAAGGTATGACATCAACCTTATTCGTTTTTGGTCTTTTTATCCAATCACCGAGCAATTTATTATTTGCTAAGTTATAAAAGTATTTTTCGCCAATTGGGGTAGCATTTTTATCTAAAACCTCTGTCATCACTTCAGTAATTGGCGTTTTTGCTTTTGCGGTTTGATCTGTCTGCCATACCAAAAAACCGATAGGAAATTCTCCCTTTAGCCCGTCAAATGCCCTGCTGTGAACAATAAAACCACCTAAATATGCAGCGTTCCAATCACCGCGAAATTTTTCAAAATTGGGGGCGTTTACATATTTCAGCTTGCTGAACATTGCTAATGTAGCAGTGGGAATTTCTTTCGCAATACGTACTAGAAATTGAACAAAAAGCTCTCTTGCGGCATAGCCCTGAGCATCCATTAATGCTGAGACTTTTGTTTTTGAAACACCCAATTTGCTCTCCGCGTTTTCATTATTTGAGATGTTATCGGCATTCATCGCCTCCGCATACGGTGGGTTGATAAGCACCAAAATCTTTTTACCTCCGGCAATCGCCTTACGGAGATTCTCTGGAACCTTGTTGGTTAGCGAATAATCTATCTTGCCATCATCAGTAATATCGTCATTCAAATAGTCATACTGGAAACGTTGTGCGGCAACACAGGTTTTAGTCGCTTTCATTACATCTACATCCTCGGTGTCGAGTGTGGACATATAGACGTTGCGCGGATTGCTGTGCTTTACCTCTAAATTCCCTACCCCACAACACATATCCCATACGATGTACTCTTTTTGCCAATTATCCCCCAGGGTTTCTGTAAGTTTATCGTAGGCTTTGTCAACCACATTTAACGGGGTATAGAAAGCGCCTTTAAAACTCCTTTCATCTAATGGGATCAGGCTGTCCCGTCTTTCTAATAAATAATTGCGATATTCTGCTTTTGGAGGTTTATGGTATATTGCCCAAAATTGGCGATACCCCTCTTTACTTCCGAGTTCATAGATTTTTCCACCCAAACTAAAGACTGGCGAGTTATTTTTGTGAAGTAATTCAGCCGGCAAATCCTTGTGTGTAGAGATGGTGCCATCGTGCATGACGTCCGCAAAAAATAAGAGTGCATATTCCTCTTCCGCAACATCTTTTATTTCTCGTCCAATCATCTGTACCCACTTATCAAAAATCTGTTTCAGATTGTCTGGAGTAATTTGAGTTCTAATAATGTCTCCATTCTTGATAGCGTTTTTGATGGCTTGAATAAATTCTTCTTCGTGCGTTTCAATTTTAAAAGAAACAAAGTGCGTACCAATATACGCTGAAACAGCATCTAGAGCTTCCTGTGTATAACCGCTGGCCGACTTACCCCATTTGATTGTTTTCTTTTCTAGAAAAGGAATAACATCAGCACTTTTCATAAGAGCTGCCTTTTTAGTATCTATGACGCCTAGAAATGGCGGAACGTACTCACCTCGATTGAGTGCCTCTTGCACATAGTGCAAGAGCTGAGTAAACATGGCATAACTCGACAATTTAGAGTTTAGCTTAGCTTCAAACCAAACTTCTTTCGTTTGAATATCTATGAGGTTTTTTTGATACTCTTTTAGTCCGAGTGCCTTTATGTAGGCATCTTTTACATCCTCTTCAGAAGTAGCTTCCTGCAATCTTTTATAGAGATTCATAAATCTACTTCACCCCTTCGATTTCACTCAGGGTAAACAAACTCATTTTACGAGGGTAAGCGGGACTATGGTTCGACTTTGTACTTCGATCATAGTCTCAGTATCTAAGAGCTCACCACAATATAATTCCATCATTTTATAGTTCGATAAACTCATTATTTAACCAGCGTTAATGGCATTATAATCCTCCCAATATTCGTCTCATCCTCCAAAATGAAGAGCGGACCCTGGGACTCTTTGAAACTATACCCCAAAGGCGCGGAAATGGTTACTTTTAATTTGCTTCTAACGCCTGACTGCCTTTCAAAGATAAAAGTATACACATCCCCTTCTTTTACGCTCCTCTCCTGCGTTGCCGGAAGCTGAAAACGCGTTTCCAGCACTTTCGTCTCCCCCGGATTCGTATTGAACCACGTGCCGAACACGGTCTTCCCGAACGCGCTATACGTCCAAGTGTTGTATGAATTCAGGAAAACTTTTGAATTTTCTATTTCCTGCAATGCAGTAAGGCGTATGTATTTATTCGCGTCATAATCAAATCTTGAAACCGCTGTCTTTATACTGTTGCCCTTCAGGGACACCAGGGACGTCCCGGGATTTACAAAAACCTGTATGAAATTCTGGTTAGGCACGCTCCACCATGTCTCGGAAGTTTTGCTGCCCGTGTGCTTGCGGGTAACCGTCAGGTCCGTAAAAAGCCCGGCGTTCGTGTCCAGGTCTATGCGCGCATCAACAGACTGCTCCATAACAACGTCCGTTTTCCCTCCCGCCACGTTCGCGTCAACTACGGCGAGATAGCTCCCGAAAAATTGGCTCGGCAACCGGTACACCGCCCCGTCCACTCCCTGCGCTGTCAAAAAACTCGCTATGTCCGGATTTTTGGCATACACCAGGATATCCTTCTTCTCCAAATGCTCCAAAAGCTTTTCCGTCAATTTATCCATGTCCTCCTTGGTCAACGATTTTATGCGCTCCAGCATCAAGGGAGCCATAACCTTCAGAATCTTTTTCGGATCGCCCAATTCCTTATCCCTTCCTTCCTCAACCTCCGTCCTTATGATTTTGAAAAAATTTTCCTTCGTGATAACCGCGCTATACTCTTCAACCGCAATCGGCCCCGTCACGTCCAGAATGCTTTCGAATACGTACGTATTCATGCCGATTACGCCTTCAAACTTGATGTCCCTCTCGGAATATATTTTGGAATTCTCGAGGAACCAGAGTGTTGTTGATGCCGAGGTCGGTGTGTCAAAGAACCAGTTCGCGTCCCGCGCGCCCCATTTGCGCGTCATCGTCTTTATCTCAGTCGGAGGCACGACGTTAATCGGCAGCTGCCCGTCCGGATCGTAAATATCCCGCACTTCTATGTTTTTCATCTGGCCGTTCTCCACAGTCACGTCCGCGTAGCTTCCGGCAAACGCCCCTCCCGGCCTCGCCTCCCCGGCATTCTGGAAAAGCACTATCAAATGCCTCTCTCCGGGTTCCTTCAATATTCCCAAAAGCGAGGAAATAAATTTATCCATTCTTATCAGCTCCGTTGAATACGAAAGGTACTCGCTCGAGAACGGCGAATTGGACGAACCGAACGCGTCTTTCAGGGACGATGCCGAGTTCTGCGTTTTCTCGATCTGACTCATCAGCTCGCGCGTCTGCGCCTGCACCCGCTCCAGGGAAGCGATGAGAGCCGGTCCGTCCGACTGGAAGTTCTTTATCGCGTTCCGTTCCATCGCATCAATCTCCTCCGTAAGCATCAGGAATTTCCGGTTCAATTCCGATATGTCGCCGAAAAGCCCTATGCCCTGCCTGACGTACGGCACGACTCCCCCGATGACGTTGAGGAATCCCTTTCCTCCGAGCTCGCGCATGAATGCATCAATGGAGTTCAATTCCTTCTCGTTGGCCCTCAAGGAAGTTATCGCTTCGTCGGTTTTCAATTCCTTGATGCTTCCTGCGGACAGCGTGAAATTCTGTATCAAAAGCTGAGCCGTCTCCGTGAGCATCTTTTTCGCTTCTCCGAGCTTCGTAAACGAGAAAATAACGAGAAGCACGACGAGTACCGCAACGACAAGTCCCCCGCGCTTCATAAGCTTTTTTAGGAACGAAAAATCCCGCCTCCCGCGCGGGATGTGCGTCAGATTCACGGCCTGGAGGCGCGCCTCCGTCTTGTCCTTCGGCGGCCGCTTCACGTCCGCGAGCGTTCTCACGATATTCCGCCTCGGCACCTTTTCCGGCACATTCGCCATAACACCATCATTGTACCCGATTTTCCCGCCTTTTTCCCCGCCTCCACGCTCCTCAAACAATATATCGTACTCCGACTACAATATATTGTAGTCGGAGTACGATATGTCCGTTAATGCGTAATTATTTGATTACTTTCGGGAAGAGACACTCGAAAAAACGGCGAGGGTTTCCTCGGCGCACTTGTCCCACGAGAAGCGCTTCGAATTCTTCTTTCCCCTCTTCATGAGCACACCCCTCGCCTCGCCGTCTGAGAGCACGCGCTCCTGTCCTTCCGCGTTGTATTCGGGCCGCTTCGGATCAATTAAGAACGCGGTGTCGCCGTGCGCCTCCGCAAGTCCACCCTCGCGCGAGGCGACGACGGGGCATCCGCAGGCCTGCGCCTCCAAGGGCGGGAACCCGAACCCTTCAAAGAAAGATGGATAGCAGAATGCGTTCGCCCGCCTGTAAAGGCACGCAAGGCCGTCATTCGAAAGCCCCCGCATGAAAAGTATCCTCCTCCGGAAAGGCGACACTTCCGCCTCCCGCTCGATATCCTTCCAGAGCCACCCGCGATTGCCCGCGATGACGAGCTTGAGATCCAAAAATTCCGGCTTTCCCGCAATGAGGTTGAATGCCTTGATCAGCCCCAGGTGGTTCTTCCGCGGCTCCAAGGTCCCTGTCATGAGGACGAAGGGAAAATCTATATCGTCTATCCATGAAGATTTTCGCCCCTCAATAAGCTCGGGATGAAGATATTCTTCATGTATCCCGGAATAGACGACGGAGATCTTCTCCTCCGGGATGCCAAGGAATTCCACGAGGTCGCGCTTCGTCGACTCGGAGACCGCGATGATGCGGGAGGCCCGGCGGAGCTGGCGGCGCGGCCACGGGAGCGCGTGCCACAACCTCTCCTTCGCGGAGAAATATTCTGGGAATCTCTCGAACGCGATGTCGTGCACCGTGACGACGTGCGGCATATCCCCTTTCGTCCTCAGTGGGACGACGTGGTGCGGGCTCCACGCGACGTCAGCGCCCCGCGCGAAGCGCGGAAAGCCCAACCACTCCACAAAGAAATTCGCCGGCCGGTTCGGGATGCGGTGGTTCACTTCGGAGAACTTGGCGCGGGGAAAACCGAAGCGGCCCATGAGTGGTTCCTTCTTCCTGAACGAATTCGAAAAAAGAACGAACTTGTCCTTTCCGTCGAGGCGCGCGAAGGCCTTCAAGAGCTCCAGCGCGTAATACGGAACCCCGGAAAGGAACGGGGAATTCAGTACCCTTGCATCAACGAAAACTTTCATTATCGAATATGAGGAAGTCCCACCTCCTTACGGAGGAACGACTTCCTTTTGTCATCGGGACGGGACTTTTTTCTTCAGGAGAAAACGCGCGGAAGTCCCACTTCCTGACGGAAGAACGACCTCTTCGCCGACCATGAATCCCGCGTGGCGCAATACATTCAGGAATTCGCGCCGGAAGCGCTCCCTCGAGAACCTCTCGGCGGTGCGCGAGATGTACCCACGGTCGAAATTCCTGAACTCGCACTCGCGCACCGCATCCATCAAGGCCTCTTTCGTCTGCTCGGTGAAGAGGAATCCCGTATCCTGATGCTTCACTATCTCCGAGGCGCCCCCCTTCGAGTATGCGATGACGGGCGCCCCGCAGGACTGGGCCTCCGCCGCCACCATGCCGAAATCCTCCTCCTGCGGGAAGATGAGCGCCCTGCAGGATGCATAGAGGCGCCGGAGCTCCGCATCCGAAACATTCTCCAAAAATTCCACATATTGCCTGCTCGCGAGCTTCCTGATCTTCTTCCCCTCGGGGCCTGAACCCACGATCTTTATGGGCCTTTTCAAGGCCTGGAGCGCCTTGATGCCCAGATCGAAACGCTTGTAGTAGAGGAATCTGCCGGCCATGAGGTAGAAATCTTTCGTCTCATCGGAGGCGCGGCGCGTGAAGATCTCGGTGTCTATGGGCGGATAGACGACATAGGCATCCCTGCCGTAATACGCATGCACCTTCCCGGCGATGAAATGCGAGTTCGTGATGAACACATTCACCTTACCAGAGGCGCGCTTGTCCCACCTGCGGAGAGCATTCGCGATGGGGCGCGTGAGGAATTTCGGCACGAGGGACACGCCGTGCGGGAGGTCCTTCAGATATTCGAACTGCCACGCGTACCGCAGCGGGCTGTGGCAGTAGCAGATGTGGTATTTCCCCTTCACGTTTATGCCCTTCGCGTAGCCCGCGGTGGAGGAAATGACGAGGTCATAGACCGTGTCGCTCCGCATTAGCCACGCCGCGAGCGGCATGAGCGGAATGAAGAGCCGGTGCCACCGGCGCGCGAACTTGCCGTTCAAGATGCTCGTCTTCCGGAGATGCTTACCGAACATCCCGCCCATGATCTCCGCGTCGTACATCAGCGTGTAGAGATCGGCCTGGGGAAAGATCTCAAGTATCTCCTTTAAGACGCGCTCGGCGCCCCCGAACTGGTTTAGATAGTCATGTAAAACCGCAACCCTCATTGATTAGAATATAAGCCCCTTGCGGGGCATTGTCTATTCGGCAATATATGGAAGTCCCACCCCGCCAACGGCGGGGAACGACTTCCTTTTCCTTACACTCCCGTCGGGTCAAAGATAAAGATGAAGAAGGTCATGAAAAGTATGCGGACGTCCTCCAAAAACGAATAGCGCTTCAAATATTCCATGTCGAGCTCGAGTTCCTTCAGAAACGGAAGGGACGCGGCGCCAGAGATCTGGGAAAGCCCCGTGACGCCCGCGCGTGCTCCGGTGAGCACCCTGAATTCCTCCGGGTAATGCGCGACCTCTTCCGGCTCGTGCGGCCTCGGGCCAACGAGCGCAAGGGTGCCGGCGAGTACGTTCAAAAGCTGCGGCAGTTCGTCCACCCTAAACCGGCGTATGATCTTCCCCATCTGGAGCAGGCGCGGGTCGTTCCTCATCTTGAAGAACGGGCCGTCCTTGCGCTCGTTCAGGTGCATCAGTTTTTTCTTCATCCCGTGCGCGCCCTTGACCATTGTCCTGAATTTGATGACCCTCATTTCCCTGCCTTCGGAGACGCGCGGGATGCGCACGAACACGGGAAACCCGTCCTCCACGAGTATCATCAAAGCGATGACGGGCCAGAGCGGAAGCGAGCAAAGAAGCAGAAAAGAGCCCGCTACGAGGTCGAATATCCTCTTTCCGAGCGGGTAGGGCTTACCAAGCATTCTCCTTCCGCTCAACGGCCTTCTTCACCGCCGTGGCGATGTCCGCGCGGGCAAGGCCATACTTTTTCCAGAGTTCCTTCGGCTTCCCGGACTCGCCGAAAACATCCTTCACGCCCACGAATTCCATCGGCACCGGAAGCTTCCGAGCCAGAACTTCCGCGATCGCGCTTCCAAGTCCTCCAGCAATTTGATGGTCTTCCACCGAAACGACGCTTCCGGCTTTTTTCGCCGCCGAGACGACTGCGCGCTCGTCCAACGGCTTTATGCAATGCACATTCAGAACTTCCACCTGAATACCTTCTTCCTCGAGCATGTCCGCGGCGACAAGGGCCTCCGCGAGGATCGGCCCCGTCGCGAACACGGCGCATGCTGGCTTCTTCGAGACCCGGAACGCCTGCATCTTCCCGAATTCAAAGGGAGTTTCCTCCGTCGTCATTACCGGCGTCGCGTCGCGGGAAAGGCGCATATAGGCGGGCCCCTCCGTCTTCGCCATCGCTTCCGTTATTCTCTTTGCCTCCAGCGCGTCGCAGGGCGAGTACACCTTCATGTTCGGCAGCGCGCGCATCAGGGCGATGTCCTCCGTCATCTGGTGCGTCGCGCCATCGGGGCCGGTCGCGAGCCCCGCGTGGCTTCCCACGAGCTTCACGTTCGCGCCGTTGTAAGCGATTGTCGTCCGTATCTGCTCCCAGTTGCGGCCCGGAGAAAACACGGCGTAGGATGCCGCGAACGGGATCTTTCCCGCGACGGCGAGTCCCGCGGCGACCGTCACGAGGTTCTGCTCCGCGACGCCGACGTCGAAAAACCGCTCGGGAAACGCGCGGGCGAAGGCATCGAGCTTCACGGAATCCCTGAGATCCGCCGTGAGCGCGACGACATTCTTGTCAGCGCGGCCGGCCTCAAGTAGCCCTTCGCCGAAGCCGTCGCGCGCCTCGCGCTCGTGGAGCCCCGTAAGGAAGTGTTCGTTGAGTTTGAGGTCCGGATTTAACATAGTAGCGAGTAATGAATAACGAGTAATGAGTTTCTAGTCGGACTCGAGGCGGTCGCGGATGGCCTTGAGCTCGTGGAGCGCGCGCTCGGCCTCCTCCCTATTCGGCGCCTTGCCGTGCCAGCGGTAATCACCCTCCATGAAACTCACTCCCTTCCCAGGAACGGTCTTCGCGATGATGACTGTCGGCCCCTCGCGCACCGTCCCAGCTTCCACAACGGCGCTCACAAAGGCCTCGATGTCGTTCCCATCTATCTCGAGCGCGTGCCAGCGGTGCGCCTCGTATTTTTCCCTCAACGGCTCGAGGGGAAGCACTTTCTCAGTCCGCCCGTCTATCTGTATTCCGTTGCGGTCCACGATCAAGGTGAGGTTGTCGAGCTTCATCTTTGCCGCGAAGAGCACCGCTTCCCAATGATTCCCCTCGTCGTGCTCCCCGTCCGAGGCGATGCAGAAGATGCGGTGCTTCTTGTGGTCGAGGCGCGCCGCGAGCGCCATGCCTATTGCCTGCGAAAGGCCGCACCCCAGAGGCCCCGAGGTCGTCTCCACACCCGGCACGGAGGCGCGGTGCGGATGCCCCTGCAATCTTGAATCAATCTTCCGTAGGGTCTTGAGTTCGCTCTCGGGAAAATAGCCGGCGAGCGAGAGCGTCGCGTACTGCACGGGGCAGATATGCCCGTTCGAGAGCACCACGCGGTCGCGCTCGTCCCAGTTCGGTTTCTTCGGGTCGTGCTTCAGAATATGAAAATAGAGCGCGGCGAAGATGTCCGCCATGCCCAACGGGCCGGCGGAGTGTCCGCTTCCGGCCTCCAAGAGCATTTCAATGACGCGCTCGCGTATGACTTCCGCCATGCGCTCGATGTGCCGCAGACGCATTTCGGTAAGGGCTTCCATAAATTTATTCTACCAGTTTAACGTTTCTTTTTCTTCGGCTTCCGTTTCGGCTTGCCCCTTTTTGCACTTTCTTTTTTCTTTTTCCCGCCTGCAACGCTTCGCGTAGCAATTCGGGCAGGCCTTTTCTCCTTCGACTTAGGGCGCATGGCCGCCTTGATGAACCCCGAAAAGAGCGGATGCGGGTGCAGGAACCTGGAGAGGAACTCCGGGTGCGCCTGCGTGGCGACGAAGAACGGGTGGTCGGTGATCTCTATCATGTCCACGAGGTGCGCCGCTTTCTCCGCGACGCCGGAAACGACGAGACCCTTTGACTCCAGGGTTTCGCGGTAATCGGGATTCACCTCGTAGCGGTGGCGGTGCCGCTCCTCCGCTTTCCGAGCGCCGTAGAGCGCCTCGGCTCTCGTCCCCTTTTTCAAAACCATGCCCGCCGCGCCGAGGCGCATCGTCCCGCCGAGCTCCTTCACCTGCAATTGCTCTGGAAGTATGTCTATCACCGGATGTGGCGTGCGAGAGTCGAATTCGGTGGAGTTCGCACGCTTGAGACCGCACACGTGCCGCGCGAACTCTATGACGGCGATCTGGAGGCCGAGGCAGAGCCCCAAGAACGGGACTTTGTGCGTCCGCGCGTATTCAACCGCCTTCACCTTACCCTCGCCCCCGCGCTTCCCGAACCCGCCGGGGATCACGATGCCCTGCACTCCCTTGAACTCCTTAAGGAAATCCGGCCTCTCGGAATCTATGCGGACGAGTTCGAGATTCGTCCCCGCGTGGAGCGCCGCATGCTTCAAGGCCTCCTCCACGGAAATGTAGGCGTCCACGTGCGCGACGTACTTTCCAATTAGCGCTATTTTCACCGTCCTCCTGAACTTGCCCAACTTGCGCGCGAGGGCCGTCCACTTCCGCATGTCGTTCTTCCTGGGCGCGATGCCGAAACGCCTCATGATGAGCGTGTCCAGTTTCGCCTCCTTCAGGTGGATGGGCACGTCATAGATGGACAAGACATCCACCGCGGGGATGATGTGGTCCGGGCGCACGTTCGTGAACAGCGCTATCTTGTCCTTGTTCTCCTTCGCGATGGGGCGCTTGCTCCGCACGATGAGGAAATCCGGCTGTATGCCGCGCCCCTGGAAGAGCGTCACCGACTGCTGAATGGGCTTCGTCTTCTCCTCGCCCGAGGGGAAGATGTAATCAATCTTCACCACGTGTATGAAGAGCAGGTTGTTCCTTCCGAAGTCCCAGAACATCTGCCGCGCCGCCTCGACGTAGGGCTCCGCCTCGATGTCGCCGACCGTGCCGCCGATCTCCACAATGACGACGTCCGCCTTGCGCTTGCGCCCCGCCTCGACGATGCGCCGCTTTATCTCGTCCGTGACGTGCGGGATTATCTGGATGGTCTTCCCGAGGAAATCGCCCCTACGCTCCATTTTCATCACCGACTCGTACACCGCGCCAGTCGTGAAATTGCTGAGCCTGTCGAGAGAGACGCCGGAGAAGCGCTCGTAGTGCCCGAGGTCGAGGTCCGTCTCCGTGCCGTCGTCGAGGACGAACACCTCGCCGTGCTGGTACGGGTTCATCGTCCCCGCGTCGCGGTTGAGGTACGGGTCCACCTTCACATTGAGGCAATCGATGCCCTTCGATTTCAAAAGCGTGGCTATAGAGGCCGCCGCGAGGCCCTTCCCGATGCCGGACACAATGCCTCCCGTAATGATGATGTATTTCGTCTGCTTTTTCCTAGGCATGTCTCAACTCGGCATACGCTTTCATGAAATCCGGGGCGTCCCAGAGGTACGCGCCGGAAACGACGATGTCGGCGCCCGCCTCCCTTGCGCGGGTCGCGAGCTCCGGCGTGATGCCTCCGTCAATCTCAATGACGCATGCGGGGAGGTCCCTCCGGAGGTATTCCACCTTCTCTATGGCGCCCGTAATGAAGGTCTGTCCCGAATACCCCGGATGCACCGCGAGGCATTGCGCGAAGCCGCACACGGCGACGTAGGGAACCGCCTCCTCGGCGTCGGTCTCGGGAAGGATCGAGACGCCGATCTCAAGGCGCGGATGTTTCTTTTTCAGGGCGAAGAAATTGTCCGTGAACTCGCGGATGCCGAGTGTCTCGACGTGTATCAGCACGCGCCGCACCCCGGCCGCGACCCACCGGTCGATCTCGAGAAGCGGCTTCGTAACCATCAGGTGCACTTCGATGAACATTCCCTTCGCATGCTCCTTCACCGCGTCGGGCGCGCCGGACTCCATGAGGAGCGACGCGGGCGCGAAGGCGCCGTCCGCGACGTCCAGATGCACGTACTTGAACCCGAGCGGACGGAGCGTTGAGAGGCGCTCGACGACGCACGGCGTATCCTTGCAGTTAACGGCGGGGATGACCGCGATCCGCCTTCGGCGGAGGCGGAAGAAACGGAGGAGTGACTTCAGGTCAAACCGTCGCATCTTTCATCGTTTGCTCCTCTATTCCCTCGATGCGCCTCAAACGCTCGGCATGCGCGGCTTCGTGCGAGAACGGCGTGGTGAGCCACGTAAGGGCGATCTTCTTCGCCGTATCGGGCGTCGTGTAGTCGGCGGCAAGCACAAGCACGTTCGTATCGTCGTCGTTTCTGGCGTCGTACGCGTGGTTCGGGTTCAAGGCAAGCCCCGCCCTGACGTGCTTGAACTTGTTCGCGGCGATGTCCATCCCGACGCCGCTCCCGCAGACGAGGATGCCCCTCCCGTTCTCGTAATTCGAGGTCACCTTCTCGGCGACCGCCTTCGCGAAGTCGGGATAATTGTCGTTCGGGTCGCGTGTCAGATTCCCCATATCCTCGATCTGATACCCCTTGTCCTTGAGGAATCCTTTGAGGGTTTCCTTCAGATCAAATCCTTTGTGGTCGGCGCCAATGTAGAGAATCATACTGAGTAGTATACCCTACACGCACCGAAAATTGGAGAATTTGATTTTTTAACGGATATATGGTATAGTAAAAAACAGTAGGGATAGAAAGGACAATTAAAAATGTATCTCATTCTTATGAAAAACCCTGAGATGATAAAAACGCTCTCAGATACTCTCAGGGAGAAGAGGTTCAGCGGTTTCGACGTCTCGGAAATCCGACACGCGAGGCATGTCATGGAACACGGGCCAAAGATAAGGTTCGTGGTTGCCGAAACATCCGAATTTCCTAAAACGGAGATGGAGGAGCTTATTGCGACTCTGAGATTGCGCGGGACACGCACCTTTGCCCTGAGAAGGGAGCGTGATTTCGAACGGTTGTTAGAAATAATTAGAAGCTGCCCTTAGGCAGCTTTTTTATTTCCTCAAAAAGCGGCATCGTTCCTTTATTTTGTTAATCCCTCACCCTTCCGCGAAGGATAAGGGACAAGTACCTTCAAAACCGCCTCCAAATCAGTGGGCAAATCGGCTCCAAAGGAAGCTCGTTTGCCTCCCGGTATGGGAAATTCAATCGTGTCCGCGTGGAGAAACTGGCGCGCGAGGCCGAATGGATTCTTTCGCTTCCCGTAAAGAGGATCCCCCACCACGGGGTGGTGGATATGGAGCAAATGCACGCGGAGCTGGTGCGTGCGCCCCGTTTTCGGAAAAAGCTTCACGAGCGAGAACTCCTCCCCTTCATATGAAAAATGCCTTTCGGTCTGGTACTCCGTCCTCGCCGGCTTCACCATCTTCATATTGCGTGCGCCTGCCCGTCCGTAGCCCTGCGAAGGCGGGAGCACGCTCCGGCGGGTCGATCCCGATTTCAGGCCTATCGGAGCGTCTATGGTCCCCCTGTCAGGCGTCCTTCCCCACACGAGCGCAAGATAGGTCTTCTTAACTTTCCCCTCCTTGAAGCACCCCTTCAGATATTCGAAGAACTTTTGGTTCCGCGCGAAGACGACGACGCCCGAGGTGTCCTTGTCCAGGCGATGCACAACGCCTGGCCGGAGCTCGGGCAGGTCCCCCACACCAGCCATTTCCGGGTATCCCTCCACCGCCTCGTCCGCGAGCGCGGGCTCGAAGGAGTGGGATGTCCTATGTGTGAGAACACCGGCGGGTTTATTTACCACCACAAAATCGCTATCTTCGTGAATAATATTCATAGCATAAGAAATTGACCTAATTGATCTAATTTCTAATTGACCTAATCAAACTCCAAGTTCCAAATCAAAAGTTTAGGTTAATTAGGAATTAGAAATTTTCCGCTATTCCTCGTAGACGCGGATGAGTTCGTTAAACTTCACCATGCGCTCGTGCGCCGGCGCGCCGATCTTCACCCCATCCGCAGACGAGGCGCGCGCGAGGGAAATTATGAACGCGTCCTCAGTCTCCCCGGAACGGTGCGAAACGATGGTGTGGAGCTTCAGGTTCTTCGCCTCAGTAAGCGCGTCGCACGCTTCGGAGACCGTGCCTATCTGATTCGGCTTTATGATAACGGCATTTATCGCGCGTTTTGCAGCCATTTCGCGTATCCGCTTCGCGTCCGTAGTCGTAAGGTCGTCTCCCACAGCCCATTTCTCTCCCAACTTCGGCAGGAGCATCCTGAACCCGTCCACATCGTCTTCTGCGAACGGATCCTCTATTGAGCACAGGTATTTGGATCTTTTGAAATAGTCCTCGTAGCGTTTGCATAATTCCTTCGCATTAAGCGTTTCTCCTCCGAATTTGTACGCTTTCCCCGTGAAAAACGAAGACGCGGCGACATCCAGCGCAATCGAGCACTTTTTTCCCAGTTTCCTCGCGGAAATTTCGTTCTCCAGCAATTTTATAGGCTCGAAGTTGTCTTTCAAAGGCAGCGCATACCCGCTCTCGTCCCCCAGCGGTAGAACCTTTGATTTGAACTTCTTCCTCAACGTATTGCCGAGCGAGCGGTACACATCGACCGCTAGCGCAACATCGTCCGCATAATTCTTTCCGGGACGGACGACAAGCATGTATTCCTGAATGTCCAGACCGCTATCGGCGTGCGCGCCACCATTCATGAGGTTCGCAAAAATGGAGGGCCTGCGCGAATCGTCCGCATTGGGGAAAAATTCCCGACGAAGCAGGAGCCAGAGCGAAACGTCGCGCTCCGACGCGCGGGCGCGCGAGAACGCAATGGAATACCCGAGAAGCACATTCCCTCCGAGGCGCGATTTGTCATCCGTACCGTCCGCGTCCAAAAGCGCCTTATCGAACTCCCTGACCGAAGAGAATTCTCTCCCGACGAGAAGTTTCTTCAGCTCCGCAGCCGATTTCTTCGCGCGGGCAAAGTCCACGGAGACAGCCTCTCTCTTTCCTTTGCTTTTCCCTGAAGGAACGCTGGCGCGAAAAACCCCTTTTTCCGTCAGAATTTCGCACTCAACGGTTTCCTCGCCGCGGGAGTCGAATATCTTCCATATGCTGAGATCCTTAATAATCATTTTGTTTCTCAATGAAGCGTATGCACTGGATTTCCCGACAAAAATCCCTCGATGTTCTGCATTGTGGTTTCAAGAATCCGCTCCATAGCCTCCTGCGAGTTGAAAGCGTTATGAGGAGTGATGAGTACGTTTTGCATCCTCATTAGTATATGGTTCTCCAAAACCGTTTTCATCTCGTTTTCCGAGTGCTTAGCAGACTTCAGGAATTTCATCTCGTCTTTCACTTCGCCTTCCTCTTCCAAGACGTCGAGGCCCGCGCCGGCCAGGATGCCGTTCTGGAGCGCGTAGACCAGGGCGTCGGTCTCGACGAGCGGCCCCCTCGCCGTGTTCACGAGATACGCACCTTTCTTAATGAGGCCGATGTTGCTCATATTCACGATGTGCTTCGTGCCCTCGTTCAAGGGCGCGTGGAGCGTGATTACGTCGGAATTCTTCAGAAGCTCCTCCAGAGGCACGTAGGAAAACCCCAATTCGTCCGCGAACTCCCTGTTCGGCATCGGGTCGTAGCCGAGCACTTTCATTCCGAAGCCTTTGGCGATCTTTACGGCCTCCTTTCCTATGCGTCCCGTGCCGATAACGCCTATTGTCTTCCCTTTGAGATCTGTGCCGCGGAGATTCTTGAAATCAAAACTTCCTGTTTCCTTCACCTGGTCTATTGCGAGATAGATCTTCCGCGTAAGCGCGAGAATAAGGCTGAAAGCGAACTCCGCAACCGTGTTGTCTCCGTATCCTGGAACGTAGGACACGACGATCTTCCTCTCCCCGCACGCCTTGAGGTCGATGTGGTCGTATCCCGTGCATCGCGCGGTCAAAAACTTGAGGTTCGGGAAGCGCGCAAGAGCATCCTTGTCCACTTTGGAATTCACAAACACCGACACGATGTCGAAATCCCGCGCGGACTCGAAGTAGTTGTCCATCGGGAGCGGGGAAAACGTGAGTTCGTGGGTCGGGAAGCGCTTTTTCAGGGTCTCCGGCTCCCACCCCTCCAGTTCGAAGAACGCGAGTTTCATTGCACTATTCAGTATATCAAAGTTCCATACTGAAAATCTCCTCGTACCTGGAACCGTGCGCCTCCAAATGCGATTCCATCAGGACGAGTTCCTCGAGCGGGAAGGAAACCGGCTTCAGTTTTGGAAGCCTCACGCCTGGGCACACCCCTTCCCTCAGGCGGGCGTAGGTGATGTGCGCGGTAAATTGCGCGTGGTCGTCCGCGAACCGGATGCCGCGGCTCTTGAGCTCGCGCTTTAGGTCGTCTGCAATTGCGCCCAATATCCGCGACGTTTCCGCGCTCCCCAGAAACCAAATCATCCGGGGATTCCTCTCGGAGGGCACGCACGCAATCTGCACAATTTCTAAATCTGCACCATTCCACAATTCCATAGAATTGTGGAATGGTGCGGCAACTGTGGCACAGAGCGCTTCTTCCACCTTCGGAACATCTCTCTCACCTGTATCATCCAAAAAAACCAGCGTGAAGTGCCAATTCTCCGGCGCGACGATCTTTGCGCTTCCGCGCAGCGGCTCCTCGAGCGTCCTCGTCGCGCTTTCCAGCTCGAAACGGGCATAGTCGGGCAACGGAACCGCGATGAAAAGTCGCTTATTCATTCGTTTGTATTTTACCCCCTTGTCGGTAGAATGAGAAAAATGCTCAAAAAGGAGGAATACATGAAGGGGCTCGCGGAGCGGGGTGAGAAGAACAAAAACCGGGTTTCTTCCCGCTTCCAATCCACGGGACTCGCAATCGCCGATATACTCGAGGACGTGGGGCACAAGGCACTCTACATCAAGCTTTCAAAAGAGAACAACGAGGAAAAATTGATGACTCTCGCGAAAGACATCGCCGGCAACCCCAAGATAAAGAACCGCGGCGCGTATTTCATGAAACGGGTACAGCAACTTAAGCAGGAAAAGAAACTGTGAATCAATGATAGACATCAAGCCGAAAAACCGCATACTTTCCGTGAATGTGAAATCAGAACGCGAATTCCTCCGAAAAAAGACTGAAGAGGTGCCTCATGAGCTCCTCAAGGACAAAAAATTCCAGAAGGAACTCCGCGCGACCCTGGAGACGATGCGGAAGATGATGGTCGCGGTGGACGGCATCGGCCTTTCCGCGAACCAGGTCGGCATTCCATACCGCTTTTTTGTCGCGCGCGCGGCGGACAAGGACGGCAAGATGAGATTCTATTCCGCGGTGAACCCGAAGATATTGAAGATAGGGAAAGCGAAAGAAGCCGTGGACGAAGGATGTTTGAGCGTCCCTTTGAAATTCGGGCCGGTGGAGCGCTCGGCTTCCCTCACGCTCGAGTGCCGCAACCTCCAGGGGAAAAAGGCGAAGATAGAGGCAAAAGGCCTCCTAGCGCGAATATTCCAGCACGAGACGGACCACCTGGACGGGAAGCTCTTCATCGACAAGGCAAAATATGTGGAAGAGATCGGAAAGGAAAATAGGAGTTAGGAATCAGAACTCATGGACAAATTCGTCTTTTTCGGTACGCCCCGCTTCGCGGAGATCTTCCTAATGGGAATCATGGAAAAAGGATTCTCCCCTTCGCTCGTAGTGACGAATCCCGACCGCCCGGCGGGGAGGAAAAAGGAACTTACCCCTCCTCCAGTGAAAATTCTCGCGGAAAAGCGCGGCATTCCCATACTACAGCCGGATAAGCTTTCGGTCGGTTTTGACTCCAAAGGAGCGGAATTCGGCATCGTCTCTGCCTATGGCGGCATCATTCCGAAAGTGGCCATAGAGGCGTTCCCGAAAGGCATCATCGGCGTGCATCCCTCGCTCCTGCCTCTCCTCCGCGGCGCAACGCCAATCCAAACGGCGCTTTTGGAAGGGAAAACGGAAACGGGAGTATCGCTTTTCCTTCTCGACGAAAAAGTGGACCACGGACCGATAATCAACGAAAAACAGGCAATAATAGACGAAAACGACGACTATCTCTCGCTCGAGGAAAAGCTCGCCGAGTTCGGCGCGGAGCTTTTCGTGGAAACAATAGAAAAATACCTATCGGGCGAAATCGCACCCGAGACACAGGATGAATCGAAAGCGACCTTCACCAAGAAATTCTCCCGCGAGGACGCGTTCGTTCATCCCGAAACGCTTGCGGCGGCGGAACGCGGCGAGGATGCATTCCTCGTGTCGCGGAAGATTAAGGCGTTCGTGGCGGAACCCGGCGCGTGGACGATAAAAAACGGGAAGCAGATGAAGCTCCTCGAGTGCGCGGTGCTCGAGGGAAAACTGATTCTCAAAAAGATCCAAACCGAAGGCAAAAACCCCCAAACCCTCTAATATCATTCTACAATTCTATGGAATTGTAGAATGATTATTTTAGCACGATATCGATCGCTTTTCGGAAATCTTTCGGCAATTCACGATTCAACCAATAGAATACGTGCCCCTCGGCGCCCCGTGACTCCACCACATCCAAATTCTTGAGCAGCGCCAAGTGATTTGAGAGAGCTTTAAAAGAAATCTCCAGCTTTTCCGAAATGTCGGTAACCGACAATTTTTCGCCATTCATCAGAAGTTTGATGATCCGGAGACGGTTCGGATTCGCCATCGTTCTGAACACGACGCCCCACCTTTTCGTGTTTACACTCACGTCGTTATTATACCATTCCACAATTCCATAGAATTGGGGAGTAGAAAAATGACCTATTGCCGCAATTCGAGTGTGTCCCCCACCACAAGGCGCACGCCATCAATGGTGCCGGCGGGGAGCTCGAAGACATCCTGAAAGCGCGGGTCCCAGAAGAAGAACCTACCCGGCTGTAGATTTTTTTTTACAGTTCGGACGCGCAGCGCTTCGTCCGCGATGACGATGTCTATGGGGAACTTCACCCCGAACGTGTGTATGCCCCAGCGCGTCCTGAAATACGCTCCGGAAGGAACCGAGGCGCCGATGAGTCCCTTCGATTTTTCCGCGAGCGTTTTCAGTTCCTCCACTTTGCAGACCTCCTCGCCGGTTTTTTTGAAAAGAGTCACTGGATCTCCACGAGCTTTTTCCTTCCGCGCCCGCCCTTGATTATTGAAACTGCGGATCTCGGAACGCCGAAATGCTTCGCGAGGAGCGCCGACACCTCCGCATTTGCCTTCCCCTCTTTGGCAGGCGACTTCACAAACACCCTGAGGTCGCCCCCGGCGAGCTTCACAACTTCGCTCTTTCTCGAACTGGGCTTTACCTCAATCGCAAATTTCATCGGTTAATACAAGGAGGTCCCACCCCGCCAACGGCGGGGAACGACCTCCTCACCGCCGGTTCTTTTCCGCTTTGAATATACGTTCCGTCGTCTTCACGACGGTGTCGGGATTCAGGGACATGCTCTCGATGCCTTCCTTCACGAGGAACTCGGCGAAATCCGGCATGTCGGATGGCCCCTGCCCGCATATGCCGATGTACTTCTTACGTTTCTTCGCGATCTTTATGACCTGCGAAATGAGACGCTTCACCGCCTCATCGCGCTCGTTGGAGATCCCGCGTATGCGCTCGTTTCCGTCGCGGTCGATGCCGAGCGTGAGCTGGGTCAGGTCGTTGGAGCCTATGGACATTCCGTCGAACACCTCCAGGAACTCATCTGCAAGCAAGATGTTCGAGGGTATCTCGCACATCACGTACACGTGAAAATCCTTGGTCTTCTTGAGGCCGTACCGGGCCATGACCGCAAGCACCTTTTTCCCCTCCTCCACCGTCCTGCAGAACGGTATCATCACGACTACGTTCGTGAGGCCCATTTCCTCGCGCACCTTCTTTATCGCCGCGCACTCCAGCGCGAACGCGGGCTCGAACTCCGGGTGGTAGTAGCGCGAGGCGCCGCGCCACCCTATCATCGGATTTTCCTCCCTCAGCTCGTAGAGGTCTCCGCCGAGTAGCGTCCTGTACTCGTTCGTCTTGAAGTCGGAGAAGCGCACGATGACCTTCTTCGGGTGGAATGCAAGGCCTATCTTCGCGATGCCGTACGCGAGCTTGTCCGTATAGAACTCCTTCTTGTCCTTATACCCCAGGGACCGCTTCTCTATCGCCCTCGCAAGCGCGGGGATGCGCTCCTTCACCTTCTGAAACTCGATGAGCGCCATCGGATGCACACCTATCTCCGAGGCGATGATGAACTCCTCCCGCGCGAGGCCCACGCCGTCGTTCGGAAGGAACGATTTTTCGAACGCGGTGTCGGGCGTCGCGATGTTCATCATTATCTTCGTCTTCGGGCGCTTGAGCTTCTTCACGTCGTGCGTCACCACCTTGAACGGCACCGCCCCCTCATAGACGATTCCCTCCGCGCCGGAGACGTCAACGGTGACGAGGTCTCCCGTCTTGATCTTCCTGGTCGCATTCTCCGTTCCGACGACGCAGGGAATTCCGAGCTCGCGGCTGACGATCGCGGCGTGGCTTGTCCTCCCGCCCTTGTTCGTCACGATAGCCGAGGCGATCTTCATGATCGGCTCCCAATCGGGGTCCGTCATGTCGGTCACCAGGACCTCGCCCTTCTGGAAAGAGTTGATGCCCGACGCCGACAGGATGACCCGCGCACGCCCCGATGCTATGCTCACGCCGACGGACGCGCCCTTCGTGATGACGGGGCCCGCCTTCTCGAGCAAATATTCCTTCACCTTCGTGTAATCGCGCTCCGCGTGGATGGTCTCGGGGCGCGCCTGGACGATGAAGAGCTCGCCCGAGGCGCCGTCCTTCGCCCACTCCATGTCCATCGGCGTCCATTTGCGGTTCTTCTTCGTATAGTGCTCCTCGATCATGGCCCCCCATTTCGCGAGGAGGAGGATCTCCGCGTCATCGAGCGCGAAGGATGCCTTTTCCTTATCGGTCGTCTGCGCGAGGCGGATGTTCCTGATGGTCGTCCCGTGCTCCGCGCGGTACACGAACTTCCTGTTCTTCACGCCGAGCTTCTTGGAGATGACCGGGTTCCTGCTTTTTCCTATTGCGGATTTCCACACGAGGAATTCGTCGGGCGTCACCTCTCCCTGCACGATGAGCTCCCCTAGGCCCCACGCGCCGTTTATCAAGACCACGTCCTTGAATCCGGACTCGGTATCGAGCGTGAACATCACGCCGGAGCATCCCTTGTCGCTCCTAACCATCTTCTGCACGCCCACGGAGAGCGCCACCTTGAAATGGTCAAATCCCTTGTCCACGCGGTAGGAGATCGCCCTATCGGTGAAGAGAGAGGCCATCGCTGCCTGCACAGCCTTCACGACCTCAGTATCGCCCCTAATATTCAAAAAAGTTTCGTGTTCGCCGGCGAAGGAAGCGCCCGGAAGGTCCTCGGCGGTCGCGGAGGACCTGACCGCGACGTCCACCGCGTCCGTCTTCCCCTTAGAAAATTTCCTGCTGAACTTCCTGTATTCCGACGCGATCTCGCGCACCAGAACTCCGGGTATCTCCGCGCCCTTCACCGCGTCGCGTATGATGCGCCCGCGCGATGCGAGGTCGCGGAGGTTCTTGGTGTCCAGTCCCTTCAAGGTATCCCGTATCTGCTTTTTCAGGCCCGTCTCCGCGAGGAAGTGGCGGTAGGCCGAGGCCGTCACGACGAACCCGGTGGGGACGCGGATGCCCTTCTTCCCGAGCTCGCGGATCATCTCCCCGAGGGACGCGTTCTTGCCTCCCACAAGAGGGACGTCTTTTATGCCAACCTCCTCGAACCGAAGCGTGAATTTTTTGCCTTTAGTCATACCCAGTATATCAACTTCGATTGGTTGCACCGCGACAAGGTGCATGATTTTTTGATTGCATTGTTTCTTTTTCCCAGCTGTTATTCTTCTCTTTGTCTCTTTTCACAGAGCGTATCGAAGTTGTACTACTGGGCATACGGGTTAATTATATACCGAAAACAAAAAATCCCGAGGGCGGCGGGGAAGACCTCTATGCATCAAGGCAGCGGACATCCGGATTCGGCGGCGAGTTTCGCGAGTGGCTGTTCGCCGACGAGCGTCACGCCGTTCGGGAATATCCACGTGGGGAATCCCTGAATGCCCTTATCGGTGCAGAGCGGGATGTTGTCGGGGCACTCAACGTACTTCACGTACTTGAACGCCTCTCCGAATGCCGCCTTCTGGTTCTGGCAGTGGGAGCACCACGCGGCGCCGTACATAACGACATCTTTCCCCGCCAAACACTGCGCAAAAGCCGAGTAATCCGTTTCCGGCTCCTTCCGCGAAAGGGAAAACGCCAAGGCGCCCGCGAGGAGGAACATCACGAGTATGGCGCCCACGGCAAAATACATCTTTGAGTCCTTCATCCGTTTTTCATCATTCGTCGCAACAATCGACCAATTTGCTCACTATATCCTCGAACGACATCCTTCCGTTCGGGTTTTTGTCCTTGCGGTTCAGCGCCCCGTCGGGGATCTTCTTCACGTTCGAAAGGTCAATGAGCTTCAGGCGCAATCCCCAGAAAAGCGAATAGACCTTGTATGCGTTCCGGAACATTTGTTTCGCCTCATCAGGTTTCCCCGTCGTCTGGAGCTTCGTGCCGACCTCCATAAGGCGCATCGTCGCGGCCAAGAGGTGTTTGCTGATGCACCACGTTTCCCCTTCGTGCGCGGGTATCATCTTCGCCAAGAGTCCCTTCCGGAGCGTGCGCGTTTCGTCCAGGAGTTTCAGGTAATCGTCTTCCTTTTTCGTTTTCTCCGCCGTGAAGAAAAAGTGTTCCTCCAAACTGATGAGGTTCATGACCGCGATCGAGAGGTCCTCGTCGAGCGAGAGGTCGAACGAGCCGCTTTTCTTCAGCTCTTCAACTTTTTTTATGAATTTGCCTATATCCTTTTCTTCCATAAGACGCGGGGTTTCAGTCATTGTACCTCAAAAGAGGAGGATGAGCACTCCGACGAGCACGAGCCCGATGCCGGAAAAGAGTTTCATCCCGCCGGCGTTTTTCTTGCGCCATGCCTCCGCGCGGCCGATGAGCGCGGGACTCGAAGCGACTATGAGAGCGGCAAGGAGCGGCAAAACGAAGACGATGTTGTACCAGAGTAGATACCCGAACCCGCGGAGATACGCGGCGCTGTCGTGCAGAAGCCCCAGAATCGTGAGATACGGCCCGCCGGTGCACGGAAACTCGAAGAGCGCCACGAATCCTCCGAGGAGGAACGCGCTCGGAAGGGACCCTTTCTCGATGAAGCGGGCGATCTTGGGGTGAGCCGACTTCGGGAGCTTGAAGCGGATGGGGAATCCGGGGAAGAAATGCCCGATGAGCTCCGCAACGCCGAAGAAGATGACGAGCCATGCGGCGAGTTTTGAAACGAAATTCGGTATGCCGAGGAACGTGAGCGCCTGGAGTATCCCCAATCCTATCAGAAGATAGGTGACGAAAATGCCGAATATGTACGCGCCTCCGGTAATGAGAATGAATTTTCTGGACCTCTGGAGCGATAACAGGAACGCGACCGTGAGAAGCAGGACCGAGAACGCGCAGGGATTGATGCTGTCCACGAGCGACGCAATGGTGACAAAAGGAAAGAAAAGGCCGCTTTCCGGCGTGATGCGCGTTCCAGAAAAATAATTTGAGAACGCCAGCTTCGCGCCAAAAAGAAGCAGGGCAAAAACCACGAAGACAATTACAAGTTTAACGAGATCTTTCTTATTGCGCATCCGTTTAGAATAGCAAAAATTTCCAATATGCGAAAACTTTCCCGCGCTGGCACGTTCGTAAAACTCCAACGGTTTAACATAATTAAACTTGACAAACCTTTTATTTTTCTGTAAAAATAAACCAGAATTTCAAATAAAATTAACATAAAAATATGGGGCGAATATGAAAAAAGAAGAAGTCCAGAGCGGACTGGAATCAAAATTAGGCACACTAGGCGCGCTCGTCGATTTTCAGCTACAACTTGAGAAAGCGATTACCGCGCTGAAAATCCGTAATACGCATTTAACCAAAAACGGTTCAGTCGACCCGCACACGAAGGAATTGTTACTCGAGTCAATAAAATTCAAGAGAGAGTTTCTCTTGAAACCAGTGAAGCGGCTTCTTGTAACGCACCCCGCATACCCGTGGTTCTCAAGGGTGAAGGGAATTGGAAATGAAAACATTTCTAAAGTCATCACGCTCATTGATATTGCGAAAGCTCCGACTATAAGTTCGTTGTGGAAATATGCAGGCTTCAGCGTGATTGAAGGAAAAGCTAATCGTCCTCAAAAAGGCAAAAAGCTCGACTTCAACAAGGAACTGAAGGTGATGTGCTGGCGGGTTGGCGTGGCGCTGATTAAGGCCAACCACCTGTCAAAAAACGGCACGAAATTCGGGCGCTTTTTCAAAAAGTATTTAGAAGAAGAAAAGGCAAAATTCGAAAGAGACGGCAAGAAGGTAATCCCGACGAAGGACTGGAAGAAAATCGCGAAAAACCCGGAATCTTCCGAAGATTTCCGGAGTGAATATTACGTGCAGAACAGGGCTTTCAGGAGAATGATCAAACTTTTCCTCGGTTGTCTGTGGTTATTTTGGAGAAAAGCCGAGGGACTGGCGATACGCGATCCCTACCCCATCGAAAAAATGGGCCATACAACTTTGATTAAACCGGAAGAAATGATTGATAGATAAAGCCATTTCATACGAGAAAACCAAAAACGATAAGCGAGCCATCAATTTATAGAAAACCAGAGAATAAAAGCGAGCCATTCTTTCCAAGAAAACCAAGAAGTATAAGCGAGCCAATATATTCAAGAAAACCAATTGTCATAAGCGAGCCATGGTTGGCAAGAAAATCAGAATCAACAAGCGGGCCGCCACTTTAAAAAAGTGGCGGTTTTTTTATTTATTCTCCAATTTGGGCGTTTTCTCCGAAATCAAAAAATTACCGTCATTATTTCTTGAAAAGCTTTTTCCTTTCTGGATTTCCGTCCACGAAACTTCTTGAATGACCTCCCCCTTCGGATTCACGAAAAGCACGGCATTGTTGGAGTACGCGAGCGTGTTGGATTTCGCCCACGCGGCGTCGGGGGCGGGACCTCCGCGGTATCCTCCTTCGTTCGCGAGGAGAAGGAACCCTTTCGCGGGAACCGTTTTTCCCTCGAGACGCGATGCGGAAACGAGAGAGCTTACGGCACCGGTACCGCTCCTCTTCTTCAGGGACCAGCCCGTGAGCGAAGCAGGCGCATCGCTCGGATTCCAAATCTCTATATACTCGTTATCCGAGGCGCCCTCCTCGCCCACAAAGACCTCGTTGATGGCCACCGGCGAATACACCGAAACGGTCCCTTGAGAAACTGCCTCCACTTTGGGCCGTGAACTGTGAGCGTTGAATGGCAAAGGTTGAGGGGCGGGTGTTTTTTGATTTTTGGTTTCAAGTGAAATTCCCGATGAATTTTCCCCGCCCGGCGTTCCTCCGGAAATCGAGGAAGTTTGCCACTTGAGCGCGCCCGTGCGTTCCATCGTCCGTTTCGTTTCGTTGTCGCCAGCAGGCCACATACCCCTCGGAACCTCGTCAGCAAGTCCGCAATCTGCGGTGAAAAGCCGGAGGCCGGTGCCGGTATTCACGAGCGCGCCGTCGTAAGTGAGGTTGCCTGAAATTTTGCCCGACGCCTTCCGCACAAGAAGATTAAACCCGCCCGCGGGGAGCACCGTACCTTTTGGAATCGTTATTTTGATGCGTTCGTCTGCATTTATGATCTGCCAAAGGGAAATGTTCGCCTCGCGCCCCGAAACGTTCTTCAATTCCATCCATTCGGCGTTGTAATCCTCCTTCATTCCCATCCACGCGATCTCATTGAATATAACGGGACCGCCCGCCGGCGCCGAAGCCGACCCATACACACACGGATGGAAAGCCGGCCCCCCGCTTCGGGAGGCGAGGTCGACCTCCGCAATCGGTTCCTCGCGGGACAGAAACCCGCCCACAGCGGAAGAAAGGGAGGCGAGAAAACTATCCCCGCCGGAAAAACCTTTCCCAAAAATGAGAAACATCCCGAGAAAGAGCGCGAGAAAGGCGCCGAGCGCCGCGCCCGCAATTTTGAGCCCCTTCAAGATCGGGTTTGGGGGCATAGTTCCTCCATTATACGCTTTTTTGATGGTATACTTATACATATGCTTCGCGGCACAAGGATATTTCTCGCCATCGGCGCGTTCCTCGTCGGAGCGCTGTTTTTCCTCGCGGCGAATTACCTCGTCGCGCTCGCCGCGACGAACATCAGCGCGACCACGGCGGAGCACTTCGCGTGGGACGACGTCACGGGCTGGTGGAATTTCTACGCGACCGACAACATCGAGGTCGAGAACACCAGGGTCACCGGATACGCCTCGAGCTCGTTCGGCTACATCTCGCTTGACTGCGCGACGAGCCCGAACAACAACATCTGCGGCACCTCGAACTACGGCGTGTGCAACGGGCCCGGACCGCATGGCGCGGACGGGACGTGCCCCAACGGCGACGCGTCGGGAATCCTTTCCGGATGGGGATGGAGCGACGAGATAGGGTGGATAAGCTTCAACTGTTCCGACCCCGGAGTCTGCGGCACCTCGAATTACAAGGTGCAGATAGACGGCTCTGGCAACTTCAGCGGATGGGCGTGGAATGACGTCGTCGGGTGGATAAGCTTCAATTGCGGGAATTACTCCGGTTGCGGCGCGTCCGAATACAAGGTGAAGACGAGCTGGGTCGCGACGAGCACCGTCGGATACCTGGAATCATCCATCTTCGACACCGAGCGCATCGCCGGAGGACTCTTGAACGGCATCGTGTGGCAAGGCACCAGCCCCGGCGCGGAGTCGTGCGTTTCCTTCCAGAACGCGGTTTCCAACAATTCCGGAGGCCCGTGGAACTACAAGGGGCCATCCGGCACCGCCATCGACTATTACGGGGCGGCGTGCGCGAGCGCTCCGAACGGGGGCATCGGGTGCGCATCCCCGAACGTCCCGACCTGCGTAGACAAGAGCCAATTCACGAATTACCGCTATCTCCGATACAAGGTGAAGCTGCAGAGCACGCTCACGCAGGTCTCGCCAGAGATAAGCGACATCATCCTTAACTGGAGCCCGTAGCGGAATTTAGAAGTTGGAATTTCGAATTTAGAATGTTGGTCTATAACTCGCTTTCGGGGAAGAAGGAAAAACTCGTCATCCCGAAGGGCCGCCCCTTGAAATTCTTCGTCTGCGGGCCCACGGTGTACGACGCCTCCCACATCGGGCACGCGCGGACCTACCTCGTGTTCGACGCGCTCGTCCGGTTCCTCCGGAGCCGGGGCGCGAAAGTGAGCTACTTAGAGAACATCACGGACGTGGACGACCGCATCATCGCGCGTGCGCGCGCGGCGGACGAGAGCCCTTTCACGGTCGCGAAGGCGTTCGAAAAGGAGTTCATGTCGGCGATGAAGGCCATAGGCGCGACCTCGGTCGACCGCTACGCGCGGGCCTCCGACCATATTCCTGAGATAGCGGCGCAAATTGACGCGCTCATCCGCAAGGGGTACGCGTACGAGATACCCGGCGACGGGTGGTACTTCGACGTTAAGAAATTTCCCCGTTACGGCGCGCTTTCCCGCCGGACGGTCGAACAGGCCGACGATTCGGTGTCGCGCATAGACGCGAGCGTCAAGAAAAGGCATCGCGCGGATTTTTGCCTTTGGAAATCCGTCAAAACAAAAAAGAAGACGAAGCTCTTCGCGCGCGGCATAGAGAACGGCGAGCCGTTCTGGAACACGCCAATCGGATGCGGCAGGCCGGGGTGGCACATCGAGGACACCGCGATATCCGAAAGGTACTTCGGTCCGCAGTACGACATGCACGGCGGTGGCGTGGACCTGAAATTCCCACACCACGAGGCGGAGATCGCCCAGGCGGAGGCGGTTTCCGGAAAGCGCCCGTTCGTCCGATATTGGCTCCACGCCGGCTCCTTGCTCGTCGAAGGCAGGAAAATGTCGAAAAGCCTGAAGAACTTCGTGACCATAAGCGAATTCCTCGGGAACGAACCCGAAAAGCGTTCCGCCCTCCTCCGGCTTATCGTCCTCGGAAGCCACTACCGCTCGCCCGTGCACTTTTCCGGCGCCTCGGCAGAGCAGGCCGAACGGGCGTACGAGAACATGTCCTTTTCGCTTGACGCACTCAGGTTCGCGACAAAAAAGGGCAAAAAAGGCGGGGTTCCAAATGCAACGCGCGCCGACATCTCAAAAATGGAAAGTGCGTTCGCGAGGGAAATGGAGGACGACTTCAACACCCCGAACGCGCTCGCGGCGCTCTTTTCGGCGTTCCAAAAGGTGCGGTTCGGCGCTTTTTCCTTCTCCCGCGCGGAAGCAAGGGCGTTCCTGCGCTCCGCCGAAGGGCTCCTTACGACCCTAGGCATCACCGTAAAAACGAACGCCGTTCCCCGCTCCATTGCGGAGATGGCGGTGAAGCGCGAGTTATACCGGCGAAATAAACAGTTTACGCAGTCCGACGCATTGAGAAAAAAAGCGCATGGGTTAGGATATGAGATAAACGACACGCCACTGGGGCCGTTTGTCAGAAAACCCTGATCATTTCCCATGCCCGACCTCAAGATACCTCCGCAGAGCATCGAGGCGGAAATTTCCCTCCTCGGTTCGTGCATGCTCGACAACTACGCGATCGTGAAAATCCTCGACATCGTCTCGCCCGAGGATTTCTACCATCCCCAGCACCGCGCCATCTATGAGGCGTTCCTCTCGCTTTTCGAGAAGAGCGAACCCATAGACATCGTGACGGTGTCAGCATTCCTCAAGAAGGAGAAGAAGCTGAAGCTCGCGGGCGGAACCGAATACCTCGCCGACCTCATCAACAAGGTGCCGACGGCGGCGCACGTGGAGCACTACGCGAACATCGTAAAGGAGAAAAGCATACGGCGTAACCTAATACAGGCGTCCGGGGAGATCAACGAGACCGCGTTCGAGGAAGCGGATTTCGAGGACCTCCTCGACTCCGTCGAAAGGCGCATCTTCAGCATCTCGGAAAGAAGCCGCCCCCAGCGCTTCGTGCACATCAAGACCGAACTCGCGAAGGCGCACGAGCGCATCGAGCAGCTCCACCAGGGCGGCGTCCTGCGGGGCACGCCGACGCACTTCGAGGGGCTCGACAACCTGCTTTCGGGGTTCCAGCGCTCCGACCTCATCCTCCTCGGCGCCAGGCCCTCGTACGGAAAGACGGCATTGGCCCTCGACATCGCGCGAAACGTCGCGACGCACGGCGGTTCCGTCGGCATATTCTCCCTGGAGATGAGCCGCGAACAGGTGGTGGACCGCTTCATCGCGAGCCAGGCGAAGATCCCGCTTTGGCGACTCAGGACCGGAAAGCTCTCCGAAAGCGAGCGGAGCCTCATCAGCGACGGGTACGACGAGCTTTCGGAAACGGACATCTTCATAGACGACAGCCCGAGCCCCACCATACTCCAGATGCGCTCGGCCGCGCGCCGGCTCCAACTCGAGCACGGCATAGACCTCCTCGTCGTCGACTACCTCCAGCTCGCCCAACCGCGGTCGGCGATGAACAGCATGGTGCACCAGATTACCGAGATCTCGCGTGGACTGAAGGCCCTCGCAAGGGAGCTCAACATTCCCGTTTTGGCGCTCTCCCAGCTCTCCAGGGACGTAGACAAGCGCGACGTGAAGATCCCCCGCCTCTCCGACCTCAGGGAATCGGGGTCCTTGGAACAGGACGCGGACGTGGTGCTCTTCATCTACCGCAAGGACCGCGAGCGCATCGACCTCCCTCCCGAGGAATCGAACGTCGCGGAGATCATCATCGCGAAACACCGGAACGGTCCCCTGGGGAAGGTGCGTCTCAGATTCGACCCCGAACTCGTGAGCTTCCACAACATAGACAAGAAGCACGAATACGCGAGGGAGGAATTCTGATGTTTCCGGACGCCATACACAGCTTCATAGAGAAATTCTCACGCATCCCCTCCATAGGGCCGCGGCTCGCGACGCGGCTCGCGCTTCACCTCGCCTCACTCGACAAGAATTCGTTCGCGGAGATAAGTAAAGCACTTAATGGACTCGGCGAGCTGGATCAATGCCCCGATTGCTTTTCCTTGAAACCGCGCGAGCGCTCTCTTTGCGACATCTGCTCCTCGAAAGACCGCGACCGCACTCTTCTCGCGGTCGTAGAGAAAGAGACCGATATTGAGGCAATGGAGAGGTCGGGGGCCTATAAAGGGCTTTATCTCGCCATAGGAGAAGCTCCTCACAACGGAGTCCTCTCCGATGTACAAAGGGAGCGTCTCCGGACCGTGAAGAACAAAATCACAAAAAAAGAGCGGAACATTATGGAAATCATCATAGCGCTTCCGCACAACTCGTTCGGAGATTCCCTCGCCGGAACCATAGAGCAGGGATTCAACGGTTCGGGCCCAAAGATTACACGTCTAGGCCGTGGAATACCGACGGGAGGAACGGTTGAATTCGCAGACGAAGATACTTTAAAAGAAGCCCTTAGAAAAAGAGGATAAGCCGATTTGATTCTCTGACATCCAGGGAACCTTATCAATAAATAAAAAAATCGCCACATTTTCATGTAGCGATTTTGTTTTGACCCGACAGATAATTGATTGCTTGAGCTGTGGAGTAGGAACTATCGGAATCAGTCATCAAAAATGGAAGGAAGTGAACGTCATCACCCAAAGTGACAATTGGAGCTTCTTCCGTGTTACCGAAACCCGCCGTTGAAAGGAGTCCATTGCATATACAACCACGACCAATCGTATCCGCCGGATTACCGCCCTTGGCAACAAATTTATCCACTGGTTCACTGGCACACCTATACCCAATTTTGCCATCCGGTCTTTCATAAACAGAAACCAGTGCACATTGGTCACAAATACGCTTACGAGCCAAATAAATTTCCTGCTCGGATATCGTTCCTTCAAAATTCACAACCTTGAACGGAAAACCCGTAGGAGAAATTCGCATATCGGTTTTAACGACAAGCTTCCCTTCAAAACCAAGTTTACGAATTTTTCTGCGAATAACGGGGTCCATACCCGATTCCTCGGAAAGCGCGAAAATAGAACCGGCTTGGATGCCCGCCGCACCAACCGAGAGAGCCCATTTGAGCTTTTCCGGAGAGGCATAAGAACCGCCAATCCAAAAAGGCACACCAAGGGATTTCATTGCCGAATAATCCACTTTGTCTTTTTCGCCATAAATCGGTTCGGCTGATCCATATTCATCCAGAATGAGCTTTCGCGGAGGCGCATTATGTCCACCGGCACTTGGTTCTTCCACAACAAAGCCGTAAACGCTTTCTGCCGGCAATTTCTTCATAAAGATGTTTGCAAGTAAGTTTGAAGCAACGATGGGAATAAAACCGGGTTTTTTCATTGGCGGCAAAACACCACCAAAAAATTTTCCTGGATTAAACAACATCGTGTGACTTGTAATGTTTTCACCAATGACGGGTACACGATAGCTCGCTTCCCGATGTTCGATTATATCCTCAAGTACTTTCGGAATCTGAAGCGGAATGCCCGCACCCATAGTAATGAAATCTACGCCCGCAAACATTGCTCCCGTAATAGCGTAAACGTGTGGCATTGCTATCTTTTCCAAATAGTTAATGCTTATCGGATTTGGATTGTTTTCCTTCGCTAACCACACAAAAGCGAAGTTGGCACAGACAGTCAGTGAGATAAGTAGGCGAGAGGGATTAATAATGAAGACGGGTGTCGTTTTAAACTTAGCTCCTTTCGAAATTCCGTCTTTCATGTAAAACGTGTCCACAATTTTTTGAACCACGGACGGAAATGGGAAGTAAGAAAGTGCGCGCCGGATATGGCCACCCGGATCGCCAATTTGCAAAATCCGCGTGATAAGTCGTTCTAGAGCAACACCGGAAACGGTTCCTTGTTCACCAAGTAGCGAAACAGTACGTGCCAAGGGCCAGCTGGAGATACTAACTCCCATGCCACCCTGAATAATTTTTGGTAGCACAGGAATATTTTTCATGATTATTTTCCTTTCGGTTTATTTATTAAAATTATTTAACTTATTTAAACTTGTCAGAAATTCATTGACCAGTCAACTAATGAAAACAAAAAACGGACGCCTCACACGTCCGTTCTCTGTTTTTTACAAGTTTTAGTATAGCATATTCGGCCTACCTGGCAATCCCTAACGCGTTACCCGCGCACCAGAAAGCCCCGCGGAAATCGCAAAGCTTATGAGCGCTCACTTCACAATCATCTTCCCCTGGAATTCGGGAAGCCCAGATTGACTCGGCATATTCGAGTAAAAGGCATATTCCCCTTTCGTCATCGGCGCGTTGAAAGAGATAATTCGAGTCGGGTCGCCCGGACCGATGCCGACGGCGACTCCCTGAAGCGACGGATCGCGGAACGCGAACACATATGTTCGGTTGTCGCCTGACGTCACGGAAATCGAAACGGGCTCTCCCGCGCGAACGTCGAACGTCTTCGGCGTGAATCCGCTCCCCGCTGAAGCGGTGATTTTTATGACAGTCGGAGGAAGTTCTTTTGGCGAGACCGGATTCGATTGCTGCGGTGCTGCGGGAGTTCCCGGCTCGGCCGAATTCTCCGCTTTCTTGCCGGTACTCAGCACTACGGCACCTTCTTCCGTAACCAAGCTTGTACCAGGAGCGACTTCAATCCCCTTCAGTTCGCCTTCCGGCGTCTGGATGATTTTCTCCGCGCCCTGCTGGCCCTTGTATTTCATGAACTGATTGAAGCCGCCACCCCAAATTCCATACCCTACGACTCCGAGCACGACAACAGCAACAACTACAGAAATGATTATTTTTTGTTTGGTGTCCATTTTTTAGAATTATATCACACAAACGGGACTATTATTACGGCAACACAATTAGCGTTCCCTGAGTCTTTACTCCGGCGGGGCACTGTTTATCACACTCAAAGATGAAAGTTCCAGTGGTGTTCGTCTGAAATGAAAGGTTTTTCTTTTCCCCCTTTTTGATGTTCACCCACATTTCCATATACGGGATTCTGACGTCGTAATCGGCGTCAACCGCCGTAATGATGATTGTCGCAAGGTTTCCCTTCTTTACCGTAACCGAAGCTGGACTGAATCCGCTCCGAGACATATCTATGTTGTACGTCCCGAGTTTTGCAGTAACGTTCGGAGCCGCCGGAGCCTCCGTTGCCGGCTTAGTTTCCACGGCATTCTTCGGCACTTCCGCGGTGTACTTTTTCGCCGCTAGCTCCTTCGCGCTTTCCGAGGGCAGCGTCATCGCCTCTTCCGGGGGCGACGGGATGCGCCTTTCGCTCCACGAGCGGTAGTAGAGGCCTGTACCTATTAACGCAAGTAGAAGCCCTAGCGATACAGCAATAATGGTTATTTCCCTGCGCGTGATTCCTTCAAACATGGTGATACTAATTGCCTACCAGTGACTTTACATCCACTTCTCCGTTGCTGAATATCAATTTGTCCAGGTTGAATCCTTCATGCGGAGCGTCCGACATATTCGTCCAGACCTGCCAATCGAAGCGCGGCGCGGTCAAGCGGTAGCTCACCTCGCCCGCGCTGCTCCCGCGTATAGTGAGGCGAAGATTCCTGGCATCCTTTTCATACCACACACGCCCGTCAAATGATGGTGTGAGGAGCACTATCATCGCGTCGAAGTTTTTCTTGAGATTTGTGGTTTTCGCAAAAAGCCACAGGTCGGAACCTTCCTTGAGGTTTTTGAAATCGATGACATAATGTTTCTCCGTGTCGAGCACAACCTGCCCCGTGGTTTCTTCTTTCACGCCTATCATGCCTGCCATATATGTCGCATAACGCTTGCCGCCTATGGTATAGATCGGATCCACCGTACCAACATCCACTTTTCCGCTACCGCTTCCCACCACGACGTCGGTTGTTCCTCCTCCGTCGCCAACAAAGACATCTCCCTTCACATAGAGTTTGTAGGTAGAGGAGGAAAAAGTGCTTGTTCCAATTCCTACGCTCCAGCCGGCCGTGGACGGATATATAATGCCGTTAGATACTGTCCAGTTTCCGCCTCCTGATGCGTCAACATATGCCTTCGTCGCCGCGTGGCCGTCTGCGGTAGGCGTTCCAACGTACACCGGATTGTTGAAATATCCAGCACTTCCGCCGCTCGATAAAACGGTAAGGGCATACCCGGGACTCGACGATGCGATGCCGATTTTCCCGTCATTTTGAATATAGAAAAGCGAAGCGTTTGAGGAGTCAAGCACGTGCATCGCGGAATCGGTGCTTAATGCATTGGGTGCCTGCACCACAAATTTGGAAACCGGCGTGGAAGTGCCTATACCTACCCTGCTCGATGTTGTCACAAAAAGTCCCGGAGGATTGTTTGCAAAATACTTCAACTGACCTATTCCCACATATGACGCGTGACCTTCATTTACCGTGATGTTGATGCGATAGTATCGGTACGCGGTGGTGTTTGTAAAAGAATATCTTCTTATCTCATAGGTCGTCCACGTCGGGGCATTTGTCTGCGTATCAAGCGTCGTTTGTTCTCCAGCGAACGCCCCCGTATTTGAACCGAGTATTGTCCATGTCTTCGGGGCGGTCGTCACCGTCGTCCACGGGCGGAGCATATAGCCAATGATCGTCTGCGCGTTCCCCGAACCGAAATCAATCGTGAGATTTCCCGTCGTCCCTGAAGCAATCCACGCGTTGTCAGTGGTAAACGAGCCGTTAAATGCCTTCCACGCGGCATACGAGGCGGAGACTTCGGTTGACGCGGAAGCGACATACGGCGACGGAGTGGAATTTGAGGTCATCGTCGGAGGATAGGTTGACGAGGCGTAAGAAATCACATCAAGCAACCCTCTCGGATTTTGCGTGCCAACTCCTACATTCCCATTGTTTTGAATGGAAAATAAATCCTCGTTCGCACTATTTACCATCATCGTATTAAGCGTGGTCGTCGTTCCCTCACCTACGGAATAAAACTTTGCATACGGAAACACGCTCCCCAGAAGAAGTTTTCCATCATTCGCTACGCGAGCGAGCACCGTTGAACCGTTGTAGAAAGTGAATGCGGGTTTAGCGGTGGCGTGGGTAACAGTAAAATCTATGCCTCCCTGTGCGGATTCATACAGTGTGATTTTGGCGAAATTCCCCGTCGTCAAAGGAGCGGTAATCGTCGCTCCGCCGCCAGTCACGTCGGTAAGGTTGATTTTCCCCATATTGAGCGAACCGCCATCGAGCGCGGCAATCGAGCCATCGCCTTTGATAATCACTCCTTTTGTAATACCAGTACCGTACGCACCCGAAGTACCCAAGTAAATACGACCCCCGCCCGAATCTCCATACGCATAGATGGCTGCTTTCGGTTTCGTGGGATTGTTCGTGAGGTCGTACCATACAAGCCCAGGCCAGTATGTATCAGACCCGCCGCCTCCCGTGAATCCCGAAGAAATGAACGAAATGCCCGTGGTGCTTGAAACTGCCGTATTAAGACCCGTACTCGTGGCGCTTCCTACATTGTAAAAATTGAGATAAGAATTTGACGTAGTTGACGCAAACGTGAGCTTGTAGGTCGTCGAGGTCGGGTAGAGGGAGGTGCCTGAAAGCGTCCAATAGTTGGAGCTTGTTGAACCGATGGCTGTGTCGACATAGCTCTTCGTCGCCGCATGGTCGTTCTGCGTCGGCGTTCCGACAATTACGGGCTGGGAAAAATAGCCAGTGCCTACAACGGTAAGGTTATATGCGGGCGTCGTCGTGCCGATGCCCACCTCGTACGTCGTTGAGGTCGGGTAAAGATCCACGCCTGAAAGTGCCCAATAGCTTGCCCCGCCGCCGACGGAATCCGCATATGCCTTCGTTGCGGCGTCGGAATTTGCGGAAGGAGCGCCGAGATTCACAATTCTTCCCAATGTCGCATCAATGCTTACCCCGCTCGAGGACGCGACAGTCAATCTCTGCCCCGGATTCGTCGTCCCGATGCCAACGAGGCCGTCCTTCAGCGTCAAAGTGTCCGTGTTCGCGTTACTCACAATAAGAACTCCGTCCGTTCCCTGTTTAAAAATAGTCGGGTATGTCGCGCCCGTGCGGTGGAGGGAGAAAAGCGAATCGGTGGAAGTGGATACGAACAAAGGATATGTTCCCACTGTCGTCGTTCCGACAGAAGCGTTGCCGGTGTAGTAGATTCCCCCTGCGGCTGTCGTCCATTGACCCATGTCGCTCCACGACGTCTGGCAGGTGCTACCGAGGCAGAACGCGGATGCGGTCGAGGAACCCGTTGAATAGACCTGTCCGCTTACTGTCAGAGTGTAAGAAGGCGTCGTCGTTCCAACACCGACTTTCCAGCTCGTCGTGGAGGCATAAAGGTCCGAGCCATTCAAAACCCAATAATCAGCCCATGAAGTTTTACAATTGCCTGAGAGGCAGAATCCTGACGCGGAAGAGGTTCCCGTGAAAAGCCCGGTGCCGTACACAGAGAGCGTAGCAGGCAGACCGGTCTGGCTCGTGGTCGCGACGCCCAAAGAGGCCGGAAAGGCGAACGCGCCGTTTCCCTGCAAAGAGCCGAACACACCTGAGGAAACGTTTGAGGCATTCAATGCGCCTGAAAGCGCACCGACGAACGCGTTCGCATAGATGTTTCCTGTGGCATAGATGTCGCCGGACGTAGTGATGTAAAGGCGCGTGGCCGCTGGCGACGCGGCATCATCGTAGAAAGTAAGGTAGCCTGTTGTGCTCGAGACGAACACCACATAGCGCCACCCGTCGTTGTCGCGGAGGAAAAGCCCGGGATTCGAGGAAGTGCCTATGGCGAAGAACCGCCCCGTCGTCAGGTTCGTAGGCGTTGGGTTCGTGGTGCCTATCCCGAGGTTCGCGTTCGAGTCCAAATACAGCGAACCGCTCCCGCCCGAAGGATTCTGGGAGGGCCCTATCCATGCGAATGCAACCGCGCCGAAGAAAAGGACGGCGCCGAACGCAAGGGCGGAAACAAGGAGGAATTTGTGCCTCTCCATTGCGTTAATTATAACACAAAAGAACACCGCCATGGCGGGGTTTTTGCGGAAAAACGCAAGGAAGTGGGCGGGCCCCTACGGAGTGTGGCGTGCAAAAAATATAATTAATTGGTAACACACAATGATGTTAAAAAAACACGGAACCCC
>CAYHLH010000003.1:55872-71353 GCA_964357525.1 uncultured Candidatus Saccharibacteria bacterium
TCCCTTAGGAAGTCGGACTTCCAAAATATTAATTCCTGTGCAACCAGTCATTGATGTTCAAAACCGCCTTCACCGCGTCCCCCATCGAGGTGTTGTTCTGCTTGTAAAGGGCGTCGGTGACGTCGCCCGCCGCCCAGAGCCCCTCGCACGAGGTTTTCTGCGTCTTGTGGTCTACGATGATCTCCCCGCCGGCGTTCACCTCGACGAGCCCTTTCACCATCGCGGCGCTCGGCATCCACCCTATCTCGATGAACACGCCGTCCACGGCCATTTCACCCGTTTCGCCCGTGTCGTTCTTCCTGTACCGTATCCCCTCCACGGAATCCTTCCCGATTATTTCCGTGATCTCCGCGGGCTTCATGAGCTTCACCTTTCCGCTCTTCGAAACCTTTTCAAGCGTCAGCGGGTCGCCTTTTATCTCCCCGCGCACGAAGTGCCATATCTCCGACGCGTGCGGGATGAGGTCGCGCACGCCTTCCAGGGCGGAGTTTCCTCCGCCAACGAGCGCCACGCGCTTACCCTTGAAAAGCGGCGCGTCGCAGGTGGCGCAATAGGCGACCCCACGGCCGTTGAATTCATCCTCGCCGGGGATGCCGAGCTTCCGCCGCACGCTCCCGCACGTGAGGAGAACGGTTTTCGACTCGAATTCCTTTCCCGTTTCCGTTTTCACCCTGAACCCCCCTTTGGAAATCTTTTCTACGGCGCCAGCCCTGTCCCCGAGGATTATTTCTACATCTTTCTGGGCGCGAAGTTGTTTTTCGAACGCGACCGCGAGATCATACCCGGAAATGGAGGGAATGCCGATGAAATTCTGGATATCGAGCGACACGACGGACTGCCCGCCGAATGCGTCCGTGACGAGGAGCGTTTTGAGCTTCTTCCTGGCGGCGTATATTCCAGCCGCTACGCCCCCCGGTCCGCCGCCAATGATTATCAGATCATACGGCATGAATTTTGAATTTGGAATTTGGAATCATTCCTTGATGCCCAAGGCGGACGCGATCGCCGGCCTGTCGAATCCGACGTAGATGCCGTCGCCGATCAGGAGGACCGGCACGCCGCGCTGGTGCGATTTCTCCTCCATTTCCCTCATGAACGCGGGCGATGTCAGCACGTCGCGCTCCTCGAACGCGACGTTGTTCCTCTTCAGGAATTCGCGCGCGATCTTGCAGTAAAAGCAGGATGACGTGGTGTAGACGATAATCTGGGTGTTCATCATCGGGACCAGTAGCGGTGCTATTCTACGAGCGCCGATTCTATGAACGCCTTCAGGGACGGCTGTCCGGCTATCTCTGCCTCGAATGGAAACGCTCCCGGCACCGGATATTTCTTCCCTTCCCTGCCGATGATTATGGAAAAGGGCGTCCCCTGGCCGCCGGCGTCGATGCCGTTCTGCGTCTGATCCGCGATCTTGGCCTCATATTTCCCCGAATCCACGCATTCGTTCCATTTTGCCTTGTCCACGCCTACCTCCACCGCAAGCCGCTCGCGGTCGGAGAGGGAAAGTCCCGTGCCGTTCGACTCGGTCACCTCGAATATCCTGTCGATATACTCCCAGAAGCGGGTGTTCCCGCCGAGCTCCGCGACGCATTCCGACGCTTCCGCTTCCTTCTCGGCATACTCGTGGAACTGAAGCGGGAAATGCCGGTACACGACTGCAAGGTCCTGGGGATACGCCACGAGCGCCTTCTTCACTTCCGGGTGGAAGCTCTTGCAGAACGGGCACTCGAGATCGGTGAACACTATCATTTTGACGCTTGCATCCCTGTTACCGAGGACGTGGTCCTCGCTCGACACCGGAATGACGTTCTCAGCGAGCGCCTCGGCGTCCCGCTCTTCGCCGAACTGGTCGGACCTCGCGAGTTCCGCCTTTTTTCCCGCGCTCCATACCAACGAGCCCCCGATGAGGAGGGCGGCGATGACGATCGACGCGGGAAGGAGCCAATCCCGCTTCGCTTTGTCCGATGTTTGATTTTTGTTTTCCATACCCAGTATATCAATCTCGATAGCCCCGACTTCCTGTCGGGACGTAACGACTATTCTTTTTTGTTTGTATTATAATCATATATTTTTATCTTTCATTCAACTATTCTTTACAAAAATAATGGGGGAACGAATCGAGGTTGTATTACTGGGCATAGTCCACTCATTGTACCACATGCACCCCCACACCAATGCATTGGTGTGGGGGTGAACTTATCCACAATCTTTGGTAGAGTGATACTGATAACCATGTGGAAAGCGAAAAAACTGCTGCTTCTTTTCGGGGACGTCGCCTTTCTCTACGTCTCCCTCGCGCTCGCGCTCGCCGTCCGCTACGGCGACGGCGGATTCATCGCGCGGTTCAGGGTCCACTTCGTTCCCTTTTCTCTCCTTTTCCTCCTCTGGATGTTCATATTCTATCTCGCCGACCTTTACCGCCCCGCGACCTTCGCGACGAGGAAGAAGCTCTTCCGCACGCTCTTTCAGGCACTCATGGTCGCAGGCATAATTTCCGTCGTGGTCCTGTACCTTTTTTCCGGACTTTTCCGCCTAACCCCGAAAACAAATCTCGCGATGGTCGGCGTCTTCTTCTTCCTCATTGACGGGATATTCCGCCTTCTCTTCCTTCACGCGTTCTCCATCGGTTCCATCGCGGTGTCGTTCCTCGGCGCATCGCCGCTGAAGCAAAAGATCGAATCGTACCTCAGGACAAACCCCCATATCGGGTACTCCATCGCGGAGTGGATAGATTCCCCCAGGCCCGAGGACTTCAAGAAGTTCGCGCACCAGGGAACGCAGAACGAGACCGGGCTAATCGTCGTCGTCCCCGACCTCATCAAGAATCCCGGGACGGCGCGGGAGATGTACAAGCTCCTTTCCGAAGGCATGAAGATAGAGAGCCTCATAGATTTCTACGAGGAAATATTCGAGCAGTCGCCCCTGGAGATCCTCGAGGCTGAATGGTTCGTGGAGCACATCGCGACCCGCAGGCCGCTCTACGAGACCGTGAAGCGCGCCGCGGACCTCGTGTTGGGACTCGCGCTCGCGCTTGTGTTCCTCCCGTTCGGCCTTGCCGTCGCGCTCCTCGTGCCCCTCTCTTCGCGCGGCCCCGTGTTCTACACCGAAAAGCGCGCGGGAAAGAAGGGAAAGCCATTCACCCTCTACAAATTCCGGAGCATGGTGGACGGGGCGCGGAACATGGGCCCCGCGTGGACCGAGAAGGACGACGCGCGCGTCACGCCCTTCGGAAAATTCATCCGCTACACGCACCTCGACGAGATCCCACAGCTCCTCAATATCCTCAGGGGCGACATTTCCTTCACCGGCCCCAGGCCCGAGGCGATGACGCTCGTGGAAAAATACCGCTCGCTTCCCTTCTACGAGATGCGCCACGCGGTAGCGCCGGGACTCACCGGATGGGCACAGATCAATTACGGCCCTTCGGCATCCATAGAGGAGGCCCTGGAAAAGCTCCGATACGACATCTATTACGTGAAGAACCGCTCGTTCTTCCTCGATCTCCTCGTCATCGCGCGCACGATCAAGCATTTTTTCTCGTACACCAACAAATAGATGCTCGGCAGAATAAAATCGTTTCTTTTCACAAACACTTCTCTTCGCCAGACTGCCGCGAAAAACCTCTTTTGGCTCTCTGCCGGCCAGATCGGAAGCCGCATCATAAGGGCGTTCGTCATCATTTATGCGGCCCGCATCCTCGGCGCCTCGGAATACGGCGTCCTTTCCTACGTGCTCAGTCTCGCCGGATTCTTCAGCGTATTCGCTGACATGGGCGTGAACTCCATACTCACGCGGGAAACGGCGAAAAAGCCGGAAGACGCCCCGGTATACTTCGCCACAAGCTTCTGGATAAAAGCCGCCATGCTTGCGGTAACCGTTCTTCTCGTCATATTCGTCGCACCGCATCTCTCCAGCATCGAAGCGGCAAAGGCCATCATCCCCTTCGTCGCGCTGCTTGCCGTCTTTGACGGCTTCCGCGAGTTCTCCGGTTCCTTCCTTCGTGGGAAGCAAAGAATGGAGCTTGAGGCTCTCATCACGTTCGTCATGAACGTCTCTATCGCCTTCTTCGGGTTCGTCATTCTCCAGACCTATCCGACGGCGGGTGCGCTCGCCCTGACCTATGCCCTAGCCGCGGTGGCGGGGACGCTCGCCGGTGGGGCGGTCCTTCGAAAGGAGTTCGGAGGAATATTCAGGAATTTCCGCATCGACCTCATACTCCCAACTCTAAAATCCGCCCTCCCGCTTTCCCTCGTCACCATCATCGGCTTCCTCATGCTCCAGATAGACATTCTTATGCTCGGATACTTCAAGGAGGCGCGGGACGTAGGACTTTATTCGGCAGGCCAGCGCATAATCCAGTTCTTCTACATAATCCCCGCGATACTCGCGAACGCGTTTTTCCCTCTCTTCGCTCGGGCGGTAGGCGAGGGAAACAGGGCGCTCGTGCGGACGCTCAACGAACGCCTTCTATCGCTTTCATTCCTGCTCACCGTTCCGGCGGCATTGGGCGGCGCCCTCCTCGGCGACCAGATAATATCGCTCTTCTACGGTGCGGAATATCTCCCTGGAACGCTGCCCTTCCAGATCCTCGTCTTCACAATTCCCGTCATCTCCATGGGAACCATAATCGGAAACTACATCCTCGCACACGACGAGCAGAAACGGCTGGCACCGAACACCATAATCGGGGCTACCGCGAACGTGGTTCTCAATGTGCTCCTCATTCCGCCGTACGGCATCGTCGGCGCCGCCGTCGCCACCATCACGGCGCAGCTTCTCTACAACGGGCTGAATTGGCATTTCGCGAAGCACATCAATGATTTCCGCGTATTCCGCCACCTTCCGAAGATCCTCTCGGCATCGGCCGGGATGTGCGCCGCGGCGTACGCGATGAAGATATTCGGCGTGCCCGTCATCATGAATATTATCGCCTCTTCGCTCGCCTACGCGGCGCTGCTTTTTCTCCTGCGCGAGCCGCTTATCAAGGAAGTGAGGGCGCTTTTCAAGAACGCGGCCGCTTCCACCTCGCCTGAAAAACAGGTATAATCCCTTTCGCTTATGAGGATTTTGACGGGGAAAAAATGGAGGGGCGGCTACCTTGACTACCACCGGAACCGGAGGGAATACCGCATCGATGTGCTCGCGTGGAAAAACCTCGAACGTCTCGAGAACGTGTACCACACGAGGGCAAAGAGCATCCGCCTGCTTTTGAACTACTTCCCCGTTGTGGGGCCCGAAGGGCTATGGACGAAGACGTGGTCGCGCATCAGGGAGGAGCGGCGCAACGAAAAATGCGTCTCGTGCGGCATGGGAAGGGTCATCGAGGGCGCCGAGAACGGAAAATACGCCGCGGGCGACATCGTCGGATTCGTCGCGCCGCTCCATCCACCGCTCGTCGAGCGCGTCGTCCTTCCCGAAAAACTCGTGTTCCCCATCGACGCGGGGAAAGCCCCCGAGACCTCGGAGGGAACAATACTTTACCGCCCCGTCGAAAAGCGGGTGAAAGAGGACAGGTGGTGGGAAAGCGTAAGGGGGTGGAGCATCTACTCCGGCATCGCTATTCCCGAGGCGGCAAGGAACCCGCTCGCGAAGGGATTGCAGGAGGAAATGAAGCGCGCTGAGTGGACGGCGGCGCAGCGCATCGACTCGCGCGTACCCGCGCCGATCTCCGAAACGAAGGGAGGGGCGGCGGAAGGCCGCCGCGGCAAAAAGAGCGGGGTGCTCTACGGCTACGGGAACTACGCAAAGACCAACATCATCCCCTACACCAAGCCGTTCATAAAGATGCATACAGTCCACGAAATAGATCCGACGCAGATATTCCTGGAACAGGGGATCAGGAAATGGGAGAGCACACCGTTCCCATTGAAGGAGGAGAGGCACGACGTGTACTTCGTCGCGAGCTACAATCACACGCACGTCCCCATCACGCTCCACGCACTAGAATCTGGGGCGTATGTGGTCGTCGAAAAGCCGGTCGCGATGGATTACGGGGAGCTCTCGGAGCTCGAGAAGGCATTGAAGAAAGCGGGCAGGAAGCTCTTCATCGGATTTCACAAGCGCTATGGCACGTTCAACCGCATGGCTTTGGAGGACCTCGGGGTAACGCACGGCGAACCCGTTTCATACCACTCGATCGTGTACGAGCTCATACAGCCGGAATTCTTCTGGTACAACTGGCCGGTCTCCCGGAGCACCTTCTTCGCGAACGGCTGCCACCAGATAGACCATTTCCTGCATTTGAATAACTTCAGCAAGCCAAAGAACTCCGGCATCAAGCTCCTGCAGGACGACGCCGTCGAGGTATGGATAGAGCTCGAGAACGGCGCATCGTTCACGACGACCTTCAGCGAAAAGGGGTCGCTCCGCGTCGGTCCCAGGGACTTCGTGGAACTCAAGGTGCACGGCAGGAACGTTCGCATCACGGACGCCATCAAGTACCAGTCCGAGGATGATCACCGCATCATCCGGAGGAAGCGGATCTGGAAGACGAACAGTTACAAGGACATGTACCGCGAGATCGGGAGGAAGATCGCCATGAACGAGGAGGGCGATTCCATAGAATCGGTCATGATCTCGACGAAACTGATGCTCGACCTCGAAGAGGAACTGAAGAAAATGAAGGGGTGGGGGGACAGATACGAAAGGGCAAAGGAGGAATTCCTTGCCTACTTCAGGGAGGAAACTTTGAACTGAGCCGCACGCTCACGCGAAAAGCCTTGCGATCGTTCCCGCCGCCGCATCCGCAGTGAGGCGTTCCTTCGCGTACGCATATCCCCTTTCCCCCATGCGTCGGAGCTCTTCCCCGCGCGCGGCATACATCTTCCGCACCGCTTCGATGGCTCTTTCCTTGTCGGTCGAGGGAACAACGTATCCGCATCCGGCCTCGCCGACGAGGGTTGCTCCGATGCTTTCTTTGTTCACAAATGCGAGTACTGGAAGCTTCGCCGCCATATAAGCGGGTATCTTCCCAGGGAAGATGGGAGTGGTGTTCTTCGGCGAGAGGCACACGAGACCGACATCCATAGCCATCGCGAGCGAGGGGAACCTTTCCTTCGGGACGAATGGGATGAATCTCACGTTCCCGAGCTTCCTCTCTTTCGCAAGCGCCTCGAGGCGCGCGCGTTCCGTGCCGTCGCCCGCAAAGAGGAACGCGAGGTCGGGAATGTCCAAAACCCTTTCCGCGACGTCGAGCGCGAATTCCAGATACTGCGAGGGGCCGAGCACTCCCCCGAAGAAAATCACGAATTTCCCCTCGAGCCCGATTTCCTTCTTCGCGGAACCTTCCCCCGCCGCATCGAACTCCCCGAGATTCACCCAATGGGGCACGACCGCGATTTTCTTCCTGTCTATCCCTCTCTCGCGCGCAAGGAATTCCGCGTGCGGCGCCGAGGGCACGACTAGCACATCGGCCGCGCGGTATGCCTTCCTCTCCATACGCTCGAAGAACCACTTCAATATCGGCCCGGAAAAAGGGACGAATGTCCTGAGCATTCCCAGGTCGACGACGTGCTGCGGAAAGATGTCGTGGACGTTCACCGCGAGCTTCGCGCCGAACCTCCTTTTCGCCATGGCGCCTATCCTCGCGAGCGGAAGCGGAGGGATGTGCACATAGACCATGTCCGGCTTCTGAATGTCCTTGAACGCATTCGAGAACACATAGGGAAGCGAAAGCTGGACGAATCCGCGTATGATGAAATGCACCTTGTGGTGCGGCGGCGTTTTCACGCGCAATACCGTGACTCCTCCCTCCTTCAAAACGCGCGGGAATTCTCCGATGCCTTCCGCGAGATTGTACCGCGGATAGGAGGTAAGCACCGTTACCTCGTTCCCTCGCGCGGAGAGCGCCTCCGCGAGGTCCTTCATGAGATGCGAGGCGCTCCGCACCTCCGGCGGATACGAATCGGTGATGACGAGTATCCTCATTCCTTCCCCTTCTTCCTACTCGCCTCGTATACCTTGGCGTCGATCAAAAACCGGTACCAGAACCCCTGCAAGAAGTGGAATATGAGCCCCGGACGGCCGTCCAAGAATCCCGCGCGGAAGACGAAGCGCCAGATGAAATACCACCACGCGCGGAAAAAGAGCGGCAGGCGCATATAGAAGCTCTTTCTCATGGAGCGCGATCTGTCCTCCGCAGTTCTTGCTTCTCCCGTGTCGCGCTTCAGGACCGCTTCCGCCTCGCGAGAGGAAAAATCGTTGTGCTTGTGCGTCCACTCGTGGAGGTCCTTGAGGTTCTCGTCGACAAAATCGTTCGTGAGGCGGCCCGCTTCTCCCTCGAGAAGCACGATGTGCTCGTCCATCTCCCTCGGCTCGCTTCTTGCCTTTCCGCGCCTGAAAATCCTAAGAAACTCGCGCGGGTAGTATCCGCCGTGGCGTATCCAGCGCCCCATGAAGAACACCCTGCGCTTCATGTAGAATCCGTTCATGCCTTTAGGGGCCGTTTGGGCCGCCTCCGGGATCTCCCTCATGAGTTCCGGCATGAGGTATTCGTCGGCATCGAGACGGAGCACCCACTCCCCCCTGATATCGCAGTTGTCGAGCGCCCAGTTGAACTGTTCCGCCTGGTTCCTGAACTCGTGGTGGTAGATCTCCGCCTTGAGCGACCGCGCGATCTCGAGCGTCGCGTCCGAGGACCCGGAATCCACCACGATGAGCTGCCCCGCGATGCCCTTTGCGGACTCAAGGCAACGCTTCAGGTGAAGCTCCTCGTTGTGGGTTAAGACGATGAGCGAAAGAAGGGGTTTCCTCGCCATACTCAAAAATTACCTCTTTTCCGCGAGTACGACAATGGAGTGCGGGAACGGATAGAACCTTCCGTAGTGAAATATCTTCACGGGAAAAATGCGGTGGCGGGCGAGAAGCGCAATGAGCGTCTTCTTCGAGAAAAACCTCACATGGGGGCCCACCGGATCGAAATGCCTGTCGAATCCCAAAAGGACTATGGCAAGGTTCTTCAAAAACCCGTGATAGGGCGTCGTGAGCAACAATCTCGCGCCCGGTTTCATCACGCGCGCGATCTCCCTCACGGCGTTCTCCGTATCGTACACATGCTCGATGACCTCCGAGGTGAACGCGAAATCAACGGCGCCGTCGGGAACCGGAAAGGCGCCTCCGTCATCGATGCGGAGAAAGTCGGCGCCGGGAACCTTTTTCCGCGCTTCCGCGAGCGCCGTCTCTGAAACGTCGAGGCCGATGTAGTGCGCCCGCGCGTTCACTTTCTTCATCTCCGCGATGATGGAACCCGAACCGCACCCGAAATCGAGTATGGCCTCGTCCCCTTTTTTCGGAATGAACGGCACAAGCAGCGGCCATTTGAGGTTGAAATCGCTCAAATGCCCCGTTTCGCCCTCCCAATACCGTTCGTAGAACCGTTCCATATCTCCTTTCTATCGTTTTGCTTCCGCAAAAAACCGGTAGGTTCGGTACAGATCGCGGTGGAATTTGCTTTTCAGAATTCGTGGATTCCGAAGCGTACGGAACGACGAGATGAGGCGCGCGAGCGCGTGGAGGGAAATGACGTTATCCGTATAGACGCGGCGGAAGCGGAATATCGCCTTCCGTTTCGAGATGGTCTCCCGAACGAGAATCTTTACGACGTCGCCTATGTAAATGAGGGTGAGCGGCGGGCCTTTCGCATTCACCTCGAGCGGCTTCCCGCGGACGATTTGATGGCAGAACGTCGCAACGACGGAATTGTGGAATGGGCGGCATCCTTCGCCGAAAGCGTTCGTCAGCCGCATGATCGTTGCGGGATGCCGATTTTCCCGCGAGAAGCTCTCCACCATCCGTTCGGTGAGCTCCTTCGCGGCGCCGTAAACCGGCCGCGTCCCGCGGAAATCCACGACCGATGAGGAAAGAAAGACAAGTTTCGCTTTGCTTTTCGTCCGCCGAAGCGCCGCGAGGAGGCGATGGGTCGCGACAACATTGCCGGCGATGAGATCGAAGTCCTTTCCGCGGGTAACGGCCGCGGCATGCACGATGACGTTGCAACCCCGGACGAACCGGTCGAGTTTGGAGTGATTCTCTCCGAGGAGATCCCCGCCCGGCCGGTCGAACGTCAGCACCCGGATGCCGCGCCGCTTCCGAAGCGACCGCGCGAGCGCGCCGCCGATGAATCCGGACGAACCTGTGATGCCCACTGTCATGTTCTTGGCGTATGCCCCGGCCGTACACACGGGAACAGAGGAGGCGGGCGTGAAATCCCGCCGCTTCGGTTCAACGACCCGAACGGCCTTTGATAATCTCAGTGTACACCCCGATAAATCTTTTCGCTATTCCGTCGAGCATAAGGTCGCTGTCCGCGAACGACTTTGCGGACCTGCGCATTCCCGCCGCCGCGGCTGGATCGGAAAGCACTTTGATCAGTGCATCCCGAACCGCCTCCGTCTCCTTCGGCACCATTAGCCCGGCACCGACCTCCGCAATTTCGCGCGCAAGCCCACAATTTTCCGTTATGACTACGGGCAAGCCGAAGAAGAGCGCCTCGATGCTTGAAATGCTAGCGGCCTCCGTGTACGACGGGAGCACGAACACGTCGCTCGCGGCGAATGCATTCTCCTTATCGGCGCCGAAAAGCGGGCCTGTCAGCCGTACTCGTTCGCGAACTCCATTCTCATCTATGAGCTGCCCGACTTCCCGCTCGTATCCGCTCTCGCCATATCCGGCGAGAACGAGTACCGCGTCCGGTCTCATACGGGCGACTCCCGCGAACGCCGGAATGAGCGTGTCGAGCCCCTTGATCCAGAACAACCGCCCGAAAAAGAGGATGACCCTGGCATCGGCTGGAATATTGAACTTCTTCCTGAACTCTTCGGGAGCGGAGGACACGTGGAGCGTTTCCGGATCCACCCCGCTCGGAATCACGACGCCTCGGCGGAGCGGGAGCCCGGCCGCGAGATAATCCCCTTCCTCCTGCCGCGTGACAAAATGCAGGGCGTCCGCATGCGCGAGGTTCCACCGCTCCACGAACGCGATGTAGATGCGCTTCACCGCGGCGTGGTATTTGAGCGGCACCCGCATGAACGTCCCGTAAAACGATATGATGAACGGAACCCCCGCGCGGACCGCGCGGCGCGCCACCAACGTCGAAGCCGCAAGGAACACGGAAGTCACGTGGACGAGATCGAACTCGCGAACGGTCGTCGCGAGCTTCCGGCGAAGCTCGCGCGAATAGAACCACCGCCGGGGAAACGATACGGGGAAATAAAAGACGCGCACGCCGTCGATGTAGACGGGGGTGCCGAGCGGGACCTCGAGCCGCTCGTGGGGCGCGTCGACGGCGGTCGTGTAAACGGTGACTTCGATGCCGTTCCGGACGAGCCATTTGTTCATGCCGTGCGTCAGGTTGATAGGCCCGCTCGACCGATAGGCGGGGAGATAGGTGGGAATGACGTGTAGAATTTTCATGGATCCGATTATTTGGGTAATGATGCGATGTTATGGTTTTGGAGCATCACCACGCTGCAATACCTGCCTGTACGTATCTTGCGGAAGCCGACGGCACGCAACTCTTCGAGCATGCCATCTATGGCTTCTTTTCCCACGATAGACGGGTGCAGCTCAAAAATGATCTGGAAGACATTTTTGGAAATGAATTCCTTCTCATGGATGACCAGATCCACCTCCCCGCCTTCTATGTCGCAAATCAGATTGGCGCGCTTAAACTTATGCTCCGTAAAAATCTCTTCCAAGGTGACGGTCGGAACCGATATTGGCATGTCAGTCGCCCTGTGAAGGCCCGAGCTGGCGAGCTTCTCCTGCTTATAAAAGACGACTTGTTTGCTGCCGTAGCTCAGCGCCTTGTTTATTATGGTGAAAGAACAGCCATTCAGATCGCGATGCATTTTTAAAATTGGGATCACGTCAGGGTTGGCCTCGACAACCACGTGCGCCTTTGGGTCTGCGAGTCTCTTATTCGTGACACACGCCACGACGCCGATGGCCCCCCCAAGCTCCACCACTGGCAGTGAATGGTCCAAAAAACGGCGTACCGCTTCCCGCTCCTCTTTCTCGTAGCTTCCGCGGATGAAGAGCGATTTGTATTCGGTCGATATGAGCGGAGTGTCGAGGCAAAAGATGCAGCCGTCCATTCGCACCCTATTCCCGCGCATTTCGACCAATCTCCCTAGAAACCGCTTTTCGCGGAACCACCCGGTTTTCGCCAAAAAATAGATGACGATGTACACTGCGGCGGCCTTGAAACCCTCTTCCCGATAGATCTCTTTCAATTTGTTGATTTTTTCCGAAAGGAAAGATGATTTCATGCGATCAAAGATGTCTAGCGACGTCCCGAAGGTCCTCAACGAGCGGAAACGGCTTTTCCCCGGCTTTCCACCGATTCCACCGATTGGAAACCCCGAGGAAGCGGCACCCGCACTCGCGCGCCGCCTCGGCATCATAATCCGAATCCCCCACGAATAGCATCCCGTCAGGACCGATTCCCTCTTTCTCCAATATAAAGCGCAGATTTTCCGCCTTACTTCCTCCGACGGGCTCGGGGGTGCTACCGAGTATCATCTTGAAGAATCCGGCGATACCGAGATTCAGCGCGCTCTCCGACAATGCGGCGGTGGCGGTACCGGAATTGAGATAGAGCGCCACCCCACGGCGGGAAAGGTCATTGAGCATCTCGACAGAGCCGGGAACGAGGCCGGCGGACGCAATCTTTTCCTGCACGTAACGATCGAACGAAAGAGACTCTTTTTTCACCCGCATCTCGAGTGTATTCTCCGGTTCGCCGAGTTTCCGAAAAACGTACCTCAATACTTCTCCGCGCCCTCCGGGTTTCCCTGACCCGAAAAGCACTTTGGCTTCACTGAGCGCGGCCCCATGCCTCCCTTGATAGCCGGAAAAAATTTTCTCGTACGCTTCCTTTTTGAAAACCGCGTCCGAATCGAGGACAAAGACCCCGTCAAAATCAAATGACGCCACTTTTATTTTCGTGTTCTCGCCGTGTTTCTCCTGCATCCGTATAACGATATGACATTATCAGAGAAAAAGAAAAGGGCATTGAAAGACCCTTTAAAAACCGTTTTCCAACATCTGTTGACCCGAACTCCATGAAACGATACGATAATCCTGTGCAAAAAACCGATCCGATCAAAATACGATCAAAAGAAGATGTGGTGAACAGCAATGTCGCCGTTTTTTTCTCCATGGCTTCGCTCACACCGACCGTCGCGCTCCACGCGGCGATCGTGAGGGATCTGCTGCGGCGGGAGAACAAGGTCACGGTCTACGCATGCGACGACAGCTTCCGGTCTCCCACCGACAACCCGTTCAACCGCAGATCGATCCAGCGCTTCCAGATGTTCAGGGTAAAAGACGCGGTGAAGGGACTGGATGTCAAATTCAAGGTCATCGACCTCCGTCAGGTGCCGGAAGCGGTCCCCGAGCGGATCGCGCGCACACTCGAGATAGCCGTGATGTCGTCGTTCGCGTCGCTCCTCAAGGCGCAAAACAAGGAGGAGCTCGGCCCGGAATGGCGCAAGGCGTGCGATCATATGCTCGCGAGCGCAAAGAAGCTCTTTTCCTATTTCATGGACGAGATACGGAAGGAGCGATACGAGTTCATATTCACGTTCAACGGGCGCTTCGGGGACACGAGACCCGCCCTCGAAGCCGCGCGCGAATCCGGCATCGGGTACGGCCTCTACGACGCGAAGCGGGGCACCAACGAGGTGGTATTCATGAACGAATTGATCCACTCGACGGCGGGAAACGCGAGACGTGCCATCGCCGCATATGAAGCGGATCCCACCGAAGCCACCGCGCAGGCGGAGAAATTCTTCGGGCTGAGGGTGCGACAACAGAGCACCGGCGATCCAGTGTTCACCAAGATGCAGGAACGCGGCGCTTTGCCAGAGGCGGTCCTCGGCACCACGAAGCAGGTGATCGCGGTCTACCCCACGACCGACGACGAGTACAAGTTCATCGGCAAGGAGTGGGACGGGCACGTTCCCGAGGATCAAGTGGAAGAAATAGAAAAACTCGTCCGCGCACTGCCGGCCGAGCAATACCTTTTGGTGGTGAAAATGCATCCCAACCAGGCGCGCATGGCCGAACATACGATAGAGAGATACCTCGATCTCATGAGGAAGTACCCGAACGTCGTCGTCGAGAAGCCCCTCTCGAAGAAGGACACCTACGCCCTCATGCGGCGGGCCGACGTCGTAGTCACCTTCGCTTCGACGGTGGGCGTCGAGGCCTCCTATGCCGGAAAGCCGGTCATCCTGATAGGAGACACGATGTGGGGAAACCTGAACATCGCGCACAAGGTCTACTCGGGAGAAGAGGCGGCGAAGCTCATACAGGCGGGCGTCGCACCGAAACCGCCACTCGGCGCGATCGTCTGGGGGAACTATCTGTATGCCTACAAGGACACCTTGCCCGATCTTGAGATCGGGGAAGGAGGGAATTTCGCCGTGGACGGGAAGAGGGTCGGCCAATCGGCACTGCGGAGAATCATGCAAATGCCCGCGCGGTTCGAGATATACGTTAAGAGCCCCGGCGTCACGCTCACGGCGCTCCTCGCGAGGGCTATAGGCACCGCCATGAACATCGTGAAGGGACTGTGAACGGCGAAGGAACCATGAACGGACGCAAAGATCCGACAAAAACGAGAAGCAAGGAGGAAATACGTGGCAATAAGGTCGCGGTGTACTTCGCCCTGCCGTCCACGTCGCTCGTCATCGAGCTCCATGCCGCCATGGTGCGCGATCTCCTGAGCCGCGGGAACAAGGTAACCGCCTACCTGTGCGACGAATCCTTCAGATCCCCGATGGAAAATCCGTTCAACAGAAAACCCATCACCCGGTACGGAATGTTCCGCGCAAAGGACGCAATACGGGATCTTAACGTGAACCTCAAGGTAATCGACCTCCGCGGAGTATCCGACGCCGCGCCGGAACGGGTCGCGAAAGCGCTCGAGTTCGGCACGATGTCGTCGTTCGCGTCGCTCCTCAAGGCGCAGAACACGGAACACCTTCCGCCTTCGTGGGAACGGGCCTTTAAGAACGCGTTCTCGAGCGCTAGGAAGCTTTACAACTATTTCATCAAAGAACTGAGAAACGAGCGGTTCGATTACGTCTTTACCTTTAATGGGCGCTTGGGAGACGCCAAACCCGCCCTCGAAGCGGCGCGGGACCTTCGCATAGGATTCGGGCTCTACGAGCTCAAGATCATCAACGAGGTGGTGTTTGTGAACGAGCTGGTCCATTCGATAGAGGGAAACACGAGAAAAGCGCTCACTTTCTACCATGCGGACATCCCCGCGGCCAAGCGGAGAGCCGAGGAATTCTTCATCAGAAAAGCGCACAGCCAGTATACCGGCGAGCGCCTGTTCACGAAGCAACAGCATCGGGGCACCTTGCCCGAGGCGGTCCTCGACACCACGAAGCGTGTGATCGCGGTCTACCCCACGAACGACGACGAGTACAAGTTCATCGGCAAGGAGTGGGACGGGCACGTTCCCGAGGAT
>CAYHLH010000004.1:0-46043 GCA_964357525.1 uncultured Candidatus Saccharibacteria bacterium
TTATGTCGGCTTGAGCGACGCCGAGGCGGCTCGCCTCCACCTACCCGATCCTTTTGAAAAAGGGAGTTTTTAAAACTGTCTACTGTACAATTCCATAGAATTGTACAGTAGACAAACCTCAAGGAAGGACTGAAGGTGGTAGAATATAAGTAAACCCCTCACATAAATTTATATGAGGGATAAAGGTCGGTGAAATTCATAAATCACTTATGGCCAAAGAAGTCATCAAAAGGGGAGGGAAGAAGGAAACCTTCAAGCCCGAGAAGCTCAAGAAATCCATCCGCAAAGCGTGCGTTGACGCGAAGATTCCGCGGGCGAAGATAAAGAGGCTGGTTTCCAAGGTTTCCACGCCAGTCCTGAAATTCGCGAGAAAGCGCAAGACGATAGGGTACGCGGTGCTCCATAAGAAAGTTCTCGCGGGACTCAAAAAGGCCGAACCGAAGGCAGCAACGTCGTGGCTGAAATTCGAGAGGCGCCGAAGGGCGCGCCGCGCCAGCCGCAGGAAAGCGAAGAGACCGGCAAAGAGAAAGACCGCAAAGAGGAAGTCGGCAAAGAGAAGGAAGAGATAATCTTTCCATCCAAAAAGCCCCGCCTTCGCGGGGCTTTTTGTTTTGTGCCCAGGGAGAGAGTCGAACTCTCACGACCTTGCGGTCATTGGATTTTGAGTCCAACGCGTATACCGTTCCGCCACCTGGGCAAGACAAAATTGATAATGACACAGAAAAAATCTATAGTAAATATACATGGCGCGCGTCATCACCATCCTGAACCAGAAGGGGGGAGTGGGAAAAACCACGACCGTGGTGAATTTGGGCGCGTACCTCGCCTATTTTCAGAAGAAGACGCTTGTAGTGGACCTCGACCCGCAGGCGAACGCGACCCTCGCTCTCGGCGTCAGGCACGCAGAGCGGGAAACCGTCTACCACGCCTTGACCGGAGAGATAGACGTGAAAAGCGCCGTTCGGGCGACATCGCTGGCACATTTGGACATCGTCCCGTCATCGCAGAACCTCTCAGGAGCGCTTGTTGAGCTTCTTGAGCTTCCGGACAGGAATGAGCGCCTGAGAAACGTCCTTGATCCGCTTCGCGACGAGTACGATTTCATACTCATTGATCTCGGCCCGAGCTTGAACATTTTGACCCTGAACGGGCTCATGGCCTCCGACGAAGTGCTCATTCCCGTGCAATGCGAGTACTTCAGCTTGGAGGGCATACACCAGCTTTTGGAGACCGTAGACCTCGTGCGGAAGAACCTCGGCCACGACATCAGGATCTCCGGCGCGCTCCTCACGATGTACGACAAGCGCGAGAAGCTCTCGCGCGAGATGGCACGCGAGATCCGAAAGCGCTTCCCGTACAAGGTCTACGACATCGAGATACCGCAGTCGGTGGCGCTCGCCGAGTCCCCGAGCTTCAAGCGCCCCGTGATGCTCCACGCGCCCCAGTCATCGGGCGCGATGGCGTACGAAGCGCTTGCCCGCGAATTCTTGGGGTTGAGGGAGGAGCCCGCCCGCGACGCCTACGACTTTTCGAAATACGCGCCCGAGGAAGTGAAGAGCGCTCCCGCGCCGGAAACAAAAATATTCGGCGAACCCGAGGATTTTCCAGAACCCTTCCTCCTCATCGACTTCACCCTAGAAAACCCCGACGAGTGATATATCGTACTCCAAGTACGATATTTTGATTTGTGGTGTAATATGGTGTGGATTTTTCGGGTTTGACACTCGGGGGGCGGGAAGTAGGATATATACGGTTCTTGTTTTTATTCGGCGCGGGAGGGGGAAAGCGGAACGCACTGCAGGCGCGAGGCGGACACCCAAACTCGTCGGTAGAGGCGAGGACTACGTATATACGTTCAGCAAAACAGAGAAGGCGGAATTTTGCTCCCGGGTATACGCTCCATCGTTCCGAGTTGTTCTTTATTACTTACAACACAATATAATCACTCGGAATTTGCAATGGAGACACCCCGAAGAGGAATTTTTCACCCCTCTGTTTTTGCTTTTCCCGGTAGTAGAAACTCGGCGGATTTCATCAGGCGGCATAGCCGCAGCCGAGTTTTCACTACCGGGTTTTTCATTTGTATAAGTTTTTATGTGAAGTAAAATGAGTTCATGGACCTCGGAAAAGGAATTCACTCGCTTTTTCGCCCCAGCGGTGGCGCGACGCCCCCGCCTCACATCATCCATCAGGAGGACGAGGTGCGCCTCAAGCACATACGGCCAAATTTTCCGCGCACCGCGCGGCGCCATGAACACGCGCAGGAGTCGGTGTTCCACATCGAAGTGGACCGCATCAAGCCGAATCCCTACCAGCCCAGGGTGTCCTTCGACGCCGCCGCCCTCGAGGAACTCGCCTCTTCCGTGAGGGAATTCGGCGTGCTCCAGCCCATCATCGTCTCCAAAACCGTCACGGAAAGCGACACGGGCACGCGCGTCGAATATCAGCTCGTTGCGGGGGAGCGGCGCCTCATGGCGGCGAAGCGCGCCGGCCTCGAGCGCATTCCCGCGATCGTGAAGAAAGTGGACGCACCGAAAGCCAAGCTGGAGATCGCGCTCATCGAGAACCTCCAGCGGACAGACCTGAACCCCATGGAGGCCGCGAAGGCCTACGCGCGCCTTCAGGAGGAGTTCGGGCTCACCCAGAAGGAGATCGCGGAACGGGTCGGCAGGAGCAGGGAATCGGTCGCGAACGCCATGCGCCTTGTCTCGCTCCCCAAGGAGATCCAAGATGCGCTCGCCGAAGGGAAATTGAGCGAATCCCACGCGCGGCACTTGCTCTCCCTTCCCCCCGAGAAGCGTGGGGAGTTCTTCGAGCGCCTCGTCAAAGAGGGAATGACCGCCCGGAAAACGCGCGAGAAGATCGCGTCAGAAAGGACGCCCGACCCCGAACGGGGGTACCTCGAACGCAAATTCGAGGAAAAATTCGGCGTCCCCGTGTCCATATCGAGACACGGACCCCGCGGGAAGATCACGATGCAGTTCTATTCAGAGGAGGAGTACCGCGCGCTCACGAAGAAGCTTCTCGCTGGCGACGAACGCGAGTGATCACTGCAACACCGTTTTGTAGCTCACTTCGCGGGTGCCTTTGATCGCAACGCCCCGAGCAACGTGTTCATGAAGCGGGATCCATCACGTTCATATTGACAGGGACGTGGAAATCCGTAAAATCAGCAGTAAAGGTCATAGAGTGCCAACCCCGTAGAATCACGGCTACGCCGTAGCTCTACGGGGCCAATCGCATAAAAATGAAATTGCAACCGCTTTTCGACAACGTCCTCATTGAGGTAGTCGAAAACAACGAGAAGACGACGAAGTCGGGAATCGTGCTTCCGGACAACGTCGAAAAAAAGGAACAGACCCGAGGCATCGTGACGGCTGCGGGGCCTGGCAAGTTCGGTAAGGACGGCGCGCGGACCCCGATGTCCGTGAAACCGGGAGATAAGGTCATTTTCGGAAAGCCGTGGTCGGACGACAAGAAGTTCGAGGAAAACGGCAAGAAATACTATCTCGTGTCGGAGGAAGACATTCTGGCAGTCATAGAGGAATAACATATGGCGAAACAGATAAAGTTTAACGAAGAGGCGCGCGCGGCGCTCAAAAAGGGCATAGACACCCTCGCGGACGCCGTGAAGATGACGCTCGGCCCCCGCGGAAGGGCGGTCGTCATAGAGAAAGGGTACGGCGCCCCGCAGGTGACGCTTGACGGCGTCACGGTCGCGAAGGAAATAGAGCTCGAGGGTAAATACGAGAACCTTGGCGCGGAGTTCATCAAGCAGGCGGCAGAAAAGACGAACGACGCCGTCGGCGACGGCACGACGACCGCCGTGGTCCTCGCGCACACCATGATCGACAAGGGGGAAGAGCTCGTGAAACAGAAGGGGTTCAACGTCATCCTACTCGCGGAGGAGCTCGAGAAGGCGAGCAAGGTCATCATCCAGGAACTAGAGAAGCAGAAAGAACTCATAAACGACGTGAAAAAGATAGAGGAGGTGGCTACGCTATCCGCGAAGGATTCGGAGATAGGGCGACTAATCGCAGAGGTGATGGGAAAGATCGGCAAGGAGGGCGTCGTTACCGTTGAGGATTCCAACGCCATCGGAAATTCCTACGAGATGACGGAGGGAATGTCCTTCGACCGCGGATACATTTCGGCCTACATGATCTCGAACCAGGAACGGATGGAGGCCGCGCTCGAAAATCCGCACATCCTCGTCACCGACAAGAAGATATCATCACTGAACGAGCTTTTGCCGCTCCTCGAGAAAATCGTCCAGAGCGGGAAGAAGGAGCTCTTCATCGTCGCGGACGAGGTAGAAGGGGAGGCCCTTGCCACCCTCATCGTCAACAAGCTCCGCGGGATCCTGAATGTCCTTGCGGTGAAGGCGCCCGGATTCGGCGACAGGAAGAAGGAAATGCTCCAGGACATCTGCATCGTGACCGGCGCGCAGTTCATTTCCGAGGATCTCGGCAGGAAATTCGATTCGGTCTCCATGGATGATCTCGGAAACGCGCACAAGGTGGTCTCTAACAAGGAATTGACGACCATCGTGGGCGGGAAAGGCGAGAAGAAGGCCATCGAGGAGCGCATCGCGCAGTTGAAGGTCCAGCTTGAGAAAACCGATTCCGAATTCGACAAGGAGAAACTGCAGGAGCGTTTGGGCAAGCTTTCCGGAGGCGTCGCCGTCATCAAAGTGGGCGCGCCAACGGAATCCGCGCAGAAAGAATTGAAACAGCGCGTGGAAGACGCCGTGCACGCGACGAGGGCGGCGATGGAGGAAGGCATCGTTCCCGGAGGCGGCATGGCGCTCTTGAACATCAACCTGAATTACAAAAAGGAGGAGACAAAGGACGCGTCCGCCGCGGAAGCCGCGCAGAAAATACTCATGGAAGCGCTGGAAGCGCCGGTCAGGGCTCTCATCGAGAACAGCGGTGGATTTCCCGACGAGATAATGAAAATCCTGAAAGAACGGAAAAATCCCTGGGAAGGATTCAACGCGGCGACGAACGCGGTGGAGGATCTCAAGGCAAAAGGTATCATAGACCCCCTGAAGGTCACGAGAACGGCGTTTCTTAATGCGGTTTCCGTCGCGGCGACCTATCTTACGATAGGCGCGGCGCTCACGGAGATCCCCGAGGAGAAGAAGGAACACGGCCACGGCCACGGAATGGAGGGAATGTATTAAATCGGCTTATTAGAAGTTAGTTGATTAGTTTTTTAGGGACATTCCGACATTCTCAAGACTGTCGGAATGTTTTTGAAGGGGATTGATTTCAGACCGGCGTTTTAGTACTCTTGGCTATAGAAGTTTAAAGAAGATTTTCACGGCACGCCATCAGCATACGGCATCAGAATTTCTCTTGCTGAAGAAGGATACTAGGTTAGGCGATTGAAATTTTGCCGGGCGTGCCGCCAATTTTGGCGGAATTGCATATCAAAAAGACCTTTCCGCCTATAATTTCGGCAGGCGTGTGTTTTTCCACAAGAAAAACCTGAAATCCCTGGGTTCCCCCTAGAGAACATGCCTGCCGACAGTTTATCGGAAATCGATCTTAGCTTCCTTTGCATGGCAAAGGGTTGGGTTCAAATCCCATTCTTTAAAATAAAGAAGCAGGTTCGTTTTCCGGTTTTCTCCCCGAACCCGCCATTAACTTGCGCGGGTTCTTTTTTTGTGGTAAAACTCGGGTAGTTTATTTTTAAAAATCTTATACGATAGATAGGGAAAAATTATCATGCACAAAACAAATTTAGTCCACCAAAGCGGTCCGATTGTCATAGCTCTTAATGGGGTCATGGCAAATCTGAATGAAGACGGTAAAGACGCTTTTCTGCAGGATCAGGGGATTATCTCAAGCGCAAGAGTTTCAACGGGAAGCGAAAAGAAGAAAGAAGGAGGCGAGGGACTGGTAGGCGCACTGTACCGCGATAGGCACGAAACGCCTTTTGAGGGCGGCTCCATGTTCAGATTTTTTGTGGAATGTCCTATTTCTGTTGCTCAACCGTTTTTTCAGCTTCCTTACGTTCACAACGAATTTTCGGGAAGATACAGCGTGATTGACGGAGAATTCTACACTCCGGAATGGGCGAAAGAAAATCCGGAAATTCTGAAAATATTCAACGAAGCGGAAACAGACAGCAGGGAGATTTACAAATCATTCCTTGATATGGGAATAGCAAAAGAACAGGCAAGACTCGCGCTTCTTTTCAGATTCAATACCAAGTTCTATTGGACCGTCTCGCTTCGTCATCTGCTGGAACTGATGTCTTTGGAGAACCACGAAAACGCTCCCGACGAATTCTGGCGCGCAAGGGATGAAATAATTCCAACCATCATAAAAGAATTCAGTCCGATTGCGTATGCGAAGATGGAAGAATATAAACGCTTCATTCCAACTGCGTGGCATAAGGAGATTATCCGTCATCCTGGCAAATTTTATGAAAATGAAATATGCAAAGACTACGAACGGTACGCATGCATAGATAACATAGGCGACGTGTATCTTCTGGAGCACTCCAAATTCAACCCTGAATTCTTCCGCTTGGCAGTACAAACGAAAGTAAATCCAACAAGAGGATTTGCCCACGCCAAGATGACTTTCTTCATTAAAGAGCCGATTTTCGTTCATCGCCAGTGGGTTCGCCACAGATACGGCGCATGGACGGAAATACCACCCAACTTTGACGTAATTACAACAGACAAAGATTTTTATATGCCTGAATATTTCAGGATTCAGGTAGGAAAATCTATGAGTTACATTTACGAAGACGCTCCGGAAGAAACGAATTTGAGAGCTCAGCTGATGCTGCAAGAACTAATTAATCGTTCCTGTGAAAGATATTGGATTCTCAGAAAAAAATTCGGTATTTCTCCCGGAAACGCCGCTCAGAACCTGCCATATACGTTCAGAATACATTCAATTTGGACGGCAAACTTGGAATCTCTGATGAATTATTTTTCACTGCGCTGCGATACTCACGCGCAATGGGAAACAAGAAGATTCGCTGAAGAGATCTACAAATGGTTCAAGCAGTTGTATCCGATTCCTCACGATATATTCATCAAACATCTGAATTTCGGGAAAAACGAAGATTTATTCGAAAAATAGATCGAAAATATTATTCTAAAAAGGGGCTTTTAACGGCCCTTTTTTTATTTCCTTTTTTGCGTTATAATGAGCGCATGTTTACACCTATAAATATCGGTTTGGGCGTTCTTGTCGTAATAGCCGTCTGGGTCATCGCGGTCTTCAACGGCCTCGTGCGCCTCATAAATCGCACCAAAGAAGCTTGGTCGGATATAGATGTACAGCTTAAGCGCCGTTACGACCTCATTCCGAACCTCGTGGAAGCCGTAAAGGGCTATGCCGCCCACGAAAAATCCGCATTCGAGGCGGTGACAAACGCGCGCGCGAAAGCCCTGGGAGCGCAGACCGTCGCAGAGAAAGGGGAGGCAGACAACATGGTTACATCGGCTCTCAAAAGCATTTTTGCCATAGCGGAGGCATATCCGGCGCTTCGGGCCGTTGAAAGCTTCACCAAACTGCAGGACGAACTTTCTGACACGGAAAATAAGATTCAGGCGGCTCGCAGATTCTACAACGGAAACGTGCGCGACCTGAACACGAAGATAGAAATGTTCCCATACAACGTAATCGCAGGAATGTTCAAATTCGGAAAACGCGACTTCTTCGAGTTGGAGAACGATGCCGAAAAAGCTCCTGTTGCGGTCAAATTCTAATTTTACGGATACGAGGATGTCCGACTTCCAAAATATCGGCGAATAAATACAGGGAAGTCGGACATCCTATTATTTTATGGCCACGATATACACGCATAGGGATTCAAACGTCAGAAAAACCTATCTTCTTTTCACGGGTTTCTTTATATTTGTAATCGCAATCGGCTGGACGTTTTCACAGATTTACGGAAACCCCGGAATACTGTTTTTTGCCGTCATATTCTCCGTATTCATGAGTTTTTTCAGTTATTGGTTCTCCGACAAGATAGTGCTCGGTATGGCCCACGCGCGCCCAATCGGGATGAAGGACAACCCGGAGCTCTACCGCATTGTGGAAAACCTCTCCATCACCGCGGGGCTCCCGATGCCGAGGCTTTATCTCATTGAGGACCCGGCGCCCAACGCCTTCGCGACCGGACGCGACGAGAAACACGCCGTCGTCGCGGTGACAATGGGGCTTTTGGCGCGCCTCAACAAAACCGAACTGGAGGGCGTCATCGCGCACGAACTCGGACACATCGGGAACAAGGACATGCTTCTGCAAACTGTGGTCGTCATTCTTGTCGGGTTCATCTCGCTACTCTCGGATATATTCATGCGTAGCCAAATATTCGGTGGAAGAGACAACGACAGGGGAGGGAACGGCGCCCTCTTTCTTATCGGAATTGCGCTAGCTATTCTCGCGCCAATCAGCGCCACTTTGATACAGCTCGCGATCTCCCGGAAGCGGGAATTCCTCGCGGACGCCTCCGGAGCGCTCCTCACGCGCTACCCCGAGGGACTTGCCTCAGCGCTCGAGAAAATTTCCCACGACACGACGCCACTGCGGTACGCCAAGCACACCACGGCGCATTTGTGGTTCGACGATCCTTACGACAAGCCGGGCGAAAAGATGAGTTGGTTTCACAAGCTTTTCCTCACGCACCCGCCCGTGGAGGAACGCATTCGGACGCTGCGCGAGATGAACCGCTGAGATGACGAAAAGGAACATCGCCATCTTCGCCGCGGTCGTTGTTGTGGTGGGTCTCCTGTGGCTCTCCACCGCGTTCAGCAATTATTTCGAATCCGCGCTCTTCCTCCTCAGGGATTACAGCTTCAAATTCCCGTTTTTGTCGGTTTCCGTCTTCGTGGCGCTCGCCGTCGTCTCCACTCTCATCTTCACCTTCTCGAGCGTGTGGCTCGTGCCCGCGGCGATAGGGATATGGGGAAAATGGGAAACATTCCTCCTTCTTCTCTCGGGATGGGTCATCGGGAACATCCTCTCATACCTCATCGGGAAATACGCGGGATATCCCATCGTCAAAAGACTTGTTCCCGAAAGGAAAATGGAGGAATACAAGCACCTCTTCCTCGAAGGGGATAGGGGATGGGGCATAGTGTTCCTCTCGCGCTTCATCCTGCCGTCGGAAATACCGGGATACCTCCTCGGCATCGCACGCTACCGCTTTTGGCCGTACTTCATCGCAACCGTGCTCTCGGAGGCGCCGTACGCGCTTATCGCGGTCTATGCCATCGACGCCATCCTCCGGCGCGACATCGGGCTTTTCCTCGTCTGGGGCGCGATATGGGCGTTCTGTGCCATCGTGCTCGTCCGCCTTATCAGGAGAAAACTCAAACAAGAGCCCGCCGAAAAACATTGACGGCAAACCGCAATATCCCTATTTGATGAAACCGTCGTCGTCGTCCTTGAGCCGGAGCACCTTTTTCCAGAAATTCGGATGGTCAACCACGTATTCGCTGAAGAACGCGAACGGGAGCGCGACGAGGAACACTATCCACACCGTGTGATAGGTCACGCGCTCGCCCGTCACAAAATAGACCGCGAGCGTGTCCTCGAATACGCCCATAACGATGCCGATGAGGGCGAATTCCAGGAACCGGACGGTGCGTTTCCTGAGTTGCATTGAGTTCAGTATAGCAAAATTGAACTTTTTCCGATTTTTACATATATTGACAGGGCACTACGGAGAGGTCGCATAGTGGTCGAGTGCACCATCTTGGAAAGATGGCGTACCGCAAGGTACCGAGGGTTCGAATCCCTCCCTCTCCGCAAACGACAGAAAAGCCATTTCCTTGCGAAATGGTTTTTTGGCGTTATGATGAAGAAAAGATTCGAATTCGTGAGAATCTTCCCGATTTGTCTGAGCGGAGCGAAGGTACAAATCGTAATCCCGCCCATGGCGGGGCCTCCCTCTCCGCCAGTTAGAAAATGAAAGCTTTGGAGTATAATAAATTCACTATGAAAGTTATCAAAAAATTGAAGTGGGTTTTACTCGTGATTTTAATTGGAGTAATTGGACTCTTACTGAATGAAAACTACACCCATTTTTATATTTCAAAGACCATATTTTACTCAATTCTGATTTCAGGAATAGTATTGGCAATAGTCGCTTATTTTATTCAACCGCTCAGAAAATACGGAATCCATAAATTTTTACTCGCCTTAACTATTGGGGTACTGCTCATTCCTTATATAAGTGTAATGAAGGGCTATTCTAATATTTTTGCCAAAGATCAGACTGGAATGACAGTAAAAGAAGTAAGATTTGAAATCGTCAAAATTGATTTTAAGAAAGAAGGCGAAGATGTCTGGGAAAATAATTTTGCCAACAGAAAGGCCACTCTTTATCCGGGGAAAAACTGGGTTTGGATAGGAAAGCAGGAGCTTTCCGCCTTTGGCCACGATCGGGAAAGGGGAACATTTGAGACAGAAGCCGATATTATCTGGGACCAAAATCTAATTTCACAAGTGCATCCTGATTGGCAGGTTCCTACTCCGGCAAATAATCCGGAGGTTATAAAATCGGAAGATTTGGGCGAGGGAAAGTATCTGGTGACTTTTTTCCGCCGAGAGGAGTTTGAAAGACCACTTTTGAGACCGGCAGGAGAAGAAGGCCAGCCGCTTCCACCAGTCCCTGTTTATCCGGATGTCGGTATGGACGTGGTTATTGGAGAAGACGGACGAATCACGGGAATGACGCTCCATCTTCTGCTTCCCGAACCCTTGGGCGAAAAAATAATAGAGGTCCCGCGATAAAAATTGATATAATAAACCCATGAACCACTCTCCAGCAAAGATCGGATTCCTGCAGGCCTTGGGCATCGCGGTCTACGTCTCGCTTTTCGCGTTCGCCGCGTGGAACATCGGGGAGTGGGGAAGGGCGTCGGGGATAGACATGCCAGAAATAGCAATGATGATCATCATGCTCACGGTTTTCATCGTCTCGGCGACCATCTGCGGCTCGCTGATGCTTGCATACCCCATCATGCTCTTCATGAAGGGTGAGAAGAAGGAGGCCTATACCGCCGTCGCATACGCGGTCGGCTGGCTCCTCGTCTTCCTCGCGCTCTTCGGCATTATTGCCGTGTCAATCTCATAAATATTCAAACAAAAATCCCCGATGAAACGGGGATTTTTTCATTTCCGGTGTTAGCCGTTGTTGCGATAGCCGCCGAAGCCGCCACCACCGCCGCCGCCGTAACCTCCGCCACTGGGGCGGAACTCGCGGCGCGGGCGCTTCTTGTTGCACTCGAAGCAGAAGATCTTCCCGTACGTGCCGTCCTCCTTGATGGAGGGTTCGAAGGGGAGTTCCTTGATCTGCGTGCCGCACTCCGTGCAGGTGATGTTAAGACCCGACACGTCGTTCATTTTCCTCGGGCCGCCAAAGCCGCGTCCACCGCCTCCATAGGAGCGGTTACCCGAATCGTTATCCTGATAAGCCATAGTGAGTATGTAATTTTCGACTCTTCGGTTACTCACCCTCGCTTATACGGAAAACGCAAAAACTAGGAGAGAAATCACCGCAAGGCCATTATAGCACCCTTCGCCGTTTTGACAAGCGCGCGTTTTCGTTGTTTACCCCCACACCAAAAGGCGCTTTTGTTGAATTTACCGCCGGTACTTGAAATCTTTTTGGTGTGGGGGTTTACTTAAGCCAGTAAAAACTAAAAACAGAATAAGAAGGTGCTTTATGAAAAAGAAAGAAAAAACGAGATATTTTGTTCAACCGCTCAGTGCGGAAGCGAACAAAAAAATCACGGACATCATCATTCAGCGAGGCGAGGAATTATTGCTTGAGGAAGACAGTGTCGAAATAAAATCAAGAAAAAAAGGCGGCAAAAGCGACACGCCGACGATACTCATCAGCGTCTCCACAAAAGATTTCATTGAAAAATCAACTTCCGAACTTACCAAAAACAAGGATTATATGATGTACACCGAATCCCAATATTCCAGTTTGCGGAAAACTCCATCCAAGCGGAAATTGATGGAAAACAAGAAACCCCTAACGAAAGAGGAAAAGGAAAAAACCTTCAAAAATTTCAAAGAAACGATCCATTGATCAAAGGGAAAACGAGATTCAAAAACAAAAAACCCGGACATTCGTCGTGTCACGGGTTTTTTATGCGGCAATTTTGTTCAGGTGTGCCGTTCTAAGATCAAAAACTGCATCCTGAATCATCTTTATGGAAACGGATTCCATATCCGGAACAAACGGTTTGCCAATGGTCATCGTCATCTTTCCTTTCGAAAAGTCGGGAAATTTTTGTCCATAGGGCAGGATATTATCCGTTCCCTCGATAAGCGCAGGGACTATGATGGGAACTTTCGCGCCTTCGTTTTTCATCCCTTCTTCGATGGCCAACAGAAGTCCTTTTGAAAATTTCCCCATGACAAACCCGTCTTTTTCAATGAGCCTTCCTTTGGACCGCGTTACGGTTCGACCTCCTTCGGGAAAAATGCTCAGATGCTGGCACTTTACACAAACAATTGTTCCCAAAGTCTTCAAAACCGACGATATCGTCCCGTTCTCATTGCGTGGTATGTGAATAAGCCTCATTCCCTGCATAAAAAAAAGCCACCATTTCGTGAAATTTTTCTTGTCGGGCGTGCTCCACGGATAGTGTTTGAACGGAGGGAAAAACAACCTGGGACAGAAAAATATTGCGGGAGCGAGAAACGGTTCCACCCAAAAAGAAAGGTGATTCATCACAAGAACTATCCCGCGACCTTCGTTTTTCGCCATAAGGAACGCCTTTTTCCTGTTTTGAAGTCCGTTTACTCTGACCCTTTTCCACATATACCGAAGAAAAAGGGAAATCAGCCAAATAACGGGGGTAATGACATAGACGGCAAAGAAAAATTCAATGACCTTCAAAACCGTGATTATTGCTTTCTTCAAATTTCCTCCTTATGAAGTTAGTTATGAACTGATGAATATTAAACAGGAAATTCGGTTAAATTGCAATAAATTTGAAAAACCTCATTTTTACTGGTATGATATGCGGGCATAAGTCCCCTCTATGCCCAAGGAAACCGAAATCATCAAGGAAAAACTCGACATCGCCGAGTTTTTGCGTTCATACCTCCAGCTCATCCCCGCGGGGAAGACATTCAAGGCCCTGTGTCCGTTCCATCAGGAAAAGACCCCCAGTTTCATCGTCTCGCCAGACAAGAAAATATGGCACTGCTTCGGATGCGGCGAGGGAGGGGATATCATCTCGTTCGTGATGAAATACGAGAATGTGGAGTTCCCTGAGGCGCTGCGCATGCTCGCCGAGCGCGCCGGCATCCCCATGCGGAACCTCTCGCCAACACAGGAACGGGAATTCGGCATCCTCTACGATATGCACGACGCGGCGGCGGAGTTCTTCCGTAGCGAACTGAGAAAGAACGAGAAGGCGAAGAAATACCTCGCGGAGCGCGGGCTTTCCAATAACACCACGGAGGAATTTTCTCTCGGGTACGATCCTCTGGGCGACGCATTGACGCTTTTCCTCATGCAGAGAAAATATTCCATGCAGGACATCCTGCGGGCGGGCCTTTCCGCGCGCGTGCGTGGGCTCAACCGCGACCGCTTCGAGGGGCGCATCATATTCCCTCTCTATAATTCCTTCGGGAAGATAGTCGGGTTCGCGGGGCGGCTTTTTGAGACCCCGCCCGGAACGAATCCGGACGACGTCGGGAAGTATGTGAACTCGCCGGAAACGCCAATATACCGGAAATCCAGGATGCTCTACGGATTCCACGCCGCAAAGGCCCGCATCGCGCAGTCGCGCACCGTCTTCCTCGTCGAAGGGAACATGGATTTCCTCCTCGCCTGGCAGGCGGGCGTGAAGAACGCAGTCGCCATCTCCGGGACGGCTTTGACCGCGGAGCACCTCACGCGCCTGAGGCGCTTCGCCGACACCGCGCTCGTATCGTTCGACAACGACGAAGCCGGGGTGCGCGCCCTCGAGAGGGGGATGGACATGTTCCACGCGCTGGATTTCCACGTGAAAGCGGTGTCGCTCGGTAAATACAAGGACCCTGCGGACGCCGTGCAAAAGGACCCTGAATTCCTCTCGCGCGCGATCACGGAAGCGAAGCCGGCGTTTCAATACGTCCTCGAGCGGTATTTTCCGAAGGGGCGCGACACCGAACTCGACGTGCCGCTACGAAAGCGCATCATTGGGCACCTCTTGGAGAAACTTAAAAGGATGAGGAGCGCAGTCGAACAGGGGATATGGATGAAGAAGCTTTCCGAACTTTCCGGCATCGACGAGACCTCGCTCCTTGAGGACCTCCAGTGCATCAAAGAGAGGCCCGCCGCCCCGGCGGGAACGCCGGAAAAGCGGGAAGCTGAGACGACGCGCGCGGAACTCGTAGCCCGCCGGCTCATACTCTTCGGCTTCATAAATCCGGATTTTTCGGCTATACTGAAGGAACATACGGCCCTTTTCCCCGAACACCTGCGCTCTGCCGCAGAGCGCCCCGATGCCGAGGAGCACGAGATGCTCCGGCTGCAGGCGGCGCACGAACTACAGGGGAAGGACCGGCGCGAGCTCGAGAAGGAATTCGACGAGCTCATCGGGTATTTGGAGCTCGGTCACCTGGAAGGGGAGCAGAAAGTCCTCCACCGCGCGCTCCGGAGCGCGGAGGCGAAAGGCGACGAAAGCGAGGTGACGCGCATCGCTGGAGCATTCAGCGCGCTTTCGAGAAAGGGTCAGGAGATGAAAGCGAAGGCGCGAATATCGGGGAAAAATGAGAAAGAAAAAAAATAACAGGAAAATAAAGGGGACCGCAAAAAAAACTCCGAAGCGTCCGCTGAAAAAGACAAGGAAGGAGCTTCGCAAGGAATCCGCGGAAAAAGACAGGAAAGCGCAGGCAAAGCGCCAGGTCCCGCACAAGCGCATCGACATACCCGAGGAATACGAGAAGGCGGTCGACGAGCTGGTGTACCGGGGGAGGGCGCGCGGGTTCGTCACGGACGCGGAGATATTGAATTTCTTCCCGCGCATCGAATCGAACCTCCCGTTCCTCGAGAAGGTGTATGCGAAGCTAGAGCAGGAAGGCATAAGGATAAAATCGGCTGCGACCTCGCTGGTGAAGGCGGAGCGGGAGGAGATCACGGCTTCGGAGCTCAAGGACGCCACGCGCATCGACTCCAACCTCCCGGACGCCGTGCAGATGTACCTGAAAGAGATAGGCCGCACGCCGCTCCTGAACCAAAGGGAGGAAAAGGAGCTCGCAAAGAGGATAGAGGCGGGAGATGAAATGGCGAGGAAAAGGCTCATCCAGGCGAACCTCCGGCTTGTGGTCTCGATCGCCAAAAGGTATGTGAACCGCTCCCCGCACCTTTCCATCCTCGACCTCGTGCAGGAGGGGAATATCGGGCTTTCCCGCGCCGTGGACAAATTCGATTACAAGAAGGGGTTCAAGTTCTCCACCTACGCCACTTGGTGGATACGGCAGGCGATCACGCGAGCCCTCGCGGACTACTCGCGCACCATCCGCATTCCCGTGCACATGGTTGAGACCATCACGAAGTACACGCAGGTGAAGCGCCGCCTCATGCAGGAGCTCGGCCGCGAGCCGCTCCCCGAGGAGATCGCGAACGAGATGAATCTGGCAATCGAGAAAATCCACTACATACAGAAAATCTCGCAGGAGGTAGTTTCGCTTGAAGCGCCGGTGGGGGACGACGACGAAGATTCCATGCTTTCGGACTTCATTAAGGATGAACAGAGCCTGACGCCCGACCAGCTTGCGAGCCACGCGCTCCTCAAGGACTACATCAAGGAGGTCATCGTGGATCTCTCGGAGCGCGAGCAGAAGATACTTTCAATGAGATTCGGTTTGGAAGACAACATCGCGCACACTCTGGAAGAGGTCGGAAAGGTATTCGGCGTCACGCGCGAGCGCATCAGGCAGATAGAAGCCAAGGCGCTGGAAAAGATACGCCTGCACCCGAAGATCAAAAAACTCGAAGGCTACTAAAATATCGTACTCCAACTACGATATACGATATATCGTACTCCGACTACAATATATACAAATGACATCGGAAGAAATACGGAAAAAATTTCTTGATTTCTTTAAAGAAAGAAATCACGCAGTAATTCCATCATCATCGCTAATTCCTGATGATCCTTCGGTTTTGTTCACGACTGCCGGAATGCAGCAATTCAAGCGGTATTTCACGGGCGAGCTTGACCCGGTAAAGGACTTCGGAAGCAAGAACGCGGTTTCCATACAAAAATGCTTCAGGACATCCGATATAGATGAAGTGGGGGACGAAAGCCACCTCACATTCTTCGAAATGCTCGGAAATTTTTCCTTCGGTGGATATTGGAAAAAGGAAGCTATCGAATACGCGCACGAATTTCTCACGAAGGAAATGGGGCTCGAAATCCAATATGTAAGCGTGTTCAAGGGGGATAAAGACGTTCCCGCGGACGAGGAATCGGAAAAGATCTGGAAATCGCTCGGATTGAAAGTTGAACGACACGGGCGTGAGGATAATTTCTGGGGGCCGACGGGTGCCGAAGGGCCGTGCGGGCCGACGACGGAGATTTACATTGGAGGCGTAGAAGTGTGGAACATCGTATTCAACGAATACTATTCAAAGGGCGGAAAGTTGACGCCGTTGAAAACAAAAGGCGTGGACACGGGAATGGGACTGGAACGTCTCGCGGTCGTGTCGCAGGGCGTGAAAAACTTGTACGAGACGGATTTGTTTAAATTAACTTGTGAAAAAATAGAAGAAAACACACCTGGATTGGATTTGAAATTGAAAAGAATAGTTGCTGACCATATTAGAGCGGTTGTATTTTTGGTTTCTGAAGGTATTACACCCTCAAATACCGACAAGGGATACAGTTTGAGGCGTATCATTCGAAATATGACTCATCCACAAAAATCTCAAGTATATGTGGCTGAAACTATAATTAATAACTATGGAAATTATTATGAGGAATTAAAGAATAAGAAAGATTTTATTTTAAAAGAGATTGAACAAGAAGAAAATAAATGTAGAAAAACTTTCTTTAAAGCGTTTAAACAGTTTGATAAGGGTGTAGATCCTTTTGTTCTACACACCACATACGGTCTTCATTTTGAAATAATAAAAGAACTCGCGAGAATAAACGGGAAAAAGATAAATGAAAAAGATTTCGAAGAAAAATTCAAAAAGCACCAAGAAATCTCCCGCGCGGGGGCGGAAAAGAAATTCGGCGGGCACGGGCTCGTTTTGGACACAGGGGAATTGAAGGCGGGAAACGAGGAAGAGCTCGCGAAGGTGACGAAACTCCACACGGCAACGCATCTATTGAATCAGGCGCTCCGCGAAACGCTAGGCGAGAGTGTAGAACAGCGGGGGAGCGATATCACTCCGGAACGCGCGCGGTTTGATTTCACTTTTTCGCGCAAAATGACACAAGACGAGCTCAAAGCCGTTGAAAATATGATGAATGAGAAAATAAAAGAGAATTTGAAGGTTTCGATGAAGGAAATGCCGAAAGGGGAGGCGGAGAAGACCGGTGCCCTGCATTTCTTCTCCGCCAGAGGCGGATCCGCCTTGGGCGGAAAGGGAAAGTACCCAGATGTGGTGAAAGTGTATTTCATTTCGCCCGACGGAACGCTTGATTACGCTTGGAGCAAGGAATTCTGCGGGGGGCCGCACGTGAAAAGCACGGGAGAGATAGGCAGCATCAAAATACTGAAGGAGGAAGCTTCTTCCGCGGGCGTGCGACGGATACGCATCGCGCTTGTATAATGAATCAATATGGCATCTAAAAAGGAAAAGAAAATATTCTTCAAGCCGGTTGACGGCTTAGAGATAGTGCTCCAAAAGATCGAGGATTCCGACGCGGACAAGCTCATCCTGAATTTCCCGAAGGGCTCGGAGGCGGCCGACGACGTGGAGAGCTTCCACGAAATAAGCGCGAAAGCGAAACTCAAGGGCAAGGAAATACTCGTGGAATCGGTGGATGACCACATTTTGGAATATGCTTCTATGGCGCGACTGCCGGCGATAAACCCCGTGTTCCGCTCGCGCGAACGGGCGATGTTCGACATCGTGGTGAGGCCGAAAACGAATCGGCGAGTCGCGGACAAGCTGGAGGAAACGAAGGCGAACGACACGACAAAGCCGCCGGAAAAACCCAAAGAGAAGAAGGAAAAAAAATCGGAAGAAAAGAAGGAGAGCGAGGAAGAGAAAGAAACTCCCCCGGAACCGGAAGAAGAGGACAAGGTGAAGAGGGTGCTCGGGAACATCCGGGCGACGAAAGAGAACCGGAGCCCGTATGAGAGCCACGAGAAACTCAGGGAGCGCGACGACCAAAGGGGAACACTCAAAAAGATCCTCTGGTGGGCATCGGGCATAGGCGCGCTCATCGCGCTTTACTTTGTCGCGTTCCATCTCATCCCCGAGGCGCGCATCACCTTGACCCTGAAGCGCGCCGCGCGGGACTTCTCCGACACCGTATTCGTCTCCACAAAGGCGAGCGCGTGGACCATAGACCAGAACGGATACATCGTCCTTCCGGGCCAGCTTCTCTCCGCGGTCAAAAACGCGCAGATAGAAGTGGACGCGCAAGGCACGCAAAAAGTGAGTGAGAAAGCGAAAGGCAAGCTCACCATCTATAACGGGTACAGCACCGCGCCACAACAGCTCGTCGCCACCACGCGGTTCGCATCGCCCAGCGGGAAGGTGTTCCGACTGGACAAAACCGTCACCGTGCCGGGCGGGAAGGCCTCGGGAACGGCCATCGCGCCGTCCTCAATCGAGGCGGACGTCACCGCCGCAGAGGCGGGGGATTCGTACAACATCGGTCCCGCGACCGGCTGGAGGATACCCGGATTCCAAGGAACCCCGCGCTATCAGGCGTTCTATGCGGAGAACAAGCAGGCGATGACCGGTGGATTCATCGGCGAGAGGCCGACCGCGACCCCGGAGGACATGAAAAGAGGGGAGGAAAAGCTGAAAAACGTCCTTGAAACGGCGCTCTCGGCGCAGATGAGCATACTCCTTTCCGAAAAGTTCAAGCTCATCGGCGGCGCGACGACGTTCGAGCTCACAAAAAAGGAGATCCAATCCGACCCGCAACGTCCAGATAAAGCCATCCTCTACGGCGAAGCGACCATAAAGAAGATCGTGTTCATCGAGGACATGCTCGCCTCGGCGCTCATGGAAAAATACAGGGATTCCGCGCCGGAGAACGCGAAAGTGGACCGCCTCGTTGCCTCCTACGGCGCCCCGAACGTGAATTTCGCCGAGGGGACGATGGAGGTCGCGGTGAGCGGCACCGTCGCATTCGTCTCCGACGTCTCCCCGGAACGCATCAAGGAAGAGTCCGCAGGCAGGAACGAGCAGGAACTCAAAAACTTCATCTTCTCGCTTCCCGGCGTGGAGGAAGCGAGGATATCCCTCTGGCCTTTCTGGGTGACACGCGCGCCGAAGAACGCCGACAAGATTGACGTTTCCATCAAATAACATAGAATTTTAGGACACATGACATTTAAGAGGAAACTCACCATCGGCCTTATCGTCGTCGTCCTCTTCGCCGGCGGATTCTACGCCGGGGTAAGGTATGGCATCGACGCGACCATCTCGAACACCCCTTCCGCCGAAGCGGTCGCGCCACTGCAAGCGGACTTCTCGCTTTTTTGGGACGTCATAGACGCGCTGAAATCCAAGCACATCGACGGTGACAAGCTCGAGGACATGAAGATCCTCGAGGGCGCCATCAAGGGGGCCGTCGGCGAGCTCAATGACCCCTACACCTCGTTCCTCTCCGCCAAGGACGCGAAGAAATTCAACGAGGACATATCGGGCGTCTTCGGAGGCATCGGCGCCGAGATAGGCATCCGCGAGGAACAGCTCCTCATCATCGCGCCCTTGAAGGGGAATCCAGCGGAAGCGGCGGGTCTCAAGGCAATGGACAAGATCATCGAGATAGACGGAACGAGTACCGCCGGGATGGACATCGACGGCGCCATCAAGCTCATCCGCGGAGAGCCGGGCACCGAGGTCACACTCCTCATCCTGCGGAGCGGATGGAGCGAACCCAAGGAATTCACCGTCACACGCGCGGTCATCACCGTGCCTACCATGGAATGGGAAATGAAGCCGGGAAACATCGCATACTTCAAGCTCTATAACTTCAACGCGAACCTTCTCCCCGCGTGGAACGTGGCGGCAACCAAAGCATTGCTGGGGCACCCTTCCGGCATCGTCGTGGACCTCCGGAACAACCCCGGCGGATACCTAGACGTCGCAACTCAGCTCACTGGGTGGTTCGTGAAGCGCGGGGACGTCATCGTGCGAGAGAAGTTCCGAGGGGGGAACGAGGAATACATAATTTCCTCCGGAAACGAGTCGATGTACCGCATCCCGGTCGTGGTGCTCGTGAACGAAGGGAGCGCCTCGGCTTCAGAGATAGTCGCCGGCGCGCTCAGGGACCTCCGCGGCGCGAAGATAGTTGGACAGAAGACCTTCGGGAAAGGAAGCGTGCAGGAAGTGGAGGAGCTGCGGCACGGTTCGATGATAAAGATATCCATCGCGGAATGGCTCACGCCTTCGGGCAAGTCCATCAACAAGACAGGCATAGAGCCGGATATCGAGGTTAAAATGACCGAGGAGGACTACGAAAAGAAGCGCGATCCGCAGCTCGACAAGGCAATCGACGCGCTCCTCGCGGAGATAAGCAAATCCCGCAGATAATGCGCGTCATATTCCTCAAGGAGGTCGGGGGCTCCGGCAGAAAGGGAGAGATCAAGAACGTGCCCGACGGGTACGCGCGGAATTTCCTCCTGCCCAAGCACCTCGCCCTCGCCGCAACCGACCTCGCGGTGAAACGTGCGGAAGAGGAACTGGAGCGGCTTGCCGCCGAGGAGACAAAGTCCGCGGAAACATCCCGCGCGCTCGCGGAGCGCTTCAAGGAAGAGACGCTCGACTTCAAGGGAAAGGCGCAAGGCGAGGAACTGTTCGGTTCGGTTTCCGCGAAGGACATCGAGGCGGCGCTCCGGGAAAAGGGGATAGATGCCGAAGCGCTCCTGCCACACGCACTCAAAAAACTCGGCGAGCACGAGGCGGAAGTGCGTCTCCCCGGGAAGATCACCGCGACGATACGAATAAAAATAGCCGGGGAAAAATAGAAAAATCCCGTCTCAGGCGGGATTTTTCGTTCTTTTTGCTTTCTTCTCCGGCTTCGGTTCCTCTTTCGCTTCCACCGAAACCACCTTTATGTGGGATTTCTTGCCGTCGAAGCGGACGTGCTGGCGGGTCGCGAACCGCACGGTGCCTCCCTTTGCCGCGTAAAGCGTGTCGTCATTCCCGCGGCGGACATTCCTGCCGGGGTAGTATTTCGTTCCGCGCTGGCGGATGATTACCTCGCCTGCCTTGACCGCTTGGCCGTGGTTCACCTTCACGCCGAGGCGCTTCGATTCCGATTCCCTGCCGAGTTTTGTTGACCCTTTTGCCTTTGTATGAGCCATAAAAAATAAAGCGTACGAGCTTTAGGTGTATAATTATCCTATAGAAATGGGGCTTTTATGTCAATAATTACTGGGTTTTGGCGGAGCAAGGGAGGGAAAATATACCTGATCGCCCTCGTCTTCCTCGCGCTCGCGGCGTTCTTTCTCGGTTACTTCACGGCGAAGAACGAGGTCACCCCGATCGTAATCGAAAAAATAAACTGACATGAAAACCGTCCTTTACATGGGCATCACCGTAAACGGCCTCATCGCGAAGACGGACGGCGATTCTCAATGGACCTCCGAGGAGGATCTGAAGGGATTCCGAGAGCGCAGTTCGGAAGCGGGAAACTGCATCATGGGAAAGAACACCTTTCTCGAGACCGTGAAATACGGTCATTTTCCGTTTCCCGGCGCGCTGAACGTCGTGCTTACGAAGGAGCCGGTGGAAAACAAATGGGGCGAGAGTGCCCTTTTCCTCGACAAATCGCCGGAAGAAGTTTTGAAGGTCATCGAGGAACGCGGGTTTGATACCGCATTTGTCATCGGCGGGGGAGCGCTGAACAGCGCGTTCATGAAAGAGGGGCTGATAGACGAGATATATCTCGATGTGGAACCGCTCGTGTTCGCGAAGGGGATTCCCGTGTTCCGCGAGGCGGATTTCGAATATTGGCTCGAACTCATAGAGGTAAAAAAACTCAATCATGACACCATCCAACTGCATTACCGCGTGAAAAAGTGACTCATGGACGAAATCTACCATAAAATACATAAAATCACGGAGTCATTTTTCAATACCGCATCAGATCCCGACCAGATTCCCGTCACTGAAGAGTCGAATAGAAAACTTCTCGAACTTCATCCCGCGACGATTCTCTACAAGACGGACGAAGAGGGGGAGCCGATCGCGTGGAGAGTGACCATACCCACGAGCCTTGAGACGATGAAAAAGTTCCTTTCATACGAGATCAGCGAGCGGGAACTTCTTGATATTGCCGTGAAAGAAAGAAAATTTGAGGCACTTTACATATGCTCCGTATTCACCGTGCCCACACATCGACGAGAAGGCCTCTCAAAAACCCTCTTTTCGGAGATGCTCAAGAGATTTCAACCTTCTCCAGACACCCCGCTCTACACATGGCTGTATTCGGAGGACGGAAAGAAAAGTTTTCATGCAATCGAAAGGATACTCGGAAAGAAAATCCTCGTGAGGCCGGATGTTCCAAATCCTTGATTTGGCGGAACGGGACGCATATCCTTGTATCAGAACAATAAAAAGAAAACGGAAATCGAGTTCGTCGATTTCCTGAATTGACCAAGCGCGAGGCGCAAAATAAATAAGGAAGTTGGACTTCCTTATTTTATTTTCAGGAAAGATAACCGATCTCCTTGAGGATATCCTCGTGCTCCCACTCCCAGAGCCGCTTCGCCCCCAAAAAGGCCCCGAAATCGCCCTCGGGGGAGGGGAATTCCCTAAGCTCGATAAAGCCCCTCATAGGCCCCCATTCGTGCTTACAGGCCCTCATAAAGGCGTTTCCGGGCTTGGTTTTGACCTGTGGGCGGCCTCCTTTGCTCCTCAAAAGGGCTCCGCAGTGTGTGCAAGGCTGACTCTGGTCAATGCGTAAGATCCAGCGGGTTTGGAGCTCCGGAATGTCATGCTTCACGGCATTGAAATATGCCGCCGTCTGCAGATTGTAGTCGCGGTAGATGTCCTGAGAGGTCTTGATGTCGAGGACCCCGAGCTTCCCGCCTATCTCCGCGACGGCGTCGAGCGTCCCCGCATATCTGTGTTCGTCGCTCCAGAGGCGGCGCTCCACCCAGTCGGGAAGCACCTTCACGGGATTTTCCGAGAGAAATTCGAAAAGCGCGTCCATAGACGGCTTGATGAGGAGGGGAAACATCTCAACCTTCCCGAGGAGGATGCTCTCCGCCGCCTCGTGCGTGGCCGTTCCCTCTTTCGCGGACTGGTTTTTCATCCGTTCCCCGTCGGCAAAACTCGCCATCCTGCCGTAGAAGCGGTAGAGCGCGGGCTTCGCCTTTATCTCCACAATCTTCGTGACGCGCGGGTACCACGCGCCGTTCACGTCGTATCCGTGCGTTTCCTTGAATTCGTCGGGCGAGAGGGGAGGGTGCATATTCCACGATTGTAGCGCGTTTGGGGGCTTTTGGAAATATGAAATGACGCACAATATATGTTTTGCGACATATCAATATATGTCCGCAAAACATGGCGTCTATTTTACGACGCCATACCCATTAAGTCATCGTAAAATATACGCTTTGGTATGAATCAGAACGGAATTAGGTTCAGGACGGCGCGGAGGAGCTTCACCATAAGCTTGATGAGGAAAAATACGAAGTTAATGATGGTTATGAAAACTTCCGCGAGGTTGATTCCCAGCTTGGCTTCCGTCCAGGCCCCCAGGGACGTCCAGACGCCCCCCAGAGAGCCCTCTATGTCCCGAACGACCCCTTCTCCGCTCAGCTGGAAAACGCCCTCCCCGAGGGGTTTTTGGGGGATTTCTATGCCCTGGAGGTTCGGCAGGGAATCCTTCGCCTTGTTGAAGGTGTCCACGAGCTCGGGCGGGATAGTGCCCTCGAAGGGATTCTCTTGAGCCAACACGGGGCCCGAAAGCCCCGCGAAAAGCGCTCCTGCGGTCACCACGGCCAAGAACGGACGCCGCAACCCTTTCATGTCATTTATTGTATATCTTTCACGAGCCGTTTCAACTCCTCGCGTACCACTCCCCTGTCGTCCCACGGGATCTTGCCCTTTTTCGTCATCATTGACTGCTCCGCGCCCTTTCCGGCGATAAGGACGACGTCGCCTTTCCGCGCAAGCGCGAGCGCCTTCCTGATCGCTTCCCGCCTGTCCGTTATGAGAAAGAGATTCTCCCCGCGCTTCTTCCCCTTGGATTCCGCGCCAGGCGCTATTTTTTCCGAGATCGCTTCGGGATCGTCGTCGAACGGGTCGTCGGTCGTCAATATCACGACGTCGGCGTATTTCCCCGACACTTCCCCCATCACGGGGAGTTTTTTGACGTCTCTGCCGCCGCCTTGTCCTCCGAAAACGACGATGAGATTCATTTTGGCGGTTTTCCGAAGGGAGGAAAGAATTGCCTCCAAACTCACCGCATCATGCGCATAGTCCACAAAGACATCGAAAGATTCGGCCTCCATTATCCTCTCCATCCTTCCCGGCACATAGGGCAGAAGGAGCCCGCGGTGTATGGCCTCGACGGGAATACGGAACGCGAGGCAAAGGGCGACGGCCGCCAAGGCGTTCTCGATGTTGTATTCCCCGGAAAGCCCCAAGCGGTACCAGGCGCCGGAAACGGAAAACTCAACTCCCCTCTCGAGGGATATTTTATCCGGATGCACGTCGGCCGGAGACCGGAGCGCATAGGTCACCTTCACGTCCGCATCGTGCCTCATGAAGCGCTCCCGTTCCTTCGCGTCGTTCTGAACCACGATGACCTTTTTCACCGTGGCGTTGTTCAGGATCTTTCTCGGCTGGCGCGCCAGTTCCCTGAAGATCACCTCGTGCATATCGAGACACCTGTCATAGCTCCATCCGTGCACCTCGAGGTATTCGGGATAGAGTGTGGTCAAAACCGCCGCGTCGTAGAAAATGCCCTTGTGCCTGAACTGCTCGACGCCCTCCGAAGGTGTCTCGACGACGGCGAAGGCGCACCCCGCGTCCGCCATCTCCCGGAGGATCTTCTGGAGCGTGAACCTGCCGGGCATCGTCATGTGGTACGGATTCAGGCGCTCCTCGGCGCCCACGCGGATGTTCGCCGTCCCCGTGAGTCCCGTCTTGTATCCCGCCTCCGAAAGGCACGACCAGACGAGGTTTGCCACCGTCGTTTTCCCGCGCGTCCCCACGATGCCGATCGTGACCATTCGGCGCGACGGGAACCCGTAGAGGAACGCCCCGAGCCACGCAAGAAGGAAATGATATGAACGCAGAACGAAACGAGGGGTAATTTTTTTTACAAGTTTTTTAAGGATATTCATACAACCATATTCCAAATTCCAGATTCCAAATTCATCCGTCAGAGCGCGAGGAACGACATCGGATTCAGGTCGCCGCCGACCGGCATGGGCCCGCATACCCTGCTTCCCTGTGTACCCTCGGGCAATCCGCCCGAAGCCGGCGGGATGGTGTTAGTCGCGAACACGGTGAAGTGGAGGTGGGGCCCCGTCGCGAACCCCGTGCTCCCGATGTAGCCGATGAGCTGTCCCCTCGTCACTTTCTCGCCCGCCGACACCGTGTAGCGCGAAAGGTGGCCGTAAAGCGTGGTGAGGCCGCTCAGGTGCTTCACGAGCACGAACTTCCCGTACGCGCCCTTGCGGCAATACCTGTCCTGGTCCATCGCGGCCAAAACCCTCCCCTCTTCGGCGGCATAGACGGGCGTGCCGACAGGCGCGCCGAAGTCCACGCCGTTGTGGTATCCACTCTTGTAATTCCTCTTCGCGAAGGCGGTGCGGCCGTAATCCTGCGTGAGCCGGGTTCCCGGCGCGGGATTCCCCAATACTCCCTTCCCCGGAAGAAGCGAACGGTCGATCTGCTTTCTCAATTCCGACTCGATGCGGTCTATCTCCTCGGACACCTCCGCTTGCAACTTCTCGAACTCCGTGAGCTGCTGCTCATAGAGCTTTTCCTGATTCTTCGTCACCGTAAGGAGCGTCTGCTTCCCTTTCTTTTCATCTTCCACGATGTACTGCCGGTTCTTGAGATCCACCTGTTCGCTCTCGCGTATCTCCTTCTTGTCCCTCTGGGTTTCCAATTGCCTTGAGAGGTTTCCCTTGAGGGCATGGAGCTCCGTCAGGCTCACCTGGAGCTCGGCATTCAGGGACTCTATGGACTGCGCTTCCGCGATTCCCTGCGACAAGCTGTCGTTCCGCAGGAAAATGGAAAGCAGCGTGTCGCCGTCGCGCTGCTGGAGTTCGGCAAAGAGCTTCCCTATGGTCGCCTTTTTCATGCGGATTCCGTCCTCGGTCGAGACCATCTCCTTGCCGAGCGAGTTTATCTCGAGGCCGAGCTTCTCGATCATCACCCTGTTCTGGCGGATGGAAAGGTTCAGCTGGTTCACGGTGGCGTTTATCTTCGCGAGCTCGTCGGAGAGCTTCTTCGTCGATCCGCTCGTTTCCTCGAGCTGACGCTCGATCTCGCGCTTGCGCGCGAGGATATCCTCGAGTTCCTTGGTTTTCGCCTGTATCTGGCTCTCCAGTTCCGCTTCCTGCTGCGCCATTACCACGTTCCACACGCCGAAAAAGCCCGAGGCGGCGAGAAGCACGGCGCAAAGCGCGGCGGAGAGGCGGTTTGCCGGGTTCATGAAAGCTTTTTCTCCGCCCCTTCGACCCTCGCAAGCGTTTCCTTTTTACCGAGCGCCTCCGCGCATTCGAAAGGCCCCGGCGACGCCTTCTTCCCGGAAAGCGCGACCCTCAAAGGCCAGAACACCCCGCCTTTCCCCTCGCGCTCCGCAAGGGAAGAAAGGGCCCGTTCGACGACGGGCGCCGTAAAGTCGCGCTCCTCCACTTCCTTTAGGAGCTCTCGCGCCTGTGAGAGGTTCTCCGCGGTCTTCCCGCGCTCCGAATCCTTCCATAGGAGAAGGGAGGAGTCGTACTCGGGCAATTCGAAGAAGAACTCGATGTCCTCCGCAAGTGAGGAGATGCCGCGGAGCCGCTCGCGCTCGATCCTCAGGACCCTTTCGAGCTTTTTCCTGTCCTTCGCCCACGCCTCGGGAAGGCGCGGAAGGACGTGGTTCAAAAGCTCCGGCTCGGGGAGCTCCCTGAGGTAGCGGGAATTCATCCATTCGAGCTTCTCGGGATTCAGGATGGCCCCGCTCTTCTGGACGCGCTCGAACGAGAACTCGCGGACCATCTCGTCCAAGGAAAGGACTTCCCTGTCCGCCTTCGGGTGCCACCCCAGAAGCACAAGGAAATTACGGAGGGCCTGCGGGAGATATCCCTCATCGCGGTAATCGAGGACGGATTTCGCGAGGTCGCGCTTGGAGAGCTTTTTCCCATCACTCCCGAAAATGAGCGGAAGGTGCACGAAAGCGCGCGGAGGGGCGAACCCGAGCGCTTCCGCGAGCGCGAGCTGCTTAGGCGTGTTGGAGATGTGATCCTCCCCGCGGATGACGTGGGTTATCCCCATCTCGTGGTCGTCCACGGCCGCGGCGAAGTTATAGAGCGGCTCCTTGACGCCCTTTGCAATCACGATGTCACCCACGAGCGCCATGTCGAAATGCATCGCACCGCGCACGAGGTCCTTGAAGGACACCCGCTTCTCCGGCATGCGGAAGCGTATGACGTGGGGCTCTTCGGCCGCGCGCGCCTCGGCCTCCTTCAAGGGGATGGCGCGGCACTTCCCACTGTATTTAGGGGGAAGCCCCGCGGCCTCCTGCGCGTCGCGCTCCTCTTCGAGAGCTTCCTGAGAGCAGAAACAGCGGTAGGCGGCCCCTTTCTCGAGCATTTCCGAGAGCCGCGCGGCATAGCGCTCCACGCGCTCGCTCTGGCGATACAGTTCGTCCCATTTGAATCCCAGCCACTCGAGCGATTCCGTGATATTCCTCTCGTATTCCTTGCTGCTCCTCTCGCGGTCGGTGTCCTCTATGCGCAGGATGAAGGCGCCACCGTTCCCCCTCGCGAAGAGCCAGTTCATGAGCGCCACGCGGGCGGTGCCGAGGTGGAGTGGCCCGGTCGGGCTGGGAGCGAAGCGGACGCGTATGTCGGACGGCGCGCGTGGGGTCATTTCCGCCTTGCTATCCTCACAATCTCTTCCGCGACGACACGCGCGGCATTCGGACGCGCAAAAGCGCGCGCGGCGGATTCCATCTTCTCCCTCGCCCCCGGCGTGGATATGATGTCACGCGCCTTCAGCTCCACGATGTGCGGCGTGAAATTGTCCCGCTCGACGACGACCGCCGCTCCGGTCTTCGCGTACGCGTAGGCGTTCTTCTTCTGATGGTCCTGGGCGGCCCCCTCGAGAGGCACGAGAATAGAGGCCCTCCCGAACGCGGCGATCTCGAAAATGCTCCCGCTCCCGGCGCGCGAGACGACGACGTCGGCGGCGACGTACGCGAAGCGCAATTCCGCCATATCGAGGTAGGAATACCACCGGTATCTCCTCTTCTCGTCCTCGCCGAAATCCTTTAGCGAGAACTTCGCAAGCTGGTCGGACTCGGTAAAATTGCCCTCGCCGGTCACGTGGATGACCTGGTACTTCGGCAGGAATTCCCCGAGGTTTTCGAGAACGAAATTGTTGATCTCAGCCGCCCCTTTGCTCCCTCCGATGAAGAGGAGCGCCGGGACCGCCTCGTCGAAGCCGAAATGCTGTTTCGCGTGCTCGCGAGAGAATCCCTCGGCGAGGAAGGTCGATCTTACGGGATTCCCGACGAGCGCCGCCTTCTCCTTGGGGAAAAATTGGAGGGTCTCCTCGAACGACACGCCTATGCGCTTCGCGAACCTCGCTGAGAGGCGGTTCGTGAGACCCGGCACACTGTCGGATTCGTGGATGATGACGGGGATGAGATAAAACCGCGCGGCGACGATGACGGGCAACGCCCCCGGGCCGCCCTTCGAGAACACCACGTCGGGCATGATGCGGAAGACGAGCGCGAGCGCGCGGAGCAGCAAGAACGGGAACTTTACGGCGTCGAGGAAGTTCAGCGCCGAAAAATACCTCCGCATCTTCGCCGATGCGAGGTAACGGAGCGCGACGTCGCGCTCCCTGAATTCGTCGTCATAGGGGCTTTTCGGCCCCAGATAATACAATTTGAAATCCTCGTCGCGCATCGCGGCGAGTTCGTCCAAAACGGCGAGAATAGGATAGACGTGGCCGCCGCTCCCCCCGCCCGCGAAGAGCACTTTGATCATGGTCGGACCGCCCTTTAACGGCGGTACTTCGATATATTAGCAATGATTCCCGCCATGGTCAAAAAGACCGCGAGCGCGGTACCTCCGTAGCTTATGAAGGGCAGCGGAACCCCCGTGAAAGGTATGGCTCCCGCTGACGCGGCGATGTTCACCAGGGACTGGATTCCGATGACGGACGTGAACCCGATGATGAGCGATCTTCCGAAATCGTCCGAGACCTTCCTCGCGATATGGAAGCCGCGCCACACCAATGCCGTGAAGAGCCCGACCGTGAGCACTGAACCCAGGAATCCGAACTCCTCGCCTATGACGGCGAAGATGGCGTCCCCCACCACCTCCGGAATCGTCGTTTTCGTCGCCGATTCGCCAAACCCCACGCCGTAAAGCGCGCCTGCGCGGAGCGCTCCCAGGGTTTTCCTCACCTGGTAGCTCGGGTCGCGCGCGAATTCCGTGTCGCCGCCGCCCGTGAGGTTCGTGAGGAAGGTCGTCACGCGCTCGAGCCGATAGCCGGTGACGGCAATGAATACGGAAAGAACCACCAACACGATAAGGCACGCGAGCGCAAAATGCTTGAAGGACAGGCCGTTCACGAAATATACGATGAGCGAGGAGGCCGCGACGATGAACGTGACGGTGGTAGAGGGCTGTTTAAGGAATATGAGCGAAACGACGCCGAGCGTTAAGAGGAACGGAATAAGCCCCTTGGAGAGGCTCCGCGCCCTCTCGCGGCCCGCCGAAAGCCACGCGGCGAAGAAGATGATGATGGCGAGCTTCATTATCTCGCCGGGCTGGAACGTGAATCCTCCGGCGGAGATCCATCGTGAGGCGCCCTTCACCGTGACGCCCACGCCAGGAACGAACACGAGGAGGAGCAGGATGAGGGAAACGAGGAAGAACGGGAGAGCGATCTTCCTGAACCAGTGGTACGGGAGGAAAAATCCGAGGAAGAAGCCCGGAATGCCAGCGAAAAGGAGGTGCAGAAACTGGCTCTTGACATAGTGGTAGCTGTCGGAGAATATCCTCGCGCCGATGTCCGAGGATGCGGAAGAGAGCATCATGAACCCGAACACGGTGAGGACGACGACGAGCGTGATGAACAGGAAATCGGGCTGAGAGGTCTTAGCGACCCTACGTGCGGACTTTTTCTTCTCCGGCATCCCGTTAATGAAAGGAAATCTCTCCGCCTCGGCGGAGGATTTCCGTACGTTGCGACACTTTTTGATTGAAAATCATTGAATGATGACCAATGTTGTTTTTCACATTTTTACCTCGGACTCACCGAGCAACGTGTTCATGAACGGGACCATGTGGCTCTAGGCGCGCCGGAGCACGTGGCCGGCCCTCGACGGCGCGATCCCGCCGTCGGCGTACGCGCAATTGCCGTTCACGAAGACGCGCGCGGGGCGGGCGTCCGCGCCGAACACGGCAATGTCCGCGAAATACCCTTCCTTGATGAGGCCGCGCTTCGGTATCCTGAACTTCTTCGCGGGGCGGAACGTATTCTTCGAAACGAGGTTTTCCAAAGGGTATCCGGTGCCCTCGGCGGAGAAGATGAGGCTCTTCGGTTCGCCGTACGGCGAGGCGCAATGGGAGGAAACGAGCGAAAGCGGGGAGCGGAGCGCCGAGGCGAGGAACCCGATATTCGCGCCCTCGGGGATCATGCAGGTGCCCTCGAGCCCCGAAAGCAGGAGGAGGCGCACGAACGTTTCCGAAGGGCTTTTACCGTGATTTTCCGCGACAGCGGAGAGCGATTTTCCCCTGAGGAAAGATAGATTGGACGGAACCTCGCCGATGAGTGTTCCCGTGGGAAGGGAGGCCGCGAAATGCGAGGCGAGGCGCGCGCGGTGGGACGCGAGCCTCATCGGCGCGAGCATAGCTTCCATGCTCTTCTCGCGCGCCCACGCGGGGAACAGCTTCACGAACGGCTCCTCGCGCCACTCCCCTTCGATGCCGACATCGAAGTGGACGGCGACGGTGGATTTCTTCTTCTCGAGCTTCGCGAGCGCCTTCGCGAACTCTTCCGTCTCTTCGGAAGATGAGGCGGAAAGGCGGCCGATCTCGACCGAGACGCCGCGCTTCTCCGATAGCGCGTGCGCGTCAAGGATAGTCTTTCCCGAAGATACTCCCTCTTCCGCGGTAATGAAAAGGATGCCGCCGCGCGTCCCGACAAGTTCCGCGATCTCCGCGAACATACGCTTCGGCATCAGGAGCGCGTGCGGCGCCCTCATGTCGAACGACACGCCGAACGCGCCCGCATCGAGCGCTTCGGAAAGAGCGCGGAATATCGCCTTCTGCTCCTCCCTGTCGGGATCACCTTCGAGGTTCCTTACGGTGCAGTTCCGGACGGTGTGATACCCAGCGAGAGAACCGAAGTTCAAAGGAGGGCGGTACCGCTCGAGGAATTCGAAAAATTCCCCCGTTTCCCCCCAATCGCGGCTTGCGGGGTGCGTGCACCTAAAATGAAGCTTCTTGTTGACGCACGCGGCGGAGAAGGGCGCCAGGGACTCGCCGTACGCACCGCCGATGACGGTCGTGATGCCGCGCGCGAGGAGCGACGAGGCGTGCCGGTCGGAAAAAATGATCTGATAGTCGTCCATCCGCACGCCGATGTCTATGAATCCGGGCGTGACGATGCCGCCCATCGCGTCCACAACCACTCTCGCCTCCCGAGGCGGAATTGTCCCTATTTTCTCTATCTTCCCGCCCCTGAAAAGCACGTCGGCTTTGATGGGGGGGTGCCCCGTTCCGTCGTAGAGAAGTCCGTTTTTGATGAGGGTAGCCATTGGGTCAAGAGAAACGCGAACCTCCTCATTATATCAAAAAAACGGAAAAACCCGCTTTTTCTGCGGGTTTTCCGTCATTTGTAGAACACGCTCTCGGCATCAACGGGGCATCAGTTTCTCCTGGGGAACGACATTCTGGGATTTCTCGTACAGGTCCTTGTTGATGGTGCGCTCGAAGCATACGCGCCCCGCATCGTGGTCCCACGATTCGTCAAGGTAGCCCGACTTCGGCGCATTCTCCACGGGTCCCCTGCGGACGGAAGCGAACGTCGCGCACAATTCGAACGATTCGGAGGATTTCTTCGCATACTCGTACGGCGTTCCGGTTTCGGGGTCCTGCGGGATCTGAAATCCGGTGATGTCGTCCTCTATCGCTTTGATGTCGTCCGGAAGCGTCTTTTTGCTCATCCAATAGTTAAAAAGATTGTTCTGCATGGATTGCAGGTCCTCCACGCGCCGCGCATCCGCCTTCCTCATGCGGCTTGCCTCCGGGCTTCCGACGCGCATGGCTCCCAAGACAACGAGCGCCGAAACTATCACGATGACTCCCCAAATGAAAATCTTAAACCACTGCGGACGCGTGAGCCCTTTACGCTCGCGCCTAAGTTCCGTGAAATAGTAGCCGAACACGCTTCCGGCGACGAAGAACACGGCAAGCACTTTCAGGAGGAATCGCGCGGTGACCTCGCCGTCCAAAAACCAGAACACGAGCGTGACGAAATTTCCTATGACGACGAGCGCGGCGATGAAAAGCGTGAAATACGTGAGCCACCGGCGGATGCGGCTCTCGCGCTTCTCGGGGTTCCGCTCCATATCCTTCTTGAGGAAGCGCATCGTGAAGAAGTACACGGGAAAGAGCACGATGAGCATCGCGATTGCCCAGCGCATCTTTCCGAACGCGTTGTCGAGATAATAGTAGTTCCCGGCTTGGAGCGGATCGGGGAAAAGCACGTTCAGGAACTGGAACGAAAGGATAAGGAAACTTGTTGCCGATGCATAGAGCGAGACGATGGCGAGGAGGTGGAGGAAAAAATCGCGCGGGACCGTCTTTATGGTTTTTTGTTCATTCATACGATAATGATACTTCTATTTCTGGGCTTTATTCAATCCGTAGGTTTCCACGAGCCTGTTCGGGAAGTCCCAGTTGATGGCCTTCATGAACGCCTCGAGGTACGCCTTGCGGTTCGTGCCATGATCCATGAAGTACGCGTGCTCGTACACGTCCATGGCGACCAAGGGAGAGCAATTCCACACGGCGCCGACGTTCTGCGCGTCCGCGCCGTAATTGTGAAGGTGGTCGTCGCCGAAATCGAAGGCGAGGACGGCCCAACCCCTGCTCGACAGTCCAGTCGCGATGAAATCCTCCTTCCACGCGTCGAATGAGCCGAAGTCCTTTTCTATCATCGCGAGGATGGTTCCCTTGCACTCACCCGTGCCGCCGAGGAGCGCGAAGTAGAGCTCGTGGAGCTTCATCCCATTCACCGCGAACGTCTCCTGGCGCTTCAGCTCCCCTATCTCGCTGTACACGCCGTTCGCGGCGCTCTTGTCCGAGGAAATGAGCTTTTCCTGTATCTCGTTCGTCTTCTTCACATAGCCCTCGTAGAGCTTGTTGTGCTCAATAACCGACTTCAAGCTCATCCCTTCCAAATCCTTAGTAACGGGTAATGGTTTTGGGGTGTATTTATTTTTTGTGTAATTCATACGTGTACTAATTTACTAACGAATTTCTGACACATTGTATGATATCACAAGGACAAATTGCAACCAATAGAGCGAAAAAAGAGGTGGTGCAGTTAACTGCACCACCTCTTGTGGTATAATAAAATACAAAAGTAACCGCAATGACTTACATTAATAAAACCCAATTTCCATCTGAACTGCGGCGGGAAGTGTGGAAAGAATTCTGGAGAATCGCGAAGAAATCGGCCTCGTCTGAAACATTCTTGCGGGATCTTCATGCATTTCTCTCACCTACAGAAATAACCATGCTTGAAAAGCGAATTGCGATACTGCTCCTCCTTAAAAGAGGGGCGACGTATCGTGAAATCGGCCGCACCATAGATGTCACACGCCACACCGTAAGCTACATTAAACATCATTTTGTGAAAACACCGCGTCCGCAAGTGAAACATCGACGAGAATATCAATCGCGGACTCATCGTTCATCGAAAGGCGCGGGGACATCAATCTGGAAATTTAAATAAAAAGAAAAAGAGTGGTGCAGTTAACTGCACCACTCTTTTTATAATTCCATTCCGTCCTTTTATTCCACGATGAGGGTGCCGACCATGCCCATCTGCCGATGGTTCCCCACCGAACAGTAATATTCGAAGGAGCCCTTGCGCGAGGCGACGAAGGAAATGGTCTCCTCCTCGCCGGCCTGCAGGATCTTCGTCTTGGCGCTGAATTCGTCGAGCCGCCAGTCGTGCATGCCTCCAGCGTTCTTGAAAGTGATCTGCACGGTCTCACCCTGCTTCACGCGGATCTCCTTGGGGTTGAACCTGAAAGAGGTGTTCCCGGTGACGGTGAACGGCCTCACGACCAGCTGCGGCGTCGGATTCGGTGTGGGCTGCCCATTCCCCTGCTGGTTCTGTTGCTGCGTCGTGGTGCTCTCGTTGTTCACGACGGTCTCCTCGACGTTGTTTCCTTCCTCGTTTGAAATAGGCATCAAGGAACTCTCCTGCGGCGCAAAGGTCTGGTTCCTGAAAAGCCAGAATCCCCCGCCGGCTACTACGACGAGCACTATGATCCAGATGATTGCTTTTTTCATGGTAAGGGTAAGTGTACCATACCCGGAAAGCGCCCTTGAAAGGCGAGACCCCGACGCAATGTCGGGGTCTCTCATGGGCGTTTTTTACTTCAACTTGTCCTTTTCTTTTCTGCGGGAAAGCCACCAGATAAAGAGAATGATGAGGAGGAGGATGAGGAGCCACCACCAATTGTCCCTCACGTAATCGAGGAGAGAGGCGGTCTGCGGGGCGGTCGTTTCCTCGCTGAGCACCTCGCCTTCAATGGCGGGTTGCTCTTCCGCCCGCACGCTCGAATTTGGAAACGAAAGTGAAAAGAGCGAAAGCAAGAGAGTGAATGAAAAGATTACTGCTTCGACCTTGCGCACATCACCTTTCCGCACCTTAAACATAAAATTGTTTATATTGTTTTTTATTTATAAACAAAAAACGCGTTGCGACGACTACCGCACGCGCTGACCAAAAGAACGAAGATACTTCCAAACGCCCAACCCGCAGAATTCTTCTAGAAGCGGGCACAAAATACACCTGTTCTTGGAATATCTCATTGGGGTTACCCTACTGTAAACTCTTCGGGTTGGCAAGGGGTCCCACAAGCGCCGAAAAAGGCAAAAAATCGGAAAATCTATTATCCAGATCTTCCTTTGATGAGAAGAAAATATCCGCCGACAGCGGATATTTTCTTTAGGATAGTTTTGTGAACTACTCCGCCCAGAATACGAACGTGAATAGTTTCTCGCCTCCTCCTAGGTCGCGACCATAGAGAGAGGAGCGGCCCCTGCCGTCATTGCGGAGTACCCGACCCCACTCGCCTGGCTCGGTCGCGTCAACACTCGCAAGGCCGCTTTTTCCCGGTCCGCTCGGAATTGCTGAACCCACGGTCGTAAAACTATCAAGATGAGCGTAAATTATCTCGAGTTGCTCGTAGTCGTGCGCATTCGGATGCTCATTTGAGGGCGGTCCGTCCGGATCTGCGGTATAGTCCGTGCAAGTGCCAAGGTTCGCGTTGTAGAAGTCTTCATCCTGGTGATCAAGACCGAAGGTGTGTGCGATTTCCTGGCACATCACCAACTTCCGCCACGCCGGCGTATTATACGTCGCCGTGTTGAAATAAGTGTCATTCATCTTGGCAACGCCTTTAGTGATGTGGCTGCCACTCACCCAAATCTGCGCCACGCCAAGCCAGCCGTTATTGCCGTACTTGGAGTTGCAGACCTCCACGCGCCCGGTTGTAGCCCGGCAGTTTTTCGGATTCGTGCCGCCGGTAACGACAGTGGTATCCAGAACGCTCGACTGGCTCCAGTCGGAAGAAGCCCCATTAAGGTAGGCGTCCCATGCCAAGGCAACGTTGTCGCCGAGCTTTAGGGTAAACGGATTCGCCGTTCGCGCCCAGTGGTAGCCGCCCCACGAATGGTTTGCATACGCCACACTGCCCATTGCAACAACCGCCGCAAACGCGATGACACCAATATAGAAACGATTAAATTTTTTCATAAAGACAATAAATAAGCTTAATTATCTCGGTTCGACCTTCTATAAAGTACAATCAAAGTATAACATATTCGATTTAGGCACTCTCAAACGCCGAAAAAATGAGGAAAAATCAAAAAAGCAGGCCGTCGAGCTGGTTCTGCACCTGCCGGTTCAAATACGTGAAGAGAAGTTCGGTGGTCCATACGGTCAGGATTATTGAAGCGACGGTAAGGACGATGGTCGCGATGGCGATCTTCTTCGAGCGCGGGTCCCCGTTTCTGAAGTAGCGGTAGGTGTACCAAAGCCCGAATGGTGGCACGAAAACAGAAACAAGGTAGGCCAGAATCTGCGTTCCGAGCGCAGTAGAAATCGGCGGGGTCTTTATCTTCTTCCCGCAATGCGGGCAAAAGTAATCGGTTTCCGAAATCGCGCCTCCGCATTTTCTGCATTTTATTGTTTCCATAATATAGATTTAAATCTCTCGTACCTCACTTAATTTGCCCCGCTTACGCTTCGCTTCTTCGGGGCACTTGATTTTGCGAACGTTTCGCGTGGCAAAATCTAAGTGCTGGGGGACTAGGAGTCGGACCTAGATTCACGGCTTCAAAGGCCGCTGTCCTACCGTTAGACGACCCCCCAATTTCGTTGTTATTGTACCTTTTTTTCCGCTAAAATAAAGAAAATACCATGCTCCGCAAAACATTCCGGCAGTGGCGCAAGAAGCGATTTCAATATGAAGTTGTTGCCGAGGTCGCGGTGTACCGAGAACGCATCCTCGGGAACTTCCGCGCGTTTAGGGACAGATATCAGGTCCCCGTCGCGCCGGTCTTGAAAAGCAACGCCTACGGGCACGGGCTGAAGGAGGTCGCGGAGATATTGAAAAGCGAAACACTCCCCTTCCTCTGCGTGGATTCCTATTTCGAGGCGCTGACACTCCGGAATGAGGGCTTGGGCGCGAACATCCTCATTCTCGGCTACACGCCATTTGCAAACGTCGCGGGAAGCAAACTCCCGAATGTTGCGTTCTCCATCCTGAGCTTCGGGGAACTGGAATACCTCGCGACGAACCTCAAGCAGCCGCGCCTCTTTCACCTGGAAATAGATACGGGAATGCATCGCCACGGCATCCGTTCCGAGAAACTCGGCGACGCGGTGACGCTCATCAAGGCAAACGGGAACCTGCGTCTCGTCGGCGCGTTCTCGCACTTCGCCGACGCGGGAAACGCGAACTCCGCGTTGACGCCCGAGCAGATAGGCAAGTGGAACGAGACGGCGAAAATACTGAAAAGCGAGCTTCCGTCGGCGCAATTGCTGCACCTCGCGGCGACCGCGGGGAGCATCTACTCCGAGCGCATAGACGCGACCGCCATCCGCCTCGGGCTGGGCCTCTACGGCATTTCGGGAAACCGGGAGGAGAAACTCGAACTTTCCCCAGCGCTGGAGCTACGCACAAAAATCGCCTCCGTGCACGAATTGGAGCCCAATGAGTCCGTAGGATACGGCGCGACCTTCACTGCGGACAAAAAAATGAGGATTGCGACGATACCCCTGGGGTATTTCGAAGGCATAGACCTCCGCCTTTCCGGCAAGGGCGCCGTACTCGTTCGGGGGCTCCCCTGCCCAATACTCGGGCGCGTGAGCATGAATATCACGTCAATAGACGTCTCCGCGATCCCCGATGTCACTATCGGAGAGCCCGTCATCGCCATAAGTGGCGAGAAAAGCGCCCCAAACTCGGTTCAGAATATTGCCGCCCTTTGCGGCACCATCCCCTACGAAATCCTCGTCAGAATCCCCTCACACCTCAGAAGAACGGTAATCTAAGATATATCGTACTCCGACTACAATATATCGTAGTCGGAGTACGATATTTTAATTTAGAGGGCGATGGTTATCTCACTATCACGCGCGGGATGGCGACGCGCTGTTCACCGAATGAGCCCGGCGCCACGCGGTACTTCTCAAAGTAGATTATCACCGCGTCATCCGTGAACGTGAAGTGCCGGAAATTCTCCTCCGTGGGCTTTGTGCCTTCCTCGAGCATGCCGAGCGCGAACTCGCTCTCTCCCCCGAACCCAAGGACACCGAGAAGCGACTCGCGGGACGCCTTGGAAACCTTCTCCAGGTAGCCGTCTCCCTCCTCCGGGAAAAGATCGCGGAGCGTCACCTCCTTGCGCTTTTTCACGTCGTAGTTGAACGTGGCCAATTCTTCCCTGCCGTTCGCGCCGCCTTCATAGGCATAGACGCGCACCACGAAACTCACATAATTGTCGCTTATCTGGGCCGGCGTCCACGAGACAAGAAGGTAGAACGGTTCAGAAACGAATTTTTCCCTCTCCGCCTCGGGAAGGGTCGCGATGCGGGCCTCCATGGAATCGCGCGCGGCAACCTTGAACGTCTCGATGTTTGCCTCGACAAACGAGCGTATGAGGGAATCGAAGGATTCCGGAAGCGAGGGGAAGGAGGGATAGGAAACCTTGATCTCATAGAGGCGCCCCTCCGCCTCATTGACGTTCACGATGGTGAGCGGGAACCCGCGCTCCGGCGCCGGGGCAAGGGATTGCTGCGCGCGCAGGAAAACGTCCGCGAACATGCCGAGGGCGAACGCCGCGAGACCGAATACGAGAATGAGAAAAATCTTCTTCCCCTTCATTGACTTTTTATACATACCTATTGTAAAACAAATGCAGCACCAAAACAAAAGGAGAAAACATGAAAAGAAAACAATTGCTCAAAAAGAGCACCTCATCAATGAGGAGTCAACCACTTTCGCATATTTTTGGAAAAAACATCACCAACAAAATTCGAAAAACCAAATCGTACCTACAAATAGTTGATGATTTTAGAAAATGCTACGTGGTTCCTCTTAAAATGCCCGCGTGAAGCAAGATTCACACAAAAAATAACTTTTTACCCCGTCGCGTGCGGGGTTTATTTTACCTTTTTTTCGAAATCCCGAAGCTCTTTTCTGATTGCACGCTCCGCGCCTTCCAAACTTTTCGCCAAATGTTTCCTTATTCGTTCCTCCTCTTCCGTGAGCTCGCGGCGAGAAGAAGTGTGCTCCAAAATCCGGAGCGCTTCCGTGACGTCTTGCCGCAAATCGTCAAAATGGGAGTGAATGGTTGACTCCACGCCCGCGAGCGTCGCCTTCACACTTCGCCGCAAGTGTGAAAATTTCTTGAGAAAAAACGACGCGAGGAGCACGAGGAGGAGCGCCACGGCAACGACAACGATGATCGAGGAAAGGGAACTTACGAGGAATGAAATTATCCGCGAGAAGAAAGATCCCCGAACGGCTATCGCGACCGGCTCGGACCACCAGCTTTTTGCACCCTCATCATTCTCCGCCCGGAACGCCACCGTGTACGCCCCGCTTTCAAGCTTTTCATCCGAAACGAACGTGAACGTTCCGTCGTTCTCGCTCCGGAAATGCTGTATTTTCTCTTCTCCCTTGTCGCGGCGCACCTTCGCGGTCATCTTCACGTCAGGGTACGTCATCCCGCGGATTACGAGGACCGCGTCGGAATACATTTCTTTCGGATAGCCGGTGATGAGAGGCGCGTCAAGAGCGGTGATTTCAAAATCCTGCGAGGCGGTGAGATAGTTCCCCGCCTTATCAAATGCTTTCGCAACGAGGATATGCTTGCCCGGTTCTAACGCCGGAGTTTCATACACTCCGTTTCCCGATTCGTCCCTCCATATGGCAGGTTCGCCGTTGTCAATGCGCATCTCATAATTCTCTATGCCGGAGAGCGCGTCGTGGGCGTCAACAAAGAACTTTGCCCTCGGCGAGAGCGCGTCCCCCAGAGCGGGTTTCAGTTCAAATTTTGTCGGCTTTTCGGCGTCTATCTGAAACCGGAAATGCGTCACCCCGCCCCATCCCACCTCGTTCCGGAACTGCGCATGAAAATACCACACGCCGTCGGTGAGATCGGTAATCTCACGCGAAGCAATCGGCGGAATGTAAGTTGTGGTCGGAAGCGCGTTCGCCATCTTCCCGTAAAGCAGGCGTACCCCGGTCGTTCCTTGCGGTAACGGCCAGCTGAACCTGGCGGTTTTTGTCGCATACCATTTTGTGGAATCAGGATGGGTCTCCGAAACTACACTCGGAGCGCGCGGAGCGCCAATCACGGTTTCAACGGTGGTACCCGCGGGAGCTTCGGGGCCGACATTGCCGATGGTGTACTGCGCGCTTCCCATACCGGAGATAATATTGGTGCCCTGGCCGTCATTCGCGAGTACTGACCCTGAAGAAAAACGCACCAAGGCATCTCCAGCCGCTTTCGCGCGAAACGTAATGATTAAAATTTTCCCCGCGGAGCCCGAGAAACCGGGATTTAACACGACACCTTCAAAGGTTACTGTTCCCGCAGAATTTGAAAACGTCGGCTCTTGCGCCCAAAGCGAGAAGATAGAACCGGTTTTTGACAGCGACACTACCTGAAGCTTGTCGCTCGGAAACGAAATCGTCCCTGCCGCGGCATTCATCGATTCGTCAGTGGAAACATATACCGTGACCGCAAAGGTGGCTCCGAGATCGTAGGAACGCGCGGAAGGCGAAAGATACAGCGACGCCGAGGCGGCCCGCGCCGGAACAAACGGAACGCAAACAACGATGAGCGCGATACAAAGGGCAAAAAGGCGAAAACGGTTCATGACGTTTACACTTTTACGATAAGACGGTATACAAAGAACAGGACAATTCCTAAAAGGAAAAGCGAGAACACTATAGGATGCTCTTCCCAAGGAGAGATACCAAACTCACCCGCATACAGGTCGCGCGGCGGCGGAACCATTGCAATCACCAGGTTTCCGTCATGATCGTACGCCTTCACGGCAATCTCATCGGCCAAGAACTGATTTTTAAGCACATAGGGGCTTCCGGTAATCTCGCAGGGGCGACGGCCTTCGCATATTTCAAAATATTTCACGCCCGATTCTTTATCCTCTGCGGCAAAGACAAGGACATATCTCCCTTTTTCAAGATTTTTGTCCTTCACAATCATCGGCGTAAAGGGTTCCGGGGCGATTGTGTCTTTTTGCAAGGTATCGGCGGCGAAATACTCGCGGGGAGCGCCACCAACCTTCACAAGAACGGATGCTGAAACGCCCGGCGTCGTGGTAAGTGAGGTGCCTTTCCCGTCATTCAAAAACATCTGAATTTCTCTAGGCAAAAGGAATTGTTTGCCTGGGAGTTTTGCTTCAAAGATAACCGAGAAAAGACGCCCCCGCTCCCCGCCCCATCCGCCGGGAGTAATGCCTGAAAACGCAATGGCGCCGGTCCGCTCATCCGCTTTCGGACGCTCTATCCAAAAATTGATAATGGAACTCCCCACTTTCACTTCTTTTACGGTGAGAGAGGATGGGGGGTAGGAAATTTTTCCCTGGAATGTGTTTACCGGCGCGCCGTCGGTATCCGCAAACCAGATGACTTCAAAAATACTTTTCTCTTCCACTTCAAGCGCCGCCGGTTCGGGGAAAATGCTTGCCGCAAGCGCCTGGGAAGCTAAAACCCCTGAAAGCAAAAACAGGAAAAAGAGCGCGGGAAAGGAAAATATTTTCATTGCGCTTTTTTCATATTATATCACCCGCTCCAGTGGTAAGCCATAATGCTGAAATCAACGAGGTTAATTTTACCGTCACCGTTTAAATCAATGGTTTTGGGCGGAGACGTTCGTTTGTACCAATACGCAAGAACGGAAAAATCCACGAGGTTTACCCGTCCGTCGCCGTTCGCATCGCCTTTAGCCAGTTTCTTGGGAGCGGCGACGGTTTTCGTGCCAACCTCAAACGCGACGGCGTTTGAGGAGGGACTGATACTCCCGCCTAAAGCGGCCCTTGACTGAGCGCTGTGACTCCCAATTAGAAGACGCCCCGAATCCAAATTGTAAAGGTAGGCGCCGCTTTTATCGGCGCTTACTTTTTCAAATATTTCCTCCTCTGATGAAACACTGATGGTGATCTGCCCGTTGGGAACACTTTGTCCGAAAATCGCGAGGGGATCGCCTCGCTTCACTTGAATTTTATCCACCGCTATAGTGGGAGCGATAAAAATTCCGGAAACCTGCGTGGCGGCTCCGGCGGTAATGCTGATAGGAAACGTTAAAAGTGCAGAGCGGTTGCCGTTTGCATCTTGCGTGTAAATCGAAAAAATATAGTTCCCGCCCGACAAGCCCGAAACATTTATATTGAATTGGGCATCGGGACCGGCAACGGTGGACACTACAACTTGACCGTCCTTCAAAACAGTTACGGCGCTCCCAGGGTACGCTCGACCGAGAAAAGAAACGTTTGTCGTGGGTGATGGTGGAGAACCACCACCGCCGCCACCGCCACCTCCGTCTCCGCCACCGCCTCCTCCACCTCCGTTGGAAAATGTTGTCGCGTTCGCTTCATTGGTATATCCGCTCGTTCCCGCATCATTCCACGCTCTCACGCGGTAAAAATAGGTGGTGTTCGGAAGCAATCCAGTGCGCGAGTATGACATAACATTTGCGCCTACCGAATCAATTTGAGTAAAAAAACCGCCGCTCCCGACTTTCTCTTCAATGTAAAATCCGTTCTCGTTGTTCGAATTATCCGACCAATTCAGATTGATTTGAGAAGTTGAAACCGACGAAGCCGTAAGAGAGGTCGGCGCGAGCGGCAACACTATCACCCTTAATGATAATTCGAGAGAGCTATTGACTGTTTGCGCGGCAACCGGCGAAGCGAGAAAAACAAAAACCGCGGCAATGTAAATTCCCTTCTTTAATGCTTCCCTGCCTTTCATTTCCCTGAAAAATCTTCTTCGTCGTTATTTCGGGGAAGATATTTTTACAATTCTAAAATTTTTTCTGAACATTCTCCAGAAAAACCCTATAATGAAAACCAGCGCGAGGAATCCCAGCGCCTCCTGCCATGGAAACATAAAGAAAGTCAGCGTGGCATTTTGAGAACCGCTGTCTGGAACCATGATATTAAGAGTGGCGGTGATGGGACCAAAACCGTACCGCGTGTCCCATTTCGCCTTAAAAGTTCGGTTGTGGCCCGGGAAAACAATCCGCGGCTCAAATGATAAATCTGTTGTTTTCACGAGCGGCCCCGAGAGTGTTATCTTTCCCTGCGGCTCAAAGTGCGAATTTCCCGTATTTTTCACCTTGAAAGTGAAATCAACCGGCCCGCGGGCGAGAAAAGAGCCGGGCCCCGTGAAGGACTCAATGAGCCCGGTTTTCACCGCATCGCCGGGAACCGTGGCGAGTACCACCGAACCAACACGACCGGAAATACCTATCCCGTTTGAAGGAGTGCCGGCAACGGGAATCCCGCGGAATAAAATCACGCCGTAGTGACTCCCTGGTTCTCCCCCACCTGTGGGAACGGTAATCGTGAACGGCACCTCACGACGCTCCTGCGGAGCAAGCGTGAACGGCATCCTGTCCATGGAAATCCAAGCGGTAAGTCCGTGGGGAATGTCGGTGTCCACCAAATCAATCGCGCCTTCGTCCCCCGCGCTGATATTTTCAACTTCGGGCTGAACGCCGATGGGAAAGTCGTTCGGGTTGATGACTGTGATCGCGTCGGCATAGGGTTTCCCCGGCTCAACTGAAATGTCAAACTTCACCGGGTAGAGAGAGATACCCACCTGCGCACGCGCGCTCATGGGCGAAAAAAAAGCGGAGATGATTGCAGCAAGCACAAGGGTAAAAACCAAATAGAAAAATCTCTTCATACTAAAGCGGAACTGCCTACGGAATCAGTGTAACTCAATTCCGTTAAAAAACAACGAGCGCCTCCCTTACGGATTCGAGATTGCGGTAATAGTAATGTTCCCAGTATAGTTCGTCGCTTGCTGGGTTCCGGGGGCGTCCGCGCGGACTTTCATTACGACAACCTGGTTTGCCCCAGAATAAGTACTCGTAGTCGCGACGTAAGAAGACGAGGCGGTGGGAAAGCCGGCATACATTGAATTACCGGTACCGTCAGTATCGTTTGGACCCCAAAGCGTTGAATTATAAAGACCTGCGGTCGTTCCGGATTGGAAAACTCGGAAGTGCATGTTTGCGCCTATAAAATTCGAGGAGGTCGCATTACTGCCGTTCCATTGGGTCGCATCCGGAAATGCAATCGTTCCCGATGCAATCGTCGAGGTGGCGCTGGCGCGATTTATCCTAAGACTCCATCCCGTTGCGGAGTTTGTCGTCACTGTTGCGCTTGAGGTGGCTGACACCGCCGTCCCGGGCGTAAGCGATCCGAGTCCCAGCGTGCTTGTAGAGAGCGTGAGCGTAATGACTTGGTTCACCGAAAGCGTAATGGTCTGACCCGTAGAGGTTGACACCTGACCAGCCGCTTGGGGAATTAATATTCCAGAAATGGGAGGTCCAAAGAGAACCACCGCCATAAAGGCCATAAATACAACAACGACACCATATTCAATAATTAGATAATTCTTCATGCTTTTATTGTACCAAAAACGAGCAAAGAGGGGCAGTGGATAACTTCATTTAGGGGTTTACAACCGCCGTAAAAGTGACTGTCCCGCTGTAATTTATGGCTCTCTGGCTTGCCGGCGCATCGGTACGAAAGAGAATTGACGTGTTCGTCGTTCCGTCTTGTGAAGAGGTGGCGTTGACAATGGTTTGGCTTGAAGTCGGCATCCCGACGAAAAGCGCCACTCCGCCAGTATCATTATTTCCCCACCAATAGGAGCAATAGCTTGAATCAGTGCCGGATTGCCGAACGCGAAAGGAAAAATTTTGGCCGGGTGAGGTTGCGCCGTTTCCCTGCCCTGAAGAACACCCCGTCCCAGGATTCCATGATGTGAAATCAGGAAAGGTGATGGTTGAAGATGCGAGCGTGGAAGTCGTCGAATCGCGCGAAACCTTCAAGGAATACCCGTTCGTTCCTCCGGTAATGGTGACTGCGGCGGTTGTCGTCGCTGTAACCGCGCTCCCCGGCGTTAAACTCGGGAGGTTCAAGATCGTCGGGGTAATCGTCAAAGAAATGGTTTGAGTGCCCAAGGCAACCGTAACCTGCGGGTAACGGGTATAGATGAAGTTACCTGCGGAACCGGCGTTCGTGACGCGAAAACAATACATGCCTGGGGAGGAACTCGCAGAAGCGTTCGCTTGAGCGTCGTACTCGAGCTCAATAAAAGAATCGCTCGGCACCGAGACCGCCGCGGCCGTGCTCGTCGTGTCCCTTACTCCCCCGTTCGGTGTGAGAAACGCGTAATTCGAATCGGAAACACCTCCCGTCGAGACCGCAATATTCGTGGTATTCGCGCCGTCCGTTAGGTTTGAAGAATCAAACATGTCCCAATCGCCGCCGCCCGCACCGACATCAATCCACGTACCGACTGTGCCGCACGAAGTGGATGTGGAAGCGACGAACCCGTACTCCAATCTGAACTGCTGGGCGGAAAAAGATTTAATTGTCCCGCCGGCGTTAGTTGCCCCGACACGAATGCGCTTGCTCGTGCTCTTCGCGAGATTTGTGAGAAGAGTGTCCTCGCTTCCGCCCGTCGCCGAGGTCGCTGCCGATTCAGAACCATTGTCGTTCCGCCAGTGGTAGTGAACGAGCTCGTAGGTCGGCTTCACCGGCTGAAAAAGATTCCGAATCATTCCGGAAATCACCTTAAAAGAAGACGAGGTGGAAGCTCCAAGTCCTTCCCCTGAATCGCTCTGAAAAATCCAAAAGCC
>CAYHLH010000005.1:0-36054 GCA_964357525.1 uncultured Candidatus Saccharibacteria bacterium
TTGCATGCCTTATCCACGCCGCCAGCGTTCATCCTGGACCAGGATCAAATCCTCTAATAAATAACTACATGGCTCAGTCGAACGGCGGAGATGGTTTATTAAAACCTCTCTATCAGCCGTCCGTCTGTTAGATTGCCATAAGTCATTAAACTCTATTGGAACAACGAGAAAAATTTCTCATTGAGTTTGTTTTTATGCTTTTTATTTTAGTCATTGTCATGACTTCATTTATAGTTGTCAAAGGACGCGATTTCCATCAAAAAAGGAGCACTCAGAGTGCCTGACTATTGTTGTCGAAACACCACTGTTTGTCAACTTAAAATTCAAAAGGAATGCTGACATGGGCATTCCTTAATAACTATCCTCCAAAATGCGTCTTTAGCTCTTCTTTTTTTCTTCCTTATTTTTCAACTCTCTCTTGGTCTTTAACATGAAACGGTAATTTTTAATGAGTTCAACGGACTCAATCAATGCTTCAGTCAATCCCAAACCCACATTCAAGCCACTCGATCCCATCATAATATCCACTGCACGTTCGGTTCCACCTTCACTGTCACTATATTCATTATAATCACCCCATTCAGTCAGTGCGGTAAAAAGAGGCTTAAAAGGAATTGCGTATACAAGATTTTCTTTAATCCATGTCTTGTTCCAATCAATAGTTCCACTAAGCTTTTCTTTTACGGCCTTTAAAGTCTCAACGCTGACGTCATTAGGAATTTCTTTTGAATTTGCAATTATCGAAGCTTCCCGATGAAACTCTTGTTCATTAAAAGTATCAACGACTTTCTCGTTTTCTTCTACGGGGAAATGTGATATTTTTTCCATAAAAATCGGATAAATTATTATTGGCGACTATTTTTAATAGCGAGTTCGGCTATTTCTCGCAACTCATCTGACATCTCATTAAGAGACTCTTCGAAAATCAAATCTTCTTCTTGAGTCGTTTCCCCCGCCTTTAATCTCTCAACAAAGTCGGAAAACTTTTTGGGGTTCTTGAGATCTTCTTTTGTAATCATATTTTTCACTTTACCCCCCCGACAGAAACGCAAGTCAATTATCCACTTCCTGGCAAGGTCCCAAAAACCGTTCCTTGCCTCACGAAAAAACCTGTGTTAATCTTGCTTTCGTTATCCGAAAGTATGAAGAAAGAAATACATCCAGCATATTATCCGAAAGCGACAGTGAAATGCGCCTGCGGGAACACGTTCACGGTGGGCTCCACGCGCGAAAAGCTTTCCGTGAACATATGCGCGAAGTGCCACCCGTTCTACACGGGTAGCCAGCAACTTATTGATACGCGTGGACGCGTCGAAAGGTTCAAGGCGCGCCAGTTGAAAACGGCTCCGAAAAAAGAAAAGAAAACGCGCGTGAGAAAAACGGTAGCGACCGTGGCTTCAAAGAAAAAGTAAAACCTTATGGAACTTGAAGTGAAAACCCGCGACATACTCGGGAAAAAGGTGTCGGCGCTCCGACGGGACGGATTCGTTCCGGGCGAAGTGTACGGGCGCGGAATGAAAAACATCCACATCTCGGTTCCGGAGAAAGCGCTCGTGAAAATCTGGAAGCAAGCGGGAGAAAATACCGTCGTCTCGCTCCGACTCGGCGCGGATGAACTTTCGGCTCTCATATCCGACATGGTGCTTGATCACCTCACCCAGCGCCCGCTCACGGTGGATTTCCGATGCGTGCAGAAAGGCGAAAAAGTCATAGTTCATGTTCCTGTAGTGCTCCATGGTGAAAGTCCCGCTGAGAAAGAGGGCCTGACCGTCATGCATATTCTCCACGAAATTGAAATTGAATCGCTCCCTACGGACATCCCCCACGAATTCACTGTTGATATTTCCTCTCTTGTAGAAGCCGGACAGAGCATCTCGGTTGAAGACTTGAAGATTCCGAAAAACGTGGACGTGCTGACTGAAAAACAGTCCGTAATTGTCATCGTATCCGAACAGCAGAAAGAAGAGGAAATCGCTCCACCGCCACCGGCGGAAAGCGCGGCAGAAACTCCGGCAACCGGCGAAATTCCGGCGGAAACAATCGAAAAAAACCCCTAAAAGGGGTTTTTTGTTCATAACGCGCAAAAAACGTGTTAAAATCCATGTGCTGTAGGGGGAATCGGTAATAGAACGGTTCTTGTAACCGTTATAATTAATGCGGATAAAATGAATCCCGTATGATGATTAGATTGCTCGGTGCGCAAAAGGATTTGGTGAAAATAAAGATTATGAAGAATAAAAACAATACACACAATATAGAGTCGCAATCGTACGGAAACGCGCGTATGCGTTTCCTATCATCATCGGGATGAAAAAAGTACGCGATATAGTATCCGATGAACGGGGTAGGCTGAACGCGTCCTACTCGCCAGTATTCCGCATCCCCCTGAAATCAGTCATACAGTACACCATAACCGGGGCGGTTGTCCTTTCTTTCTTCACGGGATTCGTACAGGCGCCGCAGATCTCGTACGTCCGTGCACAGGTTGACCAAAGCGCGGAGGAGCGCGCGAGAGAGCGCGCGGAACTCGAAACACAGCTCAAGGAATACGAGAAGCAAATTGAAGAAACACAGCGCACGATCGACCAATACCGAAAGCAGGGAAACAGCCTGAAAGGAGAGATAAGCTCGCTGAACGCGAAAATAGACAAGCTGAACCTACAGATTAAGACGGTGAACCTAAACCTTTCAAAACTGAATCAGGACATCAACGACACCCAGAGGGAGATTAACACCACGGAAAACAAAATAGACAGCCATAGGGAAGCTATCGCTCAGAGTTTGCAGGCGATTTACGAAACAGACAAACAAAGCCTTCTGGCAATCATGCTCGCGAATACCCAGCTCTCCGATTTTTTCGGAAAACTTAACGACCTTGAACTCGTGCAGAGCAATCTAAGGGTGTCTCTTGAGAACATTACAAAACTCCGCCAGGAGCTCCTTAGCCAAAAAGAAGAACTCTCGCTCGAAAAACAGGACGCTGAAAATTTGAAGGCCATCCAGCAGGCGCAGAAGCTCGGCGTTCAGTCGACGCAAAGCGAAAAAAACAGAATTTTGACCGTCACAAAGGGAAAGGAAACCGAATACCAAAAATTGCTCGCACAAAAACAGCAGGAGGCGTCCAAAATCAGGACGCGACTCTTCGAACTCTTGGGCGGCGGTTCCCTGACGTTTGAAAAAGCTTTGGACTATGCGCGCCTAGCGGAGCGCGCTACGGGGGTGAGGGCCGCCTTAATCCTCGGGGTCCTTGACCGCGAATCGAAGCTCGGCGCGAACACCGGCCGGTGCGTATATAACGCCGTGAACTCCTCGGGAAGGACGAACATGAACCCGAAGGAGATCCCTGTCTTCGAGGCGATCACGAAGGCGCTCGGCATAGACCCGACTTCCGCCTTCGCGAAGATCTCGTGCCCGAACGCCGACGGCACGTACGGAGGGGCGATGGGGCCGGCGCAGTTCATCCCTTCCACGTGGAAGGTGTTCGAGTCGCGCATCGCGGCGACGACGGGAAACAACCCGCCGAACCCGTGGAACAACGCCGACGCGTTCGTCGCGACGGGACTGTACCTCAAGCAGTACGGCGCCGCCTCGAGGAACGCCGCGGACGAGAAGAAGGCAGCCGCCATATACTATTGCGGGAACAACTGGCAGCGCTACTCCTGCACGTATTATGCGGGTAAGGTCATGGACAACGCCGCCAAATTCCAGAAGGATATAGAACTTCTCGAATCGGTGCAGTAAAAACCCCGCCGACGGCGGGGTTTTTACTTATTGAACGCCTTCATCCCGTACGAAAACCTTCGGTTTCGTACGGGACTTCGCTCACTCCGTTCGCTTCGCTCCTCCGGCAAAAGCCTCAACAACGGGCTCTAAATTTCCCTCCATTATTTTCTCTATATTGCTCCATTTCTTGCCTATCCTATGATCGGTGATGCGGTCCTGCGGGAAGTTGTAGGTGCGAATCTTTTCCGCGCGCTCGGCGGAACCCACCTGCTCTTTCCTCAATTCCGACACGGACCCCACCGCCTGGCGCTGTTCCTCCTCGAAAAGCTTCGCCCTCAAGACCTCCATCGCCTTCTCGCGGTTCGCCGATTGGCTGCGCTCCTCACGACACGAGACGACGAGACCCGTCGGTTTGTGCGTTATCCTCACGGCCGTCTCCACCTTGTTCACGTTCTGCCCGCCGGGGCCTCCTGCGCGGGAAAAAGCCACCTCGAGGTCGCTCTCCTTAACTTCCACATGCTTCGCGTCCACGATGGGGAGCACGGCGACGGACGCCGTCGAGGTGTGCACCCTGCCGCTTTTCTCCGTCTCGGGGACGCGCTGGACCCGGTGTACGCCCGATTCGTTCCGGAGGGTGCCGTACGCGCCTTCGCCGGTGATTTCCGCGACAAAAGATTTGTAGCCCTTGAGGGAGCTCTCGTTCCAGTCGAGCGGCTGGAAGCGCCACCCGCGCTTTCCCGCATACTTTTGGTACATCCTCGTGAGGTCGCCCGCGAAGAGCCCCGCTTCGTCGCCGCCGGTTCCCGCCCTCACCTCAAGAATGAGCTTCTTTACGTTTTCCATAAGGGCGAAGCCGGCTACAGTTCGTCGATGTCGAGCGGGAGGTTTTCCCAGCGGGATTTCTTGAATTCCTTTTTCGTGAGCGCACCCGTCGAGCCGCCCATGTGCTCGATGACGGAGGCCGCGTTCGCGCTTCCGAGCCGCAGGGCGTAGAGGATGTCGCCCATTTCCATGAGTCCCGAGACGAACCCCGCGCCAAAGGCGTCGCCGGCTCCCGTTTCATCCACCATTTTCGCATCCTCAAAAATGCCCACGCGGTACACGTACGCTCCGTCGAACGCTACCGCGCCTTTTTTGTCTTCGGTAATGACCGCGATTCCCTCCCCGAAAAGGCCGAAGAACGATTTCATTAGCTTCTCCTCGCGGTGGTAGGAAACGCCCGTGAGGTACGCGGCTTCCTCGCGGTTCACGAGCACCACGTCCGCAGAGCGGAGGATGCGCTCGATTTTCTTATTGTGGAGCGTTAGGTATCCCCGCGAGGGATTGAGGGCTATTTTCATCCCTTTTTTCTTGAATGCGAGCACCGCTTTCTCGAGAAGCGAGACGGGGATCTTCCCGGGCGCGAGATACGCCCATTTCGCTTTCAAAGACGAGAGTGGAAGGTCACGCTCCGTGACGTGCTCCCCCGCACCGCGGAAGATGAGGATTGTCCGCTCGCCGCCGGGAGTGAGGAGCACCGTGGAGTACGCCGTCCCCTCGTCCTTGGAGAACGATACGATGGGCTTCACGCCCTCGCTTTTCAGCTCCGCGAGTACCGCTTTCCCCGAATCGTCGTCGCCGAGCTTCATGCACGCCGCGGTCTTGAATCCGAGGCGCGAGAACGAAACGGCGGCATTCGCCGCGCCCCCGCCGGTCGTGAAAACGGGGTCCTTGATCTCCAGCTTGGAACCGAGCGCGAAGCAGGCCGCCTCCCCCTTCGGGAAGCCGAGCTTGTCCAGGTGCTTCGGGTCCTTGAGAACTTTGAAATCCCTGCTTGCGAGGAACACGTCTCTCGTCGCGGTTCCGACGGTGATGATATCGAGCATTTTTCCCATTTTACCACGGTTTCATGAAAAGAAAAATCCCGCTGTTGAGGGCGGGATTTGCATAAAAACTTCTGATTATTCAACTGTCATCGGCCAAGTCCGGAAACTACCTGCTTGTGCATGCTCTCAAATGTATCGCAGCATCCGAAAAATTGCTTTCTGAGAAAATCCTCAGGAGGTGTATCGTCTGAAACGGGCACGATGTCCTCATCGTGAATCCTTTCTTCGAAAGCGGGGTATGCTTTGGAAACTGAATCGGGTTTTGTAAGGTAATCGTTGGCGTTGAATGAAATATCTTCACCAAGCGCGGCAAGCTGTTCCGCGTCGCGGAGACGGTTGGCGGCTTTGGAAAGTTTGATGTGGTCCATTACAACCTCGTGTTCATCGTGGGGTATGTCGTCGCCGGAACCGAAACATGAAACGAATTCGTGAAAAGGGAATGTTATGTGGGTGGGAGAATTGGGTTTATAGTGCATTTTTCCTCCTGCTTATTTTAGGTTTTTGATTATGGTGAATTAAAAATCCTCTTTAGGGCCGTCTTTCTTCAGAACGGCCAGAACTTCCTCGTTTTCAAGATATCCTTGCCATTCACCGTCCACATCCGCATAAACATCGTTCTGTTCGTCCATGTTCTTCTTTTCCTCTCCGTCATTCGGCGGATTCTTCGAACCCTCGGGGTCTTGCAGAAAGGTCATATCGCCTCCTTATCCTTATTTTGTTTTTAAAAGATGATTATAACGGAAAAAGACGCCCGGTTCAACCGTTCAGTGCCTCTGCCACTCGGATTTCTCGCCTGTCTGCGTGCACCGTCGCCAAGCTCGTCACATACCCGATGTTTGCGATATCAATGCCGACTTCCTCCTTCACTTCCCTGCGGAGCACCTTCTCGAGGACGTTGTACCAATAGAATTCGGTGTCCTTCGGAAGCTCCAGATAATCCTTCGTTTCCAGTTTCCCGCCGGGGACCGTCCACATTCCGGGAAAGCGCTTCTTCGTCGCCGACCTGCGCACAATGAGATATTTCCCGTCTTTGACGACAATTGCCGTGATGGCCACCTCGTGGAGGTACTGGTTTTGAAAACTCTGCTTTTCAGACATTACATTAATTCTACAAAATTCCCTTCTGCACTCCCTATGAACTGTCCCAATTAATTGCGACACTTCATTATTCACACACCGCTGCATTTAAATGCAGCGGTGTGCATTACATGAAAAGAGTTTTTAATTTTTTAGTGTTGTGAAACATGATTTTTTTGTTTTTCGCTCGGTTTTTAGGATTTATCGGAGACGGATGATATATGGGCAATACCGAATATGTTTTTGTGCCAAATTTAAATTTTGAAATCTCTCCCGTTTTCAGAGCATACCCACAAAGCCCGGAAAATACATTCGTTGTTTCAACGCCCAGTATAATTATGAGTTTAGAATTTGATTTCTTTAAGTGTTTCAAAAATACAGACCAATCCTTTTTGGCCCGTGCGCGCATCATTTTCCTGTCCTTCAAAACACACTGGCAAAGTTCCGCAAATCCGCATTCATCCACCAAAAGATTGAACGGTTCCAAAAGCTTGTTAATGCGCCTACCAGTCGGAAGAAGCTCTCCGTTACGGTTTCTGCATGCTTTTCCCCTGTACCAACCTCTTGGAGACGGCGATTCGCCGACAAGAAGGATTTTCTTTCCCCTGCCCTTTCCGGATTGATAGAACCTGGTCATTACAGCGTCCAAGCCACAATTCCGTGCTTTTTGATTTTTTCTTTATAGAACCCCCGATACATTTCCCTCAATTCCGCCTCGGAGGAGACAAACAGATTTATCTCTCTTGGTTTGTGCTTTTTGAGCAGCCCGGCAATGGTTTTGAAATATTCCGCTTTCTTCACCTTCTTTTGAAATTTCTTTCCTCCGCACATGAAGGTAAGCGAGTCCCCTATTTTGACATTCCGGTACCGTAGCGTCCCCGCGCGTGTCTCCGTCTTCTTCTTACCCGAGCGGACGGCGTCAAAGATCTTCCTGTCCCCCGCCCTAAACCGTAGGGTCATAACCTCACGCTGCTTTTTCTCGCCATCGCGAGATGTTTCAGAAGCATCGAGTGCAGTGGTTTGGGAAGTTTGTTCGTCTTGAACCAGGCAATCCCGTCCATTTTTTCCGGTTCCCCCATTTTTGCCTTTCGAGGATCCACTTTTGCGGTGAAGATCAAGGCAACCCAATGCGTCCTCTTGCCGTTGTGCCTCCGTATCACGTTCGTGACTCCGCAAAATTTCAGATCGCTCGGCGTGACGCAATATTCTTCCCTGATTTCCCTTATGGCGGCCTTCTCAAAGGTTTCTCCGAACTCCATTGACCCGGAACCGCAATCCCAACGCCCTATTTCGTCGCGGCACCTTCTGCTTCGCTTGTGCATAAGCAGATTCCCTTTCCCGTCATGGCAAAAAAACACGCAGGTGAGCCCGATGTAATCAATACCTCTGCGAAGACCAGCCTTTTTGTAGTTGTCTTCGGACATTTTTACGATTCGTCCAAAATAATGCGCTTTTTGAATCTCCCGCGCTTTTCCGCCTTTTCCTCTTTTATTTTCCCGATTTCCATAAAATCAAAATTCTTGTATTCGCGTATGGCGTCGATGACTTCCAAAAGATCCGCGAATTCCTCAGGCGTGCTTTCCTTCTTGAATTCCTCGGCTTCTTCCGTGAGCTTCTCTTTCAGTTTTTCCCAGTACTCCTCCTCGTCGGCAATATGCCACACGGCTTTCTCTCCCTTGCCTTCGATATATTCGGGAATCTTGTCCCGCACTAGTTTGTTGTATTTCATATCTTTAATTTAACAACATTCCAACATTCTGCAGAATGTTGGAATGTTACTTTATTTCCCATAACATCCCGTACTATCCCGCTACGGCGGGAACTACGGGACTTCTCCGCCGGTTGGCGGATCGCTTCTTTATGCGTTCTTTCCATGACAGTGCTTGTACTTGATGGGGCGACCGTCAGGATGTTTCGCGCCGCACCAGCAGGGATCGTTCCTCCCGATGTGCTTCGCTCCCGGAGGCGGTGCTATCTTCGCCTCCGCGGGGGCGATATTCACCTTGGAAAGGTCCATCTCGAAGAGCGGGAATATGGTCTGGAGCAGGAGCGCGTCGAAATTCCGGTTCAGGTTGTGATACAGGAGATGCCCCTCCCTGCGATACTCCACGATGGGGTCGTGTTGGCCGTACGCCCTGATGTTCACGGACTCCCGGAGCCCCTCCAGTGCCTCCAGGTGCTCCACCCAGAGTATGTCGGAGATGCGCGTCAGCTGTTCTGCGAGCATCTTCGCGCGGTCGGGCTCTATCTTCTCCGGAAGGTCGTCCGTTTTCTTCCGGAACGCCTCTATTTCCTTGGATCTCTTTTCGGATTCCTCTTGCGACTCCGACTCCGCCGCATGCTCGGCTTCCACGCTCATCTCTTCCACCCTCCGGTTCAGGATCTCCTTCACGAGCGGGACGATGTCGTTGCGGTCCCCCGCCTCGAGGAATTTGTCCCTACGGGCGTAGACGGCGGTGCGCTGTTTGTTGAGGACATCGTCGAACTCCAACAGGTGCTTCCTGATGTCGAAATTGATGCCCTCTATCTTCTGCTGGGCCTGGTTCACGCCTTTCGTCACCATATTGGACTCTATGGGCATGTCCTCGGGGAAATTCAGCGTCTCCATCAGGCGTTTGATGCGGTCCCCGCCGAAGATGCGCACGACGTCGTCCTCCAGGGAGAGGAAGAACTGCGTGCTCCCTTGGTCCCCCTGCCTTCCTGCGCGGCCCCTGAGCTGGTTGTCTATGCGCCGCGCCTCGTGGCGCTCCGTGCCGATGACATGGAGCCCGCCGAGGCCCTTTATCTTTTCCGCCTCCGTTTGGTCCGGAGGGTTTCCGCCGAGGATTATGTCGACGCCGCGCCCCGCCATGTTCGTGGCAAGCGTCACGGCCCCGAGGCGCCCCGCCTGCGCGATTATCATGCCTTCACGCTCGTTGTTCTTGGCGTTCAGCATCTCGTGGCGCACGCCCGCCTTGGAAAGCAATGCGGACAATCTCTCGTTGTGTGCGATAGAGGCAGAGCCGACGAGGAGCGGCTGGCCTTTCCCGTTCCGCTCCTTGATCTCCTCGACCGCCGCGGCGTACTTCGCATCCATGGTCTTGTAGATTCGGTCGTGGTGGTCGTGGCGTATCATCTCGCGGTTCGTGGGGATGACGACCACCTCGAGGTTGTACACCTTATGGAACTCCTCGGCGGAGGTCTCCGCGGTGCCGGTCATCCCGGAGATCTTTTTGTACATCCTGAAATAGTTCTGGATGGTGATCTGCGCGTACGTGCGGCTTTCCTCCTTCACAAACGCGTTCTCCTTCGCCTCGATGGCCTGGTGGAGCCCGCCGGAGTAGCGCCTGCCGTGGAGTATCCTCCCCGTGAACTCGTCGACGATGAGGATTTCTCCGTCCTTAACAACGTAGTCCTTGTCGCGCCGGAAGAGCGCCTTCGCGCGGAGGGACTCCTGGAGGAAATGCACGAGGCGGGAATGCTCCGGGTCGTAGAGGTTCTGGACCCCTATCAACTTCTGGACCTTCTCGATGCCCGAATCGAGTATGGAAACCGAGCGGGTCTTCTCATCCGTCGTGTAGTCCTCGCCTTCGCTGAGCCGCTCCACCACCCTGGCGAACGTTTTGTAGAACTCGCTGGATTTCGCGTCGGGCGCCGAGATTATGAGCGGGGTCCTCGCCTCATCGACGAGGATGGAGTCCACCTCGTCGATGATGGCGTAGTGGTGCGCGCGCTGTACCTTCTGCTTCAATGAGGCCGCCAGATTGTCTCTGAGGTAATCGAATCCGAACTCGTGGTTCGTGCCGTAGGTGATGTCCGTGGCGTACGCCTCCCGCCTCGAGGCGGGGCGTAGGAATTTGTCTATGATGCGGAATCCCCCGACCTCGTCGCGCTCCTTATCCATGTTTTCCTCGCCTTTGAACGATGGATCGTAGACGAACGAGCTCTCGTGCGCGAGGACGGATACGGAAAGCCCCAGCGCGTCGTATATCTGCCCCATCCACACCGTGTCGCGCTTCGCCAAATAGTCGTTCACGGTGACCACGTGCACGCCTTTCCCCGTGAGTGCGTTCACATATGCGGCGAGCGTCGCGACCAGGGTCTTCCCCTCGCCGGTGCGCATCTCGGTAATGTGTCCCTCGTGGAGCGCCATGCCGCCCATCAATTGAACGTCGAAATGCCTCAACTTCAGGGTCCTTACGGACGCTTCCCTGACTGCCGCGAATGCCTCCGGCAGTAGCGTGTCAAGTTCCTCGCCGTCCTCCAGGCGCTTCCGGAACTCGGCGGTCTTCCCGCGAAGCTCGGCGTCTGAAAGCTTCTTAAGATCCGCCTCAAATGTGCCGATAAGTTCGGAAAGCTCGCGGTAGCGCGCGAGCTTTTTATCGCCTGTCAATTTTTTGAAAATCGAAAACATTTGTGTTGCAGCTGCCGGGTTGGGCGCGCCCAATGCCGAAAGGCATTAGGCAGCTGGGGTGGTGACCTCCAAACCTCTTAGGTTGTAAATGAGTGCTCAACCCGCAGCTGCAATGACATAATAAAGCCAAAATGCGCGAAATACAAAACCAAAGCCCCCCGCCGTCGGCGGGGGGCTTTGGTTAAGAGATTTAGAGGGGGTCTTTTATGAATAAATGACCCACGCTCATTTACAGTACCCAGTATAGCAGAAAAACCTATAAAGTCAAATTTTTGGGTTCAATGCGCTCAATCTGATAATCCTTGTTCAGAACGCTCTCCCACAACTTCACTTCGGAAATTTTCCCATTTTCCGCGAAGGCCTCGACGACAAGGCCCTTCATCGTCCCCTCCGAGAAATATTGATCAAATATGAAGTTCCCTAAAGAGTAGAAAATCCAGCCATTTTTGTACTTTTTCACGTCCTGCACGACGTGCGGATGATGCCCCACGATGAGGTCCGCGCCCGCATCAATGAGCGCGTGGGCGGTGTCTCTCTGCTTCTGTGTCGGATGCTGCCGGTACTCCTCCCCCCAGTGAAAGAGCACGACGAGTATGTCCGCCCGTTTCTCGCTTTTTATTTTCCTTATCTCCCCAGATACGCGCACGAGGTCGAATAAGCTTATCCCTGGCGAGCTCGTACCGGCTTCCAAATTCTCCGGGTAGAGGTCCGTGTAGGAAAGGAAGCCGAATTTCGTCCCCCGCGCCTTCTTCACGCGGAGCGCGTTCGCGGCCTCATAACTTTCCCCAGCCCCGGCGGACAATATGCCGCTCGCGTTCAGAATGGACGCTGTATTCACGAGCGCATCGCGGCCGTAGTCCCACATATGGTTGTTCGCGAGGGACGCGACGGAGACATTCAGAAGTTTGAGCGTCTCGATCGAACGCGGGTCCATGCGGAACGAATATTCGCTCCCGACCTTGGTCCCCAGAACCGACATCGGCCCCTCGAGGTTCACGGCGACGATGTCCGCGTCCTTGAAGAAATCCGAGACCTTGCGCGCAGGGTATCCGAAGTCGTCCTTCTGCGCCATCTTCGCCCCGACGGCGCGAGAGAGCATCACGTCGCCCGTGAAGACGAGGCGCACCGGCTTCCTTTGTTCCTGCTGGTGCAAGGTAGCGAGGGGAAGCACGGGCGCCTCCGCGGTCCTTTTCCCGAGCATGGAGGAAAAAAACATCCCTCCGGAAAGGAGGGTGGCGCCAGTGGCCGCCGCGATAATGGCGTTCCGCGGGATCATTCTTCCTCCGACTCGGTGAGCGCGCGAGGACTCTCGATTTCCATCGGCTTGATTCCCGCGGCGGTACCGGAAATCTTTAAAATATCCTTATCTACCTTCCCAAGCTCCTTTTTGGCGCGGACATAGGAGGAAACCGTCGTTTCAATGTTTTTCCCCAACCGATTCATATATTCGTCATAAGTGCCGAGGTGTTTCCCGAGGCGCCCCACATCCTTGATAATCCTCTGTGCCTCATCGGAAATTTTCTGATTTTTCAATCCCTGAAGCACCGTTTGGAGGTAGGCGAGGAAAGATGTCGGCGAAACCACGATGACGCGCTTAGAAAACGCGTACTCGATGAGGTCCCGCGCTTCCATCACCCCCACCTTATTGACAAGGAGGTCGTAGAACACTGCTTCTGACGGGATAAACATGAACGCGAAATCCATCGTGTTTTCCTCCGGCTTCACATATTTCGAGGTCTCGTCAATGCGGTTTTTGAGGTCGGCAACAAATGCGGCCTCATACCGCTTGCGGTCGTTGGGGTCTTGCGCGTGGAGGATCCGATTGTAGTTTTCGAGCGAGAACTTGGAGTCCACGGGAATGATGTGCTTATCCACTTTCACGATGGCGTCCACGATGGTGCCGTCGGAAAACGCGTATTGCGTCTCATAACTTCCGGGAGGAAGGACATTTTTCAATACCGTCTCAAGGTAATATTCCCCCAATACTCCCCGCTGCTTCGGGTTTTTCAAGATGTCCTGCAATCCCTTCAGTTGGTCCGCAAAACCAACTACTTGCTTGTTCGTTTCCTGGAGGCGTGTAAGTCCTACCGTAACGTCCCTTACGATTTTTGCACTTTCGCTGAATTGATGTTGCATCGCACGGGTTGATTCGTTGAGTTTCGCATCCAGGGTGCGCGAAAGCTCCGTGTTCGTCCTTGTAAGCTCGGTCAGCTGGTTCTGGAGAAGTATGAGTTCGTTTCCCTTTTCCGGCTTCCTGCGCGACATATAGAACGTCGCGGCGCTGAACGCAACGACGATAATGAGGGAAACGAGAAGGATGAGGAATCCTGGCTCCATAATGTCAGTTTACCAAAACAATGGTGACAATGGCGGCGAGGAGGAAAAGCGAGAGGAAGGCGTTAAGGACGACGAGCGTGTACGCAAGCATGCGCTCGCGGAAATAGAGGAACTCTGCGAGAAAGGCGTTGATGGCCCAGAGTGCTAAAAACGAAAGCCATACGCCGAGCACCTGCGCCTGTTCGCCGAACATGAGTATTCCCTGCCGCTCGTTGAAGCGGAGTACTACGGGGAAGCTAAGCGATCCTATCGTGACGATGATGAGCACGAGCGCGGCGATGACGAGAAGGAAGCTCCAGAAAAGCGTCTGGCGAGGGAATGGGTGCTTTAAGATCCATATCTGCCGGAACGGCTTTTTGAGTGTCTCAATCATTAATGGGTTTATCATAGAGCGAAGCGAGCGAAATGAAAAGATAATATTTTTTCATTTCCGAGCGAGCGACTATGACAAGAGCGAAGCTCGCCATATTACTTCAAAAAGAATACGCCCGCTATTTCACGCGGAATATCTTCAATTCTCCGCTTTCAAAGCGGGCGCCAAGCGTGCCGTCGCGGTCAGTGCGAAATATCTGCGCTCCGGCATTCCCGAGTCGTTCAAGCGCTTCGGGGGTTGGGTGCCCATAATTGTTCTTCCCAACCTCCACAACAGCGACGGCGGGCTGAACTGCGTAGAGAAGCACATCTCCGGATGAGGTCTTGCTCCCGTGATGCCCCACTTTTACGATGTCGGCTCCGCCGACTTCGCCCGCAAATTTCTCCTCTATATTCTCCGGAACATCGCTCAAAAAGAGGGTTTTTCTCCCATTTGCCTCGGCGAGGAGCACTAGCGCATTCTCGTTCCGTTTACCCTGAGCTTGTCGAAGGGCTTCTTCGGGAGGCCACAGAACGGAAAGCGTGATATTCCCCTGTTTGACCTTGTCCCCCGCGAAAAGCGCGATTTGCTTTATGTTCCGCTCCTTCATGACCTTCTGAAGTTCGTAAAATGATTCGGTCTCGTTCACATCCCCGTTCGTGATGACCACGCCCACACTGAAGCGCTTCAGGATCTCGATGAGCCCGCCAAAATGGTCTTCCTCCGGATGCGTGATAAAAACGGCGTCCACGGAGCGCTTGTAGAACGGCAATATCTTTTCCAGCTCCCTAAGTGCCCTCCCGTTCGGAGGTCCTCCGTCGATGAGAACGACTGCGCCGTTATTGAGGAGCACCGCCTCGCTGTCGCCCTGCCCGACGCTCAAAAAGTACTGCGTGAAGGGAATCGGCTTTTGCGCGACTGCAATGGCGGAGAAGAAAATGAACGCGAGGAGCGCCGCGCCGACGGCAAGAAAGAGCGGCTTCCGTTCGCCATATGCCTCGCCCAACGCTTCAAGAAAGTTCTTTTGTTTTTCCTCTCCTTCCATACTTTTTCATTCTATACTCCTTTTTCTCTCTTCAAGTGTCCCAATTAATTGGGACACTTGCTAAGCTCTCCATTAAAATGGAGCGGGCGGTTTTCTGTTTTCGCGGGAAGAGAGAATGAAAATTTTGAAGAGAAGGGCGTAGTAGAGCGCGGCGAAGAGGATACCGACGTTGAACGAGATCTGGAAAAAAGCTATGCGCGAGAACGATTCTATGATTAGCGTTTCCAATCTGAGGAACGGATACGCGAGCCAGCCGACGAGATAAGACGAAAGAGGAAAGATGAAAGAGAGGCCGGCGGAAAGGAATCCGAGCGCCATCGTGAGAGGCACGAGGGCGACGACGAGAATATTCGGGATTATGGAACTCACGAAAAACCGGTCAAAATAGCCGACAAGGAGCGGGAGCGTCATCAGCTGCGCCGAAACGGTGTACGCGAACGCTTCCTTGAAAAACCCCGCCTTCTTCTGCTCGCGATGTTTGAGGCGCGCGAGGATTTTCGGCGAAACGTACACGAGGCCGAGGAACGCGAGGAAGGAAAGCTGAAACCCTACGTCGAATGCCAAGACACGCGGGTTCCAAAGCACCATCGCGAGCGCCGTCGCGGCGACGATGTTCCGCGGAGAGCGCAATCTCCCCTCCGCGGTGAGGTACATGACGAGGAACGCCATAATGGCGGCGCGGATGACGGAGGCGTCCGCGCCCGTCAAAAGCACGAAAAGGAGGATGATGAGGAACGCCACCCATCGCGCCGTCCTCCGGCGCATGAAGTATCCGAGGAGCGCGAACGTAGCGGCAACGATCACCATCACGTTATACCCCGAAAGCGCCACGATATGCGTCGTTCCCGTCTTTTGCATCGCTTCCCTGAATTCCTTTGTGAACTGGCTCGTGTCCCCGAGCGTCAATCCCGACATCAATGCGGCCTCCCGCGCAGGAAAAATGCGGGAAAATGCGTTTTGCGCGGCGTCCGAGACGGCATAGAGCGCCCCGCGAGTTGTCCACAGTTTGCTATTGACCGACTTCGCCTCCGGGAAAGACATCTCCGAAAAAATGTTGTCTTTTTTCAGATAATTCACGTACGGCTCCTCCGGGCGCTCCAATATTCCCTTTAATTCCACCTCGTCGCCGTAGCGGAAGACGGGCGCAGGACCCATCACGACGCGGACCTTGCCTTGAAACGGCTCCGTCGCGGCGACGGTGAGCATCTGCACCGAAAGCCGGGATTCCGCTTGAATGACCCTCCCCTGAATCGTCATTTCCACGCCGTAGGTAATGGCCTCGGGACGCGTCAGCGAATCATAAAAGTGATAATAAAATCCCCCAACAATAACGAGGAACGCCAAGAAACAACATTCCGACATTCTTGAGAATGTTGGAATGTTGTTTTCCTTGTTCGGGCGGAGGAAAAAATGGAGAACGAGGAGGAAAACAAAAATTCCCGCGGAGGCGAGAATGACGACTGTGCCGGAAAAGAAACTCTTCAGGAGAATTCCAAGGAGGAAGAGAACCGTCCCCCAGAAAAATGCGACATGGGGAGGCATACCGATATTATAACTCCTTACCACTTAGTCATTAGAATTTGGTTTTATGTCTTCCCACTCACCTTTTTCGTTCTTTCGACGATTTATCACCTCTGGAGGAAACCTTTTCCACTTTCCTTTTTGAGCACACACCATTCGCTTAATAACCATATGATCTGTCTCCCCACTTGTACGCCTTTCATTAGAGACAGGAACCCCTTCCCTCTCAAACTTTTTCATCTCATTCATAATTTCTTTTCCAATTTTACTATTTGGATCTGGCTTCAATCTAATTTGGTTTTCCCTCCATGTAGAAGACATGTGTTTATCCCACAATCTTGTAACCAAAAATGAATTGTCTAAGGGAGGATAGAATGCAAAACTTATGACGCCTCTTTCTTTTGTTTCCTCGGGAAACGCGCTGTAATACGCATCCAATTTTGCGAGATCTTTTTTTAATTCTGTTCCAAGGACATAGCTCTGATTTTTCCTAAGAAAAAATGGGACAATACTAGAATGCAACTTATCATTTGATGTAAAAATCATGCAGAAAGGGAGATAATACAAGTATGCTAAATCAATTTTATGACTCGGTCTTCCTCGACCTATAAGCCCTGCGGCAATGCCTAAATAAAAAAACAAATCAACAGAAAAAACATAAGTAAAATAAGGTGCAAACTCATAAAGAGGTGGTTTACCAGCAACATTATATCTTTCGAGAATCACTATTCGTGACTCTTGTGAAACTCCAATCAGTGAAAGTCCAAAAATTAATACTGCTTCTCTATCTAAATTATTAATGCATAAATCTGTAAATTCCTTCACATCTTTGAAATTTTTCGGCCTCTTTATCAAGAAAAACCGTTGGAACATTTTATATATATTCTCAAAATTTATTTGAGAAAGTTCATCTCTCCATATTTTTGCTTGAAACCGTTCAAGTTGAAGGAACTCTCCGCGCTGCCACCTTTCAAAAGCCTTTTCTTCAGGAGATGGCTCAAAAATAACCCCGGTTTTACCTTCGAGGTCTAACACTCTGCCACCTGAAATAATAGGCCTACCATGAATCATCTCTATTTCCTCCTGACCTAAAAGTTCTGCTGCTATGAGCGCTTTATGGTGAACATTACACTTTGAACTCGCATCTGGTGTTTTAGAAGCTAAATTACCAACTACTTGCTCGGGGGTGCGTCCAGTTTTAACTTCTTTTTCAAGGTCAGCAAGTGTCTCGATATAAAAAAGAGGTGTAATGTTGGAAAGAAAAAAGTTATCAAGCCACATCGCCTCATCTTCATTGAGACTTTGTAATGTAGACTTATCAAAAATAAGAATTGGTCCCATAACTTTTCAACAAATCACTCCACCGCCGAGGACCTGCCTGCCGGCAGGCAAGGTTTGCTCATCAGTTGAGTAGAAAACCGCCGACTGCCCCGGCGCCACGAATTTCACCGGCTCCTCAAACTCCACCTTCAAAATATTGTAGTCGGAGTACGATATATTGTAGTCGGAGTACAATAGATGCGCCGGAACGAGAGGCTGGCGGTAGCGGACCCGGCAGAGAATTTGGAATTTAGAAGTTGGAATTTTGAAGTCTGGAGAGATGAAATTGACATCGGTAAGTTGGATTTCCTTCTTATAAAGAGCTGGATTACTTTCTCCCTCCGCGACGACGATGACATTCTTTTCCACGTCCTTCCTCGCCACATAATAGGGCTTCCTATTAGTACCTGGATGTCCGACATCCTCCGGATGACGGACATCCTTTGCATTAAGGTGTCTTTGACCGATCGTATAGAACCACGCGCCGTCGTGCTCCCCTATTTTCTTCCCGTTCGTGTCAACAATATCCCCCTTCTTCGGCGCGATGTACTTCTTCAGGAATTCCGGCAGTTTCACCTTCCCCAAAAAGCAGATGCCTTGCGAGTCCTTCCGTTCGGCTGCCGGAAGCCCCGCCTCCGCCGCTATTTTTCTCACTTCGGGCTTCTCATATTCCCCTATCGGGAAAAGGCAATGTTCCAAGTCCTCCTGCGTGAGCTTCCAAAGGAAATATGTCTGATCTTTATTCATATCACGAGCAGTATAAAGCGAAGCCCGATACCCTTGCGAAGGGTAGGACTTGGGCGTCGCCCCGGAGACACCCTGAGCAAGGGTATCGGGTGAGCGTACAATTCGCGCGTAATGCCCCGTGGCGATATAATCCGCCCCGAGCGCTTTCGCCCTCTCCCAAAAAAGCCCGAATTTGATTTCGCGGTTGCACAAAACGTCTGGGTTCGGCGTGATTCCTCGCCGATATCCATCTATCATTTCCGCCACCACGCGGGAAAAGTACTCTTCCCGCATATCGAATACGTAAAATGGGATTTCGAGCTTTTCCGCCGCACGGCGGGCGTATTCGGCATCCTCCTCCTCGCACCCGTCCACATTGTACGACTTGATGAACGCCCCGATGACGTTATAGCCCTCCTTTTTGAGCAACAGCGCCGCCACGGAGCTATCAACACCCCCAGACAATCCGACAAATACTGTTTTGTGCTTATTCATCATATTTCAAGCGCTATAGTTAACTATAGCGCTCTTTTTCTCCTGCCCGCCTGCCCAGTACTCCCTCCCCCGCTTCGCGGCGAGCGTTGGGAAAAGCCCCACGAATACCCTTCGACCGGGCTCAGGGTAAACCGTTTTTTTCTCATTTCTTGACATATACCCTCAAAAGAATAGATTAACCTTAGATTTTCTAACAAAAAAATGAAAGGGGGCGCGTATGCCCGACATTATTTTCTCCGCAATCGGCTCGGCAATCATCATTCTCACTTTCGGGATTTCGGCACGCGCATCCTACTGCGCCGCGGTGAGAGGGAGAAACCTCCGCCTCAACGCGTGGAGAAGAGCATTCTCATGGCTCATCATTCCCCTCGGAGTTTTCTACTGGACGATATTCTTTTCAAAATTTTTCGTCGCTATGATTTTCTATCACGGCACGGCGTTTTCAAAAAAGATCCGCTGAGCGGGTCTTTTTATTTGCAAAAAAACAAAATATTCGGGTACAATGCTTGCATATGGCGAATCTGGAATACAACGAATTGAAAATCGGGACCATCTTCACGAAGAACGAGGACCCGGACCCCTACCGCGTCTTGGAGTACGCGTTCATCAGGATGCAGCAGAGGAAGCCCGTCACCCAGCTGAAGATAAAGAACCTCCTCTCCGGAAAGGTGCAGAACTACACCGCCCACCAGAACGAAACATTCAGAGAGGCGGAGATAGACATGACTGAGGTCGTTTTCATCTACGAGAGCAAGGGCGAGTGCTGGTTTCACGAGAAGGGAAAGCCATCGGCGCGCTACGCCCTGAGGGACGACGTCGTTGGCGAGGTGATGCAATACCTCAAGCCCCAAACGGAGGTGAAGGCGTTCAAATGGAAGGACAAGGTCATCAACGTGGAGCTTCCCGTGAAAATGGAATTCAAGGTAACCGAAGCGCCTCCGGCCATCAAGGGCAACACCGCGCAGGGAGGCACGAAAGTGGTGACCATAGAGACGGGCGCGAAGATAACCGCCCCCCTCTTCATCGAGGAGGGCGACATCATAAGGATAAACACTCAGACCGGCGACTACGTGGAGCGCGTAGACAAAGCAAAATAATATATTGTACTCCAACTACAATATATTGTAGTTGGAGTACAATATATCGCTTATTCCAGGTGCTTGAGGGCGTCCTCGAGCTCTTTCTTGATGCTGTCCACCTCCTGCGAGGGGCCTTTTTTCGTCGGCTCGGGCGGTTTTTGTTCCGCCAAGTCCTTCAGCGATATCACGGGACCCGCCTCCGCATCGCTACGGCGGGGCAAGCCCGATTCCTCCTTGGCCTGAGGTGCAATCTCCACGGGCGGGTGGATGGGAGCCGCATGGCGTATGTTCACGTACGGGCTTCTGGGGCGCGGCCCGTCAAAATGGCGCGGTCGCGAAAAATCCCTCCGGCGCTCCACGGGTTGAAACTGCCCTTCGCGGGGCGGCATCGGCTGCGGGGCCCGGACTTCACGGCCCTGGAATTCGATGCCGAGAGAAGCCAGGTCCTCGCGGTACTCCTGCCTCTGAGGAGGCCTCACATACGTTCCACGCACATCGCCCATCTGCCCCTTGTAACCGCGCCTCTCCTCGTCCCTCGTCATTTCCATCCCGCTCCATTCGTTGATATCCCGCTCTATCACCCACCTCGGCACGGAATACCGCTTTCGGCTCATCTCGACGATCTCGTCCTCCGAGGCCGTCGCAGTGGAACCCTTGAAGGGCGGGAGCGTGCCTGCCGAGAACGGGCGCGAGGTCACGCCGTTAACCATGAGCTTCACGTAGATGGAGCGGTTCGGCAGATTCACGATGTCCTGCACCGAGAATTCCGGCGTGAGCTCCTTTTCCAAAAACTCGGCGTCCGTCGCGCCGACCCGGAAGATTATCATCGTCCCGACGTTGCCGAATACGGCGTCCCGAACGCGGGTAGATACGTCCGTCACGAGCTGGCCGATGTACTGGTGCGCGAGGATGATGGCGAGGCGGTACTTCCTCGCCTCCGAGAGGATGTTCGCGAAGGAATCGGTCGCGAAGTTCTGGAACTCGTCCACATAGAGGAAGAAATCCACGCGTTCCTCCTCCGGGATCCTGACGCGCTCCATCGCGGCGAGCTGTATCTTCGTAATGAGCATGGCGCCCAAAAGCGACGAGTTGTCCTCGCCGAGGCGCCCCTTGCTGACATTCACGAGGAAAATCTTGCCCGAATTCATGATGTCCAGGACGTTCACGGTGCTCTTCTTCTGCCCCACGATGTTCCGCACCAGCGCGGAGGAGAGGAACTGCCCCACCTTGTTCTGAATGGGCGCGATGGCCTCGTTCCTGAACTGCGGGCTCCACTCCTCGTATTCGTTCGTCCAGAACGCCTTCACCACGGGGTCCTTCACGTTCGCGATGACCTTCCCGCGGAATTCCTTGTCGACGAGCAAACGCGGGATGCCGAGAAGCGTCGTTCCGGGGGTGTCGAGGAGCGCCAAGATCGCATTGTTCAATATGTACTCCATCCTCGCGGACCAGACGTTGAACCATATCTTCGTGAAAATGCCCATGAGGCCGGAAGCCACAAGATGCTTGTATTTCGGGTCGGGAAGCTCCAGGACGTTGAATCCTATGGAATAGTCGGAGTCAGAGGGGTTGAAATATATGACGTCTTCCTTACGGTTCTCGGGGATCTTCGTGAGTAGGCTCTCCACGAACTCGCCGTGCGGGTCCACGACGCACACGCCCTCTCCGTTCATGATGTCCTGCACCATCATGTTGTGGAGGAGCGTCGTCTTTCCCGTGCCGGTCTTCCCCACCACGTACACGTGCTGCCGGCGGTCCATGCGCTTGATGCCAAAAAGGCGCTGGGCCCCCCGGAAGTCCGTTTTGCCGAAATAGATGACGTCTTTTTCCGATTCCGCTCCGTTCATCATTTCATTTTATACTACTCCGGAGCGGGGTTTTTCAGAATTCTCCCACGCGTACGCGCCGAGTTCGCGTTCGAAGCTCTTCTCCGCCTCGTCTTTCGGGATGGCCAAGAGCTCACGCGAGCGGGCGACGATGTGCTCGCGAAAAGAGGCGCCGCCCGGCGGGAACACCCTCAATGCCTCGCCGGAGAATGGGTCGCACGCCTCGCCGCGCACGATGGTCTTGATGTAAAATTCGCGCGTGCCGAGGTTCAGCATGTCCTTCGCGTCGAAGACGGGCGCCATTTCGGAGCGGAGCCGCACGGCATCCTCGCCGCTCACCCGGAAGACGACGACCGTCCCCACATTCCCGAAGATGGCGGTGCGGACCGCGTCCGGGATCTGGCCTATGTAGCGGTGCGCGAGGGTCACCGAAACCCCGGACTTGCCGCATTCGGGGAGGAGGTGGATGAAAGGGCCGAGCTGGAGATTCTGGAATTCGTCCACGTAGAGATAGAAGTCCCTTTCCTTCTTCCGCGCGCCCCTCTGCATCAGGCCCGCGATGCGGAAGAGGGCGAGGTAGAGAGCCCCGATGAACCCGACGACGTCGTCGGGCATCGCGCCCTTGGGGAGCGCGATTAGGACTATCTTCCGCTCCTCGATGGACGAAACGAAATCGACGGAGGGGCGCTCCTGAGAGAAAAGATGGCGCGCGTGGGGGTCGAAGAAGAGGTGCCCGAAGCGCGTCTTCCACGGGAGCGTCACCTTCTCGTCGAACAGCTCCTTCTTTTTGTTGAATTCCTTCTCCCAAAAATTCCTGACCACGGAATCCTTCACCTCCTTCAGGACCTCCTTGCGGTAGTCGGGGTTAGTCAGCATGGAAAGGACGCCGAAGAACGACGCTCCCTTGTAGTCCAGGAGCGCGAGGAACACGAACCGCGACACGTATTCCGCCTCTTGGGTCCAGAGCTCCCCGCAGTATTCCCTGAAGATCTCGACGAGGAATTCCACGTACTGGTGGCGGTACTGCTCCGGCATCCCGAAGAACGGGTTCACCGACACGGGGAATTCCCTGTCGCGGAGATTCACGTAACGAACGTCGTCGCGCCTCGACTCGGGGATGAAGTCGAGGATCTCCTCGATGATCTCACCATGAGGGTCGATGAAACAGAGTCCGTAGCCGTAGGCGATGTCCTGCCTAAGGAGCAATTCGAGGAACTTGGACTTTCCCGAACCGCTTTTTCCCACGACGTACATGTGCCGCGCCCTGTCCCGCCGGTCGACGCCGAAGATGAAATTCTTGGTCTGGAGCGCCGCGGCATAGTTCGCGCGGCCCAAAAAGGACGCTCTCTCAGGCGGAACGAAACCGTGAACGGGAATGCCCGGCGGGGGTGGGGCATACTTTACGGCCTGTATTTTGTCGAATTTCGGGGGCATCTTACAGGCAACCGAGCTCCTTCAGAAACCTCTGGTACGAGGACAAGTGCCTTTCCACCTCGGCGCGGGATATGAGGAAATTCGGCGCGTGGGCTATTTCGTTCCTGGTCTTATGCGCCCTCCAGAACGCCTCGAGCGACCTCATTTTCCGCGTGCGCGCCATGGCCTGGATGCGCTCGAGCATCGTCTCCCCGGGAAACCCGAGTTTTTTTAAGGCCTCGTCCACGAGTTTGTCCGCTTCGATGACGAGGAGCGGGAGCGATTCGTCCTGAGCCGCCGAGGCGCGGGCGAGAAACGCATCCCATTCGTGCCTCATCGAGACCTGGCCCGCGGTCCGCTTCGGCACCGCGATGCCCTTCAGGTACGGGATCCTTTTGTGCGAGACGAACGGCGGGGAATACTCCATGGCGCGCCTTAGCAGGTAAATGACGCCCGCGAAGAGGAATACGTCCCCCGCGATGAATCCCCATCGTATGAGGTTGAACCACTTCTGCCAGGACGCGAAGGAGAGCGCGTTGTCGAGAAATGAGGCGTCGAAGGGCATGATCAGTAGAATTTCTCTATCTCCGACTCGTCGCCGTAAATCGATAGCCCTGCCGACGGGCCGGCCTTCCGGGATTCCACGCGCGCGATGTGCGGCGCGGTGAGGACGAACGCGGGCGGCAGATGGAAGATCGTCGCGAGGCCCTCGATGTTCAGGTAAAAGCTCTTCGAGGCGAAGTTCCAGTTGTAGAGGTGGGAGGTGAGGAATCTCCCGATCCAAAGCTCCTGGGGCATCTCGCGCCGTATGTAGTTCCACAGCATGCGCTGCCGCCGGTACTCGACGCGCGTCTCTGGGAAGATGTAGGGCGGATACCAGATGCCGGTGTTCGTCCCGACGTCGAAGTTCTGGCGGAACGCGTTCAGGTTGACGGCCGAATACTGGTTGAATGAGGACACTATGCCGCTCCTGAGGAACGTCTCGGAAAAGTTGTCCTCGGGGGCGAGGTAGAGGAGGCGGATAAGGACCTCGAACGCGGGCTTCGTGAGGTTCTGTTCCACTGCCTTCAGGATCTCGAACTTCGTGGGCTGAGGCGACCACGAGGCGGCCGCCGCGGCATCCGCTCCGCCCGCGGAAGCGGGCGGCGGGGCGCCGCCGACCTCTTTCCTCAGGTCCTCCAGATCTTCCTTAAAATCCTCGCTCCACTTCGACTCTACGGGGATGGCGAGGATCTGGATGCCGAAGATCTCATGCGGTTTCGTCTTCCCTAAAACCTCCAAAAACGAGGAAATGGGGTCCAACTGCTTATCCTCCGACGCGGTCTCGAACTGGGCGTAGGATTTTATGGGATATATGGACTCCTGCGCGAGGAACATCTCTATCCCCCACACTTTGAGACCGCTCCGGTACATCTCCTCCCCCGATTGCGGGAAGCGCTCGACATAGTCCGGGATCTCCACGAGCTCCACGTCCGGATAATACGAGAAGAAAGCCGATTCGACGACCGCCTTGTGCTTCTTCGTCGTCCGCACGTAGAAGTGCACCTGTCCGCCGATACTCACCGTCTCGAAGCTGAACGTCGTCGTTATCTCTCCCTCGTAGTATTTCGCCTTTGCGGTCATGGGGACGTTGTAGAGCGAGTTCAGAATCATAAAGATCTGCTCCATGGACTTCGGGCCCTTCAGTATCTCACGCGGGATCTTGATCTCCAGGACCACGAACTCGAGCTCCGCCTTGTATTCTTCCTGCCTCCAGAAGAGGAGAAGGGACTGGAAGAGCCAGAGGAACGGGAAAAAGAGCCAGAACCACCACGTAGTCGCGATGAACCTCAAGATGACGCCCCAGATGTCGCCGGGTTCGAGCGAGAACTGCAGATACACGAACGGGATGAGCACGCCCAGGCCCAAAATGAAGAGGATGAGGAGCGTCTCCTCCTTGCTCAAAAGCTCCTGGATAAGTTCGGCGATCTGCCCGAAAAACTTGGCCATTTATCTCAATGGTACCACCAAAAAACCCGCGAGGCACGCGGGTTTTCGGGACTGAAAGCTACGCTTCCTTGACGTGGTATTTCCCACTGTCCAGGCGCTTGAAGTATTTGCGGTTCTGGAGGTTCAGGAGGATGGTGTTCTCTTTTAGGAACCTCTTCTCGTTCACGAGCTCGATGACGTCCGAAGCGGAAAGCGGACCCTTGTGCTTCAGGATCTTCGAGATGACCTCGCGCACGGTGCCCGCCTCGTACCCGTCCTCGGCGAGGGCGTACACGCCCCGCCCCACGAGCACGAACCGGTTGTCCTTGATGAGCTCGTTGTGCACGGTCTGCACGTGCGCCTGCTTGCGGTCGATCTTCAATGTGTGGATCGCCTTCGCGATGTCCCCGAAGTGGAGGGGCTTTCCGGTCTTCTTCAGGGCAAGATACGCCTTGTCGCGGATCGTCTTAGGCTCGATCTCGGCCCACTTCCTGAGTCCGAAGTCGCCGAACACGTTCGTGCCGAAATGCTTCGGTATGGAAAGGTAATGCCACGACACCATGTCTGAAAATTGCTCGAGGTACGATTTTTCCTTGAGCGCCTCCTTGGGGTCGAGGGATTCGAAATACTTCGTCGCGTGCCTCACGAAGTCGCCAAACTTCTTCTCGGCAACCTTGTCGGCACACCAATACGCGTGTAAATCGTCGTTCTCCTTGTGGTAGATCGGCGCGCCTGCCGCGATGAAGAGGAAACGGATCTTCGCTTCCCGGTGCTTCGCGGGGGAAAAACCCGCGAGCGCTGCCATCTCGATGACGAACGCGTCGTCCTTGCGGATGCCTCCAGAAGCCGCGAGATGCCTCTTCGCAACATCAAGCAGGGGCTTTACGTCCTTGTCCCTCGACGCGGCATCATGAAGCTTCTTCAGGCCCTGTTCCTCGATCTGCCGCACGCGCTCGCGCGTGACCTGCAGTTCCTCGCCGATCTCCTGGAGCGTCTTGCGATCACCCGTTTTCAAACCGAAACGGCCCGCAAACACCTTTTGCTGGCGGAGCGAAAAATCCGCGAGGAGCTTTTCGATGAGGGTATCGAGATTTTTTGCCATGGATTTCATTGAAAAAGGCACAAAAACGCAACCTTTTTAACGTTCTTAGGATAGCATTTTGGGCTTTTTAAGTCAAATAACTTTGAAACCGGGTTCCTCCCTTATTACTTCCCTTCCCGAATGCGGTGCCATTCGTAAAGGAGAGGGCTTGCCACGAATATGGAGGAATAGGTGCCGAAAAACGTCCCCACGAGCATGGTCAAAACGAAGTAAAAGAGTGACGCGGGACCCCAGAAAAGCAGCGCCACGAGCACGATGAAGAGAGTGAGTGAGGTATTTACCGAACGCACCATGGTCTCGCGGATGCTCCTGTTCACCACCTCCCCGAGGGGAATGTCCTTCCCGCGCGAGAGGACGATATTCTCCCTGATGCGGTCGAACACCACGATGGTGTCATGCACGGAGAATCCCATGACGACGAGGAGTGCCACGATGAAATTCGTGTCGATCTCGATGCCCTTCACGGCACCGAGGACCGCGAGGAGGCCGGAGGGAATGGCGACATCATGAAAGAGCGTGACGAGCGTCACGACGCCGTACTTCCAGGAGCTCACTGGACGGGACACTTTCCTGAATGCGAACGCGATGTAGAGCGAGATGCCGAGGAGCACCATCACCATCGCGATTATGGATTTCCTCCTGAGCTCATCGCCGATGGAAGGGCCGATGTTCGAAAAGTTCTTTTCGGCGAGCGAATCGAACGAGCGGATGAGTTCCTCCTCGTACCGCGCCTTCTCGTCCTGCGAGATGCCGGGGATGCGCACGAGGAAACTCCCGTCCGCCGCGCGCTTCACTGACGTCTCGCGGCCGGGGAACGCGCGCAGAAAAGCGTCGTGGATCTCGGATTCGGACACGTTCCTACCGACGGAAAACTGCCACTGCGTCCCTCCCTTCAGGTCGATCCCCTCACGAAAACCGAACACCAGGACCGCAACGATGGAAAGCACAACGAGGAGCCCCGAAAATCCCAAGAAATAATACCTTTTCTTTATGACGTTCATGGTGTGTTATGCCGTTTTCTTCTCGTCCTTCACGAAAATGCGGAGGATGGTCCTCGTGATGGTGATCGCGGAGAACATGCTGACGACGACGCCTATCAAGAGCGTTAGGGCAAATCCCCTCACGAAACTCGAGGTGAAGGAATACAGGACCAGCGACGTAATGATGGTGGATACATTCGAATCCCTGATCGAGGTCCACGCCCTACGGAAGCCCTCCTCGACGGCGCTCCGGCGTGAGAGTCCCTTCTTGATCTCCTCCTTCATCCGTTCGAAGACGAGGATGTTCGCATCCACCGCCATACCGACGGAGAGGATGAATCCCGCGATGCCCGCGAGGGTCATCGTCACGGGGACGATCTTGAAGACAGCGAGGGTAAGCGGGATGTAGATGAGAAGCGCGACGGACGCGATGAAACCGAGCGACCGGTAAAAGACCAACATGAAGAGCATCACGACGAGGGTTCCCGCGATGCCCGCGAGAATGGCGCGGTCGAGCGATCCCCTTCCGAAGTCGGGATCGATGGTCTGCTGGTTCACGAGGAATATCGGGGCGGGAAGCGCTCCTGCGTTGAAGCGTTCCACCATCGTGCGCGCCTCCTCAAGCGTGAAGTCCCCGGTGATCTGCGCCTGTCCTCCCGTGATGGCTTCCTGCACCGTCGGCATCTCCACGAGCTCGTTGTCGAGGAAGATCGCGAGAGGGCGGCCGACGTTGCGCTCCGTTATCTCCGCGAAGAGCTTCGCGCCCTCGCCGTCGAACTGGAGGGACACCTGCGGAGCGCCGGTCGTCTGGTCGAACACGAGCTGGGCGCCTTCGACATACCGGCCGGAGAGCGACGTCGGAATGAAGCGCGTGGTCGAGGTCCCTTCGACGACCACCTCGCGGAAATCCAAAAATGGCGTCGCGCCGATCTCCGCGATGGCGCGGTCAACGTCCCTGATGCCCGCAAGCTCGACGACGAGGCGCGTCTTGTCGCCCGCAACCTCCTCGTACACCTTGGGTTCCGAAACGCCGAATAGGTTCACCCGCCGCTCGATGACGTCGCGGAGCCCCTTCACGACAAAATCCTTGTCCGAGGACGCCACTTTGGAAAGGTCGATCTCATAGGTCAAGTAGCTGCCACCCGCGAGGTCGAGTCCCAATTTCCATGTCCGGAAGCCGCTGAGCTTAGTCCACAGCGGGTCATACACGAAGACGGCGCTTGCCAGAAATAGGATGATGACGAGCGCGAGCGTGAGCGATGTGCGTTCCTTGGATTTCATTCCGTAAAAACAAAGAGGAGTATACCAAACCCCCTCCCATTACTCAACCCGCCAGCGAAAAAGGCATCAGGCGGTTCTGCGCGCCCTGTGTGCGCGGTCGTGATGTTCCGCGCCCTCTATCAGGATGTCCAAAAGCCGCGGGAACGCCACGCCGCTCGCTTCCGCCGCCTTCACGAGCAGGCTCATGCGCGAAAATCCCGGAACGGTGTTTATCTCGAGCACGTAGACGGCCTTCTTGGCGTCCATCACCATGTCGGTCCGCGAACACCCCGACGCGCCCGTCCTCTTGTGCACCTCGAGCGCGACCTTCTGGATGTTCTTCACCTCCTGCTCGGCAAGCCCCTTCGGTGGAGTCATGACGAGCGCGGGAGGGGCGGGAAACTGCGGAACGATCTCCGTGGGAAGGAGCGGGAACGCACTCTCGCTCCATCCGTAATCGAAGACGCCGCAGGTGAATTCCCTGCCTTTGATGAATTCCTGTATGAGCGCCTCGTTCGCGGAGTGGAATACCGCCGCGAGCGCGTCCTTCAATTCTGATTCATTCTTCACGAGCGCGACGCCGATGCGGCTCCCGGACCGGTTCGGCTTCACGATCAACGGGTAACCGAGGTACTCCGCCGCGGTCTTCGCGACGACGCCTTCGCTCACTTTCCATTCCGACTGCGCGACAAAAAGCGTGCGCGGGATGCGTATGCCGTGGTCGGCAAACACCTGGAGCGCCAGGAACTTGTTCATCCCAAGAGCCGAGGGGAGCGTCCGGCTTCCGGTATAGGGGATGCCGTGGCGCTCGAGAAGGGATTGCACCGTGCCATCCTCTCCATACGAGCCGTGGAGCGCGATGACCGCGCAGTCCGCGCTCTTCGCGACCTCCTCTGGAGGAATTTCCCACGATCCCTCGCGGTCGACGAATACCGCACGCGCCTCGTACCGCGCGGGGTCGAGCGCCTCGAGGACCGCCTCACCGCTTTTCAGGGACGCCCCAAATTCCGGCGAGGGCCCTCCCATCAGCACGACGACGCGCTTTTTCTCCATATGTACATTGTATCAAAATACGGCCCGCCTCATTACGAGGCGGGCCGCTAAAGGTTTTTGTATTCAATTGTTAACGATGCGTTTTCGGTAGGATCTCTCGCGTGATACATTAATGCTTATTATTCTCACGCTTTTGCTTTACCCTCGACCTTTCACTTAGTGGTACTCCCACTCCGAAACATTTCTTTCAGAATTTCTCCGGGAACGCGTTCGGAACGGAAATGACAAAAATGCCCGCGAATTGCGGGCTTTCTGCTCCTTCGTCGCGCGAAAGAAGCATCTCTTTTTCGACTGCTCAAGAAGTATTACGCGTATGCTCCCTTTTTTCTTTCACGCGACTACTGTCGCGCAGATCGGGCAAAAAACACGTTAGGCGCCGCGATCTCCCCAGCGAGCCGTACCTGCGTTCCCGGTTCAAGCTGCAGGTGCGCGGTAAAGATGATCACCCTCCACTCTCCGCCACGGGCATCGCGGAGGAGAAATTCCTCCTCGCTAAGCACTGCAACGACCGTGCCGCCAAGGAACCCGCGCTCCGGGTGCTCCCACAATTCCTCATAGACATTCACCACCCTCGGGTAATACGAGAAGTTCTGGAGAAGGAAGCTGTGAATGCCCGTGCCGAACCCGAAAAAGTAGAACCCGATGCCCATTACCAAACTTCCCACAAAACTCAGCGCCGCCACTACCCACGCTTCATAGCGGTAGCCGTATTTCGTGCGCACGAAATTCTTCCACGTCACCACAACAAGGATCACGAGCGCGAGGAACCACGCGTACGGGGCGACAAAGAGGAGATACCATACCCACTCCTTGACGAATCTGAGCGCGGGCCAGTCGTAATTCGTCGCGAGAAAGATGACGGTTGCGACGGCAAAAGCGCCAAGCACGGTGGTGAGGAGCATGAGTCCCGCAAGGAACGAGTCGCGCAGGAAAAAGCGCCACCGCGGGCGGGGCGTCAGCTTGCGCGCCTCGATCTCCTGTGCAATGTGTTTACTTAAATCTTTCATACCACTTCTTCGTTTCCACGGCCGGTTCTTTGATGAGGAGCTCCTTGAGCCGCTGTTTCCCCCGGGCAATGAGGGTCGCGACGGTCCCCATGGGAATGTGCAAAATATCGGCTATCTCTTCATAACTTTTTTCCTCCCAAAATTTCAAGAGCAACGCCTCGCGGTACTTCATGTCAAGCTCCGAGATCGCCCGTTCCACGTGTTCCCGCTCCAGTGTTTTTTCCACCTCCGACACCAGATCGAGCTCGTCCTGTATCTCCTCGAAAAACGCGAGTTCTTCCTTGCTCGCCGCGACGCGCGGCCTTATCTTCTCCTTCCGGAAAAAGTTCATCGTCTCGTTGTGCGTGATGCGGTAAATCCACGAGGAAAACTTGAGGCGGCCGTCGAAATCGCGAAGGTTAACGTACGCCTTGAGGAACGTTTCCTGGAGCACGTCTTTCGCGTCATCCTGGGTTGGACACCCCAAACGCATCACATACCTGGAAAGCGGCGTTTTATACCGTTCGACGAGGCCTGCATAGCGCTCCGGATCCTTGAGCGTTTCCGCGACAAGTTCCTGATCGGTGGGAAGCGGCACGGCTTCCTTCTTCTCTCTCTCCGCACCCATGACCTCCTTGGAAACCGCTTTGTGATACGTCCTCCCGCTCGGCATTCTTTCAGCCATATTACCAATGGAACGCGACTTCGTGGGTCGGCGTGACGCATTTCTCTTCATGGGATATCCATCATAGCAAAGCGCGTGCGGGAAAAAAGCCCCGGGACCCGGGGCTTCTTCCCTTGATTGCGGTGCAAAAGGCGGGAGGTGAGGGGATCGAACCCCCGATAGCGGTTTTGGAGACCGCAGTTATACCACTTAACTAACCTCCCTCGCCATTCAACGATACAAAAAAGACGGATAATAATCAAAATCCCTCCGCCTAAGGCGGAGGGATTTTCCTATTTCTTGACTTCCTTGTGAATCGTCCTCTTACGGCAATGGTCGCAGTATTTCTTGAACTCCAGCTTGCGTTCCACCGTCTTCTTGTTCTTCGAAACGTAATAGTTGAACCGCTTGCAGGTAGTGCAGCGCAACTTGACCAGATTATCCGTGAATTTTCCCTGGGCCATACGAATTTCATTTGAACGAAGTGAAATGATGAAATTCAGTACCCCGCCAACGGCGTGGGTTATGAATTTAGCAATTTTTTGAACGCTTCGCCTGACTTATATTTCTTGATTTGTCGCTCGCGCCTTCGAGCTTCTTCCAGCGTATCGTACACTTCGGTTTTAAAAATTGCAAGAGGAATATGTTTTTTCAGCGACTTTGTTCTCCCAGAATTATGATACTTCAATCGTTCCACCAGGTCTTTTGTATAACCGGTGTAATAAATGCCAGTTTTTGCGATTTTAAAATGTACACATAGTACATGTTTTTATTATAACTCCGAAGAAAACCCCCTTGCCCCGCCAACATCGGGGCACTGAATTTTGTAACTTCGCTCCGCTTCAGACAAAATTCGTGAGCCAGAGGGGAGGATTGAACTCCCGACCTCTTTCTTACCAAGAAAGCGTTCTACCACTGAACTACTCTGGCATAAGCGAGGAATAAAAAAGAACTGGTTATTTTTGATTCCGAGCGTTGCCAGAGCAAGCGATAGCGCCACTCCGGCAAACGAGCGGTTTTTAGAATACCCGAAAGAAATGCGCGGCGCAATCAAAACAATTCGCGCCAGAAGATGAAAACGAAGGAAAGCACGCCGAGCGCGATAATAAATAAAATTATTTTCCTTGCCATAATGAGCCACCTCTCGGATTTGAACCGAGGACCTTCGCTTTACAAAAGCGTTGCTCTACCGCTGAGCTAAGGTGGCGCCTTCGCCACCATTACCATAGTTTACTTCTTTCTCTTCCTCAAGAACGAGGGCACCTCCCACGCGTCCTGCGAGATACCCGGCGGAAACGGCGGCTTTTCCTCTTCTTTCTTCTCGGGCTGGGCGGGCTCGGCTTTCTTCGCGGACGCGGCGGATTTCGCCGCGGTGGGCGTTTCGGTTTTCTCCTTCTTTCCGCCAAAAACGGATCCGCCTCCGGAGGACGCCTCGAAGAGCGGCGCGGGCTTCTTCTCTTCGGAGAAGAAGAGCGACGGCGTGGAGCTCATCCTTCCGGAGCCGCCGAGTATGCCGGAAAAACTCGTCGCGATGACCGTCACCTTTATGCTTTTGTCCCTCAAGGAGCGGTCGTGGTATGCCCCGAAGATTATCTTCGCGTTAGGGTCCAGGTTTTGCGTCACCGCCTTCGCGATCTCGTCGATCTCGGACATCTTCATGTCCTTGCCTCCCGCGATGGAAAAGAGCACCCCCTTCGCGCCGTCCACAGAAACCTCCAAAAGCGGCGAGTGGATGGCCTGTTCTATGGCTTTTTGGGCCCGGTCCGGCCCCGTGCCTACGCCGATGCCGATCAAGGTCGTTCCCGCGTCCTTCATGATTGATCTGATGTCCGCGAAGTCCACGTTGATGATGCCGGGGGTGTTCACGAGATCGGTGATGGCGAATACTCCCTGCCGGAGTATCTCGTCGATGTGCCCGAATGCCTTCATGAGCGAGGTATCCTTGTCGATGATAGCGAATATCTTGTCGTTCGGCACGACGATCAGGGAATCCACCTTTTCCTTAAGATGGTTCACGCCCTCCTGGGCTATCGTCATGCGCTGGCTCCCTTCGAACGTGAACGGCCTCGTCACCATCGCGACCGTGAGTATCCCCTTTTCCTTCGCGATGTCGGCGATGACGGAGGCTCCAAGCGTCCCCGTACCCCCGCCCATGCCGGCGGTGATGAATACGACGTCCGCGCCCTCGAGAAGCTCCCCGATCTCGGAACGGTTCTCCTCCGCCGCCTGCTTTCCTATCTCCGGATTCATGCCTGCGCCGAGCCCGCGTGTAAGCGCCCTGCCGATATACACCTTCTTGTGCGCGTGCGTGCGGTCGAGGTCCTGCACGTCGGTGTTGATGGCAATGAACTCGACGCCGCGCATGCGGTCGCCTTCCATCATCCGGCTCACGATGTTGCCTCCCCCGCCGCCGATGCCCACCACTTTGATCTTGGTCACCACAAGCTTCCCGTTCTGGCCTTTCGGGTGATGCGCCTGGCGCGGCGCGGATTTCGTCTTTTTCCTCCTTTTTTTCTTTGACATACCCGGTATATCAACTTCGATATCCGCCAAAGGCGGAACCGCGACTAGTTTTAAACCGAATGATTTTCATAATGTTATATTGTTGGTTTTTATGATTGAAATAAGTGAAGAGGAGGAGCGAATCGAAGTTGTATTACCGGGCATACGGTTTACGGAATTATGTTCCTGAATATGTCGACAATGAATTCCCGGAAACTCCTCGGCCGTCCGTCACCCCCCTTCGCGAGATAGAGGAGCCCCAACGCCACCGAGAACTCCGGATCCTCCAGATAGTCGCGGTGGGTTGGATTCAGGATCTCGAGTTCCCTAGTGTCGGAAAAGCCGAATTGAATGTACGATTTCATTCCTTTCTGCACGAGATCGGAGATGCCCGCGAGCTTCGAACCGCCTCCCGTGATCACGATTCCCGAGGGGAATCTGGTCGTTTTCCCGAGCGATTTCAACTCATTATTCATCAACTCCAAGGTCTCCGCAAGACGGGCCTCGATGATCTCCGCGATGAAGCGGCGCGGGATCTCCGCGGTGCTTTTCCGCTCGAATTCGGAGAGCGTCACCGTTTCCTTGCGCGACACGTTGTCGGAAAGCGCGTTTCCCGCGGAGATCTTGATCTTCTCCGCCGCATCGATGGAAACCCGCAGCCCGACCGCGAGGTCGTTCGTCACGTGCTGGCTGCCTATCGGGAGCGACCGCGCATACGAGATCTTCCCTTCCTCGAAGACCACGAACGACGTGGTCTGGAAACCGAAATCAATGAGGAGCACACCGAGGTCTTTCTGGGGTTTCGTGAGGACGCTATGCATGGCGGCCAGAGGATTGAATACGAACCCCCGCGAACGCATCCCCACCTTCTCCAAGGTCTTCGCTACCAAATTCACCTGAGGCATGAACGCCTCGATGATGAACACCGACGCCTCCAGCCGGTTTCCCGTCATCCCCACCGGATCGTGGATGTTCCCCACGTCGTCGACGAAATATTCCCTGACGATGCTGTGGAGGATCGTGTAGTTCTCCTGGCGCTTCACCGCCTGCGCGAGCTGTACCGCCTTGTCGATGTCATCCTGCTGGATCTCGTGGTCGGCGCGCGAAACGGCGGTGAGCCCCCGGGAGATCCTCGTTCTCACCTGCGCCGAGTTCAGATTCACGAGGACGTTCGCCGCCGCGGAGCGGGATATCTTCTGGAGATCGAGCACGAGCTCCCGCAGGGCGCGCGTCGCCGCCTCGACGTCAACCAAAACTCCGCGCTGGAACCCGTAGGAAGGGGTCCGCACGACGGAGAGGACGGAAAGCGTCCCGTTCTTTTTCTCTTCCGCGACGATGCATTTGATCGTCGAGGTCCCGATATCCAGTCCTGTGATGAGTCGAGCCATAACGTGAAGGAGAGGCGTAAAAATCAGAGAGCACCTTCCTTTTTGAGGCATGCGGCGATCTCAGCTTCGCGCGATTCCATCTCAATTCTATCAGATTGGAGGGAGTGCGTGTAGCCGAGAAGATGCAGCGCCCCGTGCACGAGGTACCGCGGGAGGGGCCACTCACCTTTCCGCGCGATCGTGTCGGGAGCGAGGTATATCTCGCCGAGGTACCGGACACCCTTAGGGACGTCGGGACGCGGAAAAGAGGGGTCGGCGGGAAACGACAGGACGGTGGCGTGCTCACTCTTCCCCCTCGCCGAACGGTTCAGGGAGCGCATGGCCGCGTCCGTGAGGCAGTGCACCTCGCAAAATGCGGCGCGCTCCTTAAGGAAGGAAAAGGCCAAGAAAAGAACCCTTTCAATGGGTTTTTCGAGCCCCGAAAACCTCTTTGCGCCGGCGAATGCGACGCAGTGCGTCCGAGCCATGGCTTACGAAGGGAGGATTTCCCTGATGATGGCGCCCACCGTCGCCCCGTCGGTTTTCCCCTTCAGTGTCTTCATCGCCTCCTTCATCACCGCGCCGAAGTCCTTTTGCGATGCGGCTCCCGTCGCCGCAACGGCGTCTTTCACCGCGCGCTCTATCTCCTCGTGTGGCATTTCTGGCGGAAGATATTCCGTTAGCACCGAGATCTCACTGGCCTCCTTGTCGGCGAGGTCGGCCCTGCCCCCTTTCAGGAAAAGCTCCTTCGATTCCTTCCGGCGCTTCACCTCGCCGCGAACGACATCAATCTCCTCCTCGGGCGTCAGGATGTCGGTTCCCTTCGCCGTGCGCTTCTCTATCGCGCGCTTCTCGAACGACGCGAGCGCCATGCGAAGGACCCCCGTAAGGAACTCGTTTTTCTCGCGCATGGAGCCCCGGAGCTCCTTACGGATTCTTTCTTGAAGGTTCGCTTCCATATTTCCGTGCGCGGTGAAGCTCTTTTTCCTTGGCAACGCGG
>CAYHLH010000006.1:0-35365 GCA_964357525.1 uncultured Candidatus Saccharibacteria bacterium
CTTCCGATCTCGCTCGGCGCTATCGTCTGGGGGAAATATCTGTACGCGCAGAAGGACCGCCTCGCGGAGTTCGAATCGCCGAAGCGCGGTGATTACTATGTGGGGGGTCGGCGGATCGGCCGATCCGCGTTCCGGAAACTCCTTCAGCTCCCGGCGCGACTGGAGATCTATGTCAGAAAACCGGGCTTTTCACTCGGAAAACAGTTCTTCGAGAAAATATACCTCAACATCACCCAGATAGTGAAAAGGAGATGATCATCTGACCTACCTATCCAAAAAATGCGTGGCGACCACGGCGTGAGACGGCAAGAGGCAGGGTATGCCTTCGACGACGGGATAGGCCAGCATCCCTTCTTTGCAGTAAAAGCTCGAGCGCGCCTTTAGAAGCGGGAGCTTGGTGATGGGACAGGCAAGAGGGTTGGAAATGCCTTTCGCGTTCGCGGCGTTTTTTTTCTCGATGATCATCAATCCTGTCGGATTCAGCGGATTCGCCGAGTAATCGAACAAGCGGTGCTCGATGACCTTGAAACCGAGGCTCTTGGCCGTCCTGTACAAATTCCTCGCGTACCCGTGCTTTTCCATCCTCTTGCGCGCTTTCGCTCCGGCCAATTCGTACGCTGGCTCCAGGAGCACCAAGTGGTTCCTGCAAATCCGATAGGATTCCAGAAGTGCCTGCCTCTCCTTTCCTCCGTTGGGCTCTATCGAGTGTGATGTATATACAACATCAATAGAGCTGCTTTGAAACGGGGCATGGAACAGGTCGCCGACGAAAAGGAACGGCTGTGGCCTGACCTTCAACCGGCGGCAATATCGTTTTGCGAACTTGATCCTTGACCAGGAGATGTCGAAACCGTAGACCGCGTCCGGTCTTTTCTTCAGGCGCGCAACGACGTTCGCGAGGGTGGTCGCCTCGCCGGCGCCGATCTCCAAGACAGATTTCGGGGTTTCCAGCGCTTCGATCGTCTTGGCGATTGCGCCGGCATAATCGCGGATGTAACGCGGGTGGCGTTCCGCATACTCGGTGTATGCCCCCGCCTGGAAATCGTAGCTTACCAGCACCGACGCGGCTGAATTTCTTTCGGCGTTGCGGCCGGCCCTCACATATTCATTGATGTTGCCTCCGGCGCGATACCATTTTTCTATTTTCCTCAGTTCACGCAAAATATCCATAAGCTCGATCGGCTCATCGCCGTATTACGGTATCATTTTGGCGATTTAAGGTAAATGCCGACGCCGCTTATTCTTGACGACGAAACGGGAAAAGTATTAACTTAAACAGTCAATAAAACTGGCGCCGGAACATTATGAGCATCACTGAACCGAATAAAGGACCCGCTGTCGGGATCATCATCCAGGCCAGGACAAACTCAACCAGGCTGCCGCGAAAGGTCGTCCTGCCTTTTTACCAGAACAAGAATATCCTCGAGATCTTGATCGAAAAGACGAAGGTCTTGGGTCTGCCGATCATACTGGCCACCTCCGATTCGGAGCAGGACTCTTTCCTGAAGACCATCGCCGACGAACACCGCATCCTCTTTTTCCAGGGAAGCGAGCGCGACGTTTTAAAGAGGTTCATAGACGCCGCCGATCTCTTTAAAATCGACGTAATCATCAGGGTCTGCGCGGACAATCCCTTTCTCCACCCTCCGTACCTACAAGCGATGGTGGACTCATTCAAGGAGAAGCCGGCGGACTACATCAGTCATGCGACCCCGACGGGAAAGCCGGTCATCCAAACCCATTACGGTTTTTTCGCGGAATTGGTTACGGTGGCGGCCCTGAAAAAAGTTTCCCAAAGAAATCCGAGCGATCTCTATAGGGAACATGTCACAAATTATATTTACGCCTTCCCCGACGAGTTCGACATCCACTGGCTCGAATTCCCGTTCAAAGAACCGGAACAAGGTGTGCGTTTCACGGTCGACACGGAAGACGATTTCAAACTGATCTCCGAACTGTTCGCCAAATACAAGGACCATTCCCCGCCGGAGATCATCGACATTATCAGCAATGACAGGGACGTCATGGAGAGGATGGGACGCCAAATAACCCTCAACACTAAATGAAGGAAGTGTACATCATCGGGGAGATCGGCCAGAACCATAACGGCTCGGTGAGCATCGCCAAACTCATCATCGACGCCGCGGCGCGCCCCGTCGAGGAGCAGCTGTTCGGCCTCGCGCTGAAGCACTTCAACGCGGTGAAATTCGTGAAGCGGGACCTGAAGGAGGAGCTCTCCGCGTCGTTCATGAACAAGCCGTACGACAGCGAGCATTCTTTCGGAAGAACGTACGGGGAACACCGGGCGTTCCTCGAACTCGGCGACGAGCAGCACCTCGAGCTCTTCCGGCACGCAAAGGCGAAAGGATTGGATTTCGTGGAAACGCTGTGCTCCAAAGGATGCCTGTCATTGCTGAAATTGTTCCGGCCCGATTATTTAAAAGTCGCGAGCAGAGACCTCACGAACATACCGCTACTAGAGGCGCTCGCCGAGACGAAGATCCCCATGATAATTTCCACGGGCATGGCCGGCAAAAAGGAACTTGACGACGCCGTCAACGTGATAGCCAAAAGGCATAACGATATCTCGATACTGCACTGCGTGTCGCAATACCCCACCGAGCCAAAAAACGTCAACCTATTGACCATTTCGTACCTGAAGAAAAACTACCCCGATTACGCGATCGGGTACTCCGATCACACCATCGGCATCTCGGCTCCTGTGTCCGCCGTGGCACTCGGGGCGGAGATCATAGAAAAGCACATCACCATTGACCGGAGGATGAAGGGAACCGACCAGGCTGGCTCTCTTGGAATCGACGGCATGAACAGGATGGTGAGGGACATCCGCCTGTTGGAACTGTCGATGGGGGTGGAGGATATTTTCATCGACAAGAGCGTGAGCGGCGCCCAGAAGAAGCTGGAGCGCTCGATCGCGTCGCGGCGCGAAATAGCGAAAGGCGAGGTGATTGCGGAAAAAGACCTCCATCTGCTTTCCCCCGGCGACGGATTCCCGTGGAACGAAATGGGTTCCGTCATAGGGAAGGTGGCCGCGAAGAACATCCCGAAGGACGAGGTCATCTATCAAGAATACCTGCGAGGGAGCTCACAAGAACGGGAGGCGGATGGACAGATCAGGGACCTGGAAAGCCATGGACACTGAGAGAGGCCCGCGTCGCGGGCCGAAACCCATCATTTTCTGGTATGGGTTCCCCGCCTGTGCGCTCCTCCTGAAGCGGGTCGCGGACGAGCTCAAGGAGAACGTGGTCATCTGCGGCACGAAGGATGTGGTGCCATACGCGTACGAAGAGCTCGAGCGCATGCTCGGGCACCGCATCGTCTGGCTCGACACGCAGGACGACATCTGGGAGCGGCGGAACGAGTTCGCCGACCGGAACCTCATCATCCACTCGGGATGGAACTCCAAGGGATGGAGGAAGTACGATCGCGCGATGAGGAAACTCACCGGCGCGAAGGCCGCGATACTGGTGGACAACCGCTACCGTGGCGATCTCCGGCAGCGCCTCGGGGCGCTGTGGTTCCGCCTTTTCTATAGGAGGATATTCGATACCGCAATCGTGCCGGGCAAGGAAGGGCGGAAACTGATGAAATTCCTCGGCCTCCGGCAGGAGAACATCTACACCGGCCTTTACGGAGCATACGAGGGAATATATGCGGAAACGAGGCCGATCGAACAAAGGAACAAGGAATTCCTGTTCGTCGGGCAGCTCATCAGGCGAAAGGCGGTGGACATCCTACTTGAGGCGTTCCAGAACTACCGTAACGCTGGCGGGACATGGACGCTTCGATTCGTGGGCGGCGGGGACATGAAGGACGAGTGCCAGGGGGACGGCGTTGTCTGCGAGCCGTTCTCGCAGCCCCACCTCGTCGCCGAAAAGATGAACAACGCCCGCGTGCTCATCCTGCCGAGCCGCGACGACAACTGGGGAACGGTGGTCTGCGAGGCGGCGGCGTGCGGCATGCACCTCATCACCTCGAAGAACGTGGGTGCGAGCGCCGACATCGTGCGCGATGGAGTGAACGGCATCGTACTCGAGCACAAAACCGTTTCCGTTGACGACATCGAGAAGGCTCTCTTCGCGTACGAAAAAATGCCTGAGGAGCGCCTGAGAGAAGGCTCGAAGATTTCCAAGGAAATCGCTTCGCATTTCAACAGCAAGGCGCTCTTTGAAACATTCAAGCGGATAGCTGGCGATATGCCGGGACGCAGGATATAATTACCCCCATGAATTACGACGAGAAGGCTTTCGTAGAAGGTTTTGGAAAGTCATTCGCGAATCAGCTGGCGAAAAAATCGCCCGATCAGATCTCGGTCGAGTACAATTTCATGGAACTGACCGAGCACCTGACATTCATCGCGGAGGTATTCAATACGCTTCAGATAGAGCTCAAGGGCGTAGGCATGGAGGTTGCTGCCGGCGTCGGCACGTTCGCGTGTTCGCTCGCTCGGTTGTATCCGGCCGTGGAGCGCGTCTACGCTCTCGATATCCTTCCCGACGTGGTGCATCACTTGGTGCCCAAGATCATCGAGGCGACAAATATGCAAGGGAGGGTCATTCCCATGCTCGGCGATTTCAATGATATCAAGCTCCCGGACAACTCTCTGGACTTCGTGGTGGGATACAGCTCGTTCCACCACTCAGACGATCTCCCACGAACACTTAAGGAAGTCGCGCGGGTGTTGAAGCCTGGCGGGAAGCTCATCTTCTTCGACCGCGCGGCGCCGGATTCCATGCCCAAGGCGCAGGAAGAGTGGCTTTTGAACAAGGATTATCTGCGGGATTTCAAAATTCAGCACGGCCTCGACCCGGACAAGCCGTACACTCGTGGACAGAATGGGGAGCACGAACCGCGCTTTCGCGACTATAGGGAGGGATTCGCTGGCGCCGGGCTCGTGCAGGGGCCGATGGCCATCTTCACTCAGCGCTCATTCAAGCGCTTCATAAAGACAATCATCCAGTACATCCCGTACTCCGTCCGCGCCTGGTATGGACGGTTCCAGTACCTCGCCGAGTCGCGTAAGTTCCTCCTGTTCTACCTTTGCCCTCCCCTCGCGAGACGCGGGAAGCTGCGGTATTACACGCTCCATATGAAATTGAAAACGCCGGCAATGGCCGCACTTATGAAATACTTGGTTTTGACCGCATCAAAACCGGGAGATTCTCTCAAAATGAACCCGGCGCGCGACTAGCGTCAAAAGAGCACCGTGCCGAAGGCGCCGCCCATGAAACTCCCCCGACGGACGGGGGAGTTTTTCGCGCTATTTCCTGATGAAAAATATTCCCACCAGGAACTGCGCCACTTCGCTCACGATGAGCGCTATAGCCGCATCCATCGGGTTTGCTCCCAGCACGCGATACACCGCGAAAAAAGCGGCGACGAAGACGACCACGGTGACCGTCTGCGACCAGATTATCTTCCCTACGAATTTTCTCGCCTGCATCACCTGGTCGATGACGGCGTTCAGGGGCGACACCAGTATCAGGAAACTGAGTACGAGCGCGGTGGGGATCGAGGCGCGGTAGTCCTTGAATATGAACGGGAGCACGACCGGCACGAGGAGGGCATACAACGCGACCGGCACGATGAGCGCCGCGAGGAATATCATCAATTTCCGGATGATCTTCGCGCGTTCCTCCGGTCCCCAGGAATTCTTCGAGAATTTCGGGAATGCGATCCTCGGTATCACGTTGAAGAGCAGGATCGCGTTGCTCGGAATGGTGAGCGCGATAGAATACACCGCCAAAACTTCCAGGCCGAGAAAATAACCGACCAGGAGCTTGTCTATGCTGCCGGCGATGGTGCTCATTATCTGCGTGGTGGTCAGCCGCTTTCCATATCGGATCGTGTCGTCGGACCCGTCCTCCGCACCTCCGCCCCCGCGCGCCGCCTCGCCCTCGTCACGGAGCGTCTTCACGTAAAAGAACACGGAAGGAATGATCCGCCCCGCGAGGAACGCCCCGATCACTACGAGAATGTTTCTTGTGACAAGCGCGGCCCCAACCAAGAGGACGGCCTGGAACACCAATGAGATAGAGTCATAGATCGTCGCGAGCTTGAAATTCTGCTTTCCCTTGTAATAGGCCGAATAGACCGAGAAGGGTTGGATGAACGGCACCAGCGCCGCCGTGAGCGCGAACGCGAGGGAAAGGACGTGATCTCCCTGCGAAAAATAGTACGCGGCGATGAGAAGCGAAGCGAGCGATCCGAGGAAGCCCCACTTGATCTCGGTTTCCACGACTTTGGGAAAATCCGCGCGCGCTCCCCGCGCGGCCGACCGCATGAGCGCCGTACTGATGCCAGGCAAGGCGAAGATCACCAGTACCGGAATGAGCGAGAGCACGAAGCGGTACTGGCCGAACGATTCCTTCGGCAGTATGTTTGCGAGCACGATGACCGCGGCGGCGGAAGCGAGGCTGCTTACGACCTGGCTCAAAAGCGACCAAGAGCCCTCGCGGGTCACGTAGACCATATCGGTCTTGGTGTACCTCTCGGTGAAACGCAGGAACCCCACGAATTTCTGCTTCAATTCGGAAATGCGGGGTGTCATGTCATTTACGGCGGTGGCGCCGCGATGTCTTGGTTTTCCGGAACGCCGCTTCGATGACGGGGATGTCTTCCCGGCTGTCCAGATCGATGCTACGCTCCTTTTCCATGACGAAGCCGAGCGTCCTTTTTGCGAAGAGTTTTCCGCTCTTTCTGAACGCCTTCTCTCTGATGACGTACAGCGCGCCGTTCGGCATGTAGGTCTTCGGCAGGTCCTGCCGATTGGCGAACGGGAATGCGTCGTTCACAATCCCGCGCAAAACCCCGTGTTCTATGAAAAATGATTTCAGGAACTTGTTGTCCCCCTCGGCAACGCCGATCACGGCATCGCCTCTTTTCCTCATGAGGAGCCGAATGGCGCCGTCTATGTCCGCGGCGGTGCGCAAAGGAGAGGTCGGCTGCAGAAGAACGACAACGTCGGGAACATACCCTTCGGCTTTCTTCAAATGGTCCAATGCGTGGAGCACCGCGGCGGCGGCCGGCGTCCGACTGCCGGCATACCTCTTCGGCCGCGTGACGGTCTCGGCGCCGTACCGCGCCGCGACGGAAAGGATAACTGGGTCATCGGAAGAAACCACGACGCGGCCGATGAGCCGAGAACGCCGCGCGGATGCTATGGTCCACGCTATAAGCGGTTTCCCGCCGACGCGGACAATGTTCTTCTTCGGGATCCCCTTGGAGCCCCCGCGCGCCGGTATGATGGCGACAATCTTCACGGGAACACTATTTTGCGTACATTTTGTAGAATCCCCCGTCCTTGAGCAGCGCTTTCAACTCCGGCCTCGAGAGTAGCCGTGCCGACGTACTGGTGTACTCTCCCACGCTCGCTTTCCGCGCACCCGGATAATCCGCCAGCGAGAGCTTGAGGATATGAACCATGCTGTAGTTCGGCCGAATAATGAAAAGTTTGTCGGTCTCGAGGGCGCGTTCGGATTCCTCAACGGTCAAAAGCTTCTCGTGTATCCGTTCTCCCTCCTTGTGGCCGATGACGTTCACAGGGACCGGTTTCGCCGCCAATCCCTCCTCCAGCATGATTTCCTGCATGATGTCGGGTACATCCCCCATTTTCACGGCGGGCATCTTGAAGACGAAGATCTCGTTTTCTTTGGTCATTTCCGCCGCCTGGATGACGAGCACCGCAGCTTCGCGCAGCGACATGAAAAAGCGTGTCATATTGGGATTGGTCATGGTTATCGGGACGCCGGCGTGGATCTGTTTAACGAAGAGTGGCAATACGGAACCGCGGCTCCACAGCACGTTGCCGAACCGCACGCAGCAGAATTTCGTCTGCTTGCCGCCTTTGTAGAAGTAGCTTGTGAGCATGAGATGCTCCCCGAGAAGCTTCGTGGCGCCGAGGACATTGGTCGGATTCGCAGCCTTATCGGTTGAAATATAAATCACGCGGTCAACTCCTTTTGCGAGCGCGCAGTCGATGACGTTCTGTGTTCCGCGCACGTTCGTATGCATTGCTTCGAACGGGTTCCGCTCACACAAATGGACATGTTTCAACGCGGCGGCGTGGAAGACCACATCGATGTCCTCCATGGCCCGCATGACCCGCTCCTTGTCCCTCACGTCCCCTATCAGAAAATTGACCGGCGCGTCAGGCGGGAGCTCCTGCATGAGCTGAAATTGTTTGGAGTCGTCGCGGCTGAAAATGCGGACCTGCTTCGGCGCGTGGTCTAAGAGTATTTCTTTCACCAGAGTCGAACCGATGGATCCGGTGCCTCCGGTGACGAGTATGTTTTTTCCTGAAAGAATGCTCATAAAACGGGTTTTTCGGCTCTTATTATATAACGTCCTTGCGCAATGCGCAAGCCGTCCTCGAGCGAGGTTATGGGAGCCCATCCGAGCAGAGCGCGTAGGCGAGCATTGTCGCCAACGACGGAACGGGTTTCTGGAACCGCGGGCCCGAAACGAAACGCGACCTTCTTCCCCGAAACCGCCTAATAGCTGATCACTTTCTGGATAGGCGGCAGCGGAACCGTTTCGAGGATCTTCACAATCCGAGGTGCCGCCTTCCCAATATCGTACGGATTCTTCGCGCGCTTCGCGGCCGCCCTGAACCGCTTGTCGAACAGCGCTTTCGAGACGGCGCGCTCTATCTCTTTACGGCCATAGGAAACGTCTATGACGTTCTTTCCCCGTTCGCGGAACTGCTGTCTCGTACCGACATTCACGACCGGCAGCCCGAACGAAGGTGCTTCATGTATGCCCGCGCTCGAATTGCCGACGAGGGCGTCGGAAACCTTGAGGAGACGCAGATAGTCCTCGAATACTATGTGCGGGAAAACCTTGAAGCCGGATTTCTTGAGCTCCGCCACGATGCGTTTTCCGCCGCTGTCGTTGTTGGAATAGATGGCGATGACCTCCGCTCCGTATTTCCTCTTCATGCTGGTGAGCGCGCCGATGCTACCGCGGATCTGGCGCAACACAGCGTTAACTTCGGTCGTCACCGGGTGCTGTGCGAGGACGATGAGCGGGCGGCGCGGGTCCATGCCGTATTTACGGAAAATCTGCGTTCGCGTGCCGTAGGAAATGGAGCGGATGGTGTCGACGCTCGGGCTGCCGACGAGGAACACGTACTTCGGGTCTTCCCCGAGCTTGATGACACGTGCCCTGCTCTCCCGCGTCCCGACGAAATGGATGTGTGAGAATTTCGTAGTCGCGTGGCGCAGCACTTCGTCTATGGTGCCGCTCCTCTCGCCGCCCTGTATGTGTGCGACCGGGATGTTCAGGTGCATGCCGACGATCGCCGCCGCAAGGTGCGCCCCGAGGTCGAATCCGCAGAAGACGACATCGGGCTTGAGGCGCGAGATCGCGTCCGTCAGGACATGCACGAACGAACCGAAGGCGTGCGCCATGGTCTTTCCATCGTCGGCGTCGCTTTTCTTGTACACCGGAATCGAAGCGTCGACGCGGAACCCGTCGTTCTCAATGACACGCCTCGTGTCGCCGAATTCCCTCGACAAGTGAAGGCCGGTGATGACGAGCTGCAACTTGAGCTTCCGGCTTTTCTGGACAAGCCGCATGATCGGCTTCAAGCGGCTGTAGTCCGCGCGCCTCTCTGTAACGAAAAGTATTTTCCTCTTTTTTGCCTGTTGCATTGCTTCAGTTAGGAAACGTCGCTCCGCCGCACCTGCTCGTCAGCGGGGATGTCCCTCGTCGCCTTCTTCCCGAGGACATTTTTGAATTCCACAGCTTTGAGTTCGCCTGTCCCGGGCCGTTTGACCCAGATATTGTCTTTCGTGAATGATTCCCCCTGCTTCACCGGCCGAATGGTCACCACGCACGCATATGCGAAGTCAATGACGGGCTTCTCATCGCCCAAGATCTGCTTTTTTCCTCCGAGGGCCGCGTGTACCGCGCGCGATCCCTCGACAAGCTCCTTAAGCTCTCGGGGATCTATGGAAATTCCAACGTCGGGCCCCGGCCACTTCTTGTCCGAAGTGAAGTGTTTTTCCAATATCGACGCGCCGAGCGGGACGGCCCCCAGGCACGAATAGATGCCGAGCGAGTGGTCGCTCAGGCCCACGACGGCGTCCGGAAAGGCTTCTTTCAGGTCCCCGATCGCCCCCAGGCCGATGCGTTCGTACGGGGTTGGGTACATCGAAACGCAATGCAGGACCGCGAACGGGACCTTATTATTCCTCAGGATGTCCACCGCGACCCTGATAGAAGGAATGTTGTTCATCCCCGTGCTCAAGATGACGGGCTTTCCGAACGACGCGATGTGCTCGACGAGCGGGTAGTTGTTGCATTCCCCGGAGCCAATCTTGTACGCAAGCACGTCCATGCCGTGCAATCGGTCAGCCGCCGCGCGCGAGAACGGCGTCGAGAGATAGATGAGGCCACGCTGTTCCACATATGCCTTGAGCTCGCGGTCCGTCGCTTCGTCGAAGGCACAGCGGCTCATGATGTCCCATATGGATTCGTCGGCGTTCCCCGGAATGACCTTCTTCGCCTCCGGTATCATTTCGTCCTCGATGACGTGGCACTGGAATTTGACGCATTCGGCGCCCGCGGCGGCAGCGTCGTCGATCATCCGCTTCGCCTTCTCGACGCTGCCCTCGTGGTTGATGCCGATCTCCGCGACCACGAACGGCGGAAACTCCTCGCCTATCTTCCTCTTTCCGATCTCAATGAATGGTTTCATAAATAAGGTAGTATAATTATCGTCTCTTATGTCGGTTTAACAAGCCTTTTGTCCGCTTCGTTAATAATGCGGTGGAACGCCTCCTTTATTTTCCTTATTTCAACCGTCGATTCAATCGAGAGAATGTCCGTCGCGAGATTCCTGTTGACATCCCCGATCTTCCGAACCAACTCCTCATCGGGCATGTGAATGGCGGACGACTTTCTGAAAACAAGCCGGTAGATCGGGGAGATTATTTTAGCTTTTTTTATGGTGCTTGGGGAAAAATCGTGCTTGTGAATCATGATCATAAACGGCACGCGATAAAACAGCTTAAAAAACAAGCTCGGCAGGAGGGCATATGTGGCCCTTATCGAATAGCTCAAAGCGAAACGGTGTTGCTTGTGAAGTTTCATCGCCTTGAAAGGGCTCAAGAGAGTGAAAAGATATTTGTCAAAAGCGTTTCCGATCCCGATCCTATGGATGGTGAAATTGTCTCCTCCATGAAATTTTCTTTCATTCTTGTCCCAACGTCCCGTAACGATGTGGAAGTGAAAATAAGGAATTTCCTCAATGAGATCCTTTAGATGCATCTGAGGGGCATCCATAAACTCGGCGGAGGGATAACGATACGCCGTGGAAAAGACCAGAATATTGACCTTCTCCCCTATACGGGCAGCGAAGTATTCTATGGTATTGGCCAAGCAGAATTCGAAATTACCCTTGCCGTACTTCGGCGACCAGCCAATTTTCTCCTTTGCCAAAGTGATGTCCGGCAACCGCCGCTGGGGATCGTTTTGCAGCGGCGCGAGATACACGATTTTAGAGGTCGAATTGGTCATTTCGATTATCTTTTCCGCCAATTTCCTGATCGTTATCTCATAAGGATTGCCGAGATTCACCGGACCGACGAAATCGTCGTTTCCCATAACGCTCACCAACCCCTCAATTAAATCATCAACATACATGAAACTCCTTGTCTGCCGGCCTTTGTCATAAACCGTCAGATCTTCCCCCCGAAGGGCTTGGGAAATGAAATTGGAAATGACCCTCCCGTCGTTCAGGGCCATTTTCGGGCCGAACGTGTTGAAAATCCTCACCACTCGTATGTCCACCTTGTACTCGCGGTGATAATCGAAAAACAGGGTCTCCGCCGCCCGCTTGCCTTCGTCATAACAGGATCGCGGGCCGGTGAAATTCACGTTGCCGAAGTAGGTTTCCCGCTGTGGGTGCTCGAGAGGATCGCCGTACACCTCCGAGGTCGAGGCCTGCAAAACCCTCGCTCCGGTCGCCTTAGCGAGTTCCAAAACGTTCAGAGCTCCCAAAATGTTCGTTTTGAGGGTGTATACCTTATCGAATTGATAGCTCGTGGGAGAAGCGGGGCATGCAAGATTGTAGATTTGATCGACCGCAAAGCGGAACGGCTTCGTGATATCGTGATTGATAAATGTAAAACGAGGATTGGTAAGAAATTTTTTTATGTTCCCCAAAGAGCCGCTGTAGAGGTTGTCAAGACAAATCACCTCGTGATTGTCGCGCAAAAGGCGCCCGCATAAGTGGGAACCGATGAAGCCTGCGCCGCCGGTAACCAATATTTTCACAAACGGAAGTGTACCACTCCCCCGATGGTTTGGCAAAATTAAAAAACTTTTGACACTACTTCAGCAATGGTTCCCCACTCGCCAACTTTCACGAACGCGGCGGCGACCGCCTTGCCAAGATGCTTCTCACTCCGACTGACGGCGGGCGCCCCCTCGGCATAATAACCGAGCGTCACGTGCGGGTTCCAGAATTTCCCAACGAAAGGGTGTCCGTACTTCTCCACGTTCTGCCGCTCGCCGCCGGATAAAATCGCCTTTTCTCTGTCTGTTTGCTGTTCTCCTTCGCGTACGAAATATTTTGACAGACTTTTGACTGTCTTTTCATGAAGCGAAAAAAGCAAGGGGGTCCTTTCTATTTTCCAAAACAAAAACTTACCGCCGAAAGACGAGATATCCGTGAATTCGAGCTCGCACGGCAATCTTGAGGCTATGTCCTTCAATGCCGCTTCAATGACTTCCCGAGGAACGTCGCTAAACTTCGAATGATAGAGGGTAACATGCGACTCGTGTTTTCCGGAAAGATCTATACTGTTTCCCCCATTGCAAGACGCCGATAGCTCCATTGCCTTGTTGCCTGTGGCGGCATCAATAAATAGCACAATGCCGAATCTGCCGGAATACGAGTTGGGTGTCATTAGCCTTATTTTATCCCATTATTCGCGAAAATTCCCATAAATAAAAACATGGGTCTTATCAACCCATGTCTTGAATTTTCATCTAGTTAAAATCTTCTACTTTGCGAGGCTTAAAATTTTCTCCTCGCTCAAGTGCTTCGTTTTCTCATCAAGCTCGGGAGAAGCGAACCAATCCTTGCCCAACGAGCAATCCCCGTGCTTTACCGTGTGAATGACGGAACCTGCTGCCATATAAACGTTGTGTGCGTGTCCGGGTTCTGTGGTAAAAACCTCACCGGATTTATAAATCTTTATAGATGCTTCGCTATCTGGAAGAAGTTCGGCAAATCCCATCCATCCGCTCTGGACGATGTAGGTTTCCTTCGCTCCTTTGTGGTAGTGGCTGTTCTGCCATCCGCCACTGACGTCAGCCGGCATCTTTGTGAGAATGTAGCCCCATCCTGCGTTTTCGCTGTTATCCATCAAACGGAAACGGTATTCTCCATTGTCCATGAGATTGCAGGGAAAGTTGATTCCGAGTTCTTTACACTCTTCAAATGTCAGATCTTTCAATTCTATCCTCCTTGAATGATATTGAATTATAAAATAACTAAGGGTTTAATTCTAACAAAAAACAGCGATTTTGTCAATATCGCTGCTTTCATCTGCGAGGCGGAGCACTTACTGCATCGCCGCCCTAACGTTCGGGTCGTCCCAATATTGGAGGATGATGTTCCCGTACTTACGCGCCTCTTCCGCATTCCCGCCTTTTAGATACAGTTCGGTGAGCCGATAGAGTATGGGAGGGAGCTTCGGGCCTATCTTGTGGGCTTTGAGATAGAATTCCTCCGCCTTCGCGAAATCCTCCGGCTTCTGCCCGTACCGTTCCCACATCACGCGGTACATGTCGCCGAGAAGCATGAGATGCCTCAGGTCGTTCTTGAAAAGATGCGGCTCCATGTAAGAGACGAGCCAGCGCACCGTAGCGTCGTCGAGTTCCTGACCGAAGACGATATCGGAAACGGTGGACCCCGTGAATTTCACGACCTCTTCCTGCCCCACGGGAGAGTAGAGTTCCAGGGGAACGTCGTATAGCGCCTTGATGTCGTCCGTGCTCTTCACCGACTGGAGGTTCTGCTGCGCCTTTATGAAGCTCTGCGACTTCGCGAGCGGAAGCAGCGCCCCGAAATAGATGCCGAGCGCCGATAGGATGACGAGGATCAGTATGACGAGTTGTCTGATGACGGTTTTCATGCTCTTTTGTTTTTATGTTCTTGTGTTTTCATGTTCTCTTGCCCGTTGAGGCCGAATCTGAACGTGGCGAGCGCGAGTACGGTGAAAAGGTTCAGGGATGTCACCGAAACGTCGAAGAGTACTAGGCCCTGCACGAAGTATGCAAGGGGGATCGCGAAGAAAAGCCCCCGCACGGCGACGTCCGTGAACCGCAGCTGGGACTCGCGTTCCTTGTTCCTCCTTGCGAAAGTCACGTAGAACATCACGAACATGGACACATAGGAGAGAAAGCCGACGAGCCCCGTCTCGGCGAGATAGTCGAAAATGACGCTGTGAGCCCTGTCAAACCACGCCCCGAACCCGGCCTCGGGCTTGTAAAATTCCGTGTTGAATTTCGAATCGAATATCTTGATGAAGTTCTCGGGGCCCCACCCGAAGACCGGTCGCTCCTTGAACCCATCCCAGGCCATTTTCCATATCACGACGCGGTCTTGGAACGTCTTCGCGGAAATCGATATCTGGAACACGCGGCTCCCGGGAATGCTTTTCACCACCGGCGAATCCTGGAAATATATGAGCCCTCCGCCGACGATGAAAAGGAGCGCGATTAATCCCGCTATCTTCCACCGGAAGCGCTTGTAGGAAAATCCGATGTAGGCGAGGAGCGCCACGCCCGCGGTGCCGAGGCCGAGAAAGGCGCCGCGCGTTCCCGCGAGAAAGAAGATGGAGACGAAAAACGCGATGAGCGCGAAAAGGCCGAGATTCCTCGGGGTAAGGAATTTCTCCGTCTTCTTCTCGAACATGAGGTAGAGGCAATAGAAGATGAGGAACAGCGCATAGACAGCGACGTAGGCGGGGTTTCCTATGGAGCCCTGGAACCGATAGCCCTCCGAGAAGCGCAACCCGACGAAACCTGAAACGCCCAAGCTCGCCATGAAACCGTACAGGCCCATCAGCACGCCGCCCGCGATCGCGCATCCGACGAGCGCATTCCAGTGCTCGCGCTTATCGAAGAGCGCGAGAAGGAGCGTGAAATAGAAGTAGAATGCAAGCGTTTGAAGGCCTCCCTCGCCGCGCTCGAAGTTCGACCAGAACGAGAACGCGGGATCCACGCCGAAAAGACAGCTCAAGAGGAAGGCGAGCGTGAAGGCGGAAACGGCGATGAAGAGCGGTTGGCGGACGATGCGCCCGAGGCGCGCCCACATCCGCGGGGCGTTCGCGGCATCAAAGAGGAGTCCGAGGAGGAAAACTATGAGCGCGACGAGCACCGTCGCCCTGAAAAAAACGTATTTCCCCACGATGAAGGGGAAAAGCGTGGACTTCGTTACAATGACGGTCATGAGGAGCACCGGCATGTAGAGGAAGAACCTGGCGATCTTGAAGTAGTTCATTTGAAAAGCAGTATACCGTACGCGCGGACGTTAATCAATCGTTTTCCCGTGCGCTTTCCGCCACTCCGCGATGTCTTTGTGGTTTCCTCCGAGAAGCGCTTTCGGCGCCGACAGTTCTTTTTTCTTTCCTTTCCTGTCTTTCGTCCTCAATACCGCCGGGCGCGTGTAGACGGGGTACGAACCCTTGATATCCTCGCGGGACTCGTTTTTTCCCAAAAATCCTTTGATGTGGCGGGCGACCGCCTCAATGACGACGAGAGCGGGGAGCTCCCCGCCGGAGAGCACATAGTCGCCGATCGAAATTTCCTCGTCCGCAAGGTAGCGGGCAACCCGCTCATCCACCCCCTCGTACCGTCCGCAAATGAATATGAGGTGCTCGTACTTCGCGAGGCGTTTCGCCTCCTTTTGCGTGAATTTCTTCCCCCGGAGAGAAAACAAAATCACTCTCGTCTCACTCTTTGTTCTTTTGCTCTTTTGTTCCTTGTTCTTTTGTTTCTCCACCGCCTTCCATATCGGTTCCGGCTTCAGCACCATTCCCGGTCCCCCGCCGAACGGAGGCAAATCGGTCGTTCTGTGGCGCCCCGCCGCGAAGTCGCGCAGGTTCACGGCGCGTATGCGGAGCAATTTCCTTTTTGCCGCTTTCTCCAGGAGCGAGCTCTTCAGATAGGAGGAAACGGAATCGGGAAAGAGCGTGATGATGTCAAAACGCTTCACGGTTTCCTCTTCAAAATGCCCGCAATTTTCTCCCCCGCCCTTCCGTCACCGAATGGAATGCGCCAGCGCCGGGCGCGTCGCATCATCTTTCGGGCGGCGCGCAGAATCCGCGAAGGGTCCGTCCCGCCGAGGGCGTTCGAGCCCACCGCGAGCGTCTCGGGGCGCTCGGTGTTCTCCCTCAGTGTCACACAGGGGACTTTCAACACGCACGCCTCCTCCTGTATGCCTCCCGAATCCGTGAGTATGAGACGCGCGTTCTCCATCAATTTCAGGAAATCAAGGTAACCGACGGGCCTTGTAGCCACGAGTTCCCTCGGAATGCGGATGCGGAATTTCGCGAGACATTTGCGCGTGCGCGGGTGGAGCGGAACGACGACGGGCATGCTGAGGTTCCGCGCGGCGCGCGCGAGCCCGTCCACTATCCCTTTGAGGTTCTTCCTGTCATCCGTGTTCTCCGCGCGGTGGAAGGTGGCGAGGAGATAGTCCCCTCTTTCCAAGCCGAGATCGGTGAGGATGCGGGAACGCGCTCCCGCGAGCTTCAGGTTCTGCCTTACGGCGTCCACTACGGTGTTTCCCGTGACGAATATGCGCGACGGGGAGATTCCCTCTTTGATGAGGATGCGTTTCGTTTCCGGGGTCGGCGCGAAGAGGAGCTCCGACATGTGGTCCGTGAGGATGCGGTTCGTTTCCTCGGGCATCCGCTCGTCGTATGACCTTAGCCCCGCCTCCACGTGGCCGACGGGTATTCCGAGGCGCTTCGCCACGAACGCGCCCGCGAACACCGAGTTTGTGTCGCCTTCGGCGAGCACGATGCCGGGGCGCTCTTTCTTAAACACCGCTTCGAGGCCCTTGAACATCTTTCCCAACTGTTCGGCTTGCGTGCCGCTCCCCGCGTGGAGGTTGTATTTCGGCGCGGGAAGCTTGAGTTCCCTGAAGAACACCCTGTCCAGTTCCGGCGAATAGTGCTGGCCCGTGTGCACGATGAAAAAGCCGGCCTTGCGGCGCGCGAAGGCGCGTATGACCGGGCTCATCTTGATGATCTCGGGGCGCGTGCCGAGCACGATGCAGATCTTCTTCGCCATACCTCAACGATATAACAAAAGGCCCCGCGTTCCAACGGGGGCCTTTCGCGTCTGTTTTTCGGATTATCCCTGTGCCTCTTCCCTTTCCTTGGGAACGCGGGTCGAACCGGGGGGCTCCTCGATCTTGAGGTTGATGCGGGCGTTGTTCTTGATGCCCACGATCCTCAAAAGCGAGCGGATCGACTTCGCCGTCGAACCCTGGCGGCCGATCACCTGGGACATATCCTGCTGATTCACCCAAAGGGTCAGGAGCACTCCCATTTCGTCCACCTTCCGTTCGATCTTCACGTCGTCGGGGTGGTCCACGATGGACTTCACCACGAACTCGAGGAAATCCTTGTCTGAAGCGTGTGCCATGTCATTCTGTGATGCTGATTCTCTGCGACCTTTCGTGTCTCTGATGAGATTTCATTATTTCGCCTTCTCGGCATCCTTTTTCGCCTTCTTCCGGTGAAGCGGGATCTTTTTCTTCCCTTCGATGACCTTGGCCTTCACGAGAAGATTCCAGATGCTGGCCGTCGGTTTGGCGCCCACTCCGAGCCATTTTTTCGCCGCGTCGCGGTTCACCGAGAATTTGTCCGCGTGGGGGTCCCACCAGCCGATATCCTCGACGAAGCGCCCGTCAACCTTGGAACGTTTCTCTGCGACGACGACGCGGAACGTCGCCTGGTGTTTCTTTCCTATCCGCTTCAATTTTATGGCCAACATCTGAGTGAGGAGTATCCTACGTTATTTCGCCTTCCGGGTCAACCCGACCCCCTCCTCGAACCTGATGGAGAGGAGTTTGGAGACGCCGTCGTCGGCCATCGTGACCCCGTAGAGCGCCTCCGCAACCTCCATCGTCACGCGGTTGTGGGTGACGATGATGAACTGCGTCTTCTGCGAAAAGCTCGTGACGAGGTCCGCGAACCGCTTCGCGTTCGCGTCGTCGAGCGCCACGTCTATCTCGTCGAGGACCAGGAACGGCGGCGGCGATACGGAAATGAGCGCAAATAGCGCCGCGAGTGACACCAGACTCTTCTCGCCGCCGGAGAGCATGTCGAGGTTCGTGATCTTCTTCCTCGGGATATTGACCTCTATCTCGACGCCCCGGTCCTCGGGCTTTTCATCCTCTTCCTCCGGCGCTTTCGATGCTCCGCCATCCGGCGGATCCCCTTCAACGGGCGGGGGCGGCGGAGCGGGGCGCTCGAGTTTCAATTTCGCCCTTCCCCCGCCGAACATGAGCGAGAAGTGCGTCTGGAATTCCTCGTTGATCTTCTTGAACGCCGATTCGAAGTCGTCGTGTATCCTACCCTCGAGGTCGGCGACGAGCTTCTTCAGGTCCTTTATGGCGGACTCGACGTCGTCGAGCTCGCGCTCGAGGAACGCGTGGCGCTCCTCGCTCTCCTGCGCTTCCCTGACGAGCGCCTCGTCTATCTCGCCGACCTCGGCGAGCAGCCCACGCAGGCGGAACATCTTCCGCTCCGCCTCCGGCCCCTCGGCGGGCTCCTCGGGGACGGGAAGGGTCGCGAGCTCTTCCTTCGCGCGGCCGAACGCGACCCATTCGCGCTCCACCTCTTCGAGCTTCAGGCCGACCTTCTCGTATTCGAACTGCTGGGCCTGGATATCGTGCTCCATTTTTCGGACGTCGTTCTTGCGCGCTTCAAGGGCCTCAATCTCGGACCTGAATTCCTCGTTCGCCTTCTCCTGGAGCGCGAACAGTTTCTCGTGCTCCGCCTCGAGTTTTTTTATCTCGGCGTCCGACTCCTTGAGAAGGCCCGCCACGCGCTCCCGTTCCACAGAAAGCGCCTTGTCCGCTTCCGCCGGCGTTCCTTTGAGCGCGCGCCCTATCCGGTCGAGTACCGTCCTTATTATGCCTTTCACCTCGTTCGCGTCCTCGGCGTGAAGCGCCCTCGAAAGCTCCCGTTCGGAGAACTTGAGCGCCTCCGCCGCCGCCTCCGCGTCACCGCCCAGTGGCGCGGCGGGCGCGCGGAACTCCATCTCCGCCTCGATGCGCGCGAGCGAGCGCTCCAGCTCGCTCCGGCGCGCGAACCGACCAGAGATCTCCTCGCGCAGGCGCTTCGCCTCTCCCGCCTCGCCCGCTTTCTCTTTGAGCTTTTCTATGTTTCCCTCGAGTTTGTGTATCTCCCTGCGCGCAATGCCTTCGCGTTCCTTCAGGTCCTTGACGGGCTCCAAAAGAGATCCCCTCGCGTCCGTGAGAAAGCGGAACTTCGCGCCGTAATAGCGGTTTTCGAGGTCAAAGAGATCCGAAGCGAGCTCGCTCCGCTTCTCCCACTTCTTCTTCTGGCGGCGGAGGAACGAAAGGTGAGGGGTGAGTTCCTGTATCTGCGCCTTCACCTTTTCCATGTTCACCTCGCTTTGCGACATGCGACGCTCCGCCTCGTGCTTCTTCAAACGGTATTCCTTGAGCCCCAGCACCTCTTCGATCATCGTCCTGCGCTCGTCCGGCGACGCCTCCACGAAAAGCGTGCTCTGCCCCTGTCCTATCATTGTGAGCCCCCGCGTGCCGAGCTTCGCGCGCGCGAGGAGCGGCAGAAGGTCCTTCAGGCGTATTTCCTCGTCGTTCAGGAGGAACGCGGACGTCCCCGAACGGTCCACGCGCCGCGCGAGGGACACTTCCTTCGCCTCGGAGGGGAAAAGGCCGTCGCGGTTGTCGAAGGAAAGCGCCACTTTCGCGAAACTCATCTGAGGCTTCTTCGGCGTCCCCGCGAAGATGAGATTCTCGAGCGTGAGTCCCCGGAGCTGCTTCGCCTCGCGCTCCCCGAGGACCCACCTAAGGGCGTCTATGACGTTGGATTTCCCGCTCCCGTTCGGGCCCACGATGGCGACGATGCGCGACGGGAACTCCATCACGGTCTTCCCCGCAAACGACTTGAATCCGTGAAGTTCCAGGCGCCTGAGGAACGTGTTCACTTGCCCTTGCCGCTCCTGAACGTGCCGAGCGCGACCCGCGCGGCGTTCGCTTCCGCTTCCTGCTTCGAAAACCCTTCACCGCGCGCCATTAGATCCTCGCCGAAGAACACCCCGACCTGAAACCGTTTCCGGTGCGCGGGGCCTTCCTCCGCGAGCACCCGATAGGACGGCGTCGTTTTCATGCGCTCCTGCGCAAGTTCCTGAAGAGAGCTCTTGGGGTCCCTGTGGAGCGAATTCTCGACGACCTCGCTGAGATGCGGAAGGAGGCGCTCCTCGATGAACGCCTTCGCGATTCCGTACCCGCGGTCGAGGTAAACGGCGCCGATGACGGCCTCCATGGCGTTCGCGAGTATGACCTCGCGCGCGCGGCCAGTGTCCTTCGATTCGCCCTTCGAGAGGAACACGCATTCGTTGAGGTTCATCTCCCCCGCGGCACGGGCGAGCAACTGGAAATTGACGAGCGCGGCGCGGAGCGTCGTGACCTCCCCTTCCTCCTTTTCCGGATAGCTTGCGTAGAGGTGCTCCGAAACGGCGAGCTCGAGTACCGCGTCGCCGAGGTATTCCAGCCGCTCGTTGTGGCCCACCCCCCAATTCGGGTTCTCGTTCAGGTATGAGCGGTGCGTCAAGGCCTCCCTGAGGATCTCCTTGTTCTTGAATTCGACGCCGAGCGATTTCTCCGCCGCTTTGAGGTCCGTCGCCACGTTATTGTCCCTCTTTTCCGCCGGAGGCGGACCCGCCTTTGGCGGGCTTTTTCTCCATGTGCCCCTCGGCGGGTAGGCCTGTCTGCGCGGGCAGGCGCGGCGCGATCTCGTTCTTGAACACGGTGCCGAGGACGCCGTTCACGAATCTGGATGAGTTCTGGCCGCCGTAGTTCTTCGCGAGTTCCACCGCCTCGTTGATGGCGACCTTCGGGGGCACCTCTTCCGGCTTCGCGTAGAGGAGCTCGTAAAGGCCGATGCGGAGTATGTTCCTGTCCACGATGGCGACCTGCTCCAGCGGCCACTCGGGCGCGAGGACGCGGAGGCGGTCGTCGAGCTCCGGAAGGCGCTCCACGATTCCTTTGATGAGGTTCCACACGAATTCCGGCTCGTCCATGCCGGGACCGAACTCGTTGATATTCCTGTCGACGATGGTCGGGAGCTCCGTCTTGTGCTTGTAAAAATCCCACTCATAGAGGGATTGGAGCACGATGGTTCTGCCGAGGTGACGCGTTGCCATAAAGAGCTTATTCGGATTTTTCCGTTCCTCTATGCCGCATTTTTTCCGCCCGAGGCGGATCCGCCTTTGGCTGACTTCGCGCGCGCCTGCCCGTCCGTAGCCGAATGGCGAAGGCGGGGCGCTTTGTTCACGAATCCGCAGACGGCGCAGGCGCGGTGCGGGACAGTAGGCGCCTTGCATTTCCCGCACATGAGGATGCCTTGCTTCTTCAGGGCGAGCTGGCTCCGCCGCCGCCCCACCTTTGATTTTGAGTGATGTTTTACTGGTACTCCTCCCATCCCGGTAGTAACTCAAACACTCCGTCTCGCGAAGCGAGACAGGCAACACGACTTATTCACAATATCAAAAGGGATTTTCATTAACTTGTTTTGTTTATTTCATGCCTTTGGCAGCCATCTGCTGTGTTTGACTACTACCGGGCTTTTCTTTTTTATTTCCTTGGAATTTTAACCCACCCGCGGATGAAGGTCAAACGATGCATGTCCGACGGACCGTGCCGGCGGATAGCCCTGCGGTGCGCCTTGGTGCCGTATCCTTTGTGCGACTTGAAACCGTACCGGGGAAATGAGCTCTCCATGCGCGTCATATAGGCATCGCGGCGGACTTTCGCGACAATCGAGGCGCAGGCTATTGCGGGAATGCGCTCGTCGCCTTTCGTGAGCGTATGCGCGGGAATTCCGCGAAGCTCGGCGTTCTTCCGTCCGTCGAAAAATAGCGACCCGTCGAGGAATATCGCGCTCGGGCGCCCCTCTTTCCTCACGAGCGCGGAGGCGGCGCGCGTCGCGGCGCGCCTCGCCGCCTCCGCTATGCCGATGCGGTCTATGGTGTCATTCGGCACGCGCGCGAGCGTCCACGCGACTTTGCCTTCCCTTCGCACTCCGGAGAAAAAAGCCAACCATTTCTTCCGTTGAATCCCGGAAAGTCGTTTGGAATCCCTAAGCGGCGGAAGCCCGTCTCTATTGAAGCGGAACCCTGCGGGAAGCGCGAACGCGCATACGTATAGCGGTCCGGCAACGGGCCCGCGCCCCACCTCGTCGATGCCAATGACGAATCTTGACCTCATATATGTATATTTTCCCACGAAGCGGCGAAAACGGAAACATATATTGACAATATAATGTTTTATGCTAAGATTACTCTCGCAGTGATGACGACTGCATGCGTATACCAGGCCAAGCTTTTACCGGTGAAGTTTCCGCGTAAAAGCAACAGATTCACCCCCAAGAGCGATGCTCTTGGGGTTTTTTATTTTAAAAACACTTCTCCACACCTTGCGGAGCATCTCTGTCTCCCTACAATAAAGGGGCAAATTCATGGGAATGGAAAAACAAAACTTCGTACATCTTCACCCTAATACCATTCAGCTTCGCGGGAGCTACGGGGCAGGCGTTCACTCCCTATGAATAAGAACTTTGTGCACCTTCACGTGCACTCGCATTATTCGTTGCTGGACGGGCTCGCGAAGATAGACGACATCGTCGCGTGCGCTAAGGAATTCAATATGCCCGCGGTCGCCTTGACCGACCATGGCAATCTTTACGGGGCAATAGAGTTTTACGAAAAGGCCATGAAGGCCGGCGTGAAGCCCATCTTGGGCGTCGAGGCGTATCTCGCCGCGCGCGGCCGGAAGGAAAAAGAGGCGGGCATAGACAACATGCGCTACCACCTCACGCTCCTCGCGAAGAACGAGACGGGCTGGAAAAACCTCATCCAGCTCGTGACGAAATCCTACCTGGAGGGATTCTACTACAAGCCGCGCATCGACAAGGAACTGCTCGCGCTTCACCGCGAAGGGCTCGTGTGCCTCTCCGGATGCATGTCGAGCGAGGTCGCGCGCCTCCTCGCAACGAACCGCATCGCGGAGGCGGAAGCGGCGGCGCGCTGGTACAGGGAAATTTTCGGGGACGACTTCTATGTGGAGATTCAGCCGCATATGGCGGACCTCAAGCTGAAATTGAAGACGCTCTCGCAGAACATCGGGTCGCCTTTGGTCGCTACGCATGACGTCCACTATGCCCGCAAGGATGACAAGCACGCGCACGAGATACTCCTCGCGGTGCAGACCGGGAGCCGCCTCGACGACGAGGACAGGATGAGCTTCAAGAACTACGACGTGTCATTCACCTCGCCGGATGAGATGGCGGAACTGATGGGTGACATCCCCGAGGCGATGGAGGAGTCCGCGCGGGTCGCGGATAAGTGCAGCGTCGTTTTGGAGCTTCACAAGAATAAGATTCCCAAGTTCCCGCTTCCCGATGGCGAATCCTCGCCCTTCGAATACCTGAAGCGCCTCGTTTCGGAACGCACGCCGCTCCGCTTCCCATCTCCCTCGCCCGAGGTCAAGGAGCGCATCGCGTACGAGCTCGGCGTCATCGAGAAGACGGGCTTCGCCGACTATTTCCTCATCGTCGCGGACTGCATATCGTGGGCGAAGGAGCACGGCATCGTCGTCGGCCCCGGCAGAGGGTCGTCGGCGGGGAGCATCGTTTCCTACATTCTCGGCATCACGAACCTGGATCCCCTGAAGTACGGGCTCCTCTTCGAGCGGTTCCTGAACCCCGACCGCATCCAGGTCCCCGACATCGACATCGATTTCGCCGACATAAGGAGGGACGAGGTCATCTCATACGTGCGGCAGAAGTACGGCGAGGACAGGGTGGCGCAGATCATCACGTTCGGGACTATGGCGGCGAGGGCGGCCGTACGGGACGCCGGCCGCGCGCTCGGCCTTTCCTACGATTTCTGCGACAGGGTGGCGAAGCTCATTCCCTTCAATCCCACGCAGGGCATGAAGGAAGGATGGCTCGACGAGTGCCTGAAGGACGTCCGGGAGTTCCGCGAACTCTACGAGAAGGACGCGAAGGCGCGCGAGCTCATCGACGCGGCGCGGAAGCTCGAGGGCACGGCGCGCCACGCGTCCGTCCACGCCTGCGGCGTCGTCATCGCGAACGAGCCCCTCGTGAACCTAGTCCCGCTCCAGAAGGCCCCGCAGGGCGAGGATGCGGTTATCACCCAGTTCGAGATGCACGCCATCGAATCCCTCGGGCTCCTCAAGATGGACTTTTTGGGGCTTAAGAACCTCACCATCATCGAGGAGACGATAAAGCTCGTGCGGGAAACCAAGGGCGAGGAGATCGACGTGGACAAATTGCCCTTGAACGACCAGTCCGCGTTCGAACTCATGAGGAAGGGCGACACGACCGGCATATTCCAGCTGGAAAGCTCCGGCATGCGCGCCAATTTGAAAAAGCTGAAGCCCAAGGAATTGGAGGACGTCATTGCGATGATATCGCTCTATAGGCCGGGGCCCATGGAGCTTATCCCCCAGTACCTCGCGCTTCGCGCCTCAAAAAAACAAATTCCATATCTCCACCCGCGCCTCGAGCCGATCCTGAAGGGCACCTACGGCGTCGGCATCTACCAGGAGCAGATGATGAGGATCGCGCGGGACCTCGCGGGGTTCTCGCTCGCGGAGGCGGACACTTTGAGGAAGGCGATAGGAAAGAAGATCAAGAGCCTCCTTGAGGAACAGAAGGAAAAGCTCATCACGGGAATGATTAAGAACGGCATAGACCACCGGAGCGCGGAGGCCATCTGGGAGCTCTTCCCGCCCTTCGCGCGCTACGGCTTCAACCGCAGCCACGCCGCCTGCTACGCGATGATAAGTTTCCAGACCGCGTACCTCAAGGCGCACTACCCGATGGAGTTCATGACGGCGCTTCTGAACGTCTCCGGCACGGACACGGAACGCATCAATTTCCTCGTCACGGAGGGTAAGCATATGGGGCTAAAGACGCTCCCACCGGACGTGAACGAGAGCTTCGAGGCATTCTCGACGGACGGGAAGGTCATCCGCTTCGGACTCGGGGCGGTGAAGAACGTCGGCGCGACGATAGTCCGCGCCGTCATCGAGGAGCGCGGGAGGGGCGGGGCGTTCGCGTCCCTTTCCGATTTCCTCTCGCGCGTCATGCACAAGGACCTCAACAAGAAATCGCTGGAGAGTTTCCTCAAGGCCGGCGCGTTCGATTCCTTGGGCGTGGAGCGCGGGCAGGCGCTGGAAAACATTGATGAATTGCTCCGCTACAATGCGGAAGCCAAGCGAAGCGGCGCGGCGGGCCAGGACTCGCTTTTCGGCGGCGGGGAGGCGCGCCTCGCGTCGCTAAGGATGCGGCCGGCGGAGCCGGCGGCAAAGCGCTCCATGCTTGGCTGGGAAAAGGAGCTTTTGGGGCTCTACATTTCCGACCACCCGTTCCGGCCCTACGCGGACAAATTGAGCGAATCCGTGAAGTCCATCAAGGAGCTCCTCTCCGACATCGACAGCCCAATGAACCCGAGGGTTAAGGTGGCGGGCATAGTTTCCGCGGTGAAGGACATGGTGACGAAGCGGGGCGACCCGATGTGCTTCGTCACGCTCGAGGACTTGAGCGACAAGATAGAGATGATAGTGTTCGCCGATGCCTTGGCGCGCTACCGGAGCGCCCTGTCGGAGAACAAGGTGGTCCTCGCCGCCGGGCGGCTTTCTTCCCGCGGGGGCGAGATGAAGCTCATCTGCGACGCCGTCCGGGAACTTTAAATTCGGGGACTTTCCCCTTGAAAGAAAGCCCCATATGGGGCTTTCTTTATGTAACTTATTTTAGACGTACGCTGGAATTTTGAAATTTACCTTTTCTCTTCCCGCCGAAATCTCCATTTTTTGGGAATTGCGGCTAGGTGTTTCTATTATGCCAAACTTGAATTTTCTTTTTACTGCATCTAACACTTCAATACCAATAACAAAACCATTTCGATCACGGTCAACCATAATACCGATTCCTATTTCCTCCGTTTTAGAAATCTTGTTTTCGCTGAATTTCAGATACACCGCATCTATTGTTTTGTCGTATGTTTGATTAATTGTCATAATAAGTTGAAATAATCGCCAATTTTTTGCCTTTTGGGGTATATATTATAATTAAACTCTTTTTGCCCTTTCTTTTATAAGTGGCTTTTCTTTTTCCTTCTAGTAGCGGCTCAAACGTTTGTGCTTTAGCTATTGCTTCCTCTACTCGTTTCTTAGTTATTCCGCGTTGGGACATCCTATCCAAGACGTGCCTAGTGTATATAAAGCCGAGTTTCGGCATATTTTCTTACCATATCAAGTATAGCACAATAGTATGGCGAGCAACCATAATACAAGTAATAATCAATTTCTAGCTCTATTTAGGTCTTTTTAATGGCTTTCTTCCCTGTCGTTAGAGTGGATACTTGCCTTGATGGAGATATTGACATTTTAAAAGAAGTATAGTATAATTAAACCCTTAACAATTAAAAAGGAGATTGAATAATGTATCTCACTTTATTAGGAATTATAGGGTTCGTGTTCGCATTTGTTGGCGCATTTTCGGACGGCATGGATGAGGGATTTCGCTGGTGTTTAGTAATAGCGGGATGTATCATCATGGGTCTATGTGTAATGCATTCCAACAAAAACAAACCCGAAAAAAGATTTTACAATCACTAACTTAACTTTTTACCTCCTGTAATGTAATCCCCGCGCACTTTCTTCACCGTGCCGGGGATTTTTATTTTCCGGGAGCGTGTGATATACTGAATTCCGCATTTCGCACAAGGTCGCAAATCAACATCTCACACACAAATGGCACAAGCGAAAAACGGCGGAGGGAACCTCCAAAAGATACTTGTCGGCGTCGTCATTTTCCTCGGCGCGGTCCTGGTGGGACTCTTTTCCTATCAGACGATTTTCGGGGAATCTGCGTACTATGCGGTGTATCTTCGGACCGGCGACCTCTACTTCGGGAAGCTCGTGCGGTACCCCTACTTCGGCCTGAAGAACGTCTACCTCTTGCAGGCGACGCAGGATCCGAACAATCCCCTGAGGATCCAGAAGTTCTCTCAGGTGTTCTGGGGCCCCGAGGACTACCTGAAGCTCAACCGCGACGAGGTCGTGTGGTACACGAAGTTGAACTCTCAAAGCCAGCTTTCCCAGCTCCTGAAGACGAATCCGGAGCTCGCGAGCCAGCAGCCGGCGCAGCAGCAGGTACCTCAGCAGATACAGCAAACCTCCACCTCGACGGAGTAATAGGAAAGGTAAAATAAATAAAATGGGAATCTGTTCCTAAATCAAAAACCCCGCGTTCGCGGGGTTTTTGAAATCTCCTTCCTCTCTAAATATACTTTAGATAATATATCGTAGATATCGTAGTCGGAGTACGATATATCGTACTCCGACTACGATAATGGTCAGAAATCTAATTTTCTACCGATTTTGAAGTACCAGTCAATGTCGCCGACTTCCATAACACTAAACATGTCTGTGCCGGGGTTCGAGCCGTTCCCGAACCCGCTCCCCGCCTGCCCCCGCAGGTAGGGATTGCCGCCGGCAAGCGCGTTCTTCCACACATTCCTGAAATGTCCCGGCCCGTAGGAAATATCCAGCGCGAGCCAGTATGTCTTATCCTTTTCAACCGAGATTGGGGCATCAAATGAAAACGTCTGCTCTTGAGCGGGGTTAGGATTATAGAGATTAAGAAAAGTTACGCCGAGTAAAGAAGCGTTATCCAACGATCCGTCCTCCTTTGCACTAAAAACCGAAAGGCGAAGGTTAGCGGGGTCGGAAGGTTGTTGTTGCCCAGAAAGCAATTCCTGGATGAATTTCAATATGACAAAATCAAACGAGAAATTCTCCTCCGGGGAAAAACTTTGAAAACTTGCGGTATCAGGTTCCATCAAATAATTATGGACTACCGTGCCAAACACATTGCTCCAACCGCCCTCCAAATCCTGCGAAATGAATGTCATTGTTGTTGGGTACTCCCATGAAGTTGTCATCACTGATGAATAATTTCCGAAATCATCTCTCGCTCGTACCCCAATCAAAAACGCATCCCCCGGTGCGACCGTACCTCCGCACCCCGCATCCCACAACGACGGATCCAAATCATCCCCAGGCGGAGAACAATTCGATTCCCACGTGATATTTCCATCCAATGTATCCGGATCGTATGCGCGCGGCAACGAAAAACCGATAGTGGAAGTGCGAGGGTCAAAGTCCACCGAGAAATCCCCATCAAGAATCGGTGGGCTCTGATTTTCCGGCGGATGTAGCACAAACGGATGCCTCGTCATATCAACCGCGGCGAGCGAAAGAATTTGGCGACCAGCTCCTGAATCGCTGAAGTCGTAGAATCCGAGGGTAAAATAGTCAGAGACAGAAAGCGCGAGCGATTCTACGTTGTCGGCAAGGGTTACGAGCAAGTGATTATCCTCGAGTTCACTCCGGTCAAGCGCCGAGCTGTGAAGTCCGCCGCCAAGATAACACCAGTCGGCGGAAAGCGGAAAAATCAAGGCCTGCTCGCGCCTTTCTGACGGTCCACCATAACAGCGGGGATAAATAACCTCAACAACACCATCTCCCTCCGTAACCCGCAACTCGTTTGAAGTATTGAGCTCGGTATTTGATTGATTGGGATCGCGGCTCCGATACAATACGAATCCCTGCCATGCATTTCTCCCACTCGGGAAAAACGGAAACGCATTGTAGTAAAGATCGGCTATATATTTGCCTATTCTCCCCTCGCGAGGGTCGGCATACACGCTCATAGATTCAAGAAAACTCGGCACTGTAAGAGAATATCGTCCAGGTTCAGAAGTATATCCTTCCCCATCCTCCGCGGTAATTTCAAAATCGTAGTTTCTTCCCACCTCCTTGATACCAATGGAGCTACTTGTTGCATCAATTTTGAAGAGCAATCCAAGCACCCCATTTTTGAATTCGCTTATGCGGTACCACACGCGTCCTCCAGCCGTGTTTGGAGTAACTGGTTGCCAACTGAACGAAATACCAATCGATGTGGGCACATACTCGGCGATATTCGTTTTTCCATTTTCGGGAACCGGCGCCGCCAACCGAGCTCTTGGTTCGACAAGATTCCGGGAATTTTGAGGAAGCGGTGCGGCACGGATTACAAAATCCCAGTTTGCACCGCTGTCACATCCATTGCCGAGGTATTCAAATAATCTCTGCGGAACATAGCACACGTTTTCCTGAATCGCGCGCCGTTCAATGCTTTGACCATCACTTGTGATTGATGACTCATCATAGAAAATTTCATCGACGAATGTATCCTCAGCGTCGTAGAGAGTCACACGAACTCGCGAACTACCATTTGGCAAACTCCGGGAACGGGTTGCATCGGCAATCCTGCCATTATAATTCGCACTATCATAATTCGAAAGACCTACTAATAGAAATCCGTTTCCTGGAATCACTGTTTGATCTCCATTTCCCACGTTGAAAGAAATGATCGAAACTGTCGTTGTTGAATTGTCGGTTTTATATCTTAACGCCCACCCATCAAGATTCGCCGGCGCGGAAGAAGGGTTGTAAAGTTCAATGAATTCTTTTCCATCATCACTTCCTTCCACATTAAAAAGAATTTCACTTATAAGTAGGTGGCTGACCGCAGCCGCAGTAGTGGTACTTTCATCAATCGGTGGCGGGGATTGGGTTTGCTGTGTTTGTTGCACCCCTGCTCCACCTCCACCGCCGCCGCCGAAAAATATGACATTTTCTCTTCCAGGGGTAGGGAACGACTGAAGCCATTCCCTACTATTTGTGTATTGAAGCGACATACCATTACCATTAGCCCCCGATAGTGAACTGTATGACATAGACGCGTATGTTTTGCCGTCTGCAACAAGGCTTAGTTCTTCACCCTTGTTTGAAAGAGACATCACGCTTTTGAAAAGATTTCCGGAAAAACCGATGTTTATCCTTAGGAATTCCTCCGGATCTGCCGCTATAACAGCAAAGTCGTTGCGCGATATGGTTGACGAACCGCCGGCGAATTCTATTCGATGCTTCGTCTGATTTTCAAAAAAGGACAAACGCGTGAGATCGACTGGGTCACCTCCTACATGAAAAACCTCTACCCATTCCTTTTTCTCGTCGCTTTCCAGAAAATCATACATCACCTCATTGATGCGAAGCGTGAATTCACCAAGTGATAGCACTGTTGAAGTTGTTGTTGATGTAGCGGTTTTTTGTGTGCTCGTACCTAGCACAACTGGCTCTGATGAGGTTGATTCTTTGGGAATCGTCGAAGTCGGCGAGGTGGATGTCGCCAAAATCTCTCCACTTACCTCTTCCTTAATTGGTTCGTCCGCCGATGTACTATCTTGGGATTCAGCAATGAATTCCTCAATATCAGCGAGTGTAATGCCTTGATATTGTTCTTGATTTCCAAAGAAGAATTCCTTAACTGTTTGCTGGCTTTTTGCGGCCGCGTCGCGCAATGCGTCAAATAACGAGGCAAAAAGCGATTTATCCTCTTTCGCGAGAAATTCCTTGTCATTTTTCAGCCGCTCCGCTTCTTTGAAAAATAGATCAACTACGCCCGCGCTGTATTGAACTGCTTTCGGCGCTAAACGGTTCCAATAACCAATTTGAATATCATCTGTATCAAAAATAACTTTATTTCGCTCTTCTATCACTGAAATTCTGTTTCCTTTCTTTTTGAATAAAGGATATGACCCATCGGAGTCCCTATTTATTCCGAAAGTATATTCTTCTCTTTTTTCAAATTCAATTGGTTCGGGTAAACTAAAACCACTTTGAATTCCAACTGTATCTGCGCTGTAAAAGTTATTGTTTGAATACTTTGCTAATTCATTAAAATAGTTTTCCAAGTTTCCCAATTGAAGAGCTGATTTGTTTCTTAATTGTTCGTCAATTGGTAAATTCTTTTCAGAAAAATCTTCATAAAAACTTCCATCCGCATGCGGATCGTTTCTCGTGTGATCCGGTACGCTTGTATCTTGTAAAAGATGGATGATGTGCCCAAGCGCGAACATCGCCTTTTCTTTATCTCCCTTAATGTACAAACGCAGCGCTTTGTTCCATGTGAAATTCGTTTCATCCGAAATGGCACTCAATTTCCTCTGTTGGAAAGCGGTAAGAATTGATGCTATGGTCGCGGGAACCTTATAGGTGGCATTATTTTGATTTTCCTCATCGTTCGCCCAAAATTTTGATATTTCCCATGCGCCGAAATTGATGCCTGCTTCTATTTTCGGATCATAGGTCAATCCCCTGTTATACACAGGGTCATAAAAATGGTTCATCCAGCGCGGGATATCGTCTTCTCTCCGCGCTCCGTCAATGAGATAGGGAACAAGCTCTAAAGGTATTTGCTGGCTCGATTTTTCGTTGAAAAACTCAATCGTTTTTCCAGCCAAATACGCGTGGGTTTCCACTTGGTATGCGGACACGGGAAATGCAAAAACTACCGCCAGGAAAGCGAGAGTAAAAATGACCTTTTTCTTCATAGTGCACAGCTTAAACTATGCGACCTTTCCTAAATAGCTAAAGTTAAAATAATCCGTCTATTTTCCAGACACCTGAATATTTATTGAATTCGAAATCTATATATAACTCCAATTCTCCTTTATCATTTTCTGAAATGAATTTGTAGTCGCCTTCGTATAGTCTATCCTCAGGGTAAGGCTTTGCTTTAGAAAGAAAATCAATAAACAAACCTAGCTCATTAAGTTCTTTCATTCTTTTTAAGTCCTCATTCCACTCCAAATCGGGTTTTCCACTCTCTTCTAAAATGAAATATTTTGCTGCTAAATCTAAATCATTATTTTTCAACGCATCAATAAACAAATCTAAGGTCTCTTGCGGAGTTTTTCCGCCGTATGTATCGTTCTTCATCGCATTCTCGTACGTTGCGATGGCGTTCATCGCTAGTTCATAATTCGCGCGGTCCGCGTGGTACTTTTTCGCATCGGGGCTCAGCCACAGTGTCCACGCGAGCAAAAACGCGAGAACAAAAACCGCTACGAGTGCAACGATGAACCATTTCTTTTTCGTAATGGAACCGGACGCGTGTTCCCCCGCCGGAGGAATGTGAGAGGGGTCGTCCATAAGACGCCATTATTATAGCACCCGGCTAATACGGACCTGTGTATAATCAGTGGATGACCTCTTCCGGCAGGGAAGAGGCATCAAAGTCCTTGAGCCATGCTGTGAAGTCCTTCAGATAGTTTTTAGCGCGTTCCTCATCCGTCCTTCCATTTTGCATGCTCCACAGGAATTTCCGGTTCGTCACCGACGGGAAGTTCTTATGACCGATGTAGTCGGGAAAACTGCTCCACCGGTATTTCTTCAGGAACTCTATCGCGCGCGGCACGTCTCCGACCGCGAGGCCCTCCCTCCACTTCGGGAACTTCAGCTTCAGCGGATTTGCGTGAATGTAGTAAGGAAGATGGAGAAAGTATCGCTCATCTCCCACATGCACATATTTATACTTCCCTTCAAAAAGCACCCCAGTGCGTTTATATTTCTCGTTGAAATAACGAGTGTATCCTCCTCCTAACTTCTGCATAAAATCCGAAATAGCATTCTCCTTGAGCGGGCGGAGGAGAAGATGATAATGGTTTGGCATAAGAGCGAAAGCGAGAATTTTCAACACAAGTTTTCTTGGTTTTCGTTCGCTTTGTAATGTAATATTCTGATTTCTACTGAAATAATGAGAAACGTTGTAGGCTCTCTCTTTATTATTAAATTCAAAAAGGTCGTGAATAAAACGAACATAATCTGCTTCTTGGGAAAAAACGGTTCTTTTATCAACCCCGCGATTGTAAATATGATATATTTCTCCTTCTGTTTGCTTTCTTTCCCTATTTTTCATATATATTATTATATCATATTAATATCGTACTCCGACTACAATATATTGTAGTCGGAGTACGATATAGTACAATATATTGTGCTTGGAGGACAATACATTGAAGAAAAAGCGGCTTTTTAAGCCAATAAACTTAAAACAGAAATCCCGCCAAAAGGCGGGATTTCTGTTTCCTTTGAAGGTAACTCTTAAGAATTTCTTCTTTTGAATTCCCCTCTTAGGACACCGACCAATCTTTCACGAGATTAGTAGGTGGAAACGGTGCCAACCACGTCGCCCGAGTCGTTTCCGACGAGACCCTGGTAGGTCGCGCCGCCCGAGCCGGTCGTCGTGTAGCTGTACACCACCGAGCCGTCAGCCCATTCGGTTTCGCCGATGGCGTTCGCGGCCGAGTAGCCGGTGGAACCAGTCACCCTGATCGAGAGGACCGGGTGAACGGTCTGACCGGACTGGTTAACGAACGTGACCGCCGTCGTGGAGGCCTTCAAGATGTAGGTCTTGGAAGCGCCCGCCGTGATGATCTGGGTCGGCGAGAAGCCGGTGAACGCGACGTTCACCGTCACCCCCGAGGCCGCAGAGGTCAACGCGGTGTTGTCCAATTCGATGACAGTCGACGGAGCCAACGCATCGTAGAGCTTCCAGCCCGTGATGGTCGAGGTCGCGCCGTAGGCAACGAGCGTCATCTCGAATGTCGAAGACGTCATCGTGATGTCGCGCGTGCCGGCCACATTCGAGATAGTGAACCGACCGATCTCGTCAGCCGGGCTGATGGTACCAGCCCTAGATACGGCGCCCGCGTTGGTGATGACCGGCGCGGAAACCGTGTAGAGGTGGTAGTTCGAAGCACCGTTCGAGGTGAGCGTGATGCCTGTCGACAACTGACCCTGGCTGGACTGAATATCCATGTCAGTAGTAGAAGTCGAGTAGACCTTCAAGCCCATCACGGAGATCGGGACAATCGTGTCTTGACCGTTCACGTTGACCTTCACAGAGAGCACCGTGTCGGTGTCCTGCGGGAGGGTAACGTTGAGACCCGAGATTATCACCGTGCCGTCGGTGCTGTTCACAGAGCCGGAACCCAAGAGGGTGCCCAGGCTGTTGTAGAGCATCACCGAGCCAAGGTTCGCGGAAAGCGAAGACGTGGCCCACGTAGAAGTCGCCGAAGTGATCTGGAGGGTGATCTTCTTCAAGGTCAGCGCCTCGTTCACCGGAGAGAACTTGAGCTTGTGCACCTCAGCGCCGTTCTGGCTCGCGAGGAAGATCTTCGAGAGCGGCTGAGCGGGGTCAGCGGCGATCGTGATGGACGGAGCAGTGATTGTGATCGTCTGCAACTGCACCGCGGACGACGGAACGTTAGAGAGCGACACGGAGGAGTTTACCCCCACGCCGTTCACACCCGCCGCCGGAATCGCCGAGGATGCCGCAGCTGTCGCACTCGAGAGCACGTCCGCGTAGAGCGAGAGCGTCTTCGGGGTGTCCTTCGCAATCACGTAGCTAGAGAGCGAGAAGGAGTTGCCCGTCGAGGCAGGCGTGCCGATCGTGGAACCAAGCTGGACGGAACCGTCCATGAGCCTGAGGTTCTGGTAGTTGGAGCTCGACGTGACGTCGAAGTTGATTGTCGTGACCCGGATGTCGTCAGCGGACGACGGACGGAGCACGAACTGGCCAATCTTGACGTTCGTCGAACCGGGCGCGCGTGTCGTGTTCGCAAAGGAGGTGTCCTTTGTGACCGTCATCGAGACCGTCTGGACCGTCAGGGTGTTCGCCTGGAGGGCGGACGCCGCAAGGGTCTGGTAGTCGTTGCTCGAGAGACGCTTCGCGTAGAAGTGGCCCATGTAGACCGTGTAGGCCTGCGAGGAGGTCGCGGTCTGCGGGACCGTGCCCAATACTTCAAGCACCACTTCCTGGCCTGCGCCAATGTTGATGTAGCTGGAGAGGTTCTGCTGCGCCACCAAGACGGATGCCGAGTTCGGTGTCAGGGTTGTCTGGACGTTCGTCGTGTCTGCGGAGATGGAGAGATAGGTCTCGCCAGTCGCCGCGTTCCGGACCATCAAGGTGCCGGTCAGCGCCGTCGAAGTGACATTGTGACCGACCTGGATGCCGACCCTGCGGACTTCAAGAGCCTCGCCGCCGGCTTTCACCGTGTAGCGGGCAAGGACGACGTTCTGCGAGCCGGGGGCGACATTGCCCGAGGGGCTCGAAGAGGC
>CAYHLH010000007.1:0-23527 GCA_964357525.1 uncultured Candidatus Saccharibacteria bacterium
GTAAGCTCTTTTTCCTTGGCGACGCGGTAGATCGCCGACGCCCGGCGCTTGTTGCGGTTCTGCACACGGCTCCGGTGCTTGCGCTTTCTAACTTCCTTGAGTACACCGCTCCGCTTCACTTTCTTGTTGAATCGGAACAGGAACGAGCCCGTGGTCTCACCCTCCTTTTTCCTGATGTCTATCATGGGTTACAGGGTAATCCTTTTCAGGATATTTTCCAGTGGCTCGCGGGCGGTTCCCTTCGGAAGCACTCCGTGAAGCGAGCTCCCTCCGTCCCCGGTAGAGCGCGGTATGACGTGCACATGGACATGCTCCACCAATTGCCCCGCCGCGGTTCCGTGATTGATGCCTATGGTGAAGTGCTCGACTCCGAGTTTCAGCCTCAGGCGCGCGACGACCTCCCTCACCGCGGAGAAGAGCGGCAAGAGATCGGAATCGGGAAGGCCTGTGATGTCCGAGGAGTGAGCTTTCGGCACGACGACCGTGTGCCCGTCCGAGAGCGGGTGGATATCGAGGAACGCGAACGCTCCGTCGGTTTCGAGCACCTTCATTGAGGGGATCTCCCCCGCAGCGATCTTGCAGAACAGGCAGTCGTCCATGCTACGACATCTTCAGACGGTGCTTCACCTCCTCGGCGAGGTTAACGGTCGTGATGGTCTCCTGCGCTCCAGACGCGATGTTCCGGACTATGATGGTATCCTCGAACGCCTCCTTTTGGCCCACGATGAGGACGAGCGCCGCGCGGCTTTTCTCCGCCATCTTGAGCTGCGCCTTGAAGGACTGCTTGCCGAGCGCCTCCTCGACAACGATGCCGCTCCCGCGGAGCATGTTCATCAACCGCACGCTCGCCCGCTTCGCCTTGTCGCCCATGACGATGAAGAACACTTTCGGCCTCTCCCGGCTCCTGAGATATATTCCCTGCTCGCGCACGTACCGTATGAGTTCCTCGGCGGAGCCGACGGCGCCAACCGCGGGAATCTGCCTTCCAGCGACGCTTTCCGAAAGGTGGTCGTAACGCCCTCCGCGGAATAGCGGGGCCTTCGCGCCGGGCGCAGTGACGACGAATACGGCGCGGTTCCACCGCTCCACCGGGAAGAGAAGCCGCGGGTCCGGCACGTACGGCATCTCGTTGTCCTCGAGAAGTTCGAGGAGCGATTTGAAGTGGTTGTTGCAGTTCTGGCAGAGATAATCGAGTATGGTCGGCGCGTCGTCCACGATCTCGGCGAGTTTCTCGCCCGCGAGCTGGAACAGTGATTCCGGATCCCTCTCGACCGCCTTATAATCCCTCGCCTTGAACGCCTTCCTGTGGCCGACGACGTATTTCTTCAGCTTGTCGCGGTACGCCATCCGGCAGTTCCTGCACCCGTTCGCGTTCACCCGTACGGAAACATCCTTGATCTTCAACAATTTCAGGAAATCCATGGCCGCCGAGAGCACCTGGATGTCATAGAACGATTCGCCGTCGCCGAGCACGTGAAATCCGATCTCGTGGCGGTTCTCGCCCTCGTGCGGGGAACGCTTCTTCACGACCTCGGAAAAGGTGCTAACCTTGAGCGGCAACGAAAAATGGCCTAGGTGGTGCTCCGCGTAGGCGCGCAAGAGGGGGATCATCGTTTCCGAACGCACGATGCCGCTCCCCTTAGCCGACACGAAAGCGACGTCGTCCACCTTCCTTCCGAACTCCGCCTCATAGCAGTCGAACGTCGACTTGCGCTCCAAGAGCGGGGTTTCTACGTGGTAGAACGCGTGGATCTCCGTGGTCGCGAAGAACGCGTGGCGCACTTCTTTCCAAAGATTGCTTTCCTTCGGTAGGACGTCGGCAAGCCCGGGGAACGACTCCACGTCCCAGGCAAGTCCCGTCTTCTTTGCTTTTTTCCTTCCGCCGGAGGCGGGCTTCGCGGTCTTCGCTTTCGGTGCAGGCATGATTCAGTAACTCGGTGCGGCGAACACCTCGAGACGCGGCCACAATCTCAGCTTCACGAGCCCCACGATCTCGTCGCGCACGAGCGTCTTGTCCCAACTCCGCGAGTCGAAGCTGAAATTGCGGTTGTCCCCCATCACGAAGTATTCCCCCTCCCCGAGCGTATGCTCGAACGCGCCAGTCGTCGTGCGGCCGCCGAGATACGGCTCGTCGAGCGTGATCTTCCCTCCGTCGGGTTTCGCGACCGTCACCTTTCCGGTGTCAATCGTAACCGTCTCTCCGGGAAGCGCTATGATGCGCTTTATGTAGAAGGACTTTTCGTCCCCTGGATAACGGAACACGATGACCTCCCCCCGCTCCGGAGAGCGGAACCGATAGGTGAGTTCGTCTATCAAAAGATAGTTCCCGTTGTAGAACGACGGCTCCATAGAGGCGCCTGACACGACGAACGGCTGCACGACGAACGAGCGCACCAGGACCACGGCGACGACCGCGATGGCGACCGTCTCGACGACCTCGAACAGCGACCAGAGAAATTTCTTCATAAACGGGTTTCGATGTGCGATAATTCTAAGGAATATGGCTCCGGAATTCAACCCTCGCGCGATCCGCCTCGTAATGGGGCTCGGAAACCCCGCGGAAGAGTACGGGAAGACCTACCACAACATGGGAACGATGTTCACGGACGCCCTCTTGGCGCACATCGCCAAGGACGCGAAGCCCAAACGCTCCGCGCGGGGAAACTTCCGCTACGCCAAAGCCGGAAAACTCTTCGTCGCCGCGCCCTCGGGATTCATGAACGAATCGGGCGCCGCCTTCAAGAAAGCACTCTCATTTTTCGGCTGCGCGCCCGAGGAGGTCCTCGTCGCGCATGACGAGAACGACCTTCCGTTCGGCGAATACAGGATCGACTTCGGAAAAGGCGCCGCCGGGCACAAGGGGATCTCCTCCATCATAAGCGGCGCCGGCACGAAGGATTTTTGGCGCCTGCGCCTTGGCATACAGCCGAAAACCGCGAAAAGGAAAAAGGCCGGCCTGCCTCGCCACACACGAGTCAAGGCGGGCGATTTCGTCCTCTCGCGCATTTCAAAAGCCGACGAAACGGAGATGCAGGGGCTTTTCGACGAGCTGATACTGCGTTACTTCGACTGAAGCGCCGAGGGATCGACGATGAAGGAAACGTTGAATCCCACAGACCCGTCCTCGAGCTCGTGAATGGAAAGAAGGGGGACATCAACCTGCGAGAATCCCTTGCGGGAGCTTAGCGCGGTTTTGAACGCCAGTGTGGCGGAATTGTCGGGCGCGCGGGCGATCATCGCGACGGGCGAGGAGAACGATATGATGCCGATGCGGTCGACGGTGACCCCCCCCGCCTTCGCGGCCTCACCGATCTCCGAAAGCACCGTTTTCCATTCGTTGAGTTTTCTCGGCTCGCGGCCTAGGTCCGCGACGATGGCATTGAATGATTCCGCTTTTTCTTTCAGCGTCGAAAGTTCGCGCGCGTCCGCTTCCGCCCGGGAATTCTGAAGCTGGTTCTCGAGAGACCCCAATTGCCCCTCGAGGAACGAGTACGCGAGGAGGAACGCCGCGATGAAAAGCACCGCGACCGAACCCGCAAGACGGCGCCAGAAATAGAGGAAAGAGAGGGAATGTTCCTGGAAGAATATGTCGCGGGCGCTCTCGTTGTTCAAATTGACCGCCTCCCGCGTTCCGTCCTTGAACTCCCTCTCCGAGGCGCCGAGTGGAACGTACCATGCGGCGGGGAGCGCGGAATCCTCGAGGGTCAGGAGCTGCACCGAAACCCCGATCTTTTCCGTAAGCGCACCCTGGATCTCGTTCATCATCGCGGGCGCCATGAGATGCACCTTTTCCAGGCGCTCCTTGTAGTGGGAAAGGACGAAATTCGCCACCTTCTGCGTCTCGCTCACGATCGTGGACAAGAAAAGGTCCTTCTGGATCGCGGTCTCGGATCCCTGGATGCTGGTCCAGGAACGGAAATAATCGAAAAGGAGCGCGCCGTTCCGGACGATGAAGAAGTCTATGCCGTCCGAGGACACATGCATCGCCAAGGACGGTTTCCCGTCTTGGGGCGACACTTTCGCGATGAGGCGGGTAAGCGAGCGGGAGGGAAATTCGAACGCGATGGGGAAAAACCCCGACTCCACGAGTGCGACGCGGAAGTCGTCGACTATCTTCTTTTCGACGAAGGCGCCGAGGAGCTCGAACTTGTCCTGCGTCTCGTTCAGGACCTCGAAGCTCAGGTACGCCTCGTCCTTCGGCACGGGGGAAAGCATCTGAAGGTTCAGCGCCGCGGATTCCTCGAGGCGTTCCTCGTCGATGTTGGGGACGGAGAAGCTCTGGGTGTACACGGCCGCGGCGGGAAGGGAAACGACGACCTGGATGGGCTTTCTCTTCTTTTCCGTATCCGCAAGCTCGTGGAGCTTTTTCGCGACCGCGACGAAATCCTCACGCTTCTGCATCCTGCCGTCGCGTAGCGCTCCCACGGGAAACTTCACGGAAAACGCCCTCGGCGGTCTCGCCTCGGAAAAGACGTATTCCAACCCCCCGTTCGTGATCTGAAGCCCGCCTATCCTAGGTTTGGAACTCAGGCGGTCCAGCATCTTGCCGAAAATGCGTTCCAGCGACGCTTTTTTTCTTTCCTTCTTCTTCTTCTTCTTTTTTCCAATGAATGCCATCTGAGTATTATTATTGTACACCACCTCGGCTCACTCGACCGCGACCTCTTTGATGGACTCGAGCTCCAGCTGTCCGGTCGTGCCATTCACAGCGATGACTGCCAAAAATTTCTTCTGGCGCGATACGGCGGTACCGAGGCTCTGCACGATGTACTCGTAAATTTCGCCGGAATCCGCGCGGGAAACGGTGACGAGCGCATAATCGTTGTTGTCCTGCATCACGGAGTAGCTCGTTTGCCCCCCGTTGGGGGTGAATTCCTTGTTTTGGGTGATCCTGACCATCGCGTCGCGGATGCCGGATTCGGCCGCCGCCGTCGCGCGGATCGCGAGGCGCTCGCCGTACCCCGAGCTCGAGAGGAAATAGGTGACGAACGCGCCCGCGATGGCAACCTCGACGATGATGCCGCCGATGAGGAGCACGAACGGGAGCGTCATCTGCCCGCTTCTCTCGCGAAAAAAGGGCCTCATTGGTAATTATAATAACATAAATCCCGACGGGTGTCGGGATTCATATTTTCACGATTTCAACGAGGGTGAGGGTCTGGCGGTGGCCTTTCTTCTTGCGGTAGCGGGTCTTGCTGTGGTAGCGGAACACTATCTTCTTCCTGTCGCGTTTCTCTTCGAGGAATTTTCCCTCGACATGGGCGCCTTTGATGAAAGGCGCGCCGATCTCGACCTCATTCCCCTTTCCGCGAAGCAGGACCTTGTCGAACACGATCTTCCCGCCGTCGTGCGCGAGCTTCTCTATTTTCACCTTCAAACCCTTCTCCACGCGGTACTGTTTCCCGCCGGTCTCTATCACTGCAAACATGATTGTTGCATTCTACGGAAACCCGATTTAAAAATCAATCCCTCGGAAAACCGAAAACCCCCTGGCGGTTGCCGGGGGCTTTCGCAAAAAATCGGTCTACTTCTCCGAGCGAGGAGCAAAATATACTGCAATATATTTTGTCCGAGCGACAGAGAAGCAAGGAGTCCTGGACTCCTTATTCCGTGTGCTCGCGGAGTTTCCCGATGAGGTGCGCCGCGTAGTCCTTGCCTCCAAGGCCGAATGCAATGCCGCCGGCGAGGGCAAGCATCACCACGAATCCGGTGACGAGCGTGTTGATGATGGAAACGGCGATGCCGAGCTGCGAGAGCGACGTCAGAAATCCGAAAAGGATTATCGCCCACCACGTGACCGTTCCCAGAAATTTCGCCGAGTGCAGGTTCGCACCCTTCACCGATGCCCTCACGAGGCGGCGAAGGAAGTTCGCCACGACGAAGGACGCGAGAAGGATGAGGATCGCCACGATGATGTTCGGCACGTAGAGGAGCGTCTCCTTCAGGAACGTCGAAAGCGAGTAGAACCCGAGAATGTCGGATGCGGCCAGGAAGAAGACGATGACAAAGAACCAGTATACGAGCCGGCCGAAAAACCTACCGCTGTTCAGAGAAACCCCTGCGCGATTGAAGTATTCCTGGAGCCCGAGCTTCATGAGTGCCTTGTCCAAACGGATGAACACCACGATCTTCTCCATAAGCGTGCTCAATCCGGCGGCCACGATGAGGCCGATGATGAGTACGATGAGCGCTCCGATGATACTCCCGATTACGCCGATAAAGCCGAGCCAAAGACCCTGCAACGAGCCTACAACCAATGCGGTCCAATTCTGAATGATCATAAATTCCTCGTTTGCGTATGAGTTTCGACCTTTGTATCCATTATATCAGATTGCGCCTTTATGGACCTTCTCGAGGAGCTTCAGGTCGTTCTCTCTCAGGTCTTCGAGGATGGGTATCTCGGGATTGATGGCGATGGTCTTCCCGAGATACTGGCCGGAGGTGAAGTGGGGCAAAAGCACGTAGTCGGCGCCTTTCTTGTAAAGAGCTCTGGCGTCCAGTTCGCTCTCCGCACGCACGATGACCTTCGGCCGGCGGCCCTCAAGCTTCTGCATCCGGCGAATGAGTATCTCGTTGTCCTCCATGGAGGGGGAGGTAGAGATGATGAGTCGGGAATCCGCCGCATGCGAACGCCTGAAGGCCTCCTCGTCGTTGACATCGGCAAAAAGCGTAGCGACCCCCTGGCGCTGCAGCCTGTGGATGACCTCCGGATCGAAATCGAGCACCAAAACGTCGTCCCGCGGGAGCGAAAGCAGGATGCTTTCTCCCGTGCGGTGGCATCCAATTAAAATGATGGGTTTCGCGGGGATCTCGTCGGGCGAATAGATCTCGCGCGTCCTCTTCCGCTCGAAAAACGACAATGCGCGGTGAAATACGCGCGCCAATCTCTCCGCGTGCGCGATGAGGTAGGAGGAAAGGAGGATGGAGATCGCGCCGACTACCGAGACGAGCGCCACGGCGTCATTTCCGATATGCCCGAACTTCGCGCCGAGCGCGACGACGACGAAGCTCAGCTCGGAGACCTGCGCAAGGGAGACGCCGGTGAGGAAATTCGTGCGCGTACGGTACCCCATGAGCGCCAACGTCAAAAACACTATGATGGGCTTCGCGATGAGCACGAACGCGAGGAAGGCCGCAAGCGCCCACGAAAACGCGGAGAGCCCCGAAAGCCCCACGGAGGACCCGAGGAACACGAAGAACCCGAGTATGAAGAAATCGCGGAGCGGCCGCATCTTGGTCGCGATCTGGAAGTGCTCCGTGGAATTCGAGAGCGCAAACCCCGCGAGGAATCCGGCGATCTCGATCGGGAACCCCAGTTCGCCAGCGATCGCGGCGGCGGAAAAGAGCCACGCCAAACTCGAGAGGAAAAGGAGTTCCTGACTCCTCCCTATCCGGTCGAAGAGCGGCGGGAGCACTTTCCTGCCGAGCCAGAAGAACGCGAGGAAGAACGCCGCGCCCTTCAGGAAGGAAAAACCGATGCCCATCCACGACACCCCGAGGGCACCGTCGCCGGAAAAGCCTCCCAAAAACACGAGCATTAGCATGGCGACGATGTCCTGGAGTATGAGGACGCCGATCGCTAGCCTCGCGTAGAGCGCCCCGAGATCGCGCTTGTCGGAAATGAGCTTCACGACGACGACGGTCGAGGAGAACGAGAACGCGAGCGCGAGGTACGCGGCGGGAAGCGGGGCGAATCCGAGCCACTGGGCGAGGAAAAATCCCCCGAGCGACGTCAACGCAAGCTGCACAACCCCGAGGAGGAGCGCCGGGCGCCCAACGAAGCGGAGTGACGAGTAGTTCACCTCGAGCCCGACGAGGAAGAGGAGGAACATGATGCCGAGGTCGGAAAAGAGGCGGAACGTCGACGTATTCAGGAATTGGAACGAGGAGAACACCGCGACGAGAAGCACTCCCGTCAAGAGGTACGCGAGCATGACGGGCTGGCGGAACGTCTTCGCGAAAATGGCGAGGACGGCGGCGAAGAAGATGATGATGGCGAGTTCTGTGATGCCGGGCATGTTATTGCGTCAGCTTCATTCTACAACGGCCGGCGCCTTCGGGAAAACGGGCTTCCGGGCCCGCACCGCGAATTTCCTGCCCTCTTCGGCGATAAGGAGTACGAATGTGACGACGATGACGAAGAGCCAGTCGACGGCCGAAAGCGGAACGGTATGGAGGAATTTCTGGAATGTCGGAAGGTACACGGCGGAAAGCTGCAAAATCACGACTGCCGAGGTCGCGAGGATCATGAAATTATTTCCGGCCACTCCTTTCCCGAATACGCTCGCGCGCTCGCTGCGGCAATTCCACGCGTTCACCCATTGGAAGACGGCGAGCACGGAGAGGGACATCGTGAGGGCTTTTCCCATCTGCGCCGATGAATAGAACGAGAACACGTAAAGGGTACCTATGCACATGATGATCCCCATCATGAGCGACCTCCACGCCATGGACGGATCGACGAGTTTCCTGCTCTCTGTCGCGCGCCCCTCGCGGAGGAGCTTTCCCTCCTTCGGTTCGAGCGCGAGCGCAACCGTGAAAAATCCGTCGGTCACGAAATTCAGCCAGATGATCTGCGTGGGAAGAAGCGGAAGCGGGAATCCGATGGCGAGCGCGCCGACGATGGTCATTACCTCCCCCAAGGTCGTGGAGAAAAGGTACACGATGACCTTTCTGACGGTCTGATAGATATTCCTCCCTTCGGCCGCGGCGGACGCGATGTTCCTGAAATTGTCGTCGAGAAGCACGATGTCGGAGGCCTCCTTCGCGACGTCGGTGCCTATCTTACCGAGCGCGACGCCGAGGTCCGCGGCGACGAGGGACGGCGCGTCGTTCACGCCGTCGCCCGTCATCGCTATGACCTTCCCGCGCCTGCGGTACCCCTGGATTATGCGGAGCTTGTGTTCGGGAGTGACGCGTGCGAAGACGCTTACCCCCTCAAGGGAGTTCTCGAGTTCCACGTCGGAAAGATCCTCCAGTTCCTCTCCCGTCATGACTTTTTCCCCTTTCTTCAGTATCCCCGCCTCTTTTCCGATGGCTTCCGCGGTGAGCCGGTGGTCCCCCGTGATCATCACGACCCTGATCCCGGCCTCCTCCACTATTCTCACTGTTTCTTTCACCTCGGTACGGAGTGCATCGCGGATCATGAGGAAACCGAGGAAAACGAGGCGTTCCGGTTCCTGGAGGTTTTTCGTTTCCCCGTCCGAGTATGCGAGCGCCACGACGCGGAATCCCCGCCTCGCGAAGCGCTCGAACGCCTCCTCGGCGGATCGTTTCAGGTCAGCCGTGAATTTTCCCTCCTTTCCGTCATTCCAGACGAGCGAGGCGCGGCCGAGAACCGCTTCCGGGGCACCCGCAAACGCGAGGAACTTCTTCCCCTGAAATTCGCGGACGACGACGTGCGTCTTGCTCTTATAGTCGAACGCGAGTTCCACCGTTTTCGGGGCCTCTTCCTCCAACGTTTCCGTGCGAAAGCCCACTTTCTCGCCGAAAACCCTCATTGCGGCCTCGGTCGGGTCGCCCGATATCTTCCATTCGTTCGCGTCGGCAATGAACGTGAGGCGCGCTCCGGAGGTGTACGCGGATATCTTCGCGGCGAGGACGAGCTCGGGAACGTCGGCGGGAATGACCGGCTTTTTTTTGAGAAAGATGTCCCCTTTCGGCTCGTACCCCGTTCCGGATATCTCGAAAAGCTTTCCGTCCGCGAAGAGCAGTTCAGCGACCATCTCGTTCCGCGTCACCGTGCCGGTCTTGTCGACCGCCAAAATGTTCGTGTGGCCCAGGGTCTCGACCGACTGCATGTTCTTGACGAGCACGTGCTTCCGGCTCATCCGCCACACGCCCATGGCGAGGACGAGCGTTACCGCGACCGGCAACCCTTCGGGTATGACAGACACAGATAGCGCGACGACGGTGAAGAACATGTATCCGAGATCCTCCCCGCGCGCGACGCCGAGGGAAAGCACGAACGCGGAAAGCACAAGAGAAAGAATGATGATGGTGCGCGCGAGGGATTTGATGCCTTTCTGGAGGGGAACTTCCACGTTGCCCAGGGAAACGATCTCTTTCGCAATCTTCCCGAGTTCGGTATCCGTGCCCGTCGCGACGACGAGTGCTTTCCCGTTCCCCGCGAACACGTACGTGCCCTTCCAGATCATGTTCTTTTGGTCGGCGATGGCGAGGCGTTCCTGCGGAATGTCCTTCGCATCCTTCTTCACAGGTTCCGATTCTCCCGTCAGGCTCGCCTCACTTATGCGCAGGTCAGTCGCGGAAACGAGCCGCGCGTCGGCGGACACCTTTTCCCCCTCGTGGAGAAGGACGATGTCGCCCGGCACGAGCTCGCGCTCGGAAACGATCATATCCTTGCCCGCGCGCGTCACGGTCGCGGAGGCCTCGGAAAACTTCTTGAGGGAAAGGAGGGTATGTTCCGCCTTCGCCTCCTGGACGGTTCCCACGACGGCATTGAGCGCCAGGACCGCAAAGATGACAACGGCATCGGTGAGATTCCCGAGCGCCGTGAGCACCACACCGGCAGAAAGAAGCACGTATATGAGGGGGCTTCTGAACTGGCGGAAGAAAACGAAAATCGGCGATTCCGCCTTTACCTCCGGGAGCGCGTTCGGCCCCCGCTCCGCGAGGCGCGTCTTAGCTTCCTCCCGCGAAAGCCCCTGATCGCCCGTCTTGAACTCCGCGTAGAGGTCCTTGACCTCTTTCCTATACCATTCTGCCATTCATATATATGGTAACAAAAGAACCGCCGGCGCGGTTCTTTTGTTTTTGTGGACCTAGGGAGAATGGTTCGACCCGGCTCACCACAGGTCGAACTCCAGCCTCAGTCCCTCACCCTTGGACCCGTGGACCTGGGGGGAATCGAACCCCCGCCTCCACAATGCGAATGTGGCATAATACCACTTTACTACAGGCCCCGCAGGAATGAGATTACCGTTTTAAAAGAGGGTTTTCAACCCATCTTCTGTTAAAATGAATAATCAATGAGTCAAATCAGGAAATATTTCGGATTGTTCATCTTCGCCGGCATCGCGCTCGGCTTCTTCCTGCCCGGACCCGTTCTTCCCTTGAAGCCGTACCTCATTTTCCTTCTAGGCATAATGATGTTCCTTTCATGCCTCAAAATCAGCGTGAAAGACATCCTGCTTGTCGAACGCGATTGGTGGAAATACCTCGTATTGATGGCTATCGTTTTCCTCCTCTCGTCGCTCGTTGTTTTCGCCTTCAAGGGCCTTCTCTCCGACATCGCGTTCGTTGGGCTCATGGTCATAGCCGCGGCTCCCTCCGCAATCGCCGTTGTATTTCTCGCTGACGTCCTAGGCGGTGAGCCACACAAGGCGCTCATAGGGACGACGCTCGCACAGCTCTTCGCCCCGCTCTTGACACCGTTCCTCGTCTGGACCTTCGCGCATCAGAGCGTCGCGATAGACACGATGGCTATGTTCCTCGTGATCGCGAAGCTCGTGTTGATCCCATTCATTCTCGCCCAGATCGCACGCCGTTTCGGCTGGGATAAGATGATTTTGAAAAAGGCCGGGTGGGTGAACGAGTTCCTGCTTTTTCTCCTCATTTGGGCGACTATGGCTCCGGCCAGCGGTGCGATAAAGGTGAATATGAATGAATTCTGGATCGCTTTGGGAATCGTCGCAGTGCTTCTTATAGTGCAGGCCACAGCCGGATTCTCGTTCGGACGCGGGAAAAGGGAAAAAATCACGTGGACAGTGATAGCAATCTCTAAGAATTTTACCGTAGCTTCCGTTCTCGCACTCACGCTTTTCGGCGCCGGCTCGCTCGTCGGTCCTGCCGCATTCGTCTTCCTCTCAAATGCCGTGCTTGTGCCACTGGAATGGTGGTCGCTTCACAAGAAGCATAAAAATTGACACAAATTCAAAAAACCATATAACATAGGTAGTGTTCTTTAACTTAAAAGAAAGGGGGTTAATTGAAGAAAGAAATTTTCCTTAAAATCTGGATTTCTTTTTTTATTTTTCTTTCAGCAATAGGATTGATATTGAAAGAAAACCACTTGGGGCCATACCTTCTCCAATGGCAATTATTGGACTTTGCATTTCCGCCCACATTTGCATTCGCTTTATGTGCGTACTGGTATTCAATGACCGGCAAAAGTCCGATTTTTTGGAAAGCACTGTTGATAAGCACTGTTACTTCGCTTGCTTATGAAGGCTTTCAATTTTTCATAAAAATTAATTCAAGAGACCTAAAAGATATCTTTGCTGGTTGTTTAGGTTCTGCAGTGTACATGGCGCTTATCATTATGATTGATAGAAACTATAAACCTTTCAAAGATTCCAAAAAACCTTTTTAAAACGACCATTCCTTACAACAACATGGCCGTTTTTTATTTAGAGCTCTACTTTTCTTTTTTCTTATTTCGCTAGATAATAGTGAGCGTCGAACGGGCTGGAGTATGACGGTAGTACGCACGCTTCGGGTGCGTGTAGACAGGGTTCAATTCCCTGCAGCCCGACAAAATTAATAACCCCCGATGGAGGGGTTATTAATTTCTATCCGACATCTTTTCATCCATTTTGGGAACTCTGAAATCCACCCGTCGCAATGATTCCAATGCCTCCCGCACCAAATAATGAAGTCCACCAGCCGGATCAAGTAACCCAATGGCATCAAACTTATTCATAGTTTCTTCATCAAATTTAGTTCTTGGATTTTTCTCTAACTCGAGCACCTTGGCAAAATCCTCCGGCGAATCCTTCACCATTTCTTTAAGGAGGTTAAACGTTGAATTCTTTATGAAGTTTTCTGGGTCAACTATCCTCTCCATAACATTTTTATTGTACCACGGAGCGCGTTTTACGACACGCGGTGGCGGCGCTTCATCTCGCCTTCTATCTCCTCCTCCGCGGCGCGGCTCCGCTCCTTCGCCTTCTTCGTGAGCGCGTGGAGCTCCTCGTCCGTGCACTTGCCGAGCTGCTTCACCCTTTTCTCGAGATACTCCTTCGTGTTCCGCTCCGGGTCGTCCAAGACCTCCTCGAGGAGGATGAAGAGCAGTTGCCCGATCTTCGGGCCTGCGGGGACATTCAAGATCTTCATCACATCGTCTCCTTTCAGTGTAAGCATTTTCGGGTGTACGGGGTCGTGCCTTACCTTCTCAATCATAAAAACGAGGTGACGGAGTTTGTATGGGAATGCTTTCGGGACCTTGCTCCCTATCCTATCGGCCTCCCTGACCTTCAATATGTCGTCTATATTCTCCTCGCCTACGCGCGCGATGAAGCGCCTGACGCCCGCTTCGGAGACCTCGTCCACGTTGTAGTAGAACATGTGGTAGCGGACGAGGTGCCTTACCCTCTCCGTCATCAGGTGGGAGAATTTGAGGCGCCGCATGATCTCCTTCGTCATCCGCGCCCCGACCACCTCGTGGCCGTGGAACGTTGCATTCTCACCCTCGCCCCGCTTAGTGCGGGGCTTGCCGATGTCGTGAAGGAGCGAAGCAAGGCGCACTTCGAAGGGATACCCGCTCTGCGCCGCATACTCGAGCGCCCTCACATTGTGCTCGAATACCTCGTACACGTGGTGCTTATTCTGCGCGCACCCTATCCCCTCGCGGAGTTCTGGAATCACGTATTCCAAGAGGCCGGTTTTTTCCAGAAGGAATATTCCGTCCGCCGCCCTCGGCGTCATGAGCATCTTCACGAGTTCTTCGCGGACGCGCTCCTCCGCGATCTCCGCGAGAAGCTTTGCGCGCCTTTCGACGGCCTCAAGCGTCTTCTTCTCGATTTCCCAACCCGAGGCCGGTCCGCCTTCGGCGGAGAGCTCGGTCGAGAATCGCACCGCGCGCATTAGCCGCAAGGCGTCTTCATTGAAACGCGTGTCGGGTTCGCCCACAGCCCGGATGACCTTCTTTTTCAGGTCCGCTTCTCCCCCGTGCGGATCGATGACTCCGCCTTCCGTGTCCATCGCCATCGCATTCACGGTGAAGTCGCGGCGCGAGAGATCTTCCTCTATCGTCTTCGCGAATTTCACTTCCTCGGGGTGACGGTAATCGGAATATTTCCCCTCGATGCGGAACGTGGTCACTTCGACGACTTTGAGTGCGTCGTCCGTGGAATCCGTTTTCACGAGTACCGTACCGAATTCGTTCTCATATTTGCTGTCGGAGAAAAGCTTCAGGGTTTCCTCCGGGCGAGCGTCCGTAGCGATGTCGTAGTCCTTCGGCACAATGCCGCGCAGGATGTCGCGAACACACCCGCCGACAAGATACGCGGAATAGCCGTTTTTCGCCAAAACGGCCGCGATATTCTTGATCTCTTTTGGAATTTTTTTGTTCAACATATTTATTGTACCCGTTTATTGAAAAAGGGGTGAAATAAAGCGACAATGCAAAAGTCCGCTCTCGTGGTGAAATGGATATCACGGCTGGCTTCGAACCAGCTGTTGGGGGTTCGAATCCCTCCGAGAGCACATCAACTTTTTACTTGTCCCCCGACCAGGGCTCGAACCTGGGACCGTTTGCTTAAGAGGCAACTGCTCTACCAACTGAGCTATCGGGGGTTATTTTATTACTGTCTTAATGTACTCCCTCCCCACGCCACTTTTCAACCATTTTTCTCTTTTGAGAGCAAATACTCTCGAAGAATAATTCTCTTGATATATGCATTTCCAGAAACCAGGGTTACGCGAGGTGTGGGAAGATTTTTTACTGGGAAGAACTTTGTTGTGACGTAGTATCCTTTTTTCTAAATCAGATGTCTGCCCAATATATATCTTGCCTGATTCGTTTCGGATTACATACACCGTGAACATGTTTGCTTAAGAGTCCGCCGTCGGCGGATCTACCAGCTGAGCTAACGGGGGTATTTTAGTGCGGGGCCAGAACTGAGCCCTGCCTGCCGGCAGGCAGGTAACGGGGGGCTTCCGTCAGATTACAACAAAAGGTGCTTTTTTCAAGAAAAATTTCAGCCCCCGTATGGGAGCTGAAAACAACAAACCTATTTCATCACCTTTTCATTGGGAAGTTTTTGTATATCTATCAGATTGTTTTCCAACGAGCTTTTAATTCTATCCCTTAATTTCAAATCCGATGATTTGAATTTCAATCCGTAAACCTCAAAACCTCCCTTGCTACCGTCCACGATTACAATAACCTGCAACGTATCGCCACGGGTTTCGGTGTAGGAAATCCTCACGCTCGGTTTTCCAAGCGCGATTTCCTCTTTCCTCAAATTATCCGAAACTTGCCTTGTACACCCGGAGAGAAAGAATAAAAGTAATAAAAAGATGCCTATAATATTTTTCATTTTTAACCTCCATTAAATTTAAAAACTATAAAAATAGTATAACAAAAAACTATTTATGTCAAATAAAAGGAACGGGCTGGCCGTTCCTTGAAAATTATCGTGGGAAATTTATTCTCCCTGCCCCGTTATTTTTTCATCATTGAGCTCGAGTTCCATCATCTCGTCGTACGTAAGATCTGGTTCGCCCATCTTGATTTCCGAACACCTGGCGGGATTCGCTCCCACGGGTACGGCCACATTTTTCCTGTCAGCAGTGGGATTTTCGATGAATTTCAATTCCGGTTTCCTCTCATTATGCGAGACCTGTTCAAAAATATTACAGCTGACAAGCAATGCGATACTTATGAAGAGCGCTGAAAAAAATCTGATTTGGCGCATGGAAAACGCCCCTTTCTTCTTTATTTTTAATGAAAAAGAATGCGTTTTCATTATAGGCGATTTCGGGAATAATAATAAGACAATGCTTCTCGCCGATTCTCCGGTCACGGCAATCAAGGGGGTGAGCTCCTATTTTTCCTCGCGGCTCAAAAATCTCGGGATTCTCACGGTCCGCGATCTCCTTTATCACTTCCCTTACCGCTACGAGGACTTTTCCCGCATCGTGCCTATACGCGAACTTGCGGAGGGCAAAACCTGCACCATACGCGCGAAAGTGATTAAGGTTTCCCAGCGCAGGATATGGAAAAAAAGAATGACGGTGACGGAAGCGCGCGTAGAGGATGCGAGCGGAAAACTCACGCTTGTGTGGTTCAACCAAAGCTACATAGCAAAATCGTTGAAAGAAGGGAGTACGGTGAATTTTTCCGGAAAGGTCATCGCCCGCAGACAAATACTCCAACTTATAAACCCGCTATATGAAGCTGTGGGCGTCTCAGAAACGAAGCATACAGCGCGCATAGTGCCGGTATATCCCGAAACGCGCGGGCTGACGTCAAAAGGAATACGATTTATTCTCCAGCCGGTTCTACGCGAGGTCCGCGTTCCCGACATTCTCCCCTCGCGCATCAGAGAAGAAGAAAAACTTCCTGAAGCGAATGACGCTCTTCAAAGCGTCCACTTCCCGAAGACGCTCGGCGAGGCGTTCAGGGGAAAAAAACGTTTCGCGTTCGAGGATCTTTTGCTCCTCGCGCTCCATATTGCAGAGGAGCGGGCGCGGGCTAAAAAGGAAGCGGCGATGCCTGTTCCGGTTTCAGTTGAAAAAATAAAGGAATTCCTGAAAACAATCCCATTCGAACTTACTGAGGCGCAGAAACGGACGCTTTGGGAAGTTGTGCAGGATATGGGGCATAACCACCCGATGCACCGACTCATTCAGGGGGATGTAGGGAGCGGAAAAACCGTCATCGCGGCGCTCGCAATGCTCTTCGCGGCGGAGAAGGGATACCAGTCGGCGCTAATGGCGCCCACTGAAATACTCGCGCGCCAGCACTATCGGACGCTCATTTCTCTTTTCGGCGAACACGGACACGGAGTCGGCCTATTGGTCTCTTCCGAAGCGAAAATATATTACGGAGAAGGCCTTGAAACGACGCTGAAAAAAGACGCGTTTCTCCGCGAGGTCAAAGCGGGAAACGTGAAAATGGTCATCGGCACGCACGCGGTGATACAGCGCTCAGTTTCGTTCCATTCGCTCGCGCTTGCCGTCGTGGACGAACAGCACCGCTTCGGAGTAACGCAACGTGCTACGTTGCTACGCGGAACACACACAGAACACACACGGAAAGAAACTGAAAGAAAACTTCTCTACGAGGAATTGACGTATAAAATAAGAAACTCGCTCTTCAATGTGAAAAAGGAGCTTGGCGGAGGACACAAAGAAATCGTTTACCAAAAATCTCTAGCAATCGAATTTGAAAAAAATGGTCTTGAATTCTCCCGTGAAAAACATATAACAATCGAATATCAGGGTAAAAAAGTGGGAACCTACGTACCGGACTTTATTGTTGAAAATAAGGTAATTCTCGAATTGAAAGCATTGCCATTCACCTCATCTACAGAGAAAAAACAACTTTGGACATACTTGAAAGGCTCTTCATACAAACTCGCTCTTCTTGCCAACTTTGGCCCTAAAGAACTCATCATTGAAAGAATCATACACGACAGTGAATACACTTCTGTGTCAGTTCCGCATAGTTCCGAGTTCATTCCGCACTTTTTGAGCATGTCCGCAACTCCGATTCCGCGCACTTTGTCTCTGTCGGTATTCGGGGAACTGGACCTTTCGCTTGTGGACGAACTCCCGAAAAACAGGAAATCCATAGAAACACGGGTCGTTCCGAAAGAAAAACGGGAAGATGCGTACCGCGACATCAGAAGCCAAATAAAAGCCGGGCGCCAAGCGTTCGTCATATGCCCACACATAGAGCCGCCGGCTCCGACGCCTGAAGGGATCGGAGTTCCGACCACAAGCGTCGGAAAGGAATGGCAATTTAGTCCAAAGGAAATTTTGGAACTCGAAGTGAAATCGGTGAAAGAAGAATATGAGAAGCTTTCGAAAAAGATCTTCCCAGACCTGAACGTGGCGATGCTCCACGGGAAATTGAAGGCCACAGAGAAAGAGAAAATAATGAATGATTTCGCCGAAGGGAGAACCGACGTGCTTGTATCCACGTCCGTCGTTGAGGTCGGCATTGATGTCCCGAACGCTACGGTGATGATGATAGAGGATGCCGAACGATTCGGGCTCGCGCAGCTCTACCAGTTCCGCGGACGCGTGGGGCGTGGAGCACACCAGTCATATTGTTTTCTTCTCACGCAAAAAGACGATGAGGAAACTAGGGAAAGACTTTCGTATCTTGAACGGGCTAAGAACGGTTTCGAGCTCGCGGAATTCGATTTGAAAACCAGGGGCCCCGGGGAACTTTTCGGAGTCGCGCAATCGGGCGTGCCAGATTTGGCGATGAAGGCCCTCCAAAACCCTGAAATGCTCCGCAGGGCTAAATATTGGTGTGACGAGCTTTTAAAGGAGGACGCGACGCTAAAAAGCCATCCGCTCCTCTGCGAACGCCTCAAGGAATTTGCTAAGGAAATACATCCGGAATAAACCTTGTCGGGCTGCTGGGAATTGAACCCAGTCTACATACTCCCAAAGTATGCGTACTACCGGTATACGACAGCCCGATTCATTATTAACTTATAACAAATCTCTTAATTCCGCTATTTTGGAACCAATTTCAAAGGTTCGATTCCCTGTCCGCCATGCTTATATTTTGAATAAAAAACTACCCCGTTTTCGCGGGGTAAGTTGAATTTGAAGTCAGTATTAAAAAACTAGGTATTTTCGCTCTTGGCAATTTCTTCCAGGTTTTTGTAAGAAAACCGTGTTTTTTGCTTAGCTCGGTATATTGTTATAGTTTCGTCTTCAGCGGGCCAGTTATCAAATAGAGGTGGCTCGATAAAAACGATATTGTTAATAATGGTCTTGTTATCAAACCGGTAAGCGTTAGACCCAGCTTGGCAGAGAATTTCCGTTGCCCAGTATCTGCGGGTGTTTTTCGTGTGCAACACTTTCTTTACTCGTCTGTAACCATTAAAATCATCATCTCCGTCGAGAATCCACATTTCATAATGCGGTGAACTGGGTTTCCGGAGGAGTTTAATGAAATTAGCATTTTCTTCGATGTTTTCTACATGAATAGCAGTACGCTCGTAAAACCAATGGTCTCTTACTGCCCACATCCAAGGGAACTCTTTATTGACGATTTTCTTGTTTTGAATTTCTCTTTTTTCATACTCAGATTTTTTAAACATTTTGGTACTCCTTGGGCGTCCGCCCGTTTTAATTCTCCAATTGGGAGTATAATTTATGAAAATTGTTAATATTCCTGATTTTTCAGGCTAGATTAATCTTAGCACCAAATCCTTGACAAGTCAACCAACTTCTTGCATAACGGTTCCAACACATTCGGCTTTGCCTCAGTGCATGTCCGTTCAACTACGTTTCATGGCATGTATGTTCCCTGCCTACCGGCAGGCAGGCCAGACGGCCATCGCTGAGTTGAGAAATAAAAAAGAGCTTACTGAGTACGTCAGTAAGCTCTTACAACCAACCTTTTAGCCTATGTTCACCACATATAAACATCTAAAGTTCACTCGCGAACACTGTCGCACGCAGGCGATGAATTGATGAGGCCCCTCTTGCGCTGGTCCCGTATGGTTGCCCTTGGTTAGGCGCTTTGGAATTGTTCTTTACCTGGTTAGCAAGTAGTTATGAACCTTAGAAAATCTTATTCAAGACGTTAAAGAATTAGTGATAATTTATCCCTTTACGTATTTATTGTCAAGAAATAGTTTTCAATAAAACAAGGTTCCAGACATCGGCGGTTTTTTGTTTATTTCGTTATCCTGTCCAGTTCCTCCATCCGCCGGAGGAACTCCTCGTTGAAGCGGTTTATGGCTTCCACGCGGCCGTTCAGCCGCGCCTCGGTGGATTTCACCCGCTCGCGGTTCTCGTCCGTGGGATTGAAAATGAGCGCGTTCACCTCCCCGAGGAACGCGTTCAAATCCTTTGAATACCGGATGAACTCGGTGATGAGAGAGACCTCGATTGTAACCGCTTCTTCGAGGAACCGCTTCGCCCGTTCCGACCGCACGGCAGGCAGCGCCTCGGCAATCCGCTTGAGCTCTTCAGAGAGCAATACCGATTTCCCGTAGGCCTCACTGTTCCTGCGCTCCGCTTCTGCAAGCAGCGCCACTGCCCTCTCTTGCTCCTTCGGCAGTTCCAGCGCTCCCAATGCCTTGATGTTATCGTTCGCCTCGTTTGAGAGGCGCACGACGTCGGCGCTCACGGGGCCAGCCGCCTGCCGCGCATCCCTTATCGCCTGCGGGAGGTCCGCTTTCCTCTCCAAAAGCGGAAGGAGTAGGGCAATGCCGATGGCAAAAATCACCGTCCCAAGAAGGACGGAAACGAGCTTCAAAAGCCTCCGTTTGTCGGCATCCATACGCACAAACCTATCATAAAGACGTTCCCGCGACAACGGAACGCTCCTTGCCCGGTAGAATCCCTTAGGCGCTCTACCGGGTTGCGGAAGAAAAACGAGCGTGCGATGATACAGAAAAAAGCGGGTATCGCCCCATTAGAAAACTTCGTTTCTAACGGGGTAAATATATCGGCATTTTAATAAGGCGGGATTCGTATAGTGGTAGTACGTCACCCTTCCAAGGTGAAGGCACGGGTCCGATTCCCGTATCCCGCTCAAAATTGGACTATCGGGGATTTTCCCGCTATTATAGTCCTCGTGCTTGACGAATTCTGTAACGTTACAGGATTTTTTCTTTACCGGAAACGTTTTGCGGGGTGTCCCCGTTATACCTTATGAAAGAGGAAGAACTCATTTCAAAAGCGCAAAAAGGAGAATCCGAGGCATTCGGAAGGCTCTACGACGAGCATTTCCCGAGAATATACCGTTTCATCTTCATCAAGGTGAGCCGGAAACAGGATGCCGAAGACCTCTCGCACCAGGTATTCCTTTCGGCGTGGAAAAACATCCGGAACTATACCCATAAAGGCCTTCCTTTTTCGAGCTGGCTCTATAAAATCGCCCATAACGCGGTCATCGACTTCTACAGGACAAAAAGGGTTCATATAGACATCGACGACGTCGGCGAGGAAAAGCTGGGACTCTCACCCGGACCGGCCCATGAAGTGGAGGTCTCGCTCGAAATGGAGCGGGTGCGGCGTGCCCTTCAAACCATGAAGGAGGACGAGCAAAACGTGCTCATCATGAAATTCGTGGATGAGCTCGGGAACAGGGAGATCGCCGAGGCGCTCGGAAAGACCGAGGGGGCCATCCGGGTCATCCAGCACAGAGCGCTCAAGTCCCTCAAAAAACTTCTGGAAAACTACAAATAAAATGAACCCTAAAATCGCGAAAAAACTGCATATGCTCCGCGCCATTTCCCCCGACCGGGGGGCGATGGAACGCGGAAAGCGCGAGATCCTCGCGGAGGCGCAGGGATTCTCCGTACGCGTCTCGTGGCTTCGCCAGCCAGTGTGGGCGCGCTCTCTCGCCTATGCGCTCGCCATAATTGTGCTTGCGATGATCCCCATGCTCTCGGTGAACCGCGGGCCTTCCCTCTCGTCCCTCAAGGACGCCAACAAGCTCTCGGCGGAAGCGGCATCGCTCCCCATCTCGATCGAGCTCATGGAAGTGCGTTACCAAGAGAACCGGAGCGAACTCATCGGAGAGGCCATAACCGAGATCGAGGACACGAACGTGCGGCACCTGAAAACGAACATCATCGAATCCGAATTGGAGTCGGCTGCTCCCTCCTCGAACGAGGACGAGATCGAAAGGCTTTTGGAACAGATAACCTCATAACATGAAGAAGACCATCGCATTGCTCATCGCCGCGAGCGTCGTCTTCCCGATCTCCTCGGGAACGGCCTTTGCGCAGGAGGGAACCCCGGCGGAAAAGGCCATCCAAGGAGTGAAGGATTCGGTGGGGGCATTGATAGACGCGAAAGACAATAACGACCCAAGGGAGGCGCTCTCGCGCCTCGACGCGTACGAAAAGGTGCTCGACCTCACCGTTGCGGACACGAAAGAATTGAAACTCAAGCTCCTTTCCTTCGACGGGGACAAGGACAAGCCGACTTCGACCGCCGCGCTCTGGAAAAAGAACCGCGTGGAAGCGTTGAACGCCGCGTTGAAGAGGTATGAGGACGAGGAGGACGCGCTTTCCGCGATCGAAAACCCCTCGGTTGAAAACATCAAGGCGCAGGCGGGAGAGTTCAAGGAATGGCGGGAAAATGAATATCTTCCCCTTGCCGACGAGATACAGGCGTTCCTTCTCATAGAACAGCAGAAAAGATCTCTGGAGACCGCTCAAAAACGCCTCGAAAAAGTGAATGTAGACGTAGCGAAGCTCAAAAAAGTGGGATTCAAGGACATCAGGACGATAGAGAGCAGATACAAGGACGCGGAAACCCTCATCGCCGACTCGAGGAAATTGAACGATTCTGCGGAACGCAATTTCCAGAAATACTACCTGCTTCAATTCATGGGCAAATCGGACCCCCTGCGGGTTGCCTTCCAAAAGGAGATAGACGACGAGAAAGCGAAGCTCAAGGGCGCCGGCACCGCGTCGAGCACCCCTCCTTACCCCCCTTCCCCATCGTCAATAAAGGATCTGGTGGACGGATCCTTCACAAAAGTGAAGGGCGCCTATCAGGTCTTTATTGAAATGAGTGACCTAGTGAGGAGGTCGCTATAGAAAAAAGCCCCCGAAAGGGGGCTTTTTTCTTTGCTTAAATTCTCTAAAAACCCTAGAGTACCGCCTCTTTCAAGACCTTTCCGGCCCTGAACTTCGGTTTCGTTGACGCTTTTATCTGGATCTTTTCGCCTGTCTTCGGATTGACGCCCATTCTCGCGGCGCGCTTTACGACGCGGAAGGTCCCAAATCCGGTGATGCCGACCTCTTCACCCTTCGACAAGGTCTTTACGATCGTGTCGAAAAAGGAGTCAACGATCACCTCAGCCTGCTTTTTTGTCCCGATATCGGCGGCTTTCATGACCGCCTCGACGAGTCCTGACTTTTTCATTGTGTAAAATGTGTAGATTTTTTGCGACCTTTCTCCTTAGACGCTTGAAAGTATAGCATAAACACTACGTTTTTTCACAAGGGGCTCCGAAAACCGCTGAAATAATGCGGGATTTTTGAAAAAGAGGTTGAATTAGTCAGATTTTTCCTACATTTTTTGATAAATTGACTTTTTTAAAATTATATGTTAAAATTACTCTAGAAAATTTAATTCACGGTCACTGGAGGACCACCAAATGGATACTTTAAATTCAGCAGGACAAAATCTTGGTCCTGAGTTCAATGCATTAGTGTTGATATTCTTAATAATCCCCTTCTTTGCTTTTATTACATTCGTTTATTGGAACTTTATAGAAGGGGAAACGCCTAAACTTTTGAATAAAAAATAGTGTTTGGCGCAACCTAACAATTTTTCACCCCTTTATAGGGGTGATTTTTTTATCCAAACATACCGCTGCAGTTAACTGCAGCGGTATGTAGAAACACCACTCCAATCGATTGGAGTAAGTGGTCATCTCCCACAAATCAGACCGCTATGATTAATCATAGCGGTCTTTGTTTTTATGGAATCAAAATACACTGTCCCAATTAATTGGGACAGTGTCCTTAATTTATATTTATAAATGCAGAAGTGCTTTTGCCGTAAATAAGAGGGGCGTACAAAAAATTATAAAAAAAACCCGAAAAACACGGCGGAATAA
>CAYHLH010000007.1:23537-33899 GCA_964357525.1 uncultured Candidatus Saccharibacteria bacterium
GTAAAAAAAATACACTGACCAAATTATTTGGGAATTTTTCTTTAATTTATATTTAAAAAGGCACACTGCCCGCTTCCTTACGGAAGGGGGACTTCCTAAAATTTCTAAAAGCCAGCGAGACTACCGGGCGAATTCTACCGCTTTAACCTCGCGGATGACCGTCACCTTGATCTCCCCGGGGTAGTGCATCTCGGACTGTATCTTCGCGGCAATCTGCTTCGCAAGCTGGAGCGCCCCGTAATCGTCTATCTTCTCCGGTACGACGAATACCCTCACTTCCCTGCCGGCAGAAACCGCGTATGCCTGGTTAATGCCGTCGAAGGTCTTCACCACGCGCTCGATGTCCTCCAAGCGCTTCAGGTATTTCTCCAGAGTGTCGCGCCTCGCGCCCGGCCTCGCACCCGAGATGACGTCAGCCGCCGTAACTATATACGCCTCCGGCGACGCGAACGGGTACTCCTCGTGGTGGGATTCCATCGCCTGGATGACCTTCTCGTCTATGTTGTATTTTTTGAGGAGCTTACGGCCGATATCCACGTGCGTTCCCTCCACCTCGTGGTCGATGGCCTTTCCGATGTCGTGGAGGAGCGCCCCGCGCTTCGCCACCTCGACGTTCACGTGGAGCTCCGACGCTATCATCCCCGCGATGTGCGCCATCTCGACGGAGTGCTGGAGCACGTTCTGCCCGTAGCTCGTGCGGTAATTCAAGCGCCCGAGAAGGAACAATATCTCTTTCGGAAGGTCCAAAATCCCCGCCTCGTAGGCCGCCTCTTCCCCCGCTTTCCTGATATACTCGTCCAATTCCGCCTTCGCCTCTTCCACTTTCTCCTCTATCTTCGCGGGCTGGATGCGCCCATCCTTCAGAAGCTTCTGGAGGGCGATCTTTGCGAGCTCCCGCCTCAATGGGTCGAACGAGGAGAGCACGATGGATTCCGGAGTGTCGTCCACGATGACCTCGACGCCAGTAAGCCGTTCGAACGTCCTGATGTTCCGGCCTTCCCGCCCGATGATCTTTCCCTTCAGCTCCTCGTTCGGGATGGGGACGACGGAGGTCGTCACGTCCGAAATCGAATTCCGCGCGAAGCGCTGGAGCGAGGAGGTGATGACCTCCAAGGCCTTCGCCTCAACCTGTTCCATCTTGTCACGCTCGAGCTTTATGAGCTTTTCCGTAAGCTCATCGCGCGCGACGGATTCCATTTCAGTGAACATCCGGGCTTTTGCCTCCTCTTTGGAGAAACCCGCCACTTTCTCCAGTTCCTTGACGGTTTTTTCCCTCGCCGCGACAAGCTCCTTTTCCCGCTCGCCGAGCCGTTCCAATTCCTCGTTCTTTTTCGCGACCAACGCCTGCGCCTCCGCCTGCTGCTTTTCGAGCGTCCCTTCCTTCTTCAGGAGATGCTCCTCGAGCCTTCTCAATTCGGCCTTGCGCTCGCGCTCGTCCTTCTGCGCTTCCGCAAGCACACTAGCCGCCTCGTCTTTGGCGGCTATGAGCGTCTCTTTCGCTTCCGCCTTTGCGGATGCGAGCGCGGATTCGACTTCAGCCTCTACGTTTTTCTTGGCTTTGGTCGCCAAGAAGTAACGCACGAAGTAGCCGACGAGGGCGCCGAGAACCAGTCCCGCGCCTATCGCGGCCGGCAAACTTATGTTCATTGAGAGAAAAATATTTGATATACGTCGACATGTATTGAGTGTTAGCTCACCCCTATGCTACCCCTCTTCCGCATGCCTGTAAAGAACCCCGGCGATCGGTTTTTAGACACCGCGGGCCAAAAACACTACAATTCTCATATATGCGCGAAATCGTGATGCTCGCCATCCTCGACGGGTGGGGGGTCGGAAAAAAGGACGAGGGAAACCCCCTCTACATGGCAAAAAAACCCGCGCTTTCGTTCATCGAGGAGAATTTCCCGTGCGGCGCGCTCCAGGCCTCGGGCACGAGCGTCGGCCTTCCGTGGGAAAACGCGAGTTCGAGCGAGGTGGGGCACCTCGTGATGGGCGCGGGGAAGGTCATATACCAGAACTACCCGAAAATATCGCTCTCCATACGCGACGGGTCGTTTTTCGAGAACGCGGCGCTTGTGGATCTTGTGAGCCGCGCGAAGGGAAGCTCCGCACTCCACCTTGTCGGGACCCTCTCCGACCGCGCAGTCCGTTCCGCAAAGGAACACCTTTTTGCCATCGTGGAGCTCGCCGGGAAAATCGGCGTGAAGCGCATTTTCGCCCACATCATCCTCGACGGCAGGAAGAACAATTCCCCCGCCTCCTCGGAAAAGCTCCTTGCGGAACTACAAGGCAAGCTTTCCAAGGCGAACGGGGCGTTCTCCACGATCTCGGGAGCGTACTATGGGATGAACGAAGCCGGAGAACCGAAAAACGCCTCGCTTTTCCTAGGAGCGCTCACCGGGAACGCATCTGCCCCGATGTTCCGCGGCATTCAGGAGCTCCTCGCCGCGGCGCGGGCGAGAGGTCCCAAGGACGAACTTTTCCCGCCCTCAGCGCTCGAAGGGGGCGAACCGATAAAACCTGGGGATGCCGTCCTTTTCTTCAACTTCGAGGGGGACGGACTCAAACCGGCCGCCGAGGCGCTCATGAAAACTGAGGGCGTATCCGTCGGGACATTGACCGACTACGGCCTTAAAACCGCGATTGCCTTCCCAAAGGACGACGTGCGGTACCCATTGGGACGCGTGCTCGCGGATTCGGGGAAAAGCCAGATGCGCATCGCGGAGAGCGAACGGTACCGCTCGCTCACCTTCTACTTCAACGGCGAGCGCGAGGAGCCGTTTCAGAACGAATACCGCGCGATGATCCCCTCGAAGCATACCCTCTCCCCTGCGGAGCACCCCGAAATGATGGCGGAAACCGTGACGGAGCGGGCGCTTATGACCCTGCGGGAACGCGGGTTCGATTTTGTGGCGCTGAACTACGCGAATCCCGATGTCATCGCATCGACTGGCTCCTACGCGGCGACGAAGCGGATGGCGGAGATCGTGGACGGGGAGATAGGAAAGCTCCTCTCGGCGGCGCTCCAGGAAAACCACACCCTCATCGTCGTCGGAAGCCACGGGAACGCGGAAATGCTCCTGGACGTCGAAACGGGCGAACCGGACACGAGAACAAATCCGAATCCGGTGCCTTTCTACCTCGTGAAATCTTCCCTACGGAAGGCATCACCCGAAAAACGGGAAAAACTCCCCTCGATAGGCCTGCTTTCAGACGTCGCGCCGACCATTCTGGAGCTCATGAACATCAAGAAGCCCGAAGAGATGACGGGCGAGAGCCTCCTCGGTGAGCTACAATAAGCTTATGTTCAAATTCGTCGCCCGGCTCGTCCTTCACATCTTCTCGAACGGCGTCGCCATTTTCCTCGCGGCGCAATTCATCGCCGGATTCATCTTTACGGGAAATCTTTTGAACCTTCTTGTCGCCGCCATCATACTCACGCTCATCAATATGTTCCTCCGTCCGCTCTTGAAGCTTTTCTTCGGTCCCTTCATCGTGCTCACATTCGGTCTTTTTCTCCTCATCATCAACGCATTCCTCCTGTATCTGCTTGACTTCTTCCTCTCAACACTTACCATAGAGGGGTACATTCCGCTCTTCTACGCATCTCTCCTCGTCGGCATCGTGAATTTCGTCATCGGAACGAGCGGAAAAATAGCACATAAGGAATAATTCCCCATGTTCGCCATCGCAGAAATCGTCATATCCGTGCTCCTCATCGCTTTGGTCCTCATTCAGGAACGCTCGAGCGGCCTTTCCGGGGTCTTCGGCGGAAGCGGGGACTCCTCGTATCAAACGAGGCGCGGGGCGGAAAAAGTGGTCTTCATCGCGACCGTCATCGCGGCCGTCGCTTTCGTGGCGCTTTCCATCGTGAAGCTCCTTACGGGCTGATCCCCTTGCCGCTTCCCGATCTCACAAAGGAATGCGCCCAATCCGGACCATATTCACCCATCTCTCGAAGCATGAGAGGATCGCACTTTTCTTTTTTGTTTTCCTCCTCGCGGCGGGCGCCGCGGGCGGCATAACCGACTTCATAAACACCGGAACGGAGCTCGCGCCCGTACGCGGAGGGTCGTGGGCGGAAGGCATCGTCGGGGCGCCTTCCATCGTTAACCCCGTCTTCTCCTCGTCGGAAGCGGATCAGGCGCTTTCCCTCCTGGTCTACGGTTCGTTCGACCGGCTCCTTGACGCCCTCGAAGAGGAGCAGGGGGGCGCGTACGTCGCGACGCTCAAGGAAAATCTCTTTTGGAGCGACGGAAAACCGCTCACCGCGGACGACGTCGTCTGGACCGTGGAGGCGATACAGAACCCCGACATGCGCTCGCCGCTTTTCAAGAACTGGCAGGGCATCGGGGTGGAGCGTCTGAGCGAACTTCAGGTGAAATTCACGCTCCCCTCCCCGTACGTCTTCTTCAAGGACAACCTCAGACGCCTGCAGATCGTCCCGAAGCACGCATGGGACGGCGTTTCCCGCGACTCGGCGCGCTTTTCACGGTATTCCCTCGAACCCGTCGGAAGCGGACCGTTCAAGGTGAAGAGGATCGCACGGCACCAGGACGGGTCCGTCGAATCGTACCGCTTGGAACAGAATCCGTATTTCCCCGGGGAGAAACCGTATCTCAAAAGTTTTTCTGTAAATTTCTATAAGGACGAGAGAACGCTTCTGAAGGCGTTCCACGCGGGAACGATATACGGGTTCGGCTCCGCGCTCCCGCCCGATGACGACGGCTCCGTGTCGCGTGGAACCGTCGAAAAAATGCCGATGTCGCGCTATTACGCGGTGTTCTGGAACGCGGGGAAGAATCCGGCGCTCAAGGACAAAGATCTGCGCCTTGCGCTCGATCGCGCGGCGCCGAGAACGGAAATGAAGGAAAAGATATTCGGCGGCAACGCCACGATCATCGAGGGGCCTGCGGTGTACGGCGACAGACTCCTTTCGGACGCCCGCGATGCATTCGACCTTGCCGCCGCAAAGGAGTTCTTCGCGGTTTCTGATGAAGAGGACACGACGATTACGCTTACCGTACCCGCCGCCGGATTCCTCACGGAGACGGCAGAGATCCTCAAAAAGCGGTGGGAAGAGATCGGCATCCGCGAGGTCGCGATACGCGCGCTCTCTCCCGACGAGGTGTTCGAAGCCGTGCGGAGCGACGACTACGAGGCCATCCTTTTCGGGAACATCCTCGAGAATCCGAGGGATCTCTTCTCGTTCTGGCATTCCTCGCAAAGGGGGTATCCCGGGCTGAACCTCGCGCACTACGCTTCCCCGGAGGCGGACGCCCTCATGGAGGAGATACGGGGAACCGGAAACGAAGAGACGCAGAACGCCAAATTGCAGTCGCTTGAGCTCATCATCGCCGGGAACTCCCCCGCGATATTCCTATATTCGGTCCCATTTTTCTACGTCCACGAGGAGCGCCTCGGAGGGTTCGACGTCTCCCGCGTCGTCTCCGCTCCCGCGGACCGCTTCCGGAACGTCTCGGAGTGGTACGTAATCCGCGAGCGCGTGATAAAATCAAAGTGATGACAAAAAAGGACGGCTTCGCGCTTTTTAGGAAACATCTGCGGGAATTCCCGAAACAGCTCTCGCGCCCCCTCGCGGTAGAGGGGAAAAACCGGAGGCCGGCGAAGCTTTCCGCCGTCTTCGTCTGCGGAATGGGCGGAAGCGGGATCGCCGGCGACATCGTCCGGGCGCTCGCGCCAGAAGCGCAGCCGGAGATCAGAACGTGGAAAAATTACGGACTCCCGCCCAAGAAGGACGCGGGATACATCTTCGTATCATTCTCCGGAAACACCGAGGAGACCCTCTCGGGGCTCAAGGAGGCCTTGAGGAAGCACCGGTCGCGCATTCTCGGCGTCGTCGCCTCGGGTGGAGCGCTCCGGAAGATCGCCGAGAAAAAAAATCTCCGCCGCGTCATCATACACGCTCCCGACTTGACACCGCGCGAGGCGGTGGGGTACAATGTAAATGCTGTTTTGCTCCTCCTCCACTCATCTTTCCCCCGCATCGGGGCGCCCCGCGTTTCGTTGAATTCATCCTCTCTTGAGGAAACGGGAAAAAAGATCGCGAGGGCAACCAAGGGCAAGATCCCCCTGATATACACGGAAGAGGGCGGCAAGGCCGTCGGATACGCATGGAAAATGCATATCAATGAAACGGGGAAGACCCCGTGCTTCACGAACGTCATTCCCGAGATGAACCACAACGAGATACAGTCATTTGAGAACAACCGGCTTCCCTTCTTCGCGATATTCCTCACGGGGAAGAGGCCGTCGCCGCAGATCGCGAAACGCATCCGTGTCTGCGCCAGCATTTTGAAACATCGCAAGATCGGAAGCATGGTCGTTCCCCTCCGCGGAAAGACCGACGGAGAACGGCTGTGGAACGGGATACTCCTCGGGGCATGGACGGGGTTCTCTCTCGCAAAGCTCAAAAACACGGATCCGATGGCGACCCCCGCGATCGCGACCCTCAAAAAGCTCATCGCACGATAACAACTAAAACCGCATCCCGCGCTGGGGTGGCGAAACCCCGAACGAGTGCCTACGGAACCGTACGGGGCAGGCTGGCAGACACTTTATAAATTCAACGGGCGGGTGGTGAAATGGCAGACACGTAGGCTTCAGGAGCCTATGGCCGCAAGGCCGTGAGGGTTCAAGTCCCTCCTCGCCCACAATTGAGTAATTCTCAAGAAAAAGTCGAAAAAACGAACACAAATATAAAGTATGAGAAAACAAATCCATACGAAAAAACTGCATCTCAAGGAGCCGACTGTGAGATTTTGCGCGCTTGGAGGGCTCGAGGAAATCGGGACAAATATGATGTTTCTGGAGTACGAGAACGAGATCATCGTCATCGACGCGGGGCTCGGGTTCGCCGAACAGGAGAATCCAGGCATCGATTACGTCATTCCGAACACGACCTATCTCGAAAAAAAGCGCCAGAACATCAAGGCCCTGATAGTTACGCACGGGCACTACGACCACATCGGCGCCATCCCCCACATCCTCGACAAGATCGGAAATCCTCCCATCTACACGTCACGCCTCACGAAGGAAATAATTCTGCGGCGCCAAGAGGACTTCCCCCACTCGCCGAAGCCCGTCTTCGAGCTCGTCGCGGGAGGGGAAACGAAGCAGATCAGTAAGAGCTTCGCGGTGACCTTCTTTGACGTGACGCACAACATCCCCGACGGGTTTGGCATGATAATCCGGACGCCGATCGGCAACATCGTGCATCCGGGCGAGTTCAAGTTCGATTACGACGTGCACGGGAAGCCCCGCGGGCTCGAGATCTGGAAACAGGTCGGCGCGGAGGGCGTACACACGCTGTTCTTGGACTCCACCAACGCGGAAGTTCCGGGTTATTCAATGTCCGAACGCATCGTGGAGCGCGAGCTCGAGAAGCTCTTCAGGGAAGCGGAGGGGCGCATCATCGTGGGCACGTTCGCCTCCTTGCTCGACCGCCTGGTCGAGATGGTAAAGATCGCGGAAAAGCTAGGCAGGCACGTCGCGCTCTCCGGATATTCCATGAAGAACAACATGGAGATCGCGCGGCGCCTCGGGTACCTGAAGGCGGGAAAAAACACCGTCATCCCGCTTGAGAGCATCGGGAAATATCGCGACGACAAGCTCGTCATCCTTTCCACGGGCGCGCAAGGCGAGCCGAAAGCGAGCCTTATGCGCATCGCTCTTGGAGAGCACAAGCAGATAAAGATCAAGAAAGGCGACACTATTGTCCTCTCTTCATCGATCGTGCCGGGGAACGAGCGGAGCGTGCAGTCCTTGAAGGACAATCTCGCGCGGCAGGGAGCCATCATCTTCCATCACAAGATGCTCGACATCCACTCCTCGGGACACGCCCCTCAGGAGGAGCTGAAGGCGGTGATGACCCTCGTAAAACCGCGGTTCTTCCTCCCCATACACGGGTACTACTTCATGAGAAGCCAGAATGCGAAACTCGCGCAGGCCACCCTCGGCCTCAAACCAAGTGAAACCCTCGTCGCCGATGACGGCGTCGTCGTGGAGTTCACGAAGAGCGCCGCGCGCATGACGGACGAGCAGGTCCCCGCGTACTACGTGATGGTGGACGGGCTCGGCGTCGGAGACGTGTCCGAGGTGGTCCTACGGGACCGCCGGGCCTTGGCCGCCGAAGGAATGCTCGTCATCATCACAACTCTGGACAAGAAAACCGGACGGACCTTAAAGAATCCGGACATAATCTCTAGGGGATTCATATATCTCAAGGAAAACCAGGAGTTCCTAAACGAGATTCGCAGGAAAATACGCAGCCTCGCTGGACGCATCCCGCAGGGACAGAGCGTTGACGCGGAGTACTTGAAGACCATCATCCGCGACCAGATAGGACAATTTCTCTACAACAAGACCAAGCGCAGACCGATGATATTGCCTGTAGTAATAGAGGTATAGAATCCCGGCTTGTCCCTCACTTAACGAGTTAAGTGAGGGATCGTCATCGAAGTGTAACTTTGATAAAAAGCGCTTCAATTGATTGAAGCGCTTTTATCTACAGAAACTCCGCTATATTCAAATATAGCGGAGTTTTTTATGAATCATTTAGGCCGCTTTGCCGATATAAAATTGACTTTTTTTATGAAGTGCTGATAATATGATGACATGTTCGAACAGCCAAAAACGCCCTCCATCGTCGGCTCAGAAATTGAAAAAATTAAGACTGAGATAGCGGGATGGAAAGAATACCACGAATCAGACGATCCAGAGTCTTTTTTTAGAGGTTATGCTGACTGCCTTCAGAGGAAAATTAACGATTTTGAAGAAATGCTTCATAATATGGTAGAGAGCAATACGATAGCAAGAGAATCAGCTGAGAAAATTGAGGGAGAAAATTATTTAAACGGACTTAATTTGGAACTTGCAGGCACAGAAAGAGAGTTAAGAGAATTAAAAGAGTTAAGAGGGTTAAGAGAATTTTAACCCAAAAACCCAGCCAACGGCGAGGTCGGACTTCCTTGTACTACTGAGGTCGTTCTCCGACCGCAGTCGGAGTGGGACCTCGATAATAAAAACTCCCCGCTTTTCGGCGGGTTTTTGATTCAAAAGCGCTTCAATTAATTGAAGCGCTTTTATTTATAGTCAATCACCCTAAAGTCCGCGGCTTGTTTTTCAGCTCTCTCTAACCGCTGCATTTAAATGCAGCGGTTAGATGCTCACCGTGATTTTTTTCTGGTCAATCTCCGACGAAATTTCAGTCTTCGGATTTTCTGATTTTTCGTACCTGAATTCCGAGATATTTACGCCGTCAAGGAATTTCTTCTCCCTTTTCTTCACAAGCGAAACGATTTCATCGTTTCCCGAAATATAAATCGTAACTTTATCTTTCGGTGTGAGTCCCGCTTTTTGACGCAATTCCTGCATGGCGCGGAGAATCTCGCGTAGCATCCCCTCTTCCTTGAGTTCTGGCGTGATATTCGTATCGAGCTCAAAACCTGTTTTGAGTTCATTGCTCAATACTATCTCCTTAACATTCACTTCTTCCTTAAGAATATCCAATAACTCATCAGAATTTGGAATTTGGAATTTGGAATTTGGAATTTTGAGCGAAGCGAGCGGCTGACGCACCTTGATGCCGAGTTCCGCCCGCTTCGCCAACACCGCGCTCGCGATGCTCCTGACCTCATCCATCTGCTCCAAAAGTTCCATTTCCTTCGGCGCCTTCACCTCGGACCACTCCGTAAGATGCACGGATTCCGCCCCCGGATTCACGGACTTATAGAGCGCTTCCGCGAAGAAGGGCGAGAACGGCGCCATTAGTTTTGCAGTTTCGGAAAGTACAAATCCAAGTGTCTGTGAGGCCTCCTTGAAATCCACATCGTTTTCCGGCTTTTGAAAGCGCCTGCGCGAACGGCGTATGTACCATCGCGAAAGATCGTCAATGAGTACTTGAACCACTTTTGCCGCCTTTCCTATTTCATACTCGTCCAAAAGCACCGTCGTCTTGTGCACCGTTTCGTTTAGCCGCGCCAAAATCCACCTGTCCAACACGTGCGCGGGCTTTTTGGGCTTTTCTCCGCCAAAGGCGGATCCGCCTCCGGCGGAAACTTTTGACTTATCGGCATACAGGTCCCAGAACGCCCAGGAGTTGTAGAGGATCATAAAAACCTGCCGCGATGCCTTCAGGAATTCCCGCTCGTCGAATTTCTTTGATTCCCCAGGCGGGTTTACCGTGTAAAAATGCCAGCGGATGGCGTCGGAGCCGTATCGTTCCATCATCTCCCATGGGTCCACGATGTTTCCCTTGGATTTGGACATTTTCTGTCCTTTCGCATCCACGATGTGCCCTAGACAGATGACGTTCCTGTACGGGCTCCCGTGCCCCAGAAA
>CAYHLH010000008.1:0-7258 GCA_964357525.1 uncultured Candidatus Saccharibacteria bacterium
AAAGCAAGGAACGATAGGCAGTTTTAGAAACGCAGGGTAGTCATTCCAAGGTAGGGCGAATGACTACACGCATGACTAGGCAAAAATCACAAATTATGACTAAAATACTTCCGAGTTTCCGAGTATAATGGCACCGGGTTAAAAATTTTACGGAGGGTTGGCAGAGTGGTCTAACGCGCCGCACTCGAAATGCGGTTGGGGGCAACCCCTCACAGGTTCGAATCCTGTACCCTCCGCTAAAAGAAAAAGGCAGGTATCAGATACCTGCCTTTAAGTGAAAAATTGTGCGGCCCTTATTAATTGCCTTCGGTGGAGCCGACGTCGTCATCGGATTTCTTCTCTTCTTTCGGTGGCGCTTGGCGTTGCTCTTTTATAAGGTCTTCCATACTCTTGAAGCCCTTGTTCATATTCTCATTGGTCTCATCGATGCGTTTGTTGACGCCGTTGAAACCTTCCTGCATTTCTCCTTTGAGCTTCCCCACTTCCTTATCGGTGTACTGCGTGGATTTTTCCAAATCGTCATTTTTCTCCACGGTAGGCGGCAGATAAGGGGTAGTTATTGTGGTGTAATGTCTCACCGTCACACCTTTCTTCTCAGGTTGCATCTTTGGGTAAAACACCGGCTTACCGTCTTTGTCAGCTACCATAATCCATCTCCCATATTCATCTTTCCCAAAAAATGAATGGTCATCGCTTTTGGGATTTGAGTTTCTCTCATATGCACCCAAATTCTCAACTTTCTTCCCATCAACGTCTGCCTGTGTTTGAATTTTCAATTCATTGAAATCTGCCGTGTTCTCTTCCTTCAGCATTCCGCTGACGAATAAGCCGGCGATTACAATAACAACGATGCCGAGAATTACCAAGGTAATCCTTGTGGCGTTTGTCATGTTCTGCATTTTTGATCTCCTTGATTATTTAGTTTTTTTAAATTACTTTTCCAATTTCCAAAGAAATTAAGTGTTGGTTCCGCCTGAAATGGACAAAACCGGCGCTTAATTTCCTAGCGAAATATTAGCATAGTAACTGATATACGTCAATAGCCCTTGGAGAAGACCTGTTTTGGGGCTATAGTGGCCCAATGGAAGGTTGGCAGAGTCCTGCCTGCCGGTAGGCAGGGGTCGAACAATTATGTTTTATGTTTACATACTAAAAAGCAAGAAAGACGGGGATTTTTATATTGGGAGAACAAATAATATTGAACGGCATTTTAGGGAGCATGAAACTGGAAAAGTATCATCAACAAAATCTAGACGCCCTTTTATTCTTTATAGAGTTTTTGAATGTAAAACAGAAAAAAGCTCTGTTGTATTGGAAAAAGAATATAAAAAAGGATATAAAAGAGAAGAACTAAGGAGAGGTGGCTGAGTGGTTGAAGGCACCACACTTGAAATGTGGCGTGCCCGAAAGGGTACCGTGGGTTCAAATCCCACCCTCTCCGCATAAAATAAAACCAATGAAATTCTCCATCATCATCCCCGCGTGGAACGAAGAGGAATTCGTCGGCGCCGCCGTCGGCGCCTTGAGGGCACAGGACTATCCCCGCGGGGAATTCGAGATCATCGTCGTGGACAACAATTCAAGGGACGGCACCATGGAGGCGGCGCGGAAAGCCGGCGCGGACAAGGTGGTCGCGGAAACGGAACAGGGCACGAACATGGCGCGGAACCGCGGAGTAAGGGAAGCGAAAGGAGAGATACTCGCGTTCCTCGACGCCGACTGCATACCCGGACCCGGCTGGCTCAGACACCTCGAGCGGAATCTGGCGACCCAGGGAGTCGTCGCCACCTCGGGACCGTACGACCTCGGACTTGCCGGCGTGGATAAATATCTGGACTATTTCTACACCCGATTCCTTTTCCGCGCCGTCCCCCGCGCGCTCGAGTTCATTTTCAGGAAAAAAGCCGCCGTCATCATCGGCGGGAACTTCGCGATGGAGCGCACGGCGATGGACGCCATCGTGGAATTCCCCCGATACCGCTTTTTCGGCGACGATACCGCGATAGCGATCAAGATCGCGAGGAAGGTCGGCAAGGTGTGGTACGACACTTCCCTTGTCGTGAAGAGCTCGCCCCGCCGGCTCGAGCGGCACGGCCTCATCATGACCGCGTTCCGCTACGCGTTCCATTTTTTCAAAGTGTATTTTGGGGGCGTCTCTGATACAATGAAGAGCACATGGGACCCCAATCGGGAATCGTAAGGACCATCAAGCGGACGCTCCCCGCGGTCGTCTCCATCGTCATCAAAAAGAGCCTGGATGAGCTCAAAAGGGAGTACGGCGCCCCCGCGCGCGGGGGAAAAAAGAACGGTTCCTCGTTCCCCAAGGACAAAGCGGACGCGCACGACATGGTGCAGGTGGACGGCGGCTCCGGATTCTTCGTCGACCCTTCCGGCATCATCCTCACGAACAAGCACGTCATCGCGGAACCCAAGAGCAGCTATACAATCATCACGAGCGACGGAAGCGAATACCCAGCGGAACTCCTCGCGCGGGACCCAGTGAACGACATCGCCATCCTCAAGGTGAGGACGGCAAAACCCGCATCCTTCCCGTCGCTTCCCCTGGGGGACTCCGGGCGCCTGGAACTCGGGCAGCAGGTGCTGACCTTCGGGAACGCCCTGGGGCTTTTCCAGAATTCGGTGTCTTCTGGCATCATTTCTGGCCTCTCGCGCTCAATCACGGCGAAGACCGACCAGAAAAGGCTTCAGGAGATGCGCGGGCTCATCCAGACGGACGCCGCCATCAACCCGGGAAACTCCGGCGGACCGCTTACCGATATAAAAGGCAAAGTCATCGGCATCAACGCCGCCATCATCGCGGGCGCCCAGAACATCTGCTTCGCCATTCCCATCCACACGGCGAGGCGCGACCTCGCGGACCTCAAAAAATACGGTCGCGTACGCCGTCCCATGCTCGGCATCCATTATCTCATTCTCAACAAGGACCTCCAGGAGAAGATGCGGCTCCCCGTCGATTTCGGCGCGATAGTGAAGCGCGAATACGCTTTCGAAAGGGCCATACACCCGGGAAGCCCGGCGGATTTGGCAGGCATCCTAGAGCACGACGTCATCACCGAATGGAACGGCGAGAAGATCACCGAGGAAAAAAGCATTTTGGACTATCTCGACGGCTCGAAGGTCGGGGAATCCGCGAAACTTACGGTTCTGCGGAACGGAAAAACGCTCACATTGCCGGTGGCGCTCACGGAGAGGAAATGAAAAACCCCGCCTTCGGCGGGGTTTTTCAATACACGTATTCGTCGACGAGGAGCCCCACGTTGTCTAAAAGAAGGATGCGGTCGTGCTGGCGGTCGAAGTTCGGCCGTTCGGAGAGCCATACCTTCCATTCGAGCGAGAAGAAATTCGGCTGCGAGCGTAACCGATTGTAGCAGTACCCGAAATTGTACCGGTCCATGACCGTCCTGCAGCCGTTGTCGTTCTCGCCCGTGAAGAGGTTGCGGTCGTTCGGATCTATATTCGCGCAACTCGGGAGCGAGAAGAGGAACGACTGGCACTCTCCGGAGAACGTGATGACCTCGCCGCGTTCGAAGAGCGCGGGACATTCGTTCGGGAGGACCGGCACGAACGCGTAGAAATTGTTCAGGAACCCGGTGCACTTGTTGAGGCGAAAGTTCCTCCCTATGGAGCTCGCGTTCGTGTAGAAATTCGCGTACTCGCCGGGCGAGAGCGCGATGCGCGTCTGCGCGCCGCCCACGGAGACCGGGTTCATGTCAGAGATGCCGTTCGGAACGTACGTTTCCTGCCTGCGGTTGCCTTTCACGCGCCACCCCGTGATGAAAATGGGCTCTTTGTTTCCCGATTCCGCCGCGAGGGTGAACACATGCATGGGGCTGTACGTGTAGGGATCGGGCGGATTGACGCTCGTGATACGCACCTGCCCGTAAAATGGCGAGAGGTCCTTTTCGGAAAATCCGACGGGGGGAACCGGCTTCGGTTGCTCGACGTTCTTTTGCGGCGGGCTTTGCGGAGGCGGGCTTTGGACGGAACTCGTCCCCCTGCCAACGTTGCGCCACCAAAAAAGCGTGTTCTGCAGCGTGACCCCGCTCGAGGTCGCATTCCCGTTCCCGCCGATCTCGAGATTTCCCGTCTGCGAAAGCGCCACATAGAGACCCATCCCGACGACCATGGCGAAGAGGAGTATCATGAACGTCTTTCCGATAGACATATGCCTTTATTCTAACACCACGAAGTTCACGAGACGCCCCGGAACGTACACCGCGCGTTTCACCCCTCCCGCGAGGAACCTCTTAACCTCGGGCTCAGCGCGTTCCTTCGCCTCTTTCTCCGAAATGCCAGCCGGAACCTCGATCTGACCGCGAACCCTGCCGTTCACCTGTATTACAAGCGTAAAGGTGTCCTCAATAATCTTTTTCGGGTCGTACTCGGGCCACGCGCTCAGGTGAACGGAATCACCGTGCCCCAGCGCCTCGCGCCACAGCTCCTCCGAAAGGAACGGCGCGAAGGGAGCGAGGAGCTTCGCGAACGCTTCAAAATGCCCGCGGAAAACCGACTTCTCCTTTTCGAACTCGTTCATGAGAATCATGAGCGCCGAGATCGCCGTGTTGTATCGGAGCGACCCGATGTCCTCCGTCACCTTCTTGACCGTCCGGTGGAGCGCCCTTTCCGACGCTTCGCTGTTTTCATCCGACAATCTTTCCACCAACTTCCGCACACGCTCCAAGAACCGCGCGGGGCCGAGTATCCCCTCGTCGCGGAAATCGCCCCCTTCCTCGAAGGGCGCCAAAAACATCAGGTACATCCTGAACGCGTCCGCGCCGTGCCTTTTTACGTACTCGTCCGGGTTCACCACGTTGCCTTTGGACTTGGACATCTTCGCGCCCTCGTGGACGAGGAGCCCGTGGGCGCGGAATTTCGCGATGGGCTCCTCGAAATCCACGCGTCCCATGTCCTTCAATGCCATCGCCACGAACCGGACATAGAGGAGGTGCAGGACCGAATGTTCGAGCCCTCCTATGTACATGCCTACGGGAAGCCAGTGCTTAGCCCTTTTCCTGCCGAACGGTTCGCTCTTATTCCCTACATCGAGGTACCGCAGGTAGTACCACGCGGAGTCTAGAAAGGTATCCGAGACGTCGGTCTCGCGCCGCGCCGCGGCGCCGCAATGCGGGCACTTCGCCTCGTAGAATTCCTTGACCGACGCCAACGGGGAAACCCCGGTTCCCATCGGCTTCCAATCCTTCACATAGGGAAGTTTCACCGGCAGATCCTCATCCTTCACCGCATACCATCCGGGCATTTCCTTTTGTTCGCCTTTCCCCGATGCGGCGCACGCTTCGCAGAAGACCATCGGAATGGGCGCGCCCCAATATCGCTGGCGGCTTAGGAGCCAATCGCGGAGGCGGTATTGCACTTCCATTTTCCCTCCGGCAAACTCGGCTATCTTCCTTTTCGCTTTTTCCGAGTCCATCCCGTCGAACTTTCCCGAATTGATCAGTTCACCTTCTCCCTCCCAGCATTCCGATACTATTTTTGCATCCGGAACCGCCTGGCCAGGAATCGGCTCGGGAACGATGCGTGGCGGCTCGATGACCTTCCGGACGGGAAGCTTGAATTTTTTCGCGAACTCGAAATCGCGAGCGTCGTGAGCGGGTACGGCCATGATGGCGCCCGTGCCGTACCCCGAAAGCACGTAATCGGACACCCATACCGGAATTTTTTCCTTCGTCGCGGGATTCACGGCATATATACCGGAGAAAACGCCTGTTTTATCATGTATGGTCACCCGGTCACCATATTTGTTGCGGGAGGCGAGCGCGACTGAAGCGTATTTCTTCACCTCGGCGGGGGCGTCCCATCCTGCGGAGAGCCACTCGCTCGCGAGCTCAGGCGAGACCGCAAGGTACGTCGCGCCGAATAGCGTGTCGGGACGCGTGGTAAATACCTCGATCTCGTGAATTTTGAATTTGTCTCCCTTCTGGAGATCCCCCGTAGGGGGAGAATCCGGAATCTGGAATTTTATCCTTGCGCCCTCCGAGCGGCCAATCCAATTCCGCTGGGCTGTCTTCACGCGCTCTGACCAATCTATACCGTCGAGATTCTTGAGGAGCTTCTCGGCATACTTCGTGATGCGGAAAAACCACTGCTCCAGTTCTTTCTTCTCCACGGCGGAATCGCAACGCTCGCACTTGCCGGCAATCACCTGCTCGTCCGCAAGCACGGTCTTGTCTTTTGGACACCAGTTCACGGACTGCTTCTTGCGGTACGCGAGCCCCGCCTTCCACATCTCCGTGAAAAGCCACTGCGTCCAGCGGTAATACGCGGGGTCGTATGTCTCCGCTTTCTCATCCCACGCGAAGCCGTTCCCGACCATTTCCAATTGCCTGTAGAAGTTCTCCTCTGATCTCTTTGCCTGCTCCATCGGGTGTGCGCCTATCTTTAGGGAATAGTTCTCCGAGTGTATGCCGAAGCCGTCCAGGCCTATGGGTTCGAAAACATCGTATCCCTGCATTCGCTTAAAGCGCCCGTAGATGTCACTTCCGGTGAATGCGTACATATTCCCGACGTGGAGCCCTTCCGCAGACGGGTAAGGAAACATCATGAGGTTGTAGAAGGGTTTCTTCGCCTTATCCAAGTCGGGTTCGTATACCCGCTCTTCCTTCCAGAGAGCCGAGTATTTCTTCTCCGATGCCGAAAAATCGTACTTTTTCATAGACTATATGCTGATTATAGCGAAAAACGTGGTGTTTGAGAAATAAAAAATCCCAGTGTTAAGGCTGGGATTATTACAGTTGCCCGTACTATTGATTTTGCGGGACTGATTTACATTTTTTTCAAAACTGACATGAGCCGTTTTCAAGCGATTCCTTCTCATATGTGGAGGAAAGCGCTAAAGTCGTCGGTTGTTCATGTGCTGAAAGTAATTATAGCATATCTATAAAAATTGTCAATAACCCCTTAAATTGAGGATTTTCCTCGTATTTTCAAGCGTAATCCGCTCCATTTCCCCCACCGTGACGCCACGGAATTCGGCGAGCTTTTTTATGACCTCTTCTACATAGAGCGGTTCGTTGCGCCTGCCGCGGTACTTCATGGGCGCGACGTAGGGCGCGTCCGTTTCGCACAAAATTCGGTCTAACGGCATCATTTTTACAAGCGCTTCAAAGTCCGCGCCACCGGGTTTCTTCGGGAGCGTGATAGCGCCGCCGAAGGTGAAATAAAACCCGAGTTCCAAAAGTTCCTTCGCCTCCTCCACTGTGCCGGAGAAAAAATGCGTGAT
>CAYHLH010000008.1:7358-33793 GCA_964357525.1 uncultured Candidatus Saccharibacteria bacterium
TGGAGCATCAGGGGTTTTTTAACCTCATACGCCAAGCGAATCTGAGCGAGGAACGCTCCTTTTTGGCGTTCTTTGTCTGGACTGTGAAAATAATCAAATCCGCACTCGCCTATGGCGACCACTTTCGGGTGCTTCGCGAGAGAAAGATAATATTCGTGATCGAATTCCGCCTCGGGGGCGTCCGCGCCTTCGTCCTCGTCGTGAAAAGACGTAGAGGTGTGGATTGGGTGCAAACCCACCGTCGCCCAGCATCCGTCGTACTTCTCGGCAAGCGCCACGGCCTCCGCAGAGGTTTTCTTGTCCGTTCCCACGTTCACCATTCCTATGCCGGCAGAGAGAGCGCGGTGGAGCACCTCGTCTCGGTCCGCATCGTAGGTGCGGAAATGGACGTGCGTGTGTGCATCAAAAAGTTTCAATTTCATACGCTAATCCAGGCGCGGAAAGAGCGACATAATCTTTTTTACCGAGAGTTTTTTACCCTTCCACAAAATGGCCTTGGTTATCTTTTCCGCCGTCTCGGGAAGGAACGGCGTAAGGAGCGCGGCGACATTGTCCAATATGGCGACGAGCTGGAAGATCTTTCTCGTTTTCTCTGCCTCATCCGACTCCGCCCACGGGGTCTCGCGGTTCGCATACGCGTCCCCGAAGCTTATGACCTCCCAGAGCGAAGAGAGCGCTTCGTTGAAACGGAATCCGTCGAGGCGCTTCCAGACCTCGGTTTTCGTCCTTTCTATTTCCTTCTCGACCGGCACTTCAAGCGACACGCCGTCGAAATCCCTGCCCGCGGCCAGGGTTGTCGTCCGCGCGGCAAAATTCCCCAGGCCGTTCGCGAGGTCGCCGTTGAAACGCGCGCGGAACTTCTCCTCGCTGAAATCCCCGTCCTCAAAGGGCGAGCTTTCTCGCAAAAGATAGTACCGCACCGCATCCGCACCGTATTTCTCGACAAGCGCAAAGGGGTCAACCACGTTACCCGTGCTCTTGCTCATCTTCTGTCCGCCCACCGTGACGAACCCGTGTATCATTATCCGCCGCGAAGTCGGGAGCCCCGCGGACATGAGCATCGCCTGCCACATCGCAGATTGCTGGCGGAGGTTATCCTTCCCGGCGAATTGGAGTGCTTTTGGTTCACTTTCCGTCCCCCAGTATTCCGTAAAATTCTTTTCATCTTTTGGCCAGCCGAGCGTGGAAATGTAGTTCACAAGGGCATCAAACCACACGTACATAACATGTGTATCGTCCCCAGGCACTGGAATCCCCCACGGCATCTTCTCCTTGAGGCGCGAAATGCTGAAATCCTTGATTCCTTCGGCGACAAAATTCTGAATCTCCTTCAAACGCGATTCGGGCACCACGAAGTCGGTATATTTCCCGTACAGCTCCAAAAGCGGCTTTTGATACTTAGAAAATCTGAAAAAATAGTTCTCCTCCTCGCGTTCCTCGATTGCGAGTTTGGGATGGAGCGGGCACTTCCCGTCCGCGAGGTCCGAATCGGTCTTCTCCAATTCGCACCCAGTGCAATACTTCACACGGTAGTTCGCCTTGTAAATGTCGCCCGCTTTGTCGCACCTGACCCAAAATTCCTGCGCGGCCGAGATATGATCGGCGTCCGTCGTGCGGATGAAATTCCCCTTCTGGAGGTCTATCGAGAGCGCGCTTAAAAGCTCTTTGAACCGCTCGGATTTCCCGTCCGCGTACGCCTTCGGCGAAAGTCCCGCTTCCTCCGCGCTCCGCAGGACCTTCACGCCGTGCTCGTCCGTGCCGGTATTAAAAAAAACCTCGTATCTGGGGCCCGGCTCGGCGCGCGCGACAACATCCGCCTGCACAAGCTCAAGCGCGAACCCGATATGCGGATCCGCGTTCACGTACGGGAGCGTAGTGGTAAGATAGAATTTTTTATTCATTTGTATTTTCGCGGATCCGGGAAAGGGGTCGGGGAAACGGGAGTTTCCCCGTGGCGGATGCCTTGAAACCGCTGGGTTTCAGGGAGCGAGCAAAAGCGAGCGACGGATCCGCATTCACGTAGGGGAGGGTGGTCGTGAGATAGGCGCGTTTGTCCATTATCCGATGGGCGGCGGCGTCTCGAATTTCTGCCGGTTGCCCTTCTCTTCCGCAAGATAATTGAAGACCTCCTGCGCGAGGACCGCCAACGGGACCGCGAGGATGATGCCGACGAAGCCCGCTATTTTCCCGCCCGCGAGTAGCGCGAAAATGACGACGACGGGGTGCACCTTCATCGTTTTTCCGATGATTGCCGGGGTCAAAATATGGTTCTCAAACTGCTGGACGATGATGAAGAATACAAGGGTGTACACCCCGAGCGCGAAGGAATCGGAAACCGCGATGAGGAACGCGATGGCGCCGACGATGAGGGGACCGATGACGGGGACGACCTCGAAAATCATCGCAATGAGCCCAAGAAGGACGCTGTAGCGGACTCCCAGAAGCCACAGGCCAGCCGCCACGACGACGCCGATGATGAGGGAGAGGAGGAGCTGCGCGGAAAACCACTTCCGTATCTTCACCTTGAATCGGTTGAAGACCTTCAAGATCGGCTTCTCGTACACGTCCGGCAGAAGCACTTTTAGGAACCTGTCCGTCCCGTCCTTTTCGACGCAGAGATAGAAGGAGATGAGGACCGTCGCGACGACGAAGATCGCCGTGGAGAAAATCGAAGTCAAGGCGCCCGTCACCGAAACGCTGGAGCTCGCAAGGAAGTCGAATATTTTCTCCCTGCCGAGGACTAGGGCGTCCACGAGGTTATTGGGAAGCCCGATGCCGAAGAGCGCGTAGGTGATCTCGTGGAGGTGCTTCAGGAAATTGCTCGCCTCGATGGTGATGACCGGGAGGAAGAAATACACGGCGAGGCCGACGACGGCCACGCCAGTGAAGAACACGATGGCAGTGCCGAGGATGCGCTTTATCTTCCTTTCCTCGAGGAAGGTCACCAGGGGATCGAGCGCGAGCGAGATGACGATTGACACGAAGAGCACGCTGATGACGTCGCGCGCCAAATAGATCGCGACGACGACGAGCGCAAAGACAAACAGCTTCCAGAGCGTGTGCCAGCTTATCTCGATTTTCGTCGCGTTCTTCGGCATTATGAGGTCTATTACAACCTCACTATACCATCAAAACTTCCCTTCTTGAAAGGGCCGATGAGGGCGAGGTTCAACCCCTTGTTTTTAACAACCGCACGGGCGACTCGCTGGATTTCGCGCGGCGTAACTGCGCGAATCCTCTTCATCATCGCCTCGGGTGTCGTTATTTTCCTATTTAACACCTCGTCGTCGGCATAGAAATATCCTATCTGGTTTGATGTTTCAAGCCCAAGGGAAATATGCCCTATCATGTGGTTTTTCGCCTTCAGAAGCTCCTCTTTTGAGACCGGCTCTTCGCACATTTTGACGCATTCCTCCAAGGCGCCTTTGACCGCCTGCTTCACTTTCCCGTGATTCACACCCGCGCCGATAACGAGGTATCCGCGATCGGCATAAAGATCTTCACCGCCGTACACATAGTACGCCGCGCCCATCTGCTCGCGGATGCGTGTCCAAAGGCGCGAGCTCATCCCCCCGCCCAGAATGTTCGAGAGGAGATAAAGCGGATATCTGCGCTCGTCGAAGAACGAGAACGCCCTGAACCCGATGAGAAAATGCGTCTGATCGGATTTCTTGAAATGAACCAGTGAAGAGGGACGCGCCTGCCGTTCTTTCGTTTTTATTCTTCCAAGTGCCAGCGCGCGGGGTACCTCTCCGAAACGCTCCCGAACAATGCGTTCAGCATTCTTAACATTGAAATTCCCCGAAAAGAAAAGGACGGTTTTCGGCGCGGTATAGTACCGCTTCCGGTAATCGTTAAAGTCCCCGGGAGTGAAGCGCCTGATGTTTTCCTTGAGCCCTAGGGTGGAGCGCCCCGCCGGCTGGTTCTTATAGAGCGCTTCGGAGAGAAGGTCGTATATCTTTCTCTGCGGGGAATCCTCGTACATGTTCATCTCTTCCACTATGACCCCGCGCTCGCGGTCCAATTCCTCTTTTTTGAAAATGGAATTCAGATAGATGTCCGAAACTATGTCGAACGCCTGCAATGTCTTTGTCGGCTCAACTTTGGCGTAATAGGAGGTGTATTCGTTGCCTGTAAACGCATTGTAGCTTGCGCCCATCGAATCCAATTCCGTGGAAATTGCCAATGGCGAGGGGCGGTTCTTCGTGCCTTTGAAACACATATGCTCCAAAAAATGCGAGATTCCGTTTTCGCGCCTCGTCTCGTAGTCGCTCCCGACGCCGACGAGAACAGCGACCGTCGTCGTCCGCGATTTCGCGTTCGGGATAAAAAGCGCCCGAAGACCGTTTTTCAAAGTGATCTTCTTTACGTCGTGCATTTCCTCAATTTTAGCGTGAAAAATAAGCCTTCACAAGCGCAAGTTCTCATTTCCTCCATTTTCTTTTCCATCTCCGCACAGTCAAAATCCCTACCGCTATGATTAATCATATCGGATGTGGTATGATGAACATAATATGAGAAATGCGAAACAAGGGCGAAATAAAAGTTGAACAAATGACTCACATAAATAAAACGCAATTTCCCGAGATGCTCCGGCGCGAAGCGTGGGTAAAGTTTCAAAACACAATGCAAGGTCGGAAATCGAGAGAAGAGTTTGTCGGTGAATTGAGGAAGGTTCTCACCGAATCGGAAATCGCGATGCTTGAGAAGCGGCTTGCGATATCCATACTCCTCAAACAGGGAAAAAGTTATCGCGAGATTGGGAGAATGATCGACGTCACACCGCAAACCATCAGCTATATCAAACACCATTTTACGAGAAAGCATGCGCCTCGACCGCAACGGCGCGAATATCGAAAGGAAAACCCATACTACTTCAGCGTCGTGAAAGAACTTCAAAAAGCGAAAGAGAGAAAAAGAAAATAACCCTCCTGATCTTCCTACTTACTTCCTTAACTCAAACAATGAAGCGCTATGATTAATCATAGCGTCTCGTTGTTTGATCAAAATCAATTTAATACCTATCAAATTCCAAACCAAAACTCAAAAAAATTCTTTGCATAGCAACCTTCGTCAGGTAAACATGCTGATCCTAGATACCAATAAACATACCATATGCCCAACATGGCAATAATTACATAACAAAACGCTATATAAACTTTTTTAAACAAAGGTTAATTTCAAATTAACTTCTCCATGAAATAGACTTGGAGTTCGGAAATCTTCACGCGCTCTTGCTTCATTGTGTCCCTGTCGCGGACGGTCACGGTGCCGTCCTCGAGCGAATCGAAGTCCACAGTAACGCACCACGGCGTGCCCGTCTCGTCCTGCGCGCGGTAGCGCTTGCCGATGTTCCCCCTGTCGTCCCACGCAACCATGAAATCTTTTTTCAATTCGTCGAAAATCCCCTGCGCTTTTTTCACCAGCTCCGGCTTGTTCGCCAAAAGCGGAAATACCGCGGCCTTGTACGGCGCGAGCTTGGGGTGGAGCTTCAAAACCGTGCGTGTCTCGCCCTCTCCGCCGGAGGCGGACCCGCCTGTGGTGGGCTCCTCCGCATACGCGTCCGCGAGGAAGAAAAGCGCCGCGCGGTCAACGCCCCCCGAGGCCTCGATGATATACGGGAGATAGCGCTCCTTCGTCTCCTCATCGAAATACGTGAGGTCCTGCTTGGAGAATTCCTGGTGCCGCTTGAGGTCCCAGTCGCCGCGATTGTGGATTCCCTCCATCTCTTTCCACACACCGTCGATCTTGTACTCGATGTCGCACGCTTCCTTCGCATAATGCGCGAGCTCGTTCTCTGCGTGGTCCTTGAACCGAAGGTTGTGCTCCTTGATCCCGAGGTCCAGGAAGAATTTCATGCGCTCCTCCTTCCAATACTCGAACCAGTTCCGCGCTTCCTCGTCGTCGGGCCTTATGTAGAACTGCACCTCCATCTGCTCAAACTCGCGAGAGCGGAATGTGAATCCTCCAGGAGTTATCTCGTTCCTGAACGCCTTCCCGATCTGTGCGACGCCGAACGGGAGCTTCACGCGCGTGGAATCCAGCACATTCCTGAAATTCACGTGCACGCCCTGCGTGATCTCGCCCCGCAGGTAGGTTTTCGTCTTTTCCCCCTCGATGACGCCGAGATACGCCTCCACCATCAGGTTGAACGCCTTCGGCTCTGTCAAAGGCCCGCCACAATCGGGGCACATCGACTGCTCCAATTCATCCTCGCGGAAACGGTGGTGGCATTTCTTGCACTCCACGAGGGGGTCCGAGAACGACTCCAGGTGCCCCGACGCTTCCCACACCTTTGGGCTCATCAATATCGCGGCATCGATGCCGACCACGTCCGTGCGGAACTGCACCATCCTCTTCCAAAACTCGCTTTTGATATTGCGTTTCAATTCCACGCCAAGCGGACCGTAATCCCACGTGCCGGAAAGCCCGCCGTAGATCTCGCTCCCTGGGTAGACAAATCCCCTTCGCTTCGCGAGAGAGGTCAATTTTTCCATTAATGTTTCCGCCATTGCCGTTATTTGCTCACGATATCGTCCCCCTGTTTGTATGTCGGATCGTGGGGAATCGAAGAATCCAGCCTTTCGACCTGCTTCGAGATGACTGTGCCGGTCCAGACATCCGTCGCGGTGAGCGTCGTACCCTCGAGGAAACCGATGCTCCCGCCTGACTGCGTGACGTTCGGGGTGACCTCGATCTGGAACGCGGCTTCATACGCCGAGTTTACCACTCCCTTCCCCGCGGGAACAAGCGGGAGCGTCCACTCGACGAGCCCGGTCCGGTCGTTCACTACAGGCGTCGTCGGCGCGTTCGACCGGACGACGCCGGTGAACCGCACGCTCTGAGGAAGTCCGCTCGATATCTTCACTTCCTTCACGTCCGTCGCATAGTTCTTTATTGTCCAGTGCACGGTGTACTGCGTGGATTTGTTGGGAGCCAAGGGGAGCGTGCCGGCGTTCACAATCCCCCACGGGTCCTTCCGCCACGCCTGAACCACCACATCCGTGTCGCCCGCAACCTTGTGAGAGAAGGGCACCGACACGAACGTCTTGTCCGCCGTCGAGTTGTGCGGCACGGTCGGGCTCGTCACTTCGATCGTCCCTCCCACCGTGAAATTCTTGTCGCTTTCCGTCTTCATGGGAAAGGCTGAAACGAGGGAAGCCGTTATCGAAAGATCCGCCGATTCCTTCGCTGACAAAGAGCGGAAACGCGGAATCTGCGCCGCCGTGAATCGGACGGTGTGATTGACGGAATCATAGGTTCCCCTGGTCTCCACCCTGGAAAAATCGAACACCACCCCCTTCAGTGACACGACCGCCACGACGTCCGAGAGGCCCGCATCCGTGTTGTTCCTGACACTGAACCTGTACACGACCGGGACGCCGACCGACGCGACATATTGGTCCCTACCGCCCGCGAGGACGGAAACGAGAAGGGGCGACTGCGCCGCGGAGAGCACCGCCGATTCCTCGACGAGCGAGAATTTTTCCCCGTTCATCTCCGTCACGAACGACACCGGAATGGAAACCGCGCCACCTTGCGATTGCGAGAGCGTGCCCATGATCGTGATGGTCCCTTCCGCCCTAGGCCTCACTTCGCCGAGGCTCCAGACGCCTTTCCCCTCCGACGGAGCGGGGGACGCGGACGAGAACGAGAATGAGCCGGGATACTTGAACTCGAGGGACGCATCCTTGAACGAGACGCCGGAGAGGTTCTCGTAGCGCACCGCGATCTCAAACAGGGAGTTTTCGCCGGGAATCTGCCGCGGCGTGACCGTGAGGCGTATGCCCGACTCGCGGATGTATATCTCCTTTTCCCCCGAAACGCTCCCGGCGCCGGACACGAATTCCGCGCTCACCTTCTCGTTTTTCCCCACGTCGCCGACGGCGAAAAGAGGTATCTTCTTTTCGTACGTCTCTTGGGGCGCGAGCGGCGGCACCGGTTCCTCGATCTCGGATCCGCCGCCGCTTTGGAGGAGGCCGGGGCTCAATACGATCTTCAGCGTTCCCGAAATCTCGCGTTCGGATTCGTTCGTGACCTCGATTCTAGCCTCGAATGGCACTCCGCGCTGCATCTGGAGCGGTGAGAATATGCCGATGCTCGCCGCGGCGCCCACTGGAGTGCCGAAGAATTTATTGAACGCGAAGATTCCCCCAGCGGCGCCGGCAATGACGACGACCGCAATGACGGCAATAACGAATATCCTCTTCAGGCCGTGCCCTCCCGTGGCGGCGGTTTCCTTCCAGGGAGACGGCGCAGGCGCCTCCCCTTCCGCATTCTGGCGTTCTGGGGCGGGAACGGGAACGGATGAAGGCGCCTGCGGAGGAGGAACCTCCTGCGTCTCCTTCTTTTCGGGAAGCGGCGTGCTGTAGAATTTCCGTTCGATGTCTTCGAGGGACATTTACATATAGAGTAGCCGATTATCGGGGATTTTTGAACTGCACGCGCCGCAGAGGAACGCATGATCGTCGAGGGAAAACCCCTTGGGAGACGCCGCGCCGCATCTTTTGCACGCTCCGCCTGCTCCGAAGCCGAGAAGCGAAAGGAAGCCGCGCGCGTCGACAGAGCCGCGGGCGAACGAGGCAAGCAAGAAGTCCCATGCGCGGTCGTCGGCGCCCCCTTCGGGGAAGAACTCTTTTATGAAGGACGCGAGCCGAAGGGCGCGGGAAAACTCCTTCGTGGATGCCCGCAGCGCGGCAAACCGGTCCTTCACAACCGCATCCGCAAGCACGTATGGGCCCGCCCCCACGAGACGCACCTCGACGAGAGAAAGGGGATCAACGTGATGGGAAAACCGCGAATTCGCCTTTCTCATCGACACCGCGCGGGCGACGATGCGGCCGCGCCCGCGCGAATAGAAATGCACTAGCTCGTCGCATTCCCGCACGGGGATGCGGTCCAAGACAATCGCGGTAGCGACGAACTCGGCCATCACTTCTTCCCCTTCGGGGTCTTCCAGAATCCGAGGCGAAACCTGCCTCCCAAAGCGAGCCGTATCTGCGCTTCGAACGCCGGCACGCTCCCGAACACGATGAAAGTGAGCGGCATCAGCGCCCACTGGGAAAGGTAAAGCGCGTATTCCCTCGCGCGTATCCTCTCGCCGCGCGGGGGAAGGAGATGCATGGAAAGGAACGCCGCAGTGACGATGCCGAAGGAGGAAAGATTGATGAGCCATCCGGTGATGAGCGGCAGATTGTAGGAATAGACGGTTTGCCTGAACGCTTCGCTCCCAAGGACGTTGGGCGCCGCGCCGAAGAGGAAAATGATGAAGGAGTTCGTCGCCCAGGAGAAGAACCCGTCGAAGATCTTCAGCGTCCAGAAACGCTTGATGCGGAATGGTATGTCCTTCCTCTTTATGAACTCGCCGACGACGTACGGGAAATTCTCCACGCCCCACGCCCACCTGCGCTGCTGGAGATAGAGGTTCTTCATAGCCTCCAAGAACGTCCTTCCCTCGACCGCATCCATATAGACGGGATAGAAGAGCGGGACCGTCTTCCATTTGCCGGAGTAGTGGAGGAGGCATTGGAAGAATATGCGCGAGTCCTCGGACACGATGTCCGTGTGCCAATACCCGATCTCGACCAATGCGCGGAATGGCACGGAGTGCGACGAAAAGGTGACGAGCTGTTCGTGCCGCGACTGCTGCATCATCTGCCAGAACGTCGCCGAGAAGCCGATGAGCCGGGGAAAAAGGGATACGTGGTAGAGATTGTTCGTGAAAAGTGGGATGGGCTGGTAGCTCGCGTGGAGGCGGTCCTCCGTACCGAAGAATCTGTATGCGAGAATGGCGAAATATTCCCTCCCGGGGCGCGTGTCGATGTCGAACACGGATACGACGATGTCGTCATAGGGGATCTTTTCCCCGTCCACCAAAGCGCCCTTCGCGGTCTTCAATGCCCACGTTTCGTTCGCGCCCTTTCCGGCGAGCTCCCCAGGGATATCCGCGGGGTGCACGGACACGAGGAATCCCCCGAACACACCCGCGAATTCGCCCTTTATCCTCTCCGCGGTTTTCCCGTCCTCCTCCCCCCCGCGCTCCTCGAGGGCCAGGACGACGAGGAGATTCTTTTTCTCGTAATTCGCGTCCGCCAGACTCTGAAAGCTCTCGCGGACAACTTCGTATGACTCCCTGTACATCGGGAGTATGACGAGGTGGCGGAGCGTCCCCCACTGGGGCACTTCCACTTTCAGGCGCGAAAACCAGTCGATATCCAGGTTCCTCTTCAGCTTAGAAAACGAGGCACGGAGATGGAAAAAGAGATACAGCACCTTGAGAAGCCAATAGAGATCGAAGAGCACGATGAAAACGACGACCGCTATGGGCAGTTTCCATGAAAGGACGGTGAGCGCGACAAGCGCGGCGAGGGATGAGGCGCCCGGGACGACTTCCAAGAAGCGTTTCATTCCGTTCAGTAAAGAATGACGCCGAAAAGCTGGTCGACGCTCAAAAAGCCCCCGCCGGCCGCCGCGAGCGCGAGGAGCGCCACCGCGAATAGGCCAAGGGAACGCACCGAGGGGAACAGAGACTCCCGAATGGGGCGCGCGGCGGCGATGAATGCTATGGAAACGAGCGCCGCAAGCTGTGTCACAGTTCCCGTGACGAGAAGGAGCCCCAAAAGCGCGCTTATTGTCGGAAAAAGCCACGGGAGCGCGCCGTATCTCTTCTCGCGGAAAAGAATGCGCATCCCACGCCACCCCTCCTCGACAAGAAGCACGCCGAGAAACAGTCGGAGGAGGAAAAATCCGAGGTCGGCGAAGGCGAGAAGGGGTTGGATCACACCCGGTAGTAACTCAAGCGCTCCATCCCGCTTTGCGGGATAGGTTACGACCATTGTCAAAATTCATGGATATATAATTCATACTTCATTTTCCCCTTACCTAAATAACGGTTAAACTGCGCTTGACTACTACCGGGCATGTTTTACGCGAATTGCCTTTCCATTATACAGTAAAGGCCATGGGCATGAGAATTCTGGGAATCGAGACTTCGTGCGACGAAACGGCGCTTGCGCTCCTCGAGGCGTCGGGGCCCCTTGCCGCTCCTAAATTCCGCACGCTCAAAAACATCGTTTCCTCGCAGATCGCGGTCCACAAGCCCTTCGGCGGCGTGGTGCCGACGCTCGCGAAGCGCGAACATATCAAAAATCTGCCCAAAATTTTTGATAATCTGCGATTAAAAACCAATGACTTGAAACTGGATGCCATCGCGGTGACCGTCGGTCCGGGGCTCGAACCCGCGCTCTGGGCCGGCATCGAATTCGCCCGCGCGCTCCACGCGGAACTCAAGGTAAAAAACCCGGATTTGAAGCTAATCGGGGTGAATCACCTGGAAGGGCACCTCTACAGTTTTCTTCTCCCGAAGAAAACTGGAATTCCGAATTCTGAATTAAGAATTTCGAATGTTTTCCCCGCCATCGCGCTCATCGTCTCCGGAGGGCACACCATACTCCTCAAAATGGATTCCATGACAAAGTGGAAAAAACTGGGAGAGACCTTGGACGACGCCGTCGGCGAGGCGTTCGACAAGGTGGCAAGAATGCTTTCCCTGCCGTACCCCGGCGGACCCGAGATACAGCGCCTCGCGGAAAAGGGAAACCCGGATGTAATCCCCTTCCCGCGCCCCATGCTCCGCCACAAAAGCTACAATTTCAGCTATTCGGGGCTGAAGACATCCGTCCTTTATTATCTCAGAGACAATTCCGACGTACTCCGCAGTCGGAACTCCGACTCCGCCAAAGGCGGACGTCGGAGCCCACGCGTCACTAAAGCCGACGTCGCGGCGTCGTTCCAGGCGGCGGCTCTGGAACCCTTGGTCGCAAAAGCCGCGCGCGCGGCGATGGAATTCAAGGCAAGATCAATCATCCTCTCGGGCGGCGTCGCCGCGAATAGGGCATTAAGGAAAAAGTTGCAAGTTGAAAGTAAAAAGTTAAAAGTTAATTTTTTAGCCCCTCCAATGGATTTCAACACCGACAACGCCGTGATGATAGCTGCTGCGGGATACATGGGGCATCTCCGGAAAAAGAAAAGGAAGCTTGCCGCCAACGGCGGCATGGGGATCTGAATCCCGCTTTTATGGCGGGATTTTTTGTGTAATAATGGGAATATATGCGGAAACACGCCCTGTTTGAAGGGAAGCCCTACGACCCTAAAACTGTTGAGCCCGAAATTTACAAAAAATGGGAAGAATCGGGTTTTTTTGATCCGGACAAGCTGCCTGAAAACTCCAAAGAAAACTACATAATCTATATGCCCCCCCCGAACGTAACGGGGAGTTTGCATATGGGGCACGCCTTGGATAACACATTGCAGGACATTCTAGCCCGCTACTACCGCATGCGCGGCCGGCGCGTCCTGTGGCTACCGGGCATGGATCACGCTGGGATCTCCACACAATATGTCGTGGAAAAGGACCTGAAGAAAAAAGGGATTTCCCGTTTCGAGCTTGGAAGGAAAAAATTCGTGGAAAAAGTATGGGAATGGAAGGAACAATACGGAAATACAATCGTGGGCCAGCTTAAAAAACTCGGATGCTCCGCCGACTGGTCCCGGCTCCGCTTCACGATGGATGACGCCTACGCGAAAGACGTAATGAGGGCATTCGTCCACTATCACAAAAAGGGGCTCCTCTACCGCGGGCTCCGTACCGTGAACTGGTGCACGCGCTGTGGCACGACGCTCTCGGAATTGGAGCTTGAATACGAAGAGGAAAAAACCTCCCTTTATTACATAAAATACGGTCCGTTCACTTTGGCCACCACGCGGCCGGAAACAAAATTCGGCGACACCGCGCTCGCGGTGAATCCCAAAGATGAGCGTTACAAAAAATATGTCGAGAAAACCATTGAAGTGGATTCGCTTGATATAGATGGCGATCTTGACACGCCGGCCTTGAGAAAAATAAAACTCCTAGTCGTCGCGGACGAAGCGGTTGACCCAGAATTCGGGACCGGTGTCGTAAAGGTCACGCCTGCCCACGATCTCGTTGATTTTGGGATCGGCGAACGACACAAATTGCCGATAGTTCAAGTGATTGACGAGTATGGTCGCCTAAACGAACGAGTCGGCAAATATGCAGGCAAAAGAACAACCGAGATTAGGGAAAAAATCGTCAATGACATGAAAAAAACCGGCCTACTTGTTAAAATTGAACCTTACGAACACCGTCTCGCGAAATGCGCCAGGTGCGGCCACACTATTGAACCCATTCCCTCTACACAGTGGTTCATTAAAATGGATCGTCTCGCGAAAATGACGGAAGATGCGTTTCTAAAAGGCGAAGTGAAAATCCAACCGGAAAATTTTCAAAAAACCGCGCTCGCGTGGCTGGAGAACATACGCGACTGGACGGTTTCGAGGCAGATCTGGTGGGGTCACAGATTGCCCGTGTGGTTCGAAAAAAATAATCCTGAGAAATACGTAGTTTCCGAAGAAAAACCGGACGGGGATTATGTGCAATCGGAAGACGTGCTGGACACCTGGTTTTCCTCGGCCTTATGGCCTTTCGCGGGGCTTTCGGAAGGCGACCAAAAAAAATATTATCCGGGAAACACTCTCATAACCGCGCGGGACATAGTGAATCTCTGGGTGAGCCGGATGATTTTCTCGGGGCTTGAATTCAAAGGCGAGGTCCCCTTCCGCGACGTCTTCATACATGGAACCATACTTACGAAGGACGGAAAAAGAATGAGCAAATCGCTCGGCACGGGCACGGACCCGTTGAAATACATAGAGCACCACGGGGCGGACGTTACGCGTTTCGCGGTCATTTGGCAGGCGACAGGGCAGGATATAAGGTGGGATGAAACCGCGATTACCGGAGGAAAAAAGTTCATGAACAAGCTGTGGAACGCTTCCCGATTCGTGCTTACAAAAACCTCGGAGCAGAAAACGGCAAAATGGACGAGCGAGCTGCAGCCCGGCACGGATGCGGACAAAAAAATCCTCTCTTCCGTTGCCGAACTGAAAACTCGAACCGACAAAAACCTGGAAAATTTCGAATTCAGCGCGGCCTTGAAGGACATATACGATTTTTTCTGGCACGACTTCTGCGACGCGTACCTCGAGGCGTCAAAACGCCAGCTTGAGAACGGGAAAACCAGGGAAAACACGGAAAAGATCCTCCACGCCGTGCTCCTCCGCTCGCTCGCGCTCCTGCATCCCTTCATCCCCTTCGTCACCGAGGAAATCTACGCGGCAATGCCGCACAAAACGGGCGAGATGCTCATGATCCACAGGGTATGACCACGGCAATCATGTTCGCGCTCATCCTCCTCGGCGCCTCGCTCCCCGGCATCCTGTGGCTCGTGTTCTTCCTCCGGGAAGACCTCCATCCCGTGCCGCGGCGGCTCCTCGTCTATACATTCGGCGCGGGAGCGCTTTCCTCGCTCTTCGTCCTCACGTTCCAGTTCGTGTTCCACGAGCTCGTAGCGGAGCGCATAGCTTGGCTCATCGTCCCCCTCTTGGGGCTTGCGGTGATCGAGGAAACGTTCAAGTTCCTCGCGGCCTATTTCGCCGCGTGGCGCGACCGCGACTTCAGGGAACCGATGAGCGCGATGGTCCTCGCACTCGCGGCCGCTTTGGGGTTCGCGGGCGTGGAAAACCTCTTCGCGCTTTCGGGCGCCGCGGAAATGTTCGATTTCTCGTCGCTCTACTCCGTAGGCTACGTGGTTTTGGTGCGTTTCGTCGGCGCCACGATGCTCCACGCGCTCGCGGCCGGCATCGTCGGATACTATTGGGCGAAGGCGACCTTCAAGGGGCCGTTCCTCCGCCAGATCCTCATCGGGCTCGCGTGGGCGACCGGCATCCACACGGCATTCAACTGGCTCGTCGTCAGATATCAGGGCGAAGACCTTCTCCTTTACCCCGCACTCTTCCTCGTCTTCATCCTATTCTTCGTCGTCACCGATTTCGAGATATTGCGGGAGAACGAGCGGTATTCCGACGCCTTGAGCGGTGTCCGCCACGCGGAAAAATAATCTGCTATACTTATAGGCGTCGCTAAAAACGGCACATTCATGGCCAACAAGGACAACATATTCGCCGAGCTCGCGAAGTCGCGCACGGAACCGAAGCCCGTCGTGCGGGACGAGGACGAGTTCAGCATCGAGGAGGAGGCCGAGGGCCAGCTCACCGTCGACGTCTATCAGGACAAGGACAACATCATCGTGCAGTCCACCGTCGCGGGGGTCGACAAGGACAACATCGAGGTGAACGTGACGAACGAATCGGTGACCATACGCGGGAAGCGCGACAGGGTGGAGAGGATAGAGGACAAGGACTATTTCTACCAGGAGTGCTTCTGGGGAAGATTCAGCCGCTCCATCATACTGCCGGTGGAGGTCAACCCCGAAGAGTCCACGGCTGCCATCAAAAACGGGGTTCTCACCATAACGATGCCCAAGATGAGCAAGCGCAGGGCGAAGAAACTGAATGTGAAACTGACGTAACAAATAAAACCCCCGCCCTGACTGCGCAGGCAGGCAATGGCGGGGGTTTTTGTTGACTTTCAACCCCTCTTTTATTACAAATAGAATCAGAAAATAAACAAAGGAGCAATTTTGCAAAAAATATTAATCGTTCAATTAATTATAATTGTGATTATTATACTTGTCCTTGTCCTATGGTAAAAAATGTCCCGTCGAATGCGGGACATTTCATTTTTTCTCTGGCCGTCTGGTATCCTTCTCCGCCTCAGGCGGATTCGGAATACCCATGGGAACACTTGCCCGTCCGAACCCGCCGCAGGTGGGGAAGGAGGATGCTTTGCCCTGAAGCGAAGCTGAATGGGTGGGAACCGCTATACAAGGGATTGGTTGACAAGTCAATGGTTTTATGCTAAAATCCAAACAGTTACATAATTAACTTATTTTCACAAATTAATAAAGGAATAAAGTCATGACTGGTTTAAAAATCTTCTTAGCATGCGCTCTTGGAGCGTTTATCGGCACACTTGTTGCGCTCTCATTGTCTTTCACTTTCTGGTGGGTAGGACTCATTGCGGGAGGGATTATGGGTTATCTTTCTTTTGAATTCACAAAAGTTCTTAAGGCTATAAAAACTGCGTGGAATGATGTTTACGGTAGAGTGTCAGATAGTCAGAAGTGGAGAATATTCGGAATATTATTTCTATTTTGGTGGAGTGTTTTCACAAGTCTTTTCTCTCTTTTTCTACTGTTCCTTGCTCCTATTATAAGCTTAGTGTATGCGTATATCTTTTTTCTTTCTATTGGCGCTGGTGGAAGTTCATTTGCTATATTTTTGACAAAAGAAGAAATTTCAGAAAAAGATTTTATTTTTGTAAAGAAGGCGGCGTTTTGGTGCAGTCCAGTTGGTATTATCATCTGTGTGTCACGTTTGCTTTTCATACTGTTCTCAAAACTAAAAAATGTGAAAAGGAAACAAAAGATAAAAAATGTATGTGCTGGTGTATGTGCTGGATTGAGTAGTGTAATAAAGACATTTTTTCTTTTCTTCAAAAAAATATTCGTTCTCATTCATTCTGATGCTCGTGTCATTTGTGCTTTTGATGCGGCGATTGGAACAGGAATCGGCTATTTTTCCGGCAATGCTTTAATCGGTGCATTAAGCGGAGGTGTTCTAGGAGTACTTAACTACTACGTAGTAAGTATCAAAATACTGAAACTTGTACCTCAGAAATAATCAAATAGAAAATTGATATTTAAAAAGGGAGCCTGTCTCCCTTTTTTATTTCCCGACCCAGCGATGGCGGTCTAGGAATCGAACCGTTTTAAAGAAACGGAACAATCAAGAGCGCAACAATGTTTATGACTTTAATTAATGGGTTAATAGCAGGTCCAGCGGTGTCCTTATAAGGATCACCAACCGTATCCCCCGTCACGGCCGCCTTGTGGGCTTCCGAACCCTTTCCGCCGAATCCGCCAGTTGGCGGAGCCGACTCAATAAGTTTCTTCGCGTTGTCCCAAGCGGCACCGCCGGAAGTCATGGAAAGCGCGACGAAAAGTCCGGAAATGATGACTCCTATCAAGAGTCCTCCAAGCGCCTGCGGACCCATGAGAAATCCCACAAGGAGCACGATAACAAGCGGGAGCACCGCGGGAAGTATCATTTCCCGAAGCGCAGCTTTCGTCACTATATCAACCGCTTTTCCGTATTCGGGCTTTCCCGAACCGTCCATAATCCCCTTTATTTCCCTAAACTGCCTGCGGATTTCCTCAACTATTGCGCCGGCGGCCTTTCCGACCGACTTCATCGCGAGGGAAGCGAAAAGATAGGGAATTGCCCCACCGATGAAAAGCCCGATAATCACTTCCGGACTCTGCAGATCGAAAGTGACGCTTCCCATGAATTTTTTAAGCTCCTCGGCGTAGCCGGCGAAGAGCACCAAGGCAGCGAGTCCCGCCGAAGCTATGGCATATCCCTTCGTAACCGCCTTCGTGGTGTTGCCTACGGCGTCCAGGGAATCCGTGATTTCCCTGACTTCCTTCGGCGCGTCCGACATTTCGGCAATGCCGCCCGCGTTGTCCGTCACGGGACCGAATGAATCTATGGCGACGATTATGCCGGCGACGGAGAGCATGGAGGTTGCCGCGAGCGCGACGCCGTAGATGCCGAAGAGCGCGTAGGCGCCCCACGTCGCCGCGGCGATGATGAGTATCGGGACAAATGTCGCCTCAAGCCCCACCGAAAGTCCCATGATGATATTCGTGCCGTGTCCCGACTTGGACGCCTCTGCAATCGATTTAACGGGACGGTATTTTTTCGCAGTGTAGTAATCGGTCACGACGACCATGAGAACGGTCACGACGAGGCCGATGAGCGCCGAGAGAAACGCGTTCGTCTCGAGTCCGGGAAAGTAGTAGTTGGACGCGAAGTAAAAAAGTACCGCCGAGACGACGAGCGCGACGATGAGGCCCTTGTAGAGCGCGGTCATGATGCCGCGGCTTTCTTTTCCGAGCTTCACGAAGAACATTCCGATGACGGACGCGATGATGGCAAGCGCCCCAAGGAGAAGCGGGAACATAAGCTGCGCGCCAGTAAGCCCCAGGGCGGCTCCGAGGAGAAGCGAGGCGATCAAAGTCACCGCATATGTCTCAAAAAGGTCGGCCGCCATGCCGGCGCAGTCCCCCACGTTGTCGCCGACATTGTCGGCGATGACGCCGGGGTTCCTGGGGTCGTCCTCGGGGATCCCCGCTTCCACTTTCCCCACGAGGTCGGTGCCTACATCCGCCGCTTTCGTGAAAATGCCTCCCCCGAGGCGGGCGAAGACGGATATCAAACTCGCGCCGAATCCGAGGCCGATGAGGGGTTCCACCCTTCCTCCGGAAGCCCAAAAGAAACCGGCAACGGCGAGAAGTCCCAAGGCAACCACGAGTATTCCCGTGACCGATCCCGCCCTGAACGCCAGGGAGAGCGCCTCCGGAAGCCCGGTGCGGGCCGCTTCCGCGGTCTTCGAGTTCGAGGAAACCGCGACGTTCATCCCTATGTAGCCGGCCATGGCGGAGAGCGCCGCGCCGACGAGAAACCCGACGGCGGACGTCCAGTTCAGGGCGAATCCGAGTATTAGAAAAAGGACCGCGGCGACCAAGGCCACCGTGCGGTATTGCCGGAAAAGGTACGCGTGGCTCCCTGCCCGGATGGCGTCGGAGATCGCGACCATTTTCTCATTGCCCCTGGGCTGCTTTGAGAGCCAGGCAACCGTCGCGACTGTGTACGCGGCTGCGAGGGCGATGGAAATAAGAATGACGTACTGCATGGAATATCACTCTTCCTTCTTTTCCGGCTGCGCGGGCTCTTGGGACGCTTCCGGGACCGTTTCCTCTTTCGGCGCTTCCTCCGCGAGGGCGGGCACGGATGCGACGCCGCCTTCCTGCACCTCCTCGGGCTTGGACTGGCTTCTTACATCTATTTTCCACCCCGTAAGGCGCGCGGCGAGGCGCACGTTCTGGCCACCTCTCCCAATCGCGAGCGACAACTGATCGTCGGCGACAAAAACCTTCGATTCCCTGCGCTCGCCTATTTCGACGTCCTTCACCTTTGCGGGAAGTATGGCGTTGCCTACGTACTTCGCCGGGTCGTCGGACCACGGAATGATGTCTATCTTTTCCGTGCCCAATTCGTTCGTGATGGCCATGATGCGCATTCCCCGCTGGCCGACGGCGGACCCGACGGGGTCAACGCCTTCCTGGCCGGACCACACGGCGATCTTCGTCCTGCTCCCTGGCTCCCGCGCGATGCCCTTGATCTCCACGATGTTTTCCGCGACCTCTGGGATCTCAAGCGCGAAGAGCTTCTCCACGAATTTCGGGTGCGCCCGCGAGAGGATGATGCCGGGGCGCCTCGTGTCCTGCTGGACGGCAAGCACGTAGAACCTCATCCGGTCACCCACGCGGTAGTGCTCGGAGGCAATGGATTCCGACGGGAACATGATGCCGACGGCGCGGCCAAGATTCACATATACGTTCCCCCTGTCAAAACGCTCCACGACGCCGGAGAGGATCTGGCCCTCCTTGTCCTTGAATTCCTCGTAGATGGACGAGCGCTCCGCGTCGCGGATGGACTGCAGGACCACCTGTTTCGCCGTCTGCGCGGCGATGCGGCCGAAATCCTCTTGGGTTTCCAATGGAAACTCGAGCTCCTCCCCTTCCATGGAGTCGGACTTGAACTTCTTCGCCTCCGCGAGAAAAAGGTGCTTGTCGGAATTATAGCGCGGAAGGAGACCCTCGGTCTCTTCCTCCTTTTCCTTTCGTTCCTTTTCCCTCTCCTCGACGTCCTCCCCTTCCTCCACGACGCGCACGTGCTCGGGCAGAACGACGGTCTTCACCTGCACGAACTTCATCTTGCCGGTGTCGAGATCGAACTTCGCCCGCACTACCTCGGTCTTCTTCCGGTATTCCTTCTTATACGCCGCGGCGATGGCGGATTCGATTGCACTGAGAACCTTTTCGGGCTCGATGCCCTTCTCCGCCGCGATCTGCTTTACGGCCTCGGACAATGACTTCAGGTCCATCATCCCGGTATATCAACCTCGATAGCCGCTCTGAGCGGCATCGCGACAACTATTTGTGGTTTGATTGTTTTCACTGAATTAGAATTACTCATTGTCTCTGCGGAGCGAATCGAGGTTGTATTACCGGGTCATGGTTTAAAACAAAAACCGCTTCCAAAGAGCGGTCAATGCCAGTACTGTACTCCGTTCAAGAGAAATGTCAAACCCGGTAGAGCTACGACAAGGTCGTGATTCTACGGGGTCAAACGTTCTCGTAGTGTTTTATGAGAAAATCTTTTCCTACTTTTGTCAATGCAACCACGTCGCAGCGCCATCCCCCGTTTTCATCAATGAGTTTCGGATGACCGTTCGCATACGCCTCCGCGGCGCGCTTGAATTTGAGCATCTTTTCCCGGCTCATGTGATCTTCGGGCACGAATCCCACGTCCGTGAAACGCAGTGTTTTCACCTCTACGAACACCAGGGTCCCGTCGGGAGCAAATGCCACGATGTCTATTTCCCCGTACGGCCGTTTCCAGTTCCTCTCGATTACCCGAAAACCCTTGTTTTTAAGGAATTCCGATGTTTTTTCCTCGCCTTCCCTGCCGAGCCGTATATGCTCCATAAAACCATTATAAACCCGTGCGATAAGCCGATACAGCCAATGGATTTGGAGTTTTTGATGATGTACAACCCGAATCTGTCTCAAAATGTTTACCGGTAAACATTTAAAAACAGAAAATGTAGGTTTTAAGCCACTATCAGCTTGTTTAAAAAACAAAGCTGATTTTTCAATTTTTTCAGTTTTTCTCGTTTTATACCTCCAAAGTGCCGATTTTTGCCTGCCCGTCCTTCAAAATGACATAGTGACAGGGTCTGTCGGCCCACGAGCCGGAATTCAGATAATGGACCTTGCCGAGCTTCATTGCCAGCTTCTCATGTGTGTGCCCGCAAAACACGTAGTCCAGCCGCTTGAGGGTCGCATATCTGATAGCCTTTTTCGACACCCGGCTCGAGACCCGGAGCCACACCTTGTAGCGCGTCTTCACGAAGCGCGTGACCTTGCGCTTCGTTTTGTCCATTTTCTGGATCATGCGGTAGGAGCGGTTCATGGTCGTCGCCATGATCCTGTTCTGGATGAGGAACTTGTCGAACTGGTGCCCGTGGAGCGCGAGGCACTTCTTCCCTTCCCACTCGAAGGAATACTGGTTTTTCGCCTTGATGCCTATGGATTTGAAGAAATGGCGGGCGAAATCATCGTGGTTCCCCATGACCCACACCACCTCCTTACCCTCCCGCTTGAGCTGCTGCAAAAGCTCGATGAACTTCCAATGCTCCGGGGTGAAAAACTTTAGATTCGGATTGTCCAGAATGTCGCCGTTGAGGATTAAGGTGCCGAACGGCTCCCTCCCCAGAAACGCCATGAGCTCCTTTGCATGTGAGAATTCCGACCCCAAATGGACGTCGGAAACAATGAGCACCGTGGAGCTCTCCTGCTTCATTCGGATTGAATTCTACTTGAAATAAAACATAATGAAAGGGACATGCCGCGGAACAGGAAAAAGAAAGCGCCTCCGAAAAACAGGCCCTTTCCAGAAAAAGCGCCGCGCGGAGAAAGTCCGTATCGGTTTTCCTCCCTCCATCCCGACATACAGCGGAGCGTATGGGTGGTCGTCCTTTTTGGCGCCGGCGTCATCTTTCTCCTCGCGGGTTTGGGCCAGGCGGGTCCATGGGGGAAAGGGATGTACGCCATTCTTGAACGTCTGTTCGGATGGGGGTACTACTTCCTGCCCGCAATGTTCTTCCTTCTCGCGTTCTCGTTCCTCACCGAGGAAAAGAAGAAATTCCTCGGGATTTCGATTATCGCGGCGCTCGTATTCGTCCTTTCGGGGCTCGGACTTTTGGACATAATCGCGCCCGGAAGCGGGGGACTCGTCGGCGGCGCGATAGGGACGCTCAAGAACCCCTTCGGCGTCACCGCGTCCCTCGTCATCATGCTCACACTCGTCATCGCATCGTTCCTCGTAACCGTGAACCGGCCGTTCTTCTTCGTGCGGAAAAAGGAGGAGGGAGAGGAGGAGCGAAAGAAGCTGGAAAAGCTGGAAGTGAAGGAACCACTCCCGGCGGATGAAGCAAAGCATGAGGAGTCCGTAGTCGTCGCGCCGCAGGAACCGGAAGCGCCGAAGGGGAAAAAGGACTTCATCGCGAGATCCTCCCGCCTCAAAAACTACGTGGCTCCGCCACTTTCGCTCCTTTCCTCATCCGTGGACAAGCCGACGGCGGGTGACCTTCAGGCAAACGCGAACATAATCAAACGCACGTTTGAATCTTTCGGCATCGCGGTGGAGATGGGGGAGATAAACGTTGGCCCGACCGTGACCCGATATACCCTGAAGCCCGCTGAAGGTACGCGCCTCGCGCGCATAACGGCACTTCACCAGGACCTCGCTTTGGCCCTCGCCGCGCACCCTATCAGAATCGAGGCGCCGATTCCGGGAAAGTCCCTCGTCGGCATCGAGGTGCCGAACAAGGCGGCCGCCTTGGTACGCCTCGGGAGCTTGCTCCACTACCCCGACTTCCAGAAGTCCGGCGATCTCGGCTTTGCCCTTGGTCGCGCGGTTTCGGGCGAACCAATATTCCTGGATATCGCTAAAATGCCGCATTTGCTCGTTGCGGGAGCCACCGGAAGCGGAAAATCCATCGCCATCCATTCGCTCCTCATCTCTCTCCTTTACAGAAACTCGCCGGAGATGCTTGGGCTCATCATTGTAGACCCCAAACGCGTGGAACTCTCTATTTATGAGGGGATTCCGCACTTGCTCACACCCGTCATTACAGAAACCAAAAAGGCTATGGGAGCTATGAAGTGGGCGATAGACGAGATGGACCGCCGGTACCAGGTGCTCTTGGAGTCAGGCTCTCGCGATATCAAGAGCTATCACAGGGACCACCACGACCTCCCGTACATCGTCATCGTCATAGACGAGCTTGCCGACCTTATGTCCACCTACGGCAGGGAGGTGGAGGGAAGCATCATCCGCTTGGCGCAGATGGCGCGGGCGACCGGAATCCATTTGGTGCTCTCGACCCAGCGGCCCTCCGTCGAGGTCATCACTGGGCTCATAAAGGCAAACATCACGACCCGCATCGCACTCCAGGTCGCCTCGCAGATAGATTCGCGCACCATCTTGGACACCGGGGGTGCCGAGAAACTTCTCGGTAAAGGGGATCTGCTCTTCGTCTCCGCCGAACTCTCAAAACCGAAACGCCTCCAGGGCGCCTATGTTCCCGAGGAGGAGGTGAAGAAAGTCATCAAGTTCATCAAGGACAACAACAAGGGGCTTGAAGCGGGAGTGGAAGCCGAGATTCCCGAAAACGGCATTCCGGTGAACGGCGACCGGCCGTTCGCGATACCTTTGGACGATTATGAAAAAGGAGACGACGAGGAACTTTACGAAGAGGCGCTTGAAATTGTCCGTCAGGCGAAGAAGGCCTCGACGACGTTGCTCCAAAGGAGATTGAAAATTGGTTACGCCCGCGCGGCGCGGCTGATGGATATGATGGAAGAACGCGGCGCCGTAGGCCCCGGCGAGGGGGCAAAACCCCGCGACGTGTACCTGTAGCTTTTTGGAGGTCCGACTTCCTTTTTGTTTTTGAGACCTCATAGAGGTGCTGCATTTAAATGCAGCACCTCTCCTTCTTTCTTTGGATTAAACTCACTGTCCCAATCAATTGGGACAGTGAGGACTAAAACCTATTTAACGGATGAGAGCAATTCGAGATTATTTGGGACTCTTTGGAGCGAGATTGAACCCGGCTGGGTTTTGTGAGATAGTGGAAACCGCCTATGGAACCTCAGGAACAGCTACGAAAACTTTCCTCCATACTCCTCGATGCGATGCAGGCGCGTAACCTCACGCTTGAGAAGCTCGCGACTCTCACAAACATTTCCGAGCGGTTTTTGGAACCGCTCCTCACAGACGAAATCAAAAAACTTCCCTCCTCGCCCTACCTCCACGGCTACATCGTGAAGATAGGAAGCGTCCTCGGGCTCGACGGCGAGGAGATTTGGAATGCCTATTTCAGTGAAAATGCGGACATCCGACGGTCGGGGAAATTCGACGACCTGCCTAAGAACAGATTCAAGAAGCGGCACATAGACCGCCGCATCGTTTTCGGCGGGGCTCTAGGCATCATTTTCCTCATATTCGTCATCTGGCGGATACAGGTGTACTTCGGCCCGCCGGCGCTCTCGCTCGCCGGCTTCACGGACAACATGATCGTGGAAACTCCGGAGTACACGCTTCGGGGGAATGTGGACGTCAAGCACCAGCTCACCCTAAACGGCGAGCAGATATACCAGGAACCGAACGGAGACTTCGAGAAGGAAATAGCGCTACAGCCGGGATGGAACGCGCTTTCCTTCAAGATCAAAAAATTCCTCGGGAGCGAGTACACGATGGAGAAGCAGATTTTCCTCAAAACCGACGAGACGCCCGCGCCGCGCGGAGCCGCACTTGAAAACGGGCGCCAAGAAAGCGAAAATAACAGTACAACGACAAACTCGACGACCACTCAATAAGTTATGCCCAGTAATACAACTTCGATACGCTTCGCAGAAGAACGCATTTGGTAGTATTCTGGAAAAAGAAACAATGCAAACAAAAAATCACATACACCTCGTCGCGGTGATAACCAATCGAAGTTGATATACTGGGATGCCACCCGCAAAAAAACCAAAGGAGGCCCCCACGGCACAGGAAAGCAGTATCGAATCGCTCATCGCATCACTGACCACGCGTTTCGGCGAGGGAGCCATCATGAAACTCGGGGACCGGACACACTCGCATGTGGAAACGGTATCTTCCGGCTCGTTCTCCTTGGATATTGCGCTCGGCGGTGGACTTCCGAAGGGCAGGATAATAGAGATATACGGTCCCGAGAGCTCGGGTAAGACCACGCTCGCACTCCACGCCATCGCGGAGGTCCAGCGCAAAGGAGGAAAAGCCGCGTTCATCGACGCTGAGCACGCGCTTGACCCGGATTACGCGGCTCGAATAGGCGTAAAAGTGAAAGATCTTATAATCTCCCAGCCGGATAACGGCGAGGAAGCCCTCAATATTTTGGAATCCTTGGTGCGAAGCGGCATCATCAACATCGTCGTCGTGGACTCTGTCGCGGCTTTGACCCCACGCGCGGAAATAGAAGGGGAAATGGGCCAGTCACATATGGGACTCCAGGCGCGCTTAATCTCGCAGGCACTCCGGAAACTCACGGCAATAGCCGCAAAAACCAGCACTATTATTATCTTTATAAATCAGCTCCGCATGAAAATCGGCATAGTGTTCGGCAACCCCGAAACGACCCCTGGCGGAATGGCCTTGAAATTCTATGCGTCGGTGAGGATCGACATCCGCCGAACGGCGCAGGTGAAAAAAGGGGACGAGATCGTGGGAAGCCAGATAAAAACCAAGGTGGTGAAGAACAAAGTGGCGCCGCCGTTCAAGATCGCGGAATTCAACATCCTCTACGGGGAAGGTATCTCGTACGAATTCGACGTCCTCAATACCGCCTTGAAATACAATGTCGTGTCGAAAGCGGGCGCAAGTTATTCCTTCCCCGCCCCAGGCGGGTTCGCCTCGGGCGGAGGCGATATTAAACTCGGCGTCGGTATAGATACCGCGCGGGAATATCTTAAGGGAAACAAGAAAACGCTTGAAGCGATAAAAAAGGCGACATTGGAGGCAGTCAATAAAACCCAAGAAAAATAACAGCCCCGACATTCGCCGGGGCTGTTTTTAAATATCGCCTTTTCATCAATTCTTCTTGAAACTCAAACCGAATTTGAGTAGTTTTTCCTCTATCTCATTCGTTATCGCTTCCCCTACTTTCGGTTTTTTTTTAAATTCGGAGCGGGTAATCCACACAAGCTCCGAGACACTCCTCACTCCCATTCCCAACAGCGCGTTTCTCGCGCGTTTTGAGAGTTCCAGCATGTCTATTGGTCTTGCGCTTAGGGAGAAAAAACGAATTCCTTGAACGGTCACCTCACGCGAATACCCGACTATACTCTCCAGCATATCCGCATCAACGGAATATTTTTTCGCCAGATCTTCCACTGATGAGTCACCAGCCAGATAATCGCAAAACAACTCGTAATTTCTCGGGCTCAATATTTTCCATTCTTTTTGAAGTGTCCGAAGAAGGGTGAAAAAAGTGTCTTTGAAGAATCTTTGAATCTTCTGATTTTCACTGTCCATAATGCCCTCATTTTTAGTTTTCTGGTCATAATTAAACTATAAAAGTTCAAGTTTGTCAAAATAGAAGCGTGTTCAGTGGATTTGCGGATAAAACTTGCTTTTTTTCTTTGCCGGTTTCTGAGCCTCCGCAAGGGCGTAGAAATTCTCGAAGAGCTTAGCGACGAGGATTGGGCCCGTGCCGCCGGGAGTGGGCGTAAAGCTAACTG
>CAYHLH010000009.1:0-27330 GCA_964357525.1 uncultured Candidatus Saccharibacteria bacterium
CTATCTGGAAGATGTTTTGGCGCACAAAAAAATTCGTGGAAGAAGCGTCAAGGGCGTAGCTCACTAAAGGGATGAGCCCCATTATAACGAGTGAAAAAACTAATACTGGCGCTATTTTTTCCCACATGGTTTTAGCTTCTTAGCTTCTCGGCTTCTCGGCTTCTTGGCTTCTTAGGACCGTTTCCTAAGGGCTGATCAGCTAAGAAGCTATCTCCTAGCGCAGGTACAGGTACGCGGGGTCCTGGCTGTCAACGAATTTCCAGTACACGATGGACGAACGCGGAATGAAAAGCAGTTCCGTTTTCTCAAGCGGAATCACTTTTCTCGTTGGACCTGGGCTGATTGCGCCGGAGATAAGAAAACCCTCCCCCGCCGTCACCTCCCCGCTCGGGAGCACGGGAGACACGGACTCAAGTGTGAAAACGTCTTTGAGGCCTACTGTGTTCTTCGTCTCGCCGGTACGGTGACCATAGAGAATTTCGCCGTTGGCGAGCTGGAGCGCCACCCAACGCTCGGGGAGCGGCGAATTCATTTTCCAGTAGAGAACTGCTTTTTCAACCCCGAACCAAATTAGGAGCGTTACTACAATGACGCCGATCACCCAAAGAGTTGTTTTTGTATTATGACTGAACTTCATATCCTATCTCAGATTATACCACGCGCCGGAAGTTCCTTGGTCGGCGATGATGAGGTAGTACTCCCCTTCCTTAACAGACGCGAGATTATTTTCTCTAAAGGTGTGAGAGAACGTGCGCCCCCGTTCGCAGGAAAATGCCTGATTGAAAACCGCCTTCGCCACGTCTTTCCGATAATCAACTGCGGCGGGGAACACGAGCAGAGCCACATACGCGTCGTTGCACGGAGTAACCACCTGCATGCCATGAGAAAACCTCTGATACTTTTCCGGAGGAGGAAAACGACTCAACACCGGATCTAAAAACCCCGCGCCAGAACCAGCTCGGTACGGGGCAGGCGCGGATTGAGATGGAATTTTTTTGTTGTAGAAAAAGAAAAAAACGCCAATAAGCATAAAAACGGCCGCGAGCGCCAAAAGTCGATATACTCTCTTCTCCATTACTTCACTACTTTCAGCTCCACGAGCATATCCGAGATGACGTTAAAGTAATGCTGCTGTGCGAAAAGGCGCGCCTCCTCCGACTTCTTGTCCCACGGCGGATTGAAGAACACCATCATGTTCACCACATCAAAATTTGATTTGATGGGATAATGGTCAAGTTTATTCATTTCCCTCCATCCCTTGTTGAAATACATCCATGTCACTTCCGAGAGAGCGCGGGTATGCGTCGGATCCTGCCACGCACGGATTGAGGTGTAGTACGGCCCCACAATTGTCACCTTCGCACCATTCGCGCAAATCCGCCAGATCTCATCCATCAACTTCATCAAATCCTTCGTGTGTTCCGCGTAGTGGCTCACGTGAATTTCCTCGCAGGAATTGTCTTTGAACGGCTCCCACGGAAATTGCTCCAAATCCCAGACAAAATCAACGCCTGGACCGGGAACGATGTCAACACCCTTGAAACCTTTTTGTTTGTTTTGACCGCAGGCGATGTCCAGCTTCATATTTAATTCTTTATCACATAATCGTATATCTCTTTCGACACCTCTGACATAAATTTATCCGCCTCTACCTCGCTTCCGCCACTCGCGCCCAGACACAAAAGATAGTTCCGATTCGGCGCATAAACAATACCGCAGTCTGAAAAAGTGCCCTTGTCCGAAGCAATACCTATCTTGTGGGACACTATCACATCCTCAGGCACTCCCGCTCGTATCTTATCATTGAAAGGGGTGAGTGCTAAATATTTGAGAAGCTGCTGTGAATTATCAAGATTGAGATATGAACTATTATACAACGCGATGAACATGTTGGAGAGAAGTTTTAGATTAATGTCGGCGTACAAATTCGGATCCGGCGTCTTATATTCATTCTCTCCGGGTTCAATGGTGGCTATATAATCCCATCCGAGAGCGGAATATACTTCATAAAGAGGGTCATTAATCCCTATCCGGCTCAAGACATTAAACAGTGCGCTCCGCGCAGTGTTGTCGGATTGCTGAAGCATGATTCCCATCAAATCCTTAACCGAAAACTTCCATCCCGATCCGCGCTCATACAGATCTCCAAAATTACTATCCAAATCCAAATCTTCTAACGTGTAGCTTTGGTCGAGAGACAATCGGTTTTCCTCAATCGACTTCATCACGCTCATCGCAAGCGGGACTTTCACCAAACTCGCCGCCGGAAAGTAATCCCTTTCATTAAAACCAATCCACGAACCGTTATTGAGATAATTGAAATAAATATAGGTTTTAAAATCATACTTTTTCTGAAGCGCGAACAACGTCTCGCGGAGTTCCGAAAAATCAATGATGTAATGCTTCCCTAAATCATATACAACGGTTTTATTGATAAGTCCGTAGTTATTCTCATAAGAGCTCATGTCGATAACGCGGGAAGATTCTTCGCCTACTTTCTTGCTACTGGCGTCCTTCAAACTAGAGTACATAAAGAAAAAAAACACGCTCGCTCCGACAAGCGCTACGCCCAAAACAATGGAAAGAATTTTATATTTCATACATTACCACACAACATCCTGATCGACGTCATAATGGCCGACCTTCACCCTCGTATCACACGCAACCTTATACCCAAGTTTGTGTATTTTCTCAAAAAAATAAAGGTCCTGCGTATATCCTCTTGCTCCCTTACTGGAATCCCACTCCTGCAACGTCTTGAACCAAGGCATTTCAAGCCGTGAATCTTTAAAAATATCCATCTTAAATAATGTAAACCCCATACCCAAGCCATTGCACGGCTGAATCTCAGCCGTCGGCATCTGGGGTCTAAAATTAAATTCCGAGTCGTTGGGGTCGCCGTATATCATCGGCTGACCACCTTCTCCTTTCGTCCAGTAAAGTCCTCCGATGGCCGCGTAATCCTCAATATTCTCATATAGCTTCAAAAGGCCATCCTGAGGTGGCATATTGTCCTCTTCAAGTGTCAGAATATATTTCCATTTTGAAAGATCAGGATTAGAAAGGATGAAGTTGATGGCATTTGTGTAAGCTTCACCAACTTCCATGCCTATCATGAAAAGTCGCGTGAACTTCTGATTCATCGGCATCATCATTCCCATCCAGGATTGCGTGACCTTGGCGGAAATCATTCCTCTTGTTGGAACAATACATATTGTGGAAAGATCTTTGTAAGTTTTGCCGCGAAAAAGCCTGTCCTGCGTTTCTGCGCTGGCGTTATGATACCCCTGTAAATTCTCAACTATGATTTGTGGTTTAATATCCATATTTCTTATGTCGATTCCAAGTGAAAATACACCCTATACATGCTAGTCCAATGTTGCACTTGGTTGAACCCTACGGTATTTGGTAAATTGTCAGACGTCGCCGTATATCTCCCCAAAAATCTAGCGAGAGGCATCGATGACAGCTGGCTCGTAGCCGTTATATACGAATTGGCTCCAGGCAAAATGTTGCCAGCAGGAGGACCTAAGGAGGCTCCTCGCAAGGAATAATTCATAGATGCTGTACCCGCGCTGGCGCTGAACTTCATTCCCATAACATATTGCCCAGGAGTAAGCGCGGTGGCTCCAACACCCATACCGGTAAAAAGGATACGTCTGATTCCCGATTGGCTGCCTGTTGCGGTGCCGCTATATGTATTCCTAAGCGAACCCATCAAGCTAAGCTGTGTGGAATTCACATAGCTGTAAATTCCGAAGTCAGCAGTGAAAAGATTAGAACCAGAAGTGGCTCGGCTCACTTCAATATCTCCTCTGTTCCAAGTCAAAGATCCAGGCAGAACAAAAGGCACAAAAATAGGTCTTTGTGTTACACCAGTAGCAGTCATGTTGGTAATAGCGAGCATGTATGCCCTGTCGAGAAGCGCGAAGTCCTTTATTTCAAAACCCCCACCGCCTCCGCCAGCAAAAGTAGCGGTAGCGGTAATGGTTGAACCGTTTAAACCGAATGAGACATTGTTTGAGTTTGAAAAGACGACGGTGCCACCTGAAATAGTTGAAGCATTCACTCCAATCCCCGAGATGGTTGTAGAGGAATTGGAAATGGGTTTAATGAGGCTATTTTCGCAGATAAGCGCGCGAGTCATCGCGGAATTGTACCACACCGTGCCGTTATTTGAACACGAGCCGTTGAGTGACTCCGCCACATTCGCGACATCGAGCGAGAGGAGAGTCATGGTGGAGGTCCCTTGCCCCGCCCCCGTGCCGATTTGCACCTTAGTCGACGTCGGCGTGCGGAGCGCGTCGCCGTACACTCCCTGCGCCATCTGCGACCACGCGGTAGAAACAATCTGTTGGCGCGGAGAGAGGTCTTCCCATGAGCCGCTGCAGGTTGAGGTCACCGTGTTCACCGACACCTGGAGATACAGCGTTGAGGTGGAATAGAAATCCTGCGGCGAGAGCGAATCCATCCTGCCGACCTGATCAGTGAAAATACCGTCAATGACGGTTGTCGTTGAATTTGTCGGTGTCCCGGCGGGCCACGCCTTGTTCCCACCTGAGACAGTGTCATAAATAGAATAGCGGAAACAGTACACGGTTCCCGCACCGCCCAACGGATTTCCTGACGTGTCGGTCAAGCGCCCTTGGTAGGAAATGAGCTCCGGTACTCCCGCGGCGGAGCGGACAGGAGGCGGAGCAAAAATTTTCCCCGCGATGGAAAGGTAAAGAAAAAAGGAAAGGAGCGCCTCCAGCGCCACAATTGCGGGGACAAGCATCCACGCTTTTTTCTTCGGTTTCAGCTGAACCCCTTTTTTTATGTCAATAACGATGGACATTTTACAGTTTCAGCGATTTAGCGACAACGTGCGTCTGCTCGTACATGCTGGAAAAACAATTAATTAAACGTTTCTCGTCGGGAATTTCTGACTCATTAAAATGCGCATTGTGATGAATGACGAGCTCCAAGGGGGCCGTAACTTTTAAAAAATAGCCATCTACCTGCCTTCCATTTTTGTGCGCTTTCGTCCACTGCCAGCCGAAATCCAGCAGCCCTTCGCCAATTTCAAACGGCTCCGGAATGACATTTTTGAACATTTCCTGAATCTGAATCACATCGGAATTTTGGTAGTACACCTCCACGTTGAATCCGAAACTCTCAAGGCGCGGGAGGGTCGCGGGAAATAACTTCTGGAGAACGGAAACAGCGCGCTCCGCAAGCAGTGATGTTTCCGGTTCCCGTGCGGCCAAATCCTCAATCCGCAAACGCCGCCCTTCCCAGGCGACCTGAATGCCGAGCTTGGACGCGTCCAATATTTTCATCCGCATGAACGGGTCATCCACGAACTGCGTGCCTTTCCCCTCCTCTCCGCCGAAGAGTGACATAAAATCATGATTCTCCGGCGCGGGAAGATTCGGATCACGGAACACAAAAATAACATTACTTTTATGAAGGGAGGAAGATAATATCATTGGGATGTTGTCTTTTTCTTAATTTCAATCTTGTGGACGGTCGCGTTCGGCACCCATGTGCCTTTTGTCCCCTGATCGGCGGTCAGAAGATAATACGTTCCGTCGGAGAGATTCTCGGGGAGATCGGATGCGTCAACCAGTTTTTTGAAAGTGCCCCACGCGCAGGCGGCGGCTTTGTTGATAATGGCAAGTGACGGATCCTTAAGATACCCCTCTGGATCAGCAAAGAGGAGCACCACGTAGTACTCCTTCGTGCAAGTGCCCTCAATATAAAGTCCCATGCCGTCATTGGCGAGCCTGACCGACGGAGCTTTCCCGCTCGGCGTAATTTCTGGGCTCGCGCTACTTGGCACCCACGGCAGCTCTTTAACGTCCTCTTTCACCACATCCTTGATTGAGAATTCAAAGACAATTTTCTCTGGAGGAGACACTGGAAGAGGCGTTTCATTTTTCGGCTCTTCGGGAATTACCACCGTGTCCGGTTGAAGCGCTTCCTGAACCGTTTCAACCACAATTTCAACGGCCGTATCAATGATATCGCCGAGCGTTTCCCCTATATTTGAAGTGAAGTCGACGACTGTTTCCATTCCTTCCTGCAGAGAATCGGCAAGCGTTTTGTCATATTCCACTTCAAGCCACAATCCGTCCAAAAACACCGTCGGCATTTCAACCGAGGGGAGCGGGGTAATCTGCACCTGAAGACGTTCAACGTCTTCCCACGACATGAGGGATATCTGTGGAGAGAAGCTCTGCCAATTCGATTCGTTTATGCGCCCGAGCGTCTGCCAGTTATTCCCGTCAAGCGTATAGGTCACTTCAAACACATCTCCTCCCCGCGTCTCTTGCGCTATCGCTCGGTTGATAAGAAAAGAGGAAGGCAAATTTTCAGGCGGAGGAGACATATTTTCGGAAGGTGGTTCGGTGAGAGGTGCGGCTGGCGGAACATTTTCCGGTGGAACAGCGGGAGGTTCGCTTTGAATTGTTTCTTTCCACTCTTCGGCGTCCGGATCCGGAGACGGCGTCGTTTCTTCGCCGCTCGAAGGAGGAGCGGAAAATTCAAGCTTCCAAGAAAATTTGAGCATAACGCCTTTCGGTGGATACGTTTTCTCTTGTGATTCAAAATAACCGCAGAAGATCTGCGCGGCTTGTCCGCGCAGTACCGCGGAATTTGATTCCGAAAATTCGCTGCCGCCTGGCACCTCTGGATACCCTGAGGCGTTATTGGGATTCCGCCATCCGCCGAGACAACGGGTGGGGTACGCGTTCTCCGAAGCCGCTTTGATTTCCTTTTCTTTGTCGTCTCTTGCGCCGAGCGCAAGCAGAAGAAAAAGAATGAGTGTGATGATTCCGACGCGCGTCACGCGACGCTTCATCCAAGAAATTTTTTCGTTCTGTTCCATTTTTTTTCTACAGAAAAACGGCCGTTTCACCCCGCGGGACGACAATTCTCCTGCTTATTATACCAAAAATCGGCGCGATTATCGCCACCCGACACCGATAATGCGCCTGCTAACCGAGAACGGTAAGCGCGAACATGAGCGCGGCGCCCGCAATGAGCCAAAAGAACTCAAAAAAAGAGTTGGAGAGCTTCTGCTCGCGGTGCAAATCGGGTATGAGGTCGCTTCCCGCGAGGTATAGGAATCCCCCGGCGGCGACCGGCAATATGAGCGCCGTGGCGTCCCCGATCTCCTTACCGAGCCAGACAACGACAAAAAGCCCTATGAACGCCGCGCAGGCGGAGAGGAAATTCATTAGTAGCGCCTTTCCGCGGGTGAATCCCGCGCGGACGAGGATGGAATAGTCCCCTATCTCCTGCGGGATCTCGTGCGCCGCGACGGCGACGGTGGTCGCGAGGCCGAGCGGTACCGAGACAAGATATGCCGCGCCGATGAACATCCCGTCAATGAGGTTGTGAAGCCCGTCAGCGAAGATGTTCACGTACCCCATCGGGTGCTCGTGCCCGGGCTCGTGCTCGTGGCGCCAGTGGAGGAACTTCTCGAACGCGAAGAAGAAGAGGATGCTTCCCATGAGAAGCAGGGAGACAAGCGTCGAATCCCCCTTGGAAAAGATCTCGGGGAAGATGTGGAAGAACACCTCTCCGAAAAGTGCGCCGACGGCGAAGGAAACGAGGTACTTTCCCCAACGGGAGACCTTCTCTTCCGAGAAGAACAGGAACAGGACGCCGACCAGTGAGACGGCGGAGACCGCGAGTACGCTCAGGAACGGGAACAGTAACATTCAATCAAGAATACCTTCAAAGCAGGAAAATGAAAAGGAGAACCACTGAAAGGGACATGAGGAGAGCGGTCGCGTAGCCGAGGACATTCAGGGTCCTCGAGTTCGCGTACTTTCCCATGATTTTCCTGTCGCCCGAGATGCCGAGAATGAAGAAAAGCAGCGGCGGCGCGGCGATGCCGTTCAGGACCGCCGCGTAATAGAGCATTTTGAAGGGCGGAACGGGGAGGAAATTCACGAGAAGCCCGAGAAGGGAGGCGAGGATAATGATGCCGTAAAACCCCTTCGCGCGGGAGAATCTCTTCCCCAGCCCTTCCCGCCAGCCGAGGGATTCGGACACCGCGTAGGATGCGGAGCCCGCCAAGACAGGCACGGAGAGGAGCCCCGTGCCTATGATGCCGGCGGCAAAGAGGAAGAACGCATACTCACCCGCGAATGGGAGGAGCGCGGAGGCCGCCTGGTCCGCCGTCTCGATGCCGGTGACGCCGTTCGCGTGCAGGGTCGCGGCGGAAACGAGGATGATGAAGAAACTCACGAGATTGGAGAACACCATGCCGATCACAGTGTCGGTCCTCATATCGTCTATGTCGCGGCTGGAAAACTTCGGTATGCCCTTACCCATCTCGCGTATCTCGCCCTTCACTATCTCTTCTTCGACCTCCTCTCCAGCCTGCCAGAAGAACAAGTACGGGGAAATCGTGGTGCCGAGGAACGCGACGACGTTCATCCAGAATTCGGGCGAGAGGGAAACCGACGGAAAGAACGTCCCTCTCGCGACCGCGCCCCAATCGGCGCTCACGAAGAACGACGCGATGACGTACGCGAAGAGGGACAACGCGAGATACTTCAGCACTTTCGCATAGCGCCGATACGGGACGAGTATCTGCAGAAACACGATGAGGAACGCGAAGAAAAAAAGCCAGAACACGAAATGTCCGGGCAGTAGGAGTTTCGCCGAGGCCGCCATGGCGCCGAGGTCGGCGCCGATATTCACGGTGTTCGCGAGGAAAAGCAGGCCCACCGCCCCGAAAAGGATTGTCCTCCCGTAGCGGGTGCGGATCGCCCCCGCGAGCCCCTTGCCCGTCACGATGCCTATCTTCCCGCACATCTCTTGGACGGCGGTCATGAAGGGCAGGGAGAAAAGGGCGAGCCACAGGTTCCTGTATCCGAACACCGCCCCCGTCTGGGCGTAGGTCGCTATACCCGACGGATCGTCGTCAGAGGCGCCCGTGATGAGCCCCGGCCCCAGCATCCTGAAAAATCGCCGAAATCCCGCTTTTTTCGTGGTTTTTTGCGCCATTTATCCCTATAAGTATAGCCGAAAGGCCATGCCCCCACACCAATGCATTGGTGTGGGGGCATGGGGATAACTTTCCCGCCCCCCTTGAAAAAACGGGAGTAGTATGCTATGCTTATGTCAGCCTTCGAGAGAGGGCATTTTGTTTAGAGGAATATATAAAAACACCATGAACAAACGCATTTTCATCCTTACGGCGGTAGGCTTCATCCTTCTTGCCGCCCCCTCGTTCGCCGAAAACCCCGATTTTTGCTGGTTTTCCTACAATGAGGAGAGAAACGTGGAGGCAAAGGTGAGGATAGGCCTTCTGGAGGAGGACCCCCTCAAAGTGTGGGTGACTGCCTATTCCTCATCGCCCGAGGAAACGGACTCGACTCCTCTCATAACCGCCTCACAGACCGAGGTCAGGGACGGGGTGGTCGCCGCGAACTTCCTTCCCATCGGCACGCAGATCATGATCCCGGAGTTTTTCGGGGAAAAGGTGTTCACGGTCGAGGACCGCATGCACCGCCGGAAGAAGAACTTCGTGGACATCTGGATGCCCTCCAAGGAGGACGCCGAGAATTTCGGCATCGCGAGGGCGACCATCGTCGTCGTGAATTAACGTAAATTGCGAAACGAAAACTCCCGCCAACGCGGGGGTTTTTGTTTCAAAAGGAAAGTATATACTTAAATCGTATTCTTACCGGCACAATGGCAAATCCGAAGAAAACCGTGCATTTCGAGATCAAGGGAGGCAAGAAGCTCCGGGGAACGGTCACCACGAACACCGCGAAAAACTCCGCGGTCGGCCTCCTCTGCGCATCGCTCCTGAACCGCGGGGCAACGACCCTGCGCGACATGCCGAAGATCGAGGAGGTCTTCCGCATCATCGAGGTGCTGCAATCCATCGGCGTTTCCGTGAAATGGGAGAAGAACGACGTCATCGTCCGCCCACCGAAGAAGCTTTCCTTGAAGAGCATGGATGCCGACACCGCCATGCGCACGCGGAGCGCCATTATGCTCATTGGTCCCCTCCTGCATCTTTTTCCCCGCTTCCGCCTCCCACAGGCCGGCGGCTGCCAACTTGGAGCGAGGACAGTGGAACCCCACTTTTTCGCGCTACAGAAACTCGGAATTTCCATAAAAACCCTGCCGAAATCGTACGAAATATCTCGAAAAACCCTCAAAAAGGGGCAAACCGTAGTCCTCTACGAGTCAGGCGACACGGTGACGGAGCAAATACTCCTCGCGGCCGCGAAGGTGCCCGGAAACACCGTCATCAAGTTCGCCTCGGCGAATTACCAGGTTCAGGACCTGTGCCATTTCCTCACGCGCTTCGGCGTGGTGGTTAACGGCATCGGCACGACTACGCTCTCGGTCACGGGCGTGAAAGACATCGACATGGACATCTCGTTCCGCCCCGGCGAGGACCCGATCGAATCCATGCTTTTCCTATCCATCGCCGCGACGACGAATTCCGAGATAACCATCAAGCGCTGTCCGCTGGATTTCCTCGAACTGGAGCTCTTGAAATTGGAGAAAATGGGTTTCCGCTACCGGATACTGAGGGAGTACACATCCAAAAACGGCCACACGCGACTAGGCGACATCCGGACGCTGAACTCCCCGCACCTCAAGGCGCTCCACGAGAAGATACACCCCTCTGTGTATCCGGGGCTCAACATCGACAATCTGCCATTCTTCGTTCCGGTGGCGCTCCGCGCGGAGGGACAGACGCTCATCCACGACTGGGTGTACGAGAACCGCGCCATCTACTTTTTGGAACTGAGGAAGCTCGGCGCCGACATCATACTCGCCGACCCGCACCGCGTATTCGTGAAGGGCCCCGCGAAGTTGAAGGCCGCGGAGGTCATCTGCCCGCCGGCGCTGCGACCCGCCGCCATCATCATGATCGCGATGCTCGCGGCGGACGGCACCTCGATGCTCCGGAACGTGTACTCGATCAACCGCGGATACGAGGACCTCGCGAAGCGCCTCCACCGCCTCGGCGCGGACATCAAGACATTCCACTCATGAACCAAAAAAACAATATATCGTAGTCCGACTACGATATATTGTAAGTCGGAGTACGATAGATCAGGCTTAAGAGGTCTGTTTTTTCCGCTTCTGCGGCGCTTTTTTTGTGATTTCGAGCGGTTCGCCAGAAAGTTTGTGGAGTTCCCTGTGGATGGTCCCCACTTCCATCTTTATCTCCCGGATCTTCTCGTCCTCGGCGATTATCTCCTCCTCTTCCTTATCAATGAGTTTTCTCTCCCGCCGAAGGCCGGAAATGATGATGCTGTCGCCGATGAAGTACGAAACAAAAAGGCCTACCGCAAGGAGGATGATCATGCTCGCAATGATGGAACCGGGCCCGTACAGAAATTGGAAATACCCGGCGGTCTCCCATACCCCTTTCCAGAAAAGAACGATGCCGATGCCTCCTACCAATGCATAGAGGATCGGCTTCCGGCTCAAATGACCCCTGACGCGGTCCTCCAGCTTGTCAAAAAAATAAATGATTTTTCCCCAAATTGTTTTTCTGTCCATACCGTTACTTCCTCATTCTAACACTCCTACGCGCGCGGTGAAAAGAAATCGCGAAGCGGTGCGCCTCGTCCCTTACACGGATGAGCGTTCTTTCGGAAACCCACACAGGGATATTTCCGTGAAATTCGTTCTTTTTCCGCGCCGGCCCCTTAGCTATGCCAACAAGCGGAAATGAGAGTCCTAATTCCTTCAATTCGTCCCTCACGGCGTTCACCTGCGGCTTCCCGCCGTCAACGAGAATGAGATCGGGAGAATCCCACCCCGCACTGAAACGAACGCCGCCCTTTTTGCGCTCCTGCGCGGGGCGATCGCCACCGCGTTCGTTTAGTGACGGGGCAAGCCCCTCCCCTTCCGACACATGGGCGAATCTCCTCCTGATGACCTCGCGAAGCATTCCGACGTCATTCGAACCCGTGACGGTCTTTATGAGGAATTTCCGATAATCCGATTTCTTCGGCACATCCACCGAAAACACCACCATGACTCCTACCGGATCTGTGCCCGAAATATTGGAGATGTCGTATCCCTCGATCCGCCGGACGGAATCTCTAAATTCTAAATTCGAAATTCTAAATTCCGGAGCGGTGATGAGCGCCGAATCCTGGATGTGCCTTAGCCCGAAAAGCTGGCGCCGGAGCTTCGCCGCGCGCTCGAACTCCAAAGCGCCGGAAGCTTTCTTCATCTCCCGTTCGATATTCCTCGTGACGAGCGCGCGCTTCCCCGCAAGGAAAAGTTCCAGATTCCTTATGTTCGCGCGGTATTCCCTTTCCGATACCGCGCCGAAGCACGTGCCGGGACAGAGCCCTATCTGATAGTCGAGGCAGGGACGGAGGCGGCCGACGTCTTTCGGCGCATGCGTGCTCCACGGGAAAAGCTTCCGCAGGAGGCGCATCGCCTCCCTCGCCGCGCCGGGCGAAGTGAACGGGCCGTAGCGCTTGCCCGCGGACGGCGACTTTCCACGAACCAAAAGCACCCGCGGATATCTCTCCTTTGCGATCTCGAGATAGAGGAAGCTCTTGTCATCCTTCTCTCTTACGTTCCAGGGCGGTTGGAGCTTCTTGATAAGCGCCGACTCGAGGATCAAGGCCTCGAGCGCCGAGGGCGTACGCTTCACCGACACTGAGCGTATCTCCGAGACCAAACGTTCAATCCTCCTGTCGTGCGGGCGCAGAAAATAACTAGATACCCTCTTTTTCAGGTTTCCGGCTTTTCCGATGTAGAGTATTTTCCCGCGCGAACCCCTGAAAATATAAACGCCCGGCGTCTCCGGAAGCCGAGAATAAAGATTTTTATCCTTCAACCTCATAAACTTCATTAGCTTAATCGGGAACGGATATAATCGCAAACAAAAAACCGAGCGCTATATTTAAATATAGCGCTATGGTTAACCATAGCGCATAAAATCCGAAGAACGAGGAAAATTATCCCAGAACGGAGAGCAATTCCTTTTTGAACACCTCTTTCGGCCTGAAGCCGATGAATTCGTGCGCCACCTTCCCGTCCTTGAAAAGCTTCAAATTCGGAATGCTCTGTATGCGGTAGGTCACCGCGAGCTCGAGGTTCTCCGGATCCTCGGTGTTGACCTTCCTCACCTTGAGCCTCCCCTCGAGCTCCTTCGCGAGCTCCTCCAAGACCGGCTCCATCATCCGGCAGGGGCCGCACCACGGCGCCCAGAAATCCACGAGCGTCGGAACCGGGGACTCCAACACCTCACCCTGAAAGTCCTTCTTGGTGATTTCCATGCGAGATATGAACGATTCAGGAAGCGGAAACGACGATGCGGTAATAGACGAAGAGCAGTATCCAGATGATGCTCGCAAGAACGGCGCCCGCGACGAAACCCGAGAGCGACGACGCAAGCATTCTCCCCATCTTGAACTTGTACTGCCTCGGCTCCTTCGAAACGAAATCTTCGGCGATCTTCTTCATGGGTATATGTGTATTACGTTCGACCTACCAATTATAATCCAAATGCATCGCCTTGCGAACCCCCCGCATGGTGGATTCCGCCGCCGCGCGGGCGCGCCTCGTCCCCCGCGCGAGGATATCGAGCGTTTTCGCCCTGTTTTTTGCCGCTTTGGCGCGGCGGACGCGCATGGGAGCGAGAAGTTCCTCCAAAACGCCGATGAGGCGATGCTTGAGGACCACATCCCCGAGTCCCCCTTTCTGGTACTGCGCCTTGAGCTTCGCGACCTCGCTCCTCTTCGGGTCGAAGGCATCGAGGTATTCGAAGACGACATTCCCCTTTACGTGCCCCCTGTCCGACACGCGGATGTGCTCCGGATCGGTGTACATGAGCATCACCTTGCGCCTCACCTCTTCCGGGGAATCGGAAAGGAAAATGGCGTTCCCGAGGGACTTGCTCATCTTTGACTTGCCGTCTATTCCGGAAAGCCTCCCCGTCGCCGACCTCAGCGGCTTCGCCTTTTTCAAAACCTGTCCGTAGATGCGGTTGAATTTCTCCGCGATCTCGTTCGCCTGTTCCACCATGGGAAACTGGTCCTCCCCCACCGGCACGACGTCGGCGCGGAAAAGCAGTATGTCGGCCGATTGGCTCACGGGATAGGTGAGGAATCCCAACGGGACGTTGCGGGAAAATCCCTTTTCCCTCATCTCGGTCTTCACGGTCGGATTCTGCTCGGCCCTCGAGAGCGTCACGAGGTTCAGGAAATAACCCGTAAGCTCGAAGAGCTCCGGAATCTGCGAGCGGAGGAATATCGTCGTTTTCTTGGGGTCCAGCCCGACGGCGAGATAGTCGCAAAGGACCTCGAACGTGTTCTCACGGATATGGCTCGCGCGCTCGGCGTTATGCGTCAGCGCCTCGGTGTCCGCGATCATCACGAACTGCTCGTACTTTCCCTGGAGCGCAAGGCGCGTTTTGAGGGAACCGGCATAGTGCCCCAAGTGCAATTTCCCCGTCGGCCTGTCGCCCGTCAATGCGATCTTTTTGGACATACTCTCATATTATCACGCGAAGCTAAAAACAAAAAAGACGGCACTCCACAACCGCTATATTCGAATATAGCGGTTGTGGTATCATGAAAATCATGCGTGATTCGTTCAATCAGGAATATGGTGCGTGTCAATAAAACACAATTTCCAAAAGAGCTTCGCGAGCGCGCATGGAAAAGGATCCAGCAAGACGCGAACGAATTGAAGAACCTCCTCACGCCGGAGGAAATTCTCATCTTAGAAAAAAGAATCGCGATCCTCATCTTGCTCGGGGAAGGGAAAAGCTATCGTGAAATCGGACGGACCATCGACGTGTCTCCGCGAACCGTCAGTTTCATCAAACACCATTTCAAGAGAACGCCCCGTTTTCCTCGCCAAACCCATCTATCCGCAAAGAAAAGAACTCCAAAATTCCATCACTCATCAAAAGGGGTAGGTACATTACTTTGGAAGTGAATAATAAAAACAAGCGCTATATTCGAATATAGCGCCTTTGCCTTCATTAGTGGACTCCTACCAAAGCGAGAAATACACCTTGAGGAGCGCGGAGCGGACCTGGTCGTCGGGAACACCGAACAAGCGCGCCTCCGAACGGTTCTCGTCCTCCGTCAAAAGATACATCACCTTTTTCTTCGGATCGTAGGCGGCGACGTGGAGAGTTCCTATGCACCCGTCGAAACTGCATCCGGAGAACACGAAGAGCTTCCGCTTGTCGGGAAGCTCCGCGGCGACGGAGGGAAATCCCTGTTCCATCAAGGCCTGATTCCACCCGGGAATGAAACGCCGAACTAGGGTCAAAAACGAGGGGTTCTTCTTGAACACCGCGTCGGGCGAGGCGCCGTAGGTTCTGACGAGCGCGTCATCCGGCAGAATGCTCACCTCTACCGGCAATGTACGCAATTCGTCACCGATGAGGAATACCGCGGGCGTGGTGATGGGAAGAACCGGGGGCAATTCTTTCGGGCATTTCCCGTTCCAAAAATCCAGAGCCGGGCACGTCCGCCCGGAGATGAATCTGCACGTTCCCGTTTCCTTCGCCGTCCTGTAATTCCTGTCCTGTGTCGCGCGGTATTCCCCGCCGTAATCCACGCAGTAGCGAGCCGCCTGCGTTTTGTAACCCAGGATCGAGAGCCCCTGCGGAGGGCATTCCTCAAGGCGGAACATGGAGACCTCGCATTCCTTCCCTCCGAAAAGCACGCAGACACGGTACTCGGCGGCGTCCCCCCTCCTGCGGAGCTCTACCTTCCCCCCGCGGTCTAGGCAATCCTTATCGTCGGGAAGGTACTCGCGCACGGTGCCACCCGGCGCGGGGATGGGCGCGATCTGCACTCCGCACGCCTCGTTCGGCGGCCCCCCTTCGGGCACGCCATGGCGGACCCATTGCCCGTTCTCGCAAAGCCAAGTGTCCTCATCGCCAGAGAAAAAACGGATCCCGGCAACGATAAGGAGTATCCCAGCGATGACGCCAAGCTGTATCAGCAATTTTTTATCAAAGATTGGCATAGTGCTACGGGGTGGCGGCGCTCGGGAGACATTTCTTGAATATCTCGTTCGCATCGGTTTGCCCCGCATCCAACTCCGCCTGTATGCACGCCTCGACTGGATTCTTGGGCTTTACGGCGGGTTTTTGAGCCGAAGGGACGGAACCCGTGGAAACTGCGGGGTATGTGGAAGACGTTCGCGTCGTCGCAACCGGCTCAGTGGAGGAAACGGACTCCGTCCCTGCGGGTGCCTCGGGGGCGCGGTTCCCTTGAAACCACATCACGAACCCTATGGCGAGGAGGACGAGCACGCCGAGCGACATGAGAAGCGTCTGCTTTTGCATACGCAAATTATACCAAAACACCCCGCTTAGGGGTGTTTTGTCCGGTTACGCCGCGTTCTTGTATTCTCCCTCTTTCTTCCTCTTTTCGACCTCATCCGCTATCTCTTTCTTTTTCTCTTCCATCACGTGCTTGAACATCTGCGGCTCGATCCGCTCGATGTTCGCCTTTTTCCCTTCCATTTCCGCTTCGATCTCGGCTTTCCTCTCTTTTATCTCGTGCTGTTCCAGATTTTCCTCTATCTTCTCTTCTATCTTTTCCTTTCTTTCGCCGACAACATGCTTGAACACATCCTCATCGGTGCGTTCAATCTTCGCCTTATGTTCCTCGAAATTCATGATTGTTTTTTTTATTCGCCTTGTATACCGTTCGACCCTTTACGATCCTATGCTGTAATTATATACCACTTTACAAAAATGTCAATCCCTTCGACCTTAGGGCGTTTAACTGCGAACCACCGTCATTTTCCCTTCGCGACGAGGAAAAGGCCTATAACGACGAGAAGGATCGGCCAGAGCATCCTCTCGCGGAAGAGCCCGGACGGGAACACGTTGTCAATGAGGAACGCAAGGCCGAGAAGCACGAGGATGACGCCGAAGATGGCGGCGATATTTCCCCGTTTTCCCTGCTTCATTTCCTTCGCGAGGCGCTTCGTCCCCTCGGCTACGTATTCTGCGCCGTCTTCCGCGAATTCCTTCACCTTGTCCTTCAAGGGGGGTCCGCCGACGGCGGATTCCGCCTTCGGGACCACGAGCGCGAAGATGAGGTACCCTACGATGCCGACGCCGCTCGCTAGCGCCAAAAGGACGAATGCGAGCCGCACGATGGTGGGGTCCATATCAAAGTACTCCGCAAGCCCGCCGCACACGCCGAAGAGGATGCGGTCGCGCCCCGACCGGTAGAGCTTTTTCGGGTGGTGGTCCATATCCTTATTCTACCAAAAAGCGGCGGCCTGTAAAATGCGAAAAACGCCTCTGGGCCGATCTTTTCCGGTTGACCCGGTAGTGAAAACTTGATTGGGTCGCTCCGCGACCCTTTCGCGAAGCATATCGAGTTTCTACTACCGGGTTGACGCGCGGGGCGGAGGAGTGTAAAACAAGAAGCAGTTTTTTATTAATCTAACAGAAAGAAAATGAACCCAGAAAACCCGAAATTGTTCAACATCGCGCAGTCAATCATGACCGCGATAGTGAAAATAACCGACAGAAACAATACGTCAAATTACAGCGTTACATTCGACGGAAACGACCCGCCCCGACACATCGTGTACAAAAAACCTCTTGGCGAGGCAAAACATCCAATCGTGCAAATATTCGACCGCCAGATGCACGGAACGGCACTCACCACATTTTTGGTGAAAGTTGCGAACGGAAAGTACGATGACATTGTAAAAACGATACTGCATGATGCGACAAAAAAGGACGGGATGCAATTCCGAGTCGATTATAGCTGAAAACGCAGATTTTTACGCCCCGGACGCAAACGCGCTCGGGGATTTTATTTCTCCAAGCGAGGAGAAAAATGTAAGCATCCTACAATTCCATTTTTTCCGAGCGAGAGAGAAACAAGGACGGAGTCCGCCATTTTTAAACAAAAAAAGCCCAGGAGTACCTGGGCTTATTGTGCCTCATTATTAGAGGCTTGAAATTTTTGTCGTTTCTGGGTTTTCAGAGATTAATAATAGAAGATTCTCAGCTGTCGGTTATGACCATTGAATTGGGTATTTCTCAAACTTCTGATCTTATTATAGCAACCACGCTTCCATCGGGGCTGTGCATAACCCTGAAACCCGAGCATACAAAAGGAAAACGGCCCTTTTGCGGAGCCGTTCTTTATGAAAAACTTGGGTACTGTGAATTTGGTATATTTCACAAGCACCTTCGTTATGATTGATGATGTGAGTTTCCTCAAATTGCTGCGTTTGACCGCGCCACTCCGTATCATGTCGTTCAAGATAAGCCTGGTAACGTACGGCATCCGCCACGTACCGGCGCACTCCTCAATCCCCTCCCATACTGTCTGATATTTCTTTGTAACGTTTCCCTTCCACCGTTTTGTCTTCCTCGGGTCCTTTATCAACTGTTTCTCTGGGAAATCGCATATCTGTACGAGTCTCCCGTCAAACAGAGACATAGAATAAGGAAAATAAACTTTCCCGTTCTCTATCTTTATCGGCATTATGCATCCTTCAAAATAGGCGGATTTATCCGGAAGATTCACCCACTCTTCCGGAAGCCAATATGGCTGTAAATTGTGGCCGGAATACGAAAACTGTATTGAGGAAACCAGGCATAAAAATGCGGTTAAAATAAACGTTTTCAATTCAACCTCCTTATTAAAAAAATGAGTAAATACTGGCCTCACCATACCCTCCGTTGCGTAAATTGACAAGGAATATACCATAAGGGCATGGAATCCCGCGGGGGAACTATTTTGGACCTCATCCGCGCAATCCTCTCCTTCTTTTTCGAACGGAGGCGGGCAAAGCACTCCGTGGAGCTCCCCGAGGTCATTAACCGCGTGGTGACCGCGGAGAAAGCCGCGGCGCTCACCTTCGACGCCGATCTCACGCCGAAAATGGAATCTATGATGCGGGGCGGAATGAAGAAAGCGTGGTGCGACGAGCGCCTCCTCTCTACACTCGAGGCGCTCAAGATCCCGGCGACGTTCTTCCTTTCCGGAAAATGGATGGCGGCCCATCCGTCCGCCGTCGCGCGCATCGCCGGAAATCCCCTCTTTGAGCTCGGCAACCACGGGTATACGCACGCGGGATTCTCGGCGCTCTCGTCGGCGTCTCCGCGCTTCTCTCCGGAGGACAAGATAAACGAGGAGGAGATAGTGAGGGCGGAAAAAATGCTCCGGGAATATCCGTCCTTCCGGCGCTATTTCCGCTTCCCACACATGACACTCACCCGCCCGCGTGTCGCGTTCGTGCGGCGCCTCGGCTACTTCGTCATTGAGGGAAACATAAATCGTCCGGACGTACACGAGCGCCACGCACACACGCTAACGAGAAAAATTCTGCGGCGTCTTTCCCCCGGAAGCATTGTTGCGCTCCACCTTCACGGCGGAAATCATGCGCCCGCTACTGGAGCGGCTCTGCCCGAGCTAATAGTCCGCACGCGTAAAAAGGGATACCGTTTTTTGAAACTTTCCGATCTATTGAAACTCGGACGGCCGAGCTCATGAGTTAGCTAATTAGCTTATTAGGAACTAGCTTATTAGAAATTTGGGTAAAATTTAAAAAACAACACCCTTAAAAACTCCAGTTTTTAAGGGTGTTGTTCTTTCTATGTTGGGTATAGTAGATTCCTACTTCTTGGAAACCTTCTGCCAGAGCCAGATGCCGAGCAACGCGAGGTCTATCACGATGACAAGCCACGTGATGAACCCCAGCCAGTCGCCCCCGCCGGCCCCGTATCCGTACTTCATCATATATCCAGTATACCAAACGGGCGGGTATCGCGGCATAAAAAAGCCGCTTCTTTGTGCAAAGAAACGGCTATTAGCGGGTGTCCTCGTACGGCTCGGCGTCTAAAATGGTTTCGTCTTCAATTTTAACTCTCACGGCGTTTTCCTCTTCTTCAATTGCATTCACAAAATCGGTTTCCGCGGCGACTTCCGCTTCCGGATTCACAACATCAATCGGAAATTCTATTTTCTTTGGTCCCTTTTTCATTTTCACATCAGTCAATTCCTTTTCGCCCCTTTTCTTTATTTGCACTTTTCCAATGGGTTTTGCCGTCTTGCCGTCATACGTTACTTTAAATATTTTCTGTACACCGCAAAGCGCGTTCCAATTTAATTGGTCGAGAATGCCACCTTCTATGCAAACTTCAACCATATAAGCATCGGTTTCTTTATCGTGAATGACCTTCTCAATTTTTGCGCTCCCGCCAGTGTAGTTTCTCCCCGGTCCAACGTAGACCTTATCCCATTTCTTAGGAATTGTACCCATATATACGCTCCTTTTTAGATTTAATAACTGACTACAGATAACCACGGAAAACTTGACGTGTCAATTTTTTACCCATATAATCGCGGTAGTATTCATTTAAAAATAAAAAACGGAGGAAATCATGTTTTGGTGGATTTGGGCTTCATTTTTCGTTGCAGTCGCGATTGTGAGTTATTGCATGTTATTAATATGCGAAAATCCGAAATATAAAACAAACAAGAAAATTTTTCTCACCTTGCGGGTAAACGAATTTTTGACATCTCTGCTGTTTTTTACATTAGCAATATACTTGTTTTTCTCGTACGGATATTCTTGGTGGATATTTTTGCCTATTATTTGGTCAACTGCCTATCTCATAGATACAATAGATGGAAAAGGCATTCTTGAAGAGATGGCGTGCCAATCATGCCCTGGTTATAATTATAATTATTAAATACACTACAAAAGGAGCTCGCGCTCCTTTTGTATACACAAATTTCAAAAGCGGTCTTATTAATAAGACCGCTTTATTTACGGCTGTTGGGGAAAATATCTCATTTGAAAATCATATGAAATCCAGCCGTGGCGGGGAAGGACCTCAGTAATTTTTGCGGGATATCCGACCCCACCTGCGGGGGTACTTCTGTCGCAAGCGAAAACGAAATCCCACTTCCTTCGGAAAAACGATTTCCTTTTCGCTATTTTTTGCGTTTCGCACGTGTGCGGTCCACTTCCGTAAGGAATTGTTTCCGGAGGCGCACGCTTTTCGGCGTAATCTCCAGATATTCGTTTTCTTCCATTATTTCAAGTCCCCGCTCCAGAGTAAGTTCGAGCGGAGGAGTGAGCACCAACGCTTCGTCAGCCCTCGAGGAGCGCATATTCGTAAGTTCCTTGCCTTTTATGGGATTCACTGTCATATCCTCCCCTTTTGAAACATTACCGATGACCATTCCTTCGTACACGTCCGTTCCAGGGGACACATAGAGCGCTCCCCGCTCCTGGAGGTTTGCGAGCGAAAACCCGAGCGCTTTCCCCGACGCCATCGAAACCATTGAGCCCGTTGCCCGCTTAACTATATCGCCCGCATAAGGACGGAAACCCATAACACGGCTCGAAAGGATGCCGGCCCCCTTCGTGTCTATGATAAATTCCCCGCGGTATCCCAAAAACCCGCGCGTCGGCATTTCAAAAACGAGGCGGGTGTGCCCCTGTTCGGGGTGCAGGTATGAAAGAATCCCTTTCCGTTTGGAGAGTTTTTCAATCACGGCGCCCGACGCCGCCTCGGGCACGTCAACGATGATTTCCTCGAATGGCTCGAGCCGAACGTGGTGTTCTTCCTTAAAAATAACCTGCGGCTGGGAAACCTGAAGCTCGTACCCTTCTCTCCGCATGTTTTCCAAAAGAATCGCTATATGAAGCTCACCCCTGCCGTATACACGGTAGGAATCATTGTCCGAAAAATCAATCTTCAGGCCCACATTCACCTCTAGTTCGCGCTCCAAGCGTTCCTTGATCTGCCTCGTCGTCACGAACTTCCCGTCTCGCCCCGCAAATGGGGAATTGTTCACGAGGAAATTTAGTGCAATCGTGGGTTCATCTATGGCGATTGCCGGCAAAGCGTCTTGACCTTCTTCCTTGCAAATCGTCTCGCCGATGTATATGTCCGGAAGTCCCGCGAGCATCACTATGTCCCCCGCTTCAACTTCCTCAACTTCTTTCCGCTCCATTCCCTCGAATGTGAAAATCTTCGTGATTTTTCCGGAACGCGTTTCTCCTGAGGGTTTTTTCACAAAGATATTTTCGTTTAGTTTTAGTATTCCCTCATGCACTCTGCCGATGGCGAGACGGCCGAGAAAGTTGTCATATCCGAGATTGAATGGCTGGATTCGGAGTGGGAGCTCCCTGAGCGCATCCGAGGATGCAGGCTTCACTTCACGGACTATGGTTTCCAAAAGAGGAGTGAGGTCTTCGGATTCATCTTCCGGCTTCATCTTCGCTATGCCTTGCTTTGCCACGGCGTAAACCGTCGTGAAATCCAACTGCATATCCGAGGCGCCAAGGTCCATGAAAAGGCCGAATATCTCGTCGTGCACCCAAGACGGACGCGCTGCGGGCTTGTCGATCTTATTGATTACAACGATGGGCCGCAGTCCCAGCTCAAGCGACTTCTTCAGGACGAATTTCGTCTGGGGCATCGGCCCCTCCTGCGCGTCCACAACAAGAAGTACGGAATCTATGGAACGAAGCACGCGCTCCACCTCGCTCCCGAAATCCGCGTGGCCGGGCGTATCCACTATGTTTATTTTCGTCGCGGGACGTCCCGAGGCCGCCGAAGGATAAAAAAGAGAGGCATTTTTTGAATAAATGGTAATCCCCCGCTCGCGCTCAAGGTCGTTTGAATCCATGCTCGCGCCCTCGCCGATCATGCCGGTTTGGCGCATCAAGGCATCCGTGAGCGCGGTTTTCCCATGATCAACGTGAGCAATAATAGCTATGTTCCTAATTTCCATCCCGTTCATGATAGGAAATCTCCGTCCCATAGATATGGGGCGGGATTTCCGTACGTTACGACCTCTTTTTGATTAAAAGCCATTTTATGATAATTATCGTGGTTTTTCATTGTTTTTTATGTCTAAATGCCCCTAGCAACGTGTTCATGAACGGGATCCATGTACCTGCCGAGCATATCACGGAAAGGGGAACGCACCAAATAAACCCGCTTGATTGTGGATTTACTATTTACCCCTAAATTATGTATAATTGTAGGCATAAAGGTCTGAACCAATAAAAACAATATTCAACACTATGCCAGCAAAAGCCAATTCCGCGTTTATGAAGCCGATGAAAGTGAGCGATGAGCTCGCGGCCGTCGTGGGCGAGGGGCCGATGCCCCGCTCGGAGGTCGTCAAAAAGCTTTGGGTTTACATCAAAAAGCACGATCTTCAAGACCCAAAAAACAAGAGGGACATCATCGCAGACGCGAATCTCAAGAAGGTTTTCGGCGGAAAAGAGGTCGTCAATATGTTTGAAATGACGAAACTCGTTTCCAAGCACCTTTCCTAACGACTTTTTAGAAAAGGATTGAATACAAAGGCGCTCCATTTAAATGGAGCGCCTTTGTATTATTGTGCTCCCTCTCTTGAACCTGTCTCGCCTTGTGGCGAGTTAAGGCGGGCGCATTCAGAACTTTGAATTGCCTGCCCGCCGAAGCATCGGCGCAGGCGGGGGTTAGGATACGGAAGGAGCTGGAATTGATGCTTGTATTTGGGAAATAAAAAAACCGCCTTATTAAGGCGGTCGAGATATAAAATCTCATAAAATCGATGTTACCTCTGTATTCTCTCTATTGCACCCAAATTAATAAAAAAGATACATATAATGAAAAAAATAACGATTAAAAAAATCTCCACAGCCGTTATTAAGGCTTTTTTTCTTTCTTTTTTTATATTTTTGCCTATAGCTTTGGAAGTCGCTTCTCCAGGAAGACATCCTTTTAATACCTTCTCTTCAATAGTTGCATCATCTGCTCGGGAAAAACACCAATAGTTAAATGCAGAGCGTAACAAAAAACTGCAAAAAATAATTAAACCAATTGTTACTATCAGTACCATCATTTCTGAATTAGACATAAATTAAACCTCCATCTAAAATTATTAAGTTAAAAAATATTTACTCTAAACACAAAATACCACATTATTGTGGTATTTGTCAATTGCTCCCACTCCTGAACCTGCCTCGCCTTGCAGCGAGTCAAGGCGGGCGCATTCAGAACGTTAGATTGGGTAAAGATACGGAAGGAGTTGGAGTTGATGTCCGTGGTTGGGGAATAAAAAAGTTGCTAAACAACAGTAAACTAAAAAATTAGTTGGTATCTTTTTTATTTTCAAAAACGAGTATTTGTTCGGGGTGAAAAGCTACATACGCAATACCCTCTAAATCGTTAATTTTTAATCCGTCAAACCCATTTTTTATAAGTATTTCCCGAACCTCTTTTCCACCGTCGCCTACATCAAAGTAGTTATAAGTGGCTTGGTTGTCTATCCACCCATTTTTTATCCATCCTTCAGGGATTTTCTCTGAGCCATGAATAAGTTTATTCCTTTCCTTTTTCCACTTTAAAAACTCCTCTTCCATTTTTTTAATATCGTCCTCGGGCAATTCATATTCTAAAAGTTTAGTTTTAAATTCTTCAAAAGTAGAAACAGAAGAAAGGTCTGACACATCAAAAGGATTTTTTATGTTCAAGAATGCTTTTTTTATAAAAGGTCCATAGTGGAAAAGATTTGGAGCTTCAGAAAAGAAAAAGCCAAAATTGTTTACTCCCTTTTTCCCCCAACTATCCTCGCTAATTTTAAGCACTTGTCGTGTCCCTAATTCAAACTTTTCGTCCTTTTTGAAACGAGAACGTGTATTCACCACAAGCGGTTCTTTATTTTCATCAAGAATCTTACTACCTTCAAACCAATCTTTGAAAGAATCCGTTCTTGTTATTTTCCATTCTTTCTCGTCTAAATGGGAAATAGAACCCATCGGAGAGGCACGCATTTCATAGGAAGGATAATTGGTGTCTTCTGCTGTTACTGGAACTTTTTCTGACTCGGAGATTATTTTATCCAATAGAGGAATTTTTTCTTCCGTTTCTGCAGTTTTATTGGATAGTTCAGGAGACTTTTCCATATCTTCATATAAACTTGTGAGTGGTATTTGTCAAACTCGCTCCCCGGGTGGCGCTTCGCGACAGCCCGGGGGCTCGCTCGGAAATACACTCCCCGCGACATCTTCGGCGCGTTGCGCCTCGATGCCCGGTGAGCTCGTTCGGAAAAGCGAACACTTTTTGTGTTCACTTTTCACTCACTCGCTCCCCGGGTAAGATTCGAACTTACAACCCACGCTTTAACAGAGCGTTGCTCTACCGTTGAGCTACCGGGGAATATTTACCTCGCCGAATCCGCCTGAAGAGGAGAAAGCGGGCAAAAGTCAGTATATAAAAAAACGCTTAAAAAGCAATAAAGAATGGCGAATAATAAAAAGGGCCGAAGGCCCTTTAATTCCTGGTATTGTAATCCCTCTCGGGATTTATGATCCCGGGTTTCATATCGCAGTTCTTCAGGCAGTACCCGAAAGTGTCCAATGCGCTCAGCATAGCGTTCATTTTTTTGTCCTCTTCGGTTTCCTCTCCTTCAAGCACCCTATCTTGGTAATACGGGTCAACCCTCTTCAGTTCCGGATCGGCGAGCCAATTTGCAACCACGTTCAATTGTTTCCGTATCCATTGCGACTCGGATATTTCTTTGCCCGTATAATACTTCCTTTTCCCCCTGAACGTGTGTATCGCTTTTCCGGTCAAGGATCGGATCTCGGAATGCGTCATGAGCTCCGCACTCCCTACATAGGGGTAAAGCCAATATTCCTCTTCCAGCGAGTACCTGTATTTCGGATAATCGTACAAAGGCGCCCCGCTATGGAGTTTGATCACTATCCTCGATTCCTCCAATGTTCCCTTATAGGCGTAGAGCGATATGATTCCAGCGCTCCGATGTCGGAAACACGATATGCGCCGCTTAAGGCCGTTACACCGCTGCAGTGCGATGCCTAAAATCCTGTGTTTTTTCACAAAGCCTCCCTTTTTGATTTTTAATTTTTCAGTCCCCCGGCTAGGATTCGAACCTAGGACCGTTTGCTTAAAAGGCAACTGCTCTACCAGCTGAGCTACCGGGGGGTGTTTAAAAACTACTTTCCGTTTCTCAAAACAGCTTTCTTAATATACTCTCTTCCGACACCGCTTTTCAACCACCGCTCTCTTTTTTGTGCTTCCGCTCGCATGGGATATTCTTCGCTGTAAATGAGTTTCCAAGGACCAACATTTCTTGCCGTGTGTGAAGATTTCTTAAATGGGAGCTCTTTATTGTGCCGGAGAATTCTTTTCTCAAAATCGACCGTATATCCGACATATATCCTTCCAGTACTCCCGCTCTGTATGATATAAACCGTAAACATCTTTTGCTTAAAAGTCCGCCGCAGGCGGATCTACCAGCTGAGCTACCGGGGGATATCAAGGGCAGTATATCTCGCATTTTTTGCGATTTCAACCGAAATACGTCCGGTGTAAATTCCGGACGTTTCCCTCGTTCCAACTCTCGCCTTATTCGTACGAATTAGAGATCTGTTTAACAACGCCAGGAAGAACCCGCGACAACCGATACCACACCTGCAGGCCCCGCTGCTCTTTTTCCACAATGTCCGCCGCGAAAAGCACGGCCAGATGTTTCGACGTCGAGCGGAAAGAAAGCTTGAGATAATCGGAAAGATCGCCAACCATCGCTTCATCGTGCTTGCGCAAATACCGCACGATGGCGAGACGGCGTTTGTTGGCGAGGGCCTTTAAGATGCGTTCCATTTCCCTTTCCCTCATAATTTTTATTATACTATTCCCATTCTCTACTTTCCAAATTAAAGACTTATTCGTACGAATAAGTCTTTAATTTGGAATTGCTATAATGGATATATGGAACACAAATGGAATCCCCTATCACCCGAAAGGGAGAAAGTCATCGTACATAAAGGCACCGAAGCGCCGTTCTCCGGCAAATACGACAAATTTTTCACGGACGGCACATATGTATGCCGTCGGTGCAACTCCCCCCTCTACCGCTCAAAGGACAAATTCAACATTCCAACATTCTGCAGAATGTTGGAATGTTGTTCCTGTACGTTTATTCACTCACATTCGCACATCTCCTCAGGGATTGACAGACGCGCCTCGCGCTCATACACTTCCCGATAACGGCTTTTTAATAACATTTCATAAACTAATTTCCGACGGAAGAAGGAGGAATCGGAATGAGCATCAACAAATCCAAGGCTTCAAAATCAAAGAAGATGCATAAAAAGCATGACAAAAAACAGAAGACACTGAACGGAGGAAAAGGATGCGAGGGAAGTAAAATCAGACCCGTAAATCATTGCTCGTCAAGGCATCACTGACCACATCTGTAAAAATCAAATTTTCTCGCCGGGGACATCCCGGCGATGATATTTTCCGGGCATACGCATTGACAAAACAAAAATAATAAGGTAAAATCA
>CAYHLH010000010.1:0-23927 GCA_964357525.1 uncultured Candidatus Saccharibacteria bacterium
CTTCCGGCAGAAGACGTGCGCGTCGTCCTGCGTGATAGCCCTCACGCGCGCGAGTCCGCCGAGCTCTCCCGTCTGCTCGTCGCGATAGACCTTCGTGGTGGACGCGTAGCGCTGTGGAAGCTCGCGGTAGCTCCACTGCTTGCGCGCGTAGATCTGCGTGTGGTGCGGGCAGTTCATCGGTTTCATCGCGAAAAGGTGTCCCTCGCGCGTCTTTATCTGAAAGAGCTCGTCCTTGAATTTTTCCCAGTGGCCGCTTTTCTCGTAGAGGTCCTTCTTCGTGATGTGCGGTATGTCTACGAGCTCGTAGCCGGCCTTCTTGCGGAGTTCCCAGACGAAATCGTCCAAGAGATTCCTAAGAAGCGTGCCTTTTGGCGTCCAGAGAGGCAGGCCGCTTCCCACGAGAGGGGAAAATGTGAATAGGTCCAATTCGGGGCCGAGCTTCTTGTGGTCGCGTTTCTTTGCCTCCTCGAGCATTTTTAAGTGCTCTTCCAATTCTTTCTTTGTGTTGAATGCGAGGCCGTACACGCGCGTGAGCATCGGGTTCTTCTCGTCGCCGCGCCAGTATGCGCCGGCAATCTTTTGGAGCATGAATCCTTCAGAGGGAATCTCCGAGGCGTTCTCCACGTGGCCGCCCCTGCAGAGATCGGTGAACACGTCGCCCGTCCTGTAGACTGTGAGCTTCTCTTTTGCCTTCGTAAATTCGTCAATGAGCTCGAGCTTGAACGGCTGATCGTTTCCGCCAAAGGCGGATCCGCCTCCGGCGGAGAAGAGTTTTCTAGCTTCCACCGCGGTGACGGGCTTCCCGGAAAAGGGGAGCTTCGCCGCGATGTATTCCCGCATGCGCTTTTCCAAACCCTTCAATTCCTTCTCCTCGAGGGGCTTCGGGAAGAGTATGTCGTAGTAGAAGCCGAACTCTATCGCGGGGCCTATCGCGAGTTTTGCTTTAGGGTACTTTTCCATGACCGCCGCCGCCAAGAGATGGGCGAGCGAGTGCCGGACGGCGTCCAGATCGGCTTTTTTCCCTTTGGCCATATTTTATTATTGTACAGATTTCGGGCGTTTTTGCGAGCGTACGGCGGCAACTCTGATACAATAAAATCATGGTCCCGCATGCGAATTTTTCCAAGCTCGCGCTCATCATCCTCTCCGCGTTCTTCGCGATGCTCATCGGATTTTATTTTTACCTAGATTCCATCTCGCGCTCCTACGGCACATATGCGGTGCTTCCCGACGGGAGCAAAATCTCGCTCGAGCTCGCGCGCACGGATGAGGAACGTGCCCGGGGCCTCAGCGGACGCGCGTCGCTCCCGCCCGACAAGGGAATGTATTTCATATTTCCGAGCGAGGACATTTACGGGTTCTGGATGAGGGGCATGCAGTTCCCCATCGACATCATCTGGGTGAAACACAGCGTCATCGTCGGCATCGCGGAGCGCGTGCCGGTGGAGCCGGGCGTGCCGGACGGGGAACTCAAGATCTACCGCCCGCCGGAGCCGGTTTCCTCGGTCTTGGAGGTGAGGGCGGGTTCGGCGACGCGCTACGGCCTCGTGCCGGGGGACAAAATAAAGATACAGATAGTTCCGACGAAATAGGTATAATAAGGGAATGGAAAGGAAGATAGCCATCAACGGGTTCGGGCGCATCGGAAGGATATTCCTCCGGACCGCGCTCGTGGACCCCGAATTGTCGGTCGTCGCCGTAAACGACCTCGGTGACCTCGAGAATCTCGCGTACCTCTTCAAGTACGATACCGTGTACGGCAGATTCCCGGGCGACGTGAAGACCGACCAGGGGAATCACACGCTCGTTGTGAACGGTCGGAGCATCAAGGTTCTTCAGGAAAAGGACCCGACGAAACTCCCCTGGAAGGAGCTCGCGATCGACGTAGTTGTGGAATCCACCGGCGCATTCGATTCTTTCGAGAAGGCGAAGGTGCACGTGGAGACCGCCGGCGCGCGGCATGCGGTCATTACGGCGCCCGCGAAGGATGACGACGGGGTTTTCGGAAAGACAATATTGATGGGTGTGAACGAGCATGAGCTCGGGAGCGTACCCGTGACCTCGAACGCCTCCTGCACGACGAACGCATGCGCCTCCGTCATCTGGGTCCTAACCCAGTCGCTCGGAATGGAAGCCGCGCTCTTGAACACGACACACGCCTACACCGCGACGCAGTCCCTGGTGGACTCTCCGGTCAAAGGGAGCGATTTCCGGAGAGGCCGCGCGGGAGCGCAGAACATGGGCCCGTCGTCTACCGGAGCGGCCATGGCTGTCGGGCGCGTCATCCCGGAGGCAAAGGGGAATTTCGACGGCATCGCCATCAGGGTTCCGGTCGCGTGCGGTTCCCTCGCCGACATCACATTCATTTCCAAGCGCCAGACCTCAGTGGAGGAGGTGAATGAGATACTCCGCGCGGCGCAGGGCGAGGAACGCTGGCGGGGGATACTGAAGGTATCCGACGAGCAGCTCGTTTCCTCGGACGTCATAGGGGAGCCGTACGCAGCTATCGTGGATGCGAAGATGACGAGGGTAGTCGGGGGCAAATTGGTGAAAGTGCTTTCCTGGTACGACAACGAGTTCGGGTATGTTTCCACGCTCGTGAAGCACGTGAAGAAAATACCGCTGTAGGGGAAAGACAGAAAAACGAGCGTAAAACGTCTCCTTAAGGGAGGCGTTTTAGGGTCTTCCGGAGAGGTATTGACTCCTCACCCTAGTTTATTTTTACCAGAGCGGGTTTTTGGATAGTTTTTTGACTAATCCGCATGTACTAAGGTGAGGGGTTGACACTATTTTAGGTATATGCTACTATTTCACCGAAAACAAAATATATGAAAAAGGCAAGGTTTATTGCGCAATTTTTCATGGTCGGCATGGTCGCGGTTTCGCTCGCGTTTCCGGCCGGTCTTTCGGCCGCGCCAGCGTCTTCCGCAGCCGACGCAGCGCCCTCCATCGGCGCGGTTTCGGCGCCTTCGGGAGGCGGCGGAGGCGGGTCTTTCATCGATGCCATGATTTCCCAGCCGTTGCCGGTAACGAATCTTTCGGGAACTCCCGGAAACACTTCCGTGACCCTTTCCTGGCTCACTCCGAACCAGAACGACCTCGCGGAGTTCGATCTCAGGCGCGACACGAGTCCCATCAACGAGGGCAACTTTTACTTCGCGCCCCGGCTTGCCGGCGTGCCCCAGCCCCTTCCCGGCCAAACCCAGACCTTCACGGCGACTGGCCTCCAACCCAACACAACCTACTACTTCGGCATTAAGGTGGCCAACATCGCCGGGATGTGGTCTCCGCTCGTGGTCATTGCGGTAACGACCAACGGCGGCGGGATTCCGGGACAGCCGCTTCCGGTCACGAACTTTACCGGAACTCCCAACACGACCTCCATCCTGCTTTCCTGGCTCACTCCGAACCAGAACGACCTCGCGGAGTTCGATCTCAGGCGCGACACGAGTCCCATCAACGAGGGCAACTTTTACTTCGCGCCCCGGCTTGCCGGCGTGCCCCAGCCCCTTCCCGGCCAAACCCAGACCTTCACGGCGACTGGCCTCCAACCCAACACAACCTACTACTTCGGCATTAAGGTGGCCAACATCGCCGGGATGTGGTCTCCGCTCGTCACACTTTCAGTGACGACCGGTCCCACCGGAGGGGGCGGAGGCGGCGGTGGAGGCGGCGGCGGGGGCGGAGGCATCCAGCCTGCCTCGGGCTCCTTCACCATCAACAGCGGCGAGGCATGCCCTGCGAGCATATTCGTGACCCTTCACATCGTCTACACGAACGCGGCGCAGATGATGATCTCCAATTACAGCGATTTCAGGAACGCTATGTGGGAACCGGCGACGACCCAGAAGCCATGGACGCTCCTGCAGGGGAGTGGCGAGAAGACGGTGTACATGAAATTCCGCAACAGCTTCAATCAGGAGTCCGTGCCGATCTCGGTCACGGTCTGCAAGGGAACGGTTGCCGGAACTTCCACCATCATCATCGTCCGCGAGCCGGTGTTCCGCCAGCCGGGACAGGTTCTCGGGGTTGCGACGAAGCAAATCGATTTCAACGACCTCATGGTCAACTGGGGCCCTGTGGCCCGCGGCAACAAGGCGGACCTGAACGGCGACCGCGTGGTCGACGGCAGGGATGTCGAGATACTCTCGAGGGATTGGGTGGACATCCGCATCGAGTCCACTCCCGCGCTCCTTTCCACCATGGCGGATATCAAGCCCGAAAAGCTCAATGTGGTGCAGGGCGATAAACTCTCGTTCGTCGTGATGGCGACGCCGCAGCGCCAGAACGAGCGCAACTACACGGCGCAGGTCAAGCTCAATTACCCGTCGGACATCCTCGAATTCGATTCCATCACGTATCTCGACGGATGGGTGCCCGTGATGCGCCCCGGATACGACGAGGTGGACGAGGTTCAGGGCTCGATCGTGAAGACCGCCGGTTATGCGGGAGGGTTTTCCACCCCGCAGGCGATTGGGTACGTGACCTTCCGCGTGGTGAAGTCAGGCTCGGGCAGCATCGCCTTCGGCGACACGTCCTACATTCTCGATCGTGAACACCAGAATTCGCTCGTCGGCACCCCGCTTCCGAGGCCCATCGCGTTCAATGCGTTCGCCTCTCCTGCGGACCGCCTTGCATACCTCGCGAGCCTGTTCACCTTCGGCACCGGAAGCAATATCCTCGCGCTCTCGCTCCTCCTCGTTTTCCTCGCGCTCCTTGCCGGAATCTACTGGTTCGTCCGCCGGGGCGACAGGGGATACATGGAAGCCGATTACCGCGACGAGATATTCGGCGTGAAGTCCTACTAGGGGCTTCGCCCATATGCCGTCGGCGCTCGGATAATATACAAATCTCGTTTGTACATTACTCCTCGCTTGACGTTATAATCTTGCTGTCCTCACCCCCGTAGAATCACCAAAGTTCACGGGGCAGACAACAAAAACCCCCGCCTCAGGCGGGGGTTTTTGTTAGAATGGGTTCATGGGCTTTTGGGATTCCATCATACTCGGCATCGTGGAGGGCATCACGGAATTCCTCCCAATTTCCTCGACGGGGCACCTCATCCTCGCATCGGAGGCGCTCGGCATTCCGCACGACGATTTCGTGAAAAGCTTCGAGATCGCGATACAGCTCGGCGCCATACTTTCCGTCGTATGGCTCTACTCGGCGCAGATGCTCAAGAACCGCGCGCTGTTCCTCAAGGTGTGCACCGCGTTCGCGCCGACCGCGCTCATAGGGTTTTTCGCGTACCCGTACGTGAAGGGATATCTCCTCGGGAATTCGCTCGTGGTCGTCGTTTCCCTCTTTCTCGGCGGCATCGGGCTCATTCTCTTCGAGAAGTGGTACGAAAAACGCCCCGCGGGCGCGAAGGAGGGACTTGAAGGCATCACGTGGAAACAATCAGTTCTGATAGGGCTTTTCCAGTCGGTTGCGATGGTGCCTGGGGTATCGCGGGCCGCCGCAACCATACTCGGGGGGCTCGCGGTCGGCATCGAGCGGAAGGCAATCGTGGAGTTCTCGTTCCTCCTTGCCGTCCCCACGATGCTCGCGGCTACCGCGTTGGACATGAGTAAAAGCGCGTTTGCCTTCGAGGGGAGCCAATTCGTGCTTCTCGCCGCCGGGTTCTTTGTGTCGTTCGTGGTCGCGATCGCCGCCATCAAGTTCCTGCTCTCCTTCATCGAGACGCATTCTTTCAAACCCTTCGGGTGGTACCGCATGGCAGTTGCCGCCGTATTCGGGCTCGCGATGCTTCTCTGGTAGGAGATTTGATAAATCGCGCCCACTATGCTATAAATGATTGGCAATCGCATTAAGAGACAGGTCGAGTTTCTAGCTAACACACAATCATTATCATTATGAACGGAACAATAAAAACGCTCAGGGGTGACAGGGGATTCGGGTTCATCGCGCGCGAAGGCGAACCGAAGGACCTCTTCTTCCACTCCAATGATCTGGACGGAGTGGCTTTCGACGACCTCAAGGTCGGCGATGCCGTGACCTTTGAGATCAAGCAGGGCGACAAGGGCCCGAGCGCCATCAAGGTGAAACTCGCCGCGTAAGCGCTGATAATCACATAAAAACCCTCCCCGCCATCGGCGGGGAGGGTTTTTATTCAATTCATCCTCGGGATCTTCTTGTGCGGGAATTTTTCCCTGAAATAGCGCACATGGGCTATCCTGCTGTCCCCGCGCGTCTTCTTCACGTGGCAGGGAATGCAGAGGAGCTGGGAATTCTTGAGTTCGTTCTTTCCTCCTAAGGCGATTGGCTTTATGTGGTCGAGTGTCAGTGGAATATCGCTCTTCCCGCATTTTGAGCATTTCTCGCCGAACTTTCGGATGAGCATTTCCTTGATCTTCGTCCGCGCCTCGGTGGAACCGCCGTCGCGCTTGTATCTTAGCTTCGAGTGGTCGTTTTCGTGTATGGGGCAGTGCCCGTGCACGAGCTTGTATTCCAGATAGCCCTTGAGCTTCCGGAGTTCCTCCACGGAAGCCGTCGCGAAGGGCTCTCCGATGTGGCCTTCCACCCAGCGCGCCGCCTCGAAGCGCTCGCGGCGCTTCGTCATATCCCAAATCTTCGCGCGCACCCTCCGGCACTGGTACCGGAGCTGTTCCCGTACCTCCTCGTTTCTGGAAAGCGGCCTTCGGGGGAGGGGTTTTTTCGGATGCATAGCGTATTTCCATGATGCCGTGAAGGACGGCAACTTGCAACTTCGAACTTGGAACCCTACACTTGCCTTGTACCCCCATATGAAGCCAACCCGGGGGCGTATCTGCGTATGTCAAACCAAAATATTATGTCTCCCTCCGGGAGATCCCCCGCAGGGGGAAAAGACAAAATAATAATCAAGGGGGCGAGGGAACACCCCATACCATCCCGCTTCGCGGGAGCTACGGGGCAGGCAACCTGAAATTATGGGAGATAAAATAATTATTAAAGGCGCGCGCGAGCATAATTTAAAGAATATTTCTCTCGAGATACCCCGCAACAGGCTCGTGGTCTTCACGGGACTCTCGGGGAGCGGGAAGTCCTCACTCGCCTTCGACACCATCTTTGCCGAGGGCCAGCGCCGGTACATAGAATCCCTTTCCGCATACGCAAGGCAGTTTTTGGGCCGGTTGGACAAGCCCGACGTGGACGAGATAGAGGGATTAAGCCCGGCCATTTCCATAGACCAGAAAAGCCACTCGTCGAATCCGCGCTCTACGGTCGCGACCATCACGGAGATATACGACTACATGCGCGTGCTGTTCGCGCGGGCGGGAACGCCGCATTGCCCAGAGTGCGGGCACGAGATAAGGAAGATGACAAACGAGGAGATCGTGGACATTGCGATAGGCATATCGCGGAAGAACCTGAAGAAGCGCAACGTCGTCATCCTCGCTCCGGTCGTCAGGGGGCGGAAAGGGGAATATTACCAATTGCTCTATGATTTCCTCAACGCCGGATTTTCCGAAGTGAGGATAGCGGGTAAATTTCTCTCGCTCCGGGAGCGCATAGACCTCGCACGGCACAAGGCGCACACGATAGACCTCGTCGTGGACCGCATCCCAGCGGGCCTGGATTTCTCCGCCAAAGGCGGACCCGCCTCCGGCGGGCAGGACAACCGCCTGCGTCTCTCGGAAGCCATAGAAACCGGGCTCAAGTACGGCGGGGACGTCGTCACCATCGTGACCGACGAGGAGCACTCGCTCTCCACAAAATTCACCTGCCCGCACGACGGATTTTCGTTTCCGGAAATAGAGCCGCGCCTCTTCTCCTTCAACAGCCCGTACGGGGCGTGCCCCACCTGCCACGGGCTCGGCACTGAAAGCGTATGGAGCGAGAAGCCATGCCCCGACTGTGAGGGAAGGCGCCTGCGCCGTGAAGCGCTATCCGTCCTCATCAATGGGAAGAACATCGTGAATGTGACGGCGATGCCCATTTCCGAGAGCTATCTCTTCGTCGCGGGGCTCATGGAAGGCCCGCCGGGCTCCCATGCCTACCGGCAGGCAGGCGGCAAGATGGGAAAAAAGAGCGCGTTCGGCGAGATCGCCGAAGTGCCACTCAGGGAGATAAAGAGCAGATTGTCGTTCCTCATAGACGTCGGGCTGGAATATCTCACGCTCGACAGAAGGGCGGGCACGCTCTCCGGGGGCGAGGCGCAGCGCATCAGGCTTGCAAGCCAGATCGGAAGCCGCCTCACGGGCACGCTTTATATACTCGACGAGCCCACCATAGGGCTCCATCAGCGCGACAACGCAAAGCTCATCGCGACACTGAAGGACCTCAGAGACCTCGGGAATACCGTAATCGTGGTGGAGCACGATGAGGAGACCATTCGGTCATCCGATTTCCTCGTGGACATCGGCCCGGGGCCGGGCGTGCACGGCGGGAAGATAGTGGCCTCAGGCGAGATGCCGAAGATACTCACGGACAAGAAACAGGATTCGCTGACACTTCGATATTTGAGGCATGAGGAAAAGGTTACAGTGCCGCCGCAGCGGCGCAAGGTCACAAAAGATCACGATTTCCTCAAACTGAAAGGGCTAACGACGAACAACCTGAAGGACATAGACGTGAAGATACCGCTCAGGCGGTTCACGGCGGTCACGGGCGTCTCCGGGAGTGGGAAGTCGTCCCTCGTCTACGACGCGCTCTTCAAATCGCTTTCGAACACATGGAACGGCACGCAATACAAAGTGAACGGGATGAAATCCATTTCCGGCCTCGAATACGTGAACCGCGTCATCAACATGGACCAGTCGCCGATAGGGCGTACCCCGCGCTCGAACCCCGCGACCTACGTGGGCGCATGGACGCACATCCGGGACCTCTTCAGCGCGACCGAGGACGCGCGCGTCCGAGGATACAAGCCGGGGCGGTTCAGTTTCAACGTGAAGGGCGGGCGGTGCGAGCATTGCGAGGGGCACGGACAGATAGCCATAGAGATGCACTTTCTGCCCACGGTGTACGTCACCTGCGACGTGTGCAAGGGAAAGCGCTTCGACAGGGAGACCTTGGAAGTGCTCTACAGGGAAAAGAACATCCACGAGGTGCTTCAAATGACCGTGGAGGAGGCGGTGGCGTTCTTCGAGGACATTCCGTGGCTTTACGACAAGCTTAAGATCTTGGAAGAGGTGGGGCTCGGGTACCTCACGCTCGGCCAGAGCGCGACCACGCTTTCGGGAGGCGAGGCCCAGCGCATAAAGCTTTCCGCCGAGCTCGGCAAGCGCGACACCAGAAAGACCGTGTATCTCCTGGACGAGCCGACCACCGGACTACACTTCGCGGACGTGGACCAGCTTCTGAAGGTCCTGCACCGGCTCGTGGAACGGGGGAACACGGTGGTAGTCATCGAACACAACCTGGAAGTCATCAAGACCGCCGATTGGGTTATAGACCTTGGGCCAGAGGGCGGCGAAGGGGGCGGCGAGATAGTCGCCGAAGGCACGCCTGAATACGTCTCACGAGTCGCGGGGAGTCACACAGCGACGTATCTCAGGAAAGTTCTACAATAGGGATATGGTTGCCCTTCCCAAAAAAGTCGGGCTCGCGCTCGGCGGAGGCGGAGCGAAAGGGCTCGCGCACATCGGAGTCATCAAGGCGCTTGAAAAGGCGGGCGTGGAGATATCCTCCATCGCGGGCACGAGCATGGGGGCATTGGTCGGCGGGTGGTATGCGGCGACCAAAGACATCGGCGCGTTGGAGAATATTTTCCTGAGGGTTCGCGACAAGGACCTCGTTTCAATCGGCTCCATGATGAGCGGCAAGGGCAAGGGGCTTTTCAGGGATTCGGTGATCACGGACGTGCTCGAGGACTACCTTCGCGGCATGAAGATCGAGGACTGCAAGATCCCGTTTGCCGCGATCGCGACCGACGTTAAAAATGGGGACGAGGCGGTGTTGAAAAAAGGGAATCTGGAAAATGCCATCAGGGCCTCCACCGCGCTTCCGATAGTGTTCGCGCCTGTGGAGCTCGGCGGGCGCCTGCTGATGGATGGAGGGTTCGTGAATCCTGTTCCGGCGGATGTGGCGCGCCAGCTCGGCGCCGAATATGTCCTTGCGGTGGATGTTTCCTCCGAATGGGTGGATCTCTCGGAGGAATCGTTCGGCATCAGCCGCGCATATTCCATGATCCCGAAGGCGCTCTCAATCATCGAGTACCAGCTTGCTCGGAGAATCCTCCCATCGGCGGACCTCGTCTTGAATCCTCCGGTTTTGGGATTCGGCTGGTTCGAGTTTCCTTCGGTTTGGGAGATCATCGCGGCGGGGGAAGCGGAAGCGAGGAATCACATGGGGGAAATCACAAAAACTACAGGCGCAACTCCGCCAATAAGGACGCCCGCACAAAAATTCTTTGATTTCATTTTCTATCGTGACTAGCGAGGGAAGAACAAGAACGTGAATTCTTGTTAATCCCGAACGCCGTCGCGGCAAGGAATTTGTTCCGCCACCGCGATTAGGGTATAATTGTCTCAAGGTCGCAAGTTTTCAATCATCATGTATATATTCGGAAGCATACTCATCATCATCGGCGCAGTGGCGATCCTAGATAATCTCGGATTCCTTCCCGGCGGGTTCTGGGAATTCTTCTGGCCGGCGCTCCTCATCATGCTCGGGGTCTCGTTCATCACGAAGAGCCGGTGCAAGGAATGCCGCTGGAAATGGTTTTCGCGGTGCGAACACTGCAACGGCAAAAAAACGGGCTAAGCCCGTTTTTTCGTCCTATATCGTTTCCGCGCCCTCAACGCGGAATTCGCCGATGCGGGTTCTCCTCAATTCAGAGAGCGTTGCCGGCACGCCGAGCTTTTTTCCCAAGGCCTCCGCGAGCGAGCGGATGTAGGTGCCGCTTCCGACGTCAAATGTTATCTTTGCAACCGGATATTTTCCGGATAGGATAGTGTCGCAATTAATTGCGACACTATCCAATAATGCGAATTCTTTCAGTGTGGCGTTTTTCACTTCCATTTCGCGTATCGGAGGGATAACCGCCTCACCACGGCGCGCTTTTTTGTAAAGCGGCACGCCTTCCTGTTTTGCGGCGGAATATGCGGGAATGGGATACGGATGCGTTCCAACGAGCTTTTCAACCGCGCCTTCCACCATGCTCCTTGTTATATGTTCCGTATTACATGATTCGATTGTTTTTCCCGTGATGTCGCCGGTATCCGTCCGTAAGCCGAAGAGGATTTCCGCGTCGTATGTCTTCGGGAGTTTGAGTAGTGAGGATAGCGACTTGGTGCCCGCTCCCACTCCCACGATGAGTAGCCCAGTGGCGTTCGGATCCAGCGTTCCCGCGTGGCCGAACTTCTCACCTGGAAACCTCCTTTTTAGGGCCCTTATGGCGTCATATGAGGTTTTCCCCTTCGTCTTATCTAACAGCAGGATTTGGGGCAATTTTACGGGTTTATGGGGGTTTTCTGGGGTCATTTCGGTATCATTAGACCCCTCCCTAACCCCCTCCGCAAGGGGACTGTGAAGTATTGACTTATACTTATAAATATAGTATCATTTCCCTAGGTATTTTAAAACGATTTTTGTCAAATTAATAAAGGCAAGGAGGCCTAACATGTACAAAAAATCATTAATATTAGCTGTATTTCTAACTTTCTTTGTTGCGTTGAGCGTTTACGCTCAGAACAATACCGGTTTCGCATTATTTGCCTCTGAGGACGTGACGGGAGTAAGCGCTTCGGTGGTTGCCAATGACGGCAACCCGGCACCCTGTTATTCCTTTCAGCAAACAAGGGTATCGGGTCCCACCACTGGATATGCCAAATGGAAAAAGGTGTACACGCCGTACAGCATCTCGAAGGTCCTGATGGACCAGAGAGGAGCAATAAATCCCGGTACTAATGTACAAGTCGCGATACAAATGAGAGGTTCAAGCGGAGTTGCAACAAGCACATTCAATAATGTGCCATACAATAATGTCAGTTTTCTGACTTATGAATACCCTCTCAATATTCCCGGAACCTATGACACGCTGCTCATTTCTTGTTCATTCTTACCGAATGAATGGGGAAGCAGAGATCTGAGAACCGACAATATCAGGTTTGTGCTCACGAATGGCGATACGGTATTGGTAGATCCCGGTACTGGCGGCGGCATACAGATTCCGCCTGCTCCTATACTGGTTTCTCCCGCCAACAATTCGACGGCAACGTTGCCCGTGATGCTGGATTGGAATCCTTCCTATCAGGCAACGAGCTACAACTACCAGGTGATTTGGAACAGTCAGGTCGTCGTTGACCAGACCACTTCGAATACCTCGGTATCCATTTCCTCTCCGCTTATGGTAGGCAATACCTATCAGTGGCGGGTAAGAGCGTCGAACAGTGTCGGAACAAGCGACTGGAGCACCACATGGGTTTTCACGGTCGGCCCGGCTATACCGCCGGTTCCTCCGGGACCATACAACCCGCCAAATCATGCAACAGGGTTGAATCCGCAGAATGTGATGCTCGGATGGGGAAGCTCGGGAAACGGAGTAACTTATCACGTGCAGGTAGCGACCAATTCAAGTTTCGGCGGGCAGTACATCATATTCGAGAATATGAGCTTAAGCACCACTTGGGTGCAGTTGCCCCCGTTACAACCATCAACAACCTATTACTGGCATGTGAGAGCAAGCTTTCCGAACGGCGGATGGTCAAATTGGACAATTACGTTTGACTTTCTGACCTCGGCAATGACGGGCTTAGAACAGAACGGAAACGATATTCCCAAGGTGTATGCCTTGGGTCAGAACTATCCGAATCCGTTCAATCCGACAACGAAGATTGATTTCGACCTTCCAAAGTCCGAAATGACGAGTATCAAGGTATATGACATCCTTGGTAGGGAAGTTGCTGTACTGAATAGTGAGAATCTGCCCGCAGGGAGTTACACAATAGCTTTCAACGGCAGCGAATTATCCAGCGGCATGTATTTCTACAGAATTACGTCAGGTGATTTTGTGGCAACAAAGAAGATGACCCTGGTCAAATAAAGACCCGGCCATACCTCCTGTAAAGGACTCCAATTGGAGTCCTTTTTTTGTTACAATGAACCATATCATGCCGAAAAAGACGAACCTCTCGCTCGAGCCCTACAAGGGCACGCGGGACTTCTACCCCGAGGACGAGTTCATACAGCAATATATCTTTTCCGCGATGAAGAGGGTTGCGGAGCGCTACGGCTACGAACCATACAACGCTTCGATTCTGGAGGAGGCGGCGCTGTACCGCGCGAAGTCCGGCGAGGAGATCGTGAAGGAACAGACCTATACGTTCAAGGACCGCGGCGGGAGGGAAGTGTCCCTGCGTCCCGAAATGACCCCTACTTTGGCGCGCATGATAGCCAAACGCCGGCAGGAGCTCGCCTTTCCCTTAAGGTGGTACTCCATTCCGAACGTGTTCAGGTACGAGCGCCCGCAGCGCGGACGGACGAGGGAACACTGGCAGTTGAATGCCGACGTTTTCGGCATTTCCGGCGTCGGGGCCGAGCTTGAGCTTGTCAGGATGGCAAATGACATCATGCGCGAATTCGGCGCGGAGGCAAAAGATTTTGAAATACGCGTGAACAGCCGTTCCGCGGCGGGGTGGTTTTTGTACGATATCGAGAGCGCGGGAAAGAACGCGTCGCTTCGGCGCCTCATAGACAAGAAGAACAAGATGCCGTTTCCGGAGTTCAAAAAGGAGCTTGCGAAACTCGCCGGACGAAAGGAAGCGGAAACTGTGTTGAAGCGCCTTGCCGCGAAGAAGCCTCAAAACCCGGAACTCCTTAAGTTCATTGAAGAGCTTAAGGCGTGTGGGATCGCGAACGTGCGCTACGACGCCTCGCTCGTCCGCGGATTCGACTACTATACCGGCATCGTCTTTGAGGTGTTCGACACCCGGAAGGAAAATCCGCGCTCTCTCTTCGGCGGCGGGCGTTACGACGAGCTTTTGAAGATCTTCGGAGTGCCGCCGGTGCCCGCGGCCGGATTCGGGATGGGGGATGTGACGATGTGTGATTATCTCGAGACGCACAAACTCCTCCCGGAATACGCGCCACGCACGCGGGCATATCTCTGCGAGGTGGGGAGCGTCCGCGCATACGCGGAGGGCATCGCCGAATATCTGAGGGACAGGGGAATTTCGGTCGCCCACGACCTTACCGGAAGGAAAATCGGCCTCCAGCTTAAAACCGCATCCAGGCAGTCGGTGCCGTTCGCCGTCATCGTCGGCGAGAAGGAAATGAAATCCAAGAAACTGATGCTCAAGGACCTCAAAACCCACAAGGAGTGGCGCCTCGGAAAAGCCGAAGCGGCGAAGAAAATATTCGCATCCGAACTATGAAATTGAATCTCAACGCGGCGAAGATAGACATGACGCCGTCCCTCAAGCGGTATGTCGAGATGAAAATCGCACCTTTGGGGAAATATATCTCGCGGTACGAGCGGCATGGTGAGGCGGAACTGTACCTCGAGCTCGCGCGCGCGACGAAACACCACAAGCACGGGGACGTGTTCTATGCGGAGGCGGCGCTTGAACTGCCGAAAAAGCGCATCCGCGCGCAATGCTATGACGTCGACATCCGTTCGGCGATCGACAAGGTGAAGGACACGCTCCGCATGGAGATCGGGAAATACCGGGAAATTTCATTGGGAAAATCACCGGCGCGCGGGAGGGAGAGGATTAGAAAAACGCGCGAAAAGTAGTAGAATCAATACGTAAGATTATGAAACGCAAGAAATTCTGGCGGGCGCGGAACGTCGTGCTCATTGTCGTCGGAGCGCTCATCGCGGGAGGCGCCGTTGCGGCGTTCACCCTGAAAAAGCCCGCACCGCTCGACACGTTCGAAGTTACGAGGGGAAACGTCATTCTTGAGGTCTCGGCGACCGGAAAGGTGGTTCCCGTGCGGAGCCTGGATCTCGCCTTCGAGCGTGGAGGAAGGATAGACCGCATGTATGTCAAAGTGGGCGACAAGGTTGCGGCCGGAGCCAAACTCGTTGAACTCGAGAACTCCGATCTCGCCGCCCAGCTTGCGCAGGCGAACGCGACCCTGAGGAGCCAGCGCGCGAAGCACGACGAGCTTCTTGCGGGAACCAGGCCCGAACAGCTACGGATAAAGGAAACGGAACTCGCGAAAGCTAGGCAGGACCTCGAAAACCACTACGGCGGTGTGAAGGACCTCGTCGCGGATGCCTTCGCGAAATCCGATGACGCGGTCAGGACTAAGATAGCCGACCTCTTCACGAATGCGGACACGCCGACCCCCAAGCTCACCTTCCAGACCTCCAATTCCCAGGCAGAAATAGACGTGTTGACCCTCAGGTCGAATGTCGGTGGTCAACTTTCGGCGTGGAGGAACGAGCTTGCATCGCTGCCGTACGGCGCCCCCGAAGCGGACCTTACGGCCGCGCTCGAGAAGGCGCGCACCCGGACGGAAATGGTGAACAATCTTTTGACGCGCGCATTGGACGTCGTAGACGGATCATTGACGCTCTCCGACACGACGAAGAGCACGTACAAGACGAACATCGCGATCGCGCGGACGAACATAAACGCGGTGAGGACATCCATAACCTCGCAGATACAGTCGATTGCCTCGCAGAAGACCACTGTGACGCGCATCGAGAACGAATGGGCGCTAGAGAAGGCAGGTTCCACGAAGGAGCAATTGGATGCGCAGAAAGCCCTCGTCGACCAGGCGGCCGCAAACGTTTCATACGCCGCCTCCCAGCTCGAAAAATCCATCATCAGGTCGCCCTTCGACGGGACGGTGACGAAGACGGTGAAGAACCCCGGCAACATCGTGTCGGCGAACGAGCCGTTGGTCTCCCTCATCGGCGCGGGAAACTACCAGATCGAGGTTAATATAGCCGAATCCGACATCACGAAAGTGAAAGTGGGAAACCCGGCCGCTGTGACGCTCGATGCCTACGGGAAAGACGTCGTGTTCACGGCAAGGGTCGTCGGCATAGACCTTTCGGAGACGGTGCTCGAAGGCATCGCGACCTACAAGACGACGCTCCAATTCGAGAACGAGGACAAGAAGATACTTTCCGGCCTCACGGCGAACGTGGACATAATGAGCGAGAAGCGCGAGAACGTCATTTACGTGCCGTCCCGCGAGATCACGACGGACGGCGACAGGAAGACGGTGAAACTCCTCGTCGATGCGGACAAAATGACGACCGAAGCGCGGGAAGTGAAAACTGGCCTCCGCGGAAGCGACGGCAATACGGAGATAATTTCTGGACTCAAGGAAGGCGACGTCATCGTTTCCGAGTAGGGAGCCGATGACCGAACTCATCAGAACCGAGCACCTCAGGAAGACCTATGTGAACGGGAACGTGGAGACGCACGCCCTCCGGAGCGCCACCATCACCATCAACGAGGGGGAATTCGTGTCCATCATCGGGCCGTCCGGGTCGGGAAAATCCACGCTGATGCAGATACTCGGGTGCCTAGACAGGCCCACTGCTGGAAAATACTTCTTCGAGGGAAAGGAACTCAATATGTACACGGATGACGAGCTTGCGTGGATACGGAATGAGAAGATCGGCTTCGTATTCCAGGCATTCAACCTTCTGCCGCGCCTCTCCGTCCTGGAAAACGTCGCGCTTCCGCTGATCTACAAGGGCATTCCGCACAAGGAGCGCCTAAAGCGCGCCGAAGAGATAGTGGCGCTCGTCGGGCTCGAGGACAGGGCGAGCTACGCCGCGTCCAAGCTTTCGGGAGGACAAAAACAGCGTGTTGCCATAGCGCGGGCGCTCGTGAACGACCCCAAGGTCATATTCGCCGACGAGCCGACGGGGAATCTGGACTCAAAGTCCGGCGGCGTCATACTCGCGTTCCTGCAGCAGCTAAACGACAAGGGACACACCATCGTCGTTGTCACACATGAATCCTACGTCGCGGAAGCGGGGCACCGCATTTTGCACATCATCGACGGCAAGATAGAGAAGGACGAGTCGGTGCGCCGACAGAGGATCGTCTCGCACGACGGGTTATCCAAATAGCAACATGCGCCTGTACGATACCGTCAAGATGTCATTCCAGGGCATCGCAGTGCACAAGAACCGTTCCCTTCTCACCATCCTCGGCATAGTCATCGGCATCATGTCCGTCGTCGCCGTTATGTCCATAGGGCAGAGCGCCGAGGGGCTCATCGTGGGGCAGATCGAGCGGTTCGGCCCCACGAACATCTTCGTGCTTCCGGGTCGCGAGCCGCAGGGGCCGAACGACGCCGCCGGGACGTTGTTGAACGATTCGCTGAAGATCAAGGATTTTGAGGACCTGCAGAAGAAGGAGAACGTGCCGCAGGCGGTGAGGGTCATTCCCTACGCATTCGGATTCGTGCAGGCGTCCTACGGCGGCGACACCTACGACGGAATGCTTATCGGGAGTACGGCATATTCGCTGAAGAACTGGGATCTCACCGTGGAGGAGGGGAGGTACTATGACGATGAGGACGTGGAAACGCGCGCTCGCGTCGTCGTCCTCGGGAATAAGGTCAAAGAGGAGCTCTTCGGGAATGACTTCGCCGTCGGGGAAAAGGTGAAGATTAAAGATCAGAATTTCACCGTCATCGGTGTCCTCGCGTCCGAGGGGCAGGGCTCGTTTGTCGATTTCAACAAGGCGCTAGTCGCCCCTTACACCTCGGTACAGGAAAACATCTTGGGAAACCGGTACTTCAACCGCATCATCGTGGAAGCCGAGTCAATCGACGCCGTGACGGGCGTCATCAAGGACATAAAGACCCTCCTGCGGAACAACCACAACATCGACTCGCCGGACAAGGACGATTTCTTCATTCAGACGCAGGAACAACTCGCAAACCGCGTGAAGACCGTGACGGGCATCCTGACGGTCCTCCTCGCGTCCGTCGCCGCGATATCCCTTCTCGTCGGGGGCGTGGGCATCATGAACATCATGCTCGTATCGGTGACGGAACGCACGAAGGAAATAGGCCTGCGGAAAGCGCTCGGGGCGACGAACGGGAACGTAATGACCCAATTTCTCTTCGAGGCGCTCTCATTGACGCTTCTCGGGGGGATTCTCGGCATTGCCTTCGGCGCGCTCCTCACCTGGGGGGCGTCGTGGGCCGCAAAACAGTTTGCGGAACTCGATCTTCCGTTCGCGTTTTCTCTGAACGGAATGTTCCTGGCGCTCGCCGTCTCGTTCGGCATCGGCATTGGATTCGGGTTTTTCCCCGCCGTGAAAGCCGCTCGCAAGGACCCGGTGGAGTCCCTTTACTATGAATAGAACCCCTTGGCGTGACATATTCAGCATGGCGGTGCAGGCGCTCCGCACGCACAAAGGGCGCTCGCTCCTCACGGTGTTGGGCATCGTCATCGGCATCATGTCCATCATGATCGTGATGTCAGTGGGTTCCAGCGCCACCGAACTCATTTTGGGCGAGATACAGTCGTTCGGTCCGGAAAACGTGTTCATCAATCCCGGAAAGCCCTCCGAGGGCGGCTTGTTGAGCAGCGGAGCGTCGTCCCTGCTTCTGAAATCGTTGACCGAAAAGGATGTGGAAGACCTGAAGAAAAAGGAGAACGTGCCCGACGCGATCGTGGTGAACCCCTCCGTGAACGCCTCCATCAACATGAGTTACCTATCCGAGACTAAGACGGCTTCCGTCATCGGGAGCGGGGAGGAATCATTCGAGATATACAACCTTTCTCCCGCGAAAGGGCGGTTTTTCACCAAGGAGGAGGTTGAGGACAGGGCGGCGGTCGCCGTCATAGGCAAGAACGTCGCGGAAGACCTTTTCGGCAACCAGGACCCGATAGGCGAGAAAGTGAAGATGAAAAACAAGACGGTGCGGGTCATCGGCGTCTTCTCGTCGCTGAACGCCTCGATGTTCGGCATCGATGACCTCGTCATCATGCCGTATACGACGGTACAGCAGGACCTTCTGGGCATCAGGCATTTCCACGAGATCGCCGTGAAAGCGAGGGATGCGGACGCCGTGCCGGGGATGGTGGCGGACATCAAAACGCTCCTCCGGAACAACCACGACATTACGGACCCCGCAAAGGACGACTTCATCGTGACGACGCAGGAAGATATGATTAAGATCGTGGGTGACATCCTCGGGGCGGTTACCGTGTTCCTTTCCTTTGTCGCCGCCATCTCCCTCCTCGTGGGCGGCATCGGCGTGATGAACATCATGTTCGTGTCCGTGACGGAACGCACGAAGGAGATCGGTCTCCGGAAGGCATTGGGGGCGACAAACAGGAACGTAATGCTCCAGTTCCTCATCGAGGCGATACTACTCACGTCGTTCGGGGGCGTCATCGGCGTCGTCATGGGGGCGTTCTTCACGTGGGTGGCGACATTCATCGGCTCGTTCGCGACCGGGATCAATTTCCCCTATTTTTTCTCCGTGTCCGGGGCGCTGATGGGGCTCGCGGTCGCCTGCGGAACGGGAATCCTCTTCGGTATATTCCCCGCGCGGGCCGCGGCGAAAAAGAGCCCAATGGAAGCCCTCCACTACGAATAAATCAATATATTGTCCTCCAAGCACAATATATCGTACTTGGAGGACAATATATTAATGTTATTGTGAATTATATATGAATAAGAGGAAATTGGCGGAACGGAAAAGACGGGGGAGGAGAATAGTCGCGAAACTCAAAAAGCTTTTCCCCAAGGCGGGGATGGTTTTGAAGTATTCGAATGGGTGGGAACTCTTGGTCGCTGTGGAACTCTCGGCGCAGTGTACCGACAAGCAGGTGAACAAGGTGACGGAGAAATTATTCAGGAAGTACAGGCATATCGACGATTATGCGCGGGTAAAACAGAGTGCGTTCGAAAAAGACATTTATTCGACGGGTTTCTATAAAAACAAAGCAAAAAGCATCATTGCGGCGGCGAAGTATCTTACGGTGCACCACAAGCGCCAGTTGCCCAAAACGATGGAGGAGATGCTCTTAATTCCCGGCGTGGGGAGGAAAACCGCGAACGTAGTTCTCGGCAACGCCTACGGCATCGTGGAGGGGATCGCGGTTGACACGCACGTCACGCGCCTTTCGCGGGTCTTAGATCTCTCGGACGAGAAAACGCCGGAGAAGATAGAACGCGATCTTATGGCAATTTTTCCAAAAAAGGACTGGTTCAAGCTGACATATCTCCTCATAGAGTACGGGCGAAATTACTGTCCAGCGCGCCCTCACGACCACGCCCGGTGCCCGTTAAGGAAAATATAAAAGGACCACAAATGCGGTCCTTTAAAATTGCATCGTCCCGTAAGTGGGAAATTATACGGGAACCCTGAGCTTGCCAACCAACTCCGACACCAGCTCATATTTCCTTTCGACCTCGCCGAGCTCTTCGCCCTGCCGGAATGCTTCCTTGCTTAGTTCCTCCCAATCATTTGTCTTCAATCTCCAGCTGTCGTTGTCAATAACATCCGCTACAAGCAGATTGCCCTTTGCATCCACTCCGTACTCTATTTTTAGGTCAATAAAACGGTATCCCTGCAGAGCCCACGACACTTCAAGGGCGAGAAAAACATTCCTCGCGATGCCGTACATTCGGTCAATGTATTCCGGGTCGTTGATAACCGGTCGCGCGTGAACGGTTCCGAGGCGCGCATCGGGATTGGAATCGGGCTTTTTCGAGTGAAAGAGTTCCCACGCCGCATCCCTGGGATTGAGGATAAGCGGATCTTCTTCTCCTTTTGTGGGATCCAGACCTTCGATAAGCACGTTTCCGTCTGTATCCTTTAGGCCGCCTTTGGTGGTCTTCAAGAAGAACTCGACCACAAGGTCACCGAAACGATGGGGTTTACCTTCCTTTTCAAATTCCGGATGGCGCTTCAGATAGCTTCCCACCGCATATCGCCGGACAACAACTTCCAATGGTATCATCGTGCATCTCGGGGCCAAAAACTCCGTTTCTGAACGCTGTTCGACAAAAGCAACGGGCAGTCCCGACGCCCGCAGAAGTTCAAACACCCTGCATGTGGTTTCCGTGGCGCAACGCGCCTTGGTCGAGAATTTCTTCGTGAATTTCGGGTCGTCAAAAGCGGTGATATCGTCCTTGTTCTCGACTATGAGCAGGTCAGGTACGAGGCTGCCGTCGAGATAGACAGTGAAGATCTTCTTTGTTTTCCCTTCATAGAGAACGTTTCCCTTTGCGTATTTCGGTGTATCCATTTTTTCCTCCATTCCTGTTTTCAGGAATATTTTGATGTTTAAAAACTGGAAATAGATTACCATTGATTTTTAATTTTGTCCATTAAAACTCCGCACCCCCACATCGGCAAAAAATAAACCGGACATAAGGAGTCCGGTTTTTGAATCTAAGTTGGTTGTCCACGGGACAATCCAACGGATAGGTTATACAAGCTTGTTCTTTATATAAGACATCTCACCTTCCTATTTTTGTTTTTATGGAGCACTTTCATCATATCACAAAACGATTTTTTAAAAAACCTCCTCCACTGGTCGGCGGGGAGTGGAGCGTTGACTTTTGCTGTATTAAGTGGCATTTTTGGGATAGTTGGTTAATCAAAATTTCATAAGGAGGTAGAAATGGGAAAATTCATTTTGACACAGGATTTAGTTCCAATATTCGCAAAAATCGGCACGGACGTTCATTCAGGAGCCATTTTCACCTGCCCGTTGCCGAAGGGTTATAAGAAGGTCATTCAGAGAATGGGTTACGCCGAAATACGACAGAGAGCGGAAAAGATAAAACAGGAGGTTGACGGGAAGGTTTCTAAACTTTCTTTTCCGTTCCAGAATATATTTTTCGGGTTCCAAGATCGTATCAATAAAGAAAAGAAACGCCTTCTCAACCTATTCAAAATAGGGAGGGTTTATATAGACGAAAGGGGTGTATATGGAGTATGGGCGGGAGGAAACGTACAAAGCGGGGACATTTATCTGGCTAGCGATTTCAGCTGGAAAGGATGCTGGTGGTATGGGATATTAGAACCGTTTTCTGAATTTTTCGAGCCCCGGACGGCATTTTGTTGTCACAATATGGATGCCTACTGGCAGGCGCTCCTCACAAGGGAGTTCTGCATCGAATATTTCAACTGGCTGAGCCGGGAAATAAGCAGATTGGAGGGATAAAAATGTATTTGGAAAAGGACGTTCCGTGCTGGTATGAACTGTCATGGGACAAAACCCGAAGAAATCTGCTTATCCGCGTTCATAAGGTAATTATGAAGGTGGGAAAGGGTTTCTTTGGAAATCCACTCAATGGCTATAAAGTCACGTTCCCCCATTTCACCGAATTCGAGGGAAAATGGGACAAACCATTCTGGGGATTCAACAGATCGTTCAAGAGGATTGGGATGCGCGGGGACTTCATCGAATTTGCGGCTCAAATCCCGCAAGTGAGAAAGTTCACGGGGAAATTTTGCGCGTGCCGTGGAAAGAAAAAATTCTGCATTGAATGCGACGGAAGCGGGAAAATCAAGGAAATCGACGACAGGCGCGTGTACGCGCTTTCCGCTACCTTTTCGCAGTTTTTCATCGCAGTTGGGTGTGAGATGAAAACATCTTCAAAATTCCCACAGCTTTTCACCGTGGAGAGCATCACTGGTTACGGGCAAGGTTTTGGATACGGATGCGCGGTGAGCGGATTGTTTTGCAAAGGGTTCAGTGAATGGCTTTGCCGTACTTTCAATGAGACCACGTACATTCCAGAGGGCGCAAAAGCGATGCAGGACGTATACACGAAGATGATGGGCGAATGGGGAAGAAAAAGAGCAGACGATTTCTGGATAGAGATAAAAAAGGACATCGGTTGGGTGAATATGAATTGCCCTGGAGATGCCACCGGGTTGCACCCAGATCACGAGCCGGACAGAAACAGGCCGTATAGATTCACTTGCCACAACCTAGACAGTCCCGAACAGCAGATAACGCTTTTCACAGGCCTCGCCGTGCTCCACGACATGGCCCGTAAGGCAAAAACCTAAAACCGTCTTTTGATAAAACAGAGGCGGTTTTTTATTGCCCAACCGCATCAGCTGGAAGTCACCACTGTACAATTCTATAGAATTGTACAGTGGATATTTTTGGTAAATAAGGAAACTTTGTTGGTAGAGGAAGTCAAAGCTGATATAATGGAGGCATGTCGGAAGCTTTTGAACGGAAAGAGAGGGAGCCGAAAGCAGAGAAACTGAGGTTTGAGGGAGTTGAGGGCAAAGACGTTTACAACGTCACCGCACCGTTCGAGTCCGACGGGAAGACATATATAGTCGGAAGAGTGGAATCGCCGGAGACGATTGCGGACGCACATTCTGTGTTTTTCACAAGGAAAGACGGGGTATGGGAGGCCGACAAGACGCTTCCGAATTTCAAATTGGAGGACCCGTTTGTGACTAAAATGGACGGCGAGCTCATTTTCGGCGGAGTGGAGACCTATCCGCTAAAGGACGCGCCGAGCCCTGAGTGGAAGGGATACCGAACCATTTTTTATAAAGGAAAAGACATTAAAAATCTGGAGCAGTTTTGTAAGGGACCGGACATGATGAAAGATATAAGATTGGTAGAACTCGGTGACAGCGGAGTGGGGGTTTTCACGCGCCCGCGGGGGGAAATAGGCGGCAAAGGAACAATCGGCTTCATACGGCTGGATTCACTGGACGAACTCACGCCGGAAAAAATCCTTCAGGCACGCCTGCTCGAGGGGCAATTCGGCAAGAACGAATGGGGCGGAGTGAACAACGCGCGCCTTTTGAAGGACGGGACAATCGGAGTCATAGGGCACATAGGCAATGAGGATGCGGATGGAAAACATTATCGCGTTATATCGTTCACGTTCAATCCGGATACATTTCGGGCATCTGCGATGAAAGTAATAGCGACAAGAAAAGATTTCCCGGAAGGCAAGGTAAAAGATTCAAAACTGAAAGACATCGTATTTCCGAGCGGGTATGCGGACGAGACGCTTTATGTCGGCTTGAGCGACGCCGAGGCGGCTCGCCTCCACCTACCCGATCCTTTT
>CAYHLH010000011.1:0-21011 GCA_964357525.1 uncultured Candidatus Saccharibacteria bacterium
CCGAAAAAAACTTTTTCCTTCATGCCTGCGCGGGAGGCGCGCGCCATCCACCACCTGAAGAGCGCCAATGCCCCGATCCCCAAAAACGCCGCGAGGATGTTCGCGTGGGCCATCGTCCCGTACGCCCTCAAGTATTCGACCCCGCCTACCGCGACGCGAGCGACGCCGCCGTCGAACACCGGTTCGCCGAGAAGCCTCAGCCCCGTCCCCCTACCCCGCAGGAACTGCAAAGCGCCTATGACCGCCTGCACCCCCGCCGAAGCGGAAAGCGCGATATAGACGTCTCTCAAAGGGACGGCTTTCTCGCGGAGCGCGAACGCGAGCATCATCCCGAAGAGCATCGCGAACATGAGCCGGAAGAGAGAATAAGCGCCGAGGGGAAGGTTCCCCGCGGCGAGGAGCGAGTATGCGGAAAAGAAAAGGAACGCCCCAAAAAGGGCTTTTTCCGCCTTATGCTCGTCAGCCTTTCCCTTCCCGGGAAACATCAGGAATCCCGCGAGCGCGAGGGCGACGAGAGCGTCCGTAAGGTAGAAGAATGCCGAGGAAAGTTCCGCGGGACGCCCCCAGAACGCATATAGGAACTTTTTTGCTCCAAAGGGAATGAAAAAAAGCGCCGCGAGGGCGGCCCATCTAAAAAACGCTCGCGCCGGCATCGGTGAAAACGGAACGGTCACGCCACCGTTCCGTTCGAGATGCCGGCCTCCTTCTCGTCGGCTTTTATGAGCTCGATGACCTTGTCCAGGAGCTCTTTGGGGTCGCGGGAATACACCACTTTGCCTGGACCGCGGTGCGCTTGCTCCACGATCTCGCGGAGGCGATCCGCCATCCCTCCCGTCCCCTCGAGGACCCCGACGGGCTTCTTGTCCTCGAATCCGATTGTGAACTCGTTCAGGGTCCCTATCCTCCCGCACACCGTGATGATGGCGTCGGACGCCCTCATGAGGAGCAGATTCCTTCCCGAGTAGTGGAATCCCGTGTACATGATGACGTCGTGGTAGTCCATTGGCAGGTGATAGGTCTTCACGTGGGCCTGCTTCGACGCCGCCGGAGAGAAACCGATGACGACGCCCCCTTCCTCCTTCACCGCTTTCGCGACCCAATAGGGCACCCCCGTCGTAGCGCCCGTGAGGAGCACGAGCCCCCTGCGAGCGATCTCGCGCCCCAGGAGCACCGACTTCTCGAAGCAATCGTCGGAGCACAGGCCCGTTTCCGAGGCGCCGGACACGCAGATCTTGTACCGGAGCGGTTCGGAGTGGAAACGCCGGAGTATCTTTTCCCCGTCACCGTCGGATTTCCCCGAGGGTGGGCGGACGGGAGATGATCTCTTCTTTGGCATGGGTTCCTTCTTCCTTTCCATTGTATCAGAGCTCGTGCGACTCGCCGAAGGAAGGGAATTCCCCCTCGAGCGCGTACCTGTCGAGCAATGCCTGTTTCAAGGGGAGGGCCTGTTCCGTTTCCCCGTGCACCAGGAACGTTTTCTTCAGGGTTTTCTTCATCGGCTCGATCCAATCCATGAGCTGCGTTTTGTCGGCGTGCGCCGAATAGCCGGTGATCTCGTGGACGCGCGCTCTCACGTGGATTTCCTCGCCGAATATCTTCACTTTCTTCTCGCCGTCGAGGATGAGCCGTCCCAAGGAATTCCTCGCTTGATAGCCGACGAAGAGAATGGCGCTCTTCGGGTCAGGAAGATAATTGCGCTCGTGGTGGAGGATGCGCCCGCCCTGGCTCATTCCGGACCCGGCGATGACGATCTTTGGGGACCCGACGGAGGCGATGCCGCGCGATTGTTCGGTGGTAAGCGTCAGCTTCAATCCGGGAAAGTCGAAAATGGCGTCGCCCGACCTGATGAGGTCTATCGCTTCCTTGCTGAAATACCGTGGATCCGTCGAATACTTCTTATAGACGGCAGTAAGCTTGATGGCGAGCGGGGAATCCACGAACACGGGAACGGGCGGGATGCGCCCGTGTTTCACGAGCTCGTCGAGCTCATACATCATCTCCTGCGTGCGCTCGAGCGCGAACGCCGGGATGACGAGCGTGCCCTTCCGCTTTGCCGTTTCCTCGATGATATCCTCAAGGATCCCTTTCCTCTCCGCCGCCTCGTGGTGTACGGAATTGCCGTAGGTGGACTCGACGACGAGGAAATCCGCGCCGTCGACCCTCTCAAGCGACCTGATGAAGGGGGTGTTCGCGCCTCCGAGGTCCCCGGAGAAGACTACCCTCTTCCCTTCCGCCTCGACGACGATGAACGCGGAGCCTAGAATGTGCCCCGCATCGAAGAATTCCACTGCGAAGGGTCCCACAGAAAACTTTTCGTGGTATTGGGCTTTTTTCCACAGTTTCATCACCTCTTCGACGTCGCCGATGCCATAAATGGGTTTGTGATGATGGTGCTCGGCCTCGACCGCGAGCACATGCTCGGAATCCAGAAGCAGGAATTCGGCGAAGTCCTTCGTCGGCGGCGTGGAGTATATGGTTCCGCGGAACCCTTTATGGAGGAGGAGCGGCACGCGCCCGATGTGGTCTATGTGGCCGTGCGTGACGAGGAGCGCGTCGACGGACTTCGCGTCGTACAGGAACGGCTCGAAGTTCTTCTCGTCGCAATAGCGCGAACCCTGGAACATCCCGCAATCGACTAGGAGTTTCGTTCCCCCCGACTCGAGGAGGTAATTCGATCCGGTCACCATCTGTGCCGCCCCGCAAAAAGTGATCTTCATGGCCGCCTGTCGTTCCTCAAACCCAATATCCGGAGCGCCCCGCGCAGCGTGCCCTCGAACCCCTTCTCGGTACGCGACGCCTCGGCGACCGCGCCACGCGCCTCGCTCCGGGAATACCCCAATGTGAGGAGCGCCTCTTCCGCCTCGGCCTCTTCAGTCATGTGCTCGGTGATGCTCTTTGCATGAGAGAGTTCCAATTTCGATTGCAGTTCCAAAATGATGCGTTCGGCCGTCTTCTTTCCGATGCCCGGCGCCCTAAGGAGAAGGTCTGTCCGCTTCTCGAGGATGGCGGCGGTCACGCGCTCCACGGTGTCCACGGAAAGGACCGCGAGCGCGGTACGGGGACCCACGCCCGCGACCGATATCAGGAGTTCGAAAAGCGCGAGCGCCGGCTCCGTCATGAAGCCGTAAAGGTCCATGCCGTCGTCCCTCGCGTGAAGATGGGTGAAAAGCGTGACATCTTCCCCCGACGCCGGAAGGCGCTTCAGGACGGATGCTGGGACAAAAACCTTGAAACCGATGCCGGCACAGGAAACGACCGCGTATTCGGCCGTCTTCCTTTCCATCTTGCCGCTTACGGAATGAAACACGTGTTCAGTATACGACACCAGGTTGACTCAGCACAAATCGCACGGTATCATGTTTTTCGACATGCCAAGAACGACATCGGCAAAGAAGGCACTGCGCCAGAATGCGCGCCGCCGTGCGAGGAATCTCAAAAGGAGGAGTTCCCTGAAGACGGCCATAAAACGCTTCAAGAAGCTCGTTGCGGAAGGAAAGACCGACGAGGCGGCAAAACTCCTTCCTTTGGTCATGAAAACCGCGGACAAGACGGTGAAGACCGGCTACATCAAGAAAGGCAGGGCATCGCGCATCAAGTCGCGGCTCTCCAAAAAACTCTCCCCAAAGAAATGAAACCCCCGCCACAAGCGGGGTTTTTCAGGAGTTCCGCAGCGCGGTTTTCGCGAGCGCCGTTTCGTAGTCCAACCTGCCGCTTTTGACCGCGATATCCGCCTCGGAAAGGAAAAGCGCGTCGGAGCCCGATGCGAGATAGCACAGCGTGTTGAATATCCTCGCCGGGTCGATATTCTCCGCCATGAGTTCCTCCAAGGCACCGAGCCTAAGCGCCATCGAGCGCCCCGAAAGGAGCCCGCGGACGAGGCCGTAAAAATCCGCGGAATCGGAGAAGCGGAGCACCTGCTTGAGGCGCTCCTCTTCGATTTCCTCCCCGCCCGAAAGCGCGAGTTTTTTCAGTTCCGAAACCGCGGCCCATGTCGCCTTTTCGGGATTCTCCGTACCGCCAAGTGACGACACGAAGGCGAGGAAATACCGCCACGCGCCCGGCGCAAAACGCACTCCCGCTTCCTCCGCCTCTTTGGCAAGAAAACGTTCAAGTTCCCTTCCCCTCAAAACGCCGAATTTCTGAAAGAGCGCAGGTTTCTTAAGGAGGAAAGAAAAATGCTTGTGGGGTTCTCCGGAATCAGAGACCAAAAGGAACGTTTTCTCCGTTTTAAGCTCCCTAACGAGGATATCGCTCCACGGAACGTGCTCTTCGCGCGCGGCCTCCTTAAGCACCAGGACCTTCGACTCCACAAACATCGAGGGTTGGTTCAAAAAATCCTTCGCGCGCATCCAGCCGTCCTCCGGCTCCTCGGAAAGGTCGACATGGAGGAGGTCGTGCGTCGCGTATTTCCCTTTGTAGTCGGCGACGAGCTCGCGGAGCTTTTTCCCGCGCCTGTACGAATCGGGCCCGTGGAGGTAGATGACCATTACCTTAAAACTACAAAAAAAACACCCGGGTGTAAAACACACGGGTGTTTAGGGAAAATCAGTCGGTTAGAAGTTCTCTATCCAGAAACTTCCATCTTTTTCTCGAAGAACGGCCGTTTGAAACTTCTGGCTTGAACCCCGGTAAAAATAATAGTTTTGACTTTTTGTTTCGATAACTTCGACTCTGTCATCTCCTGTGAATAAAATGCCATCTTTCCCTGACATTCTTACATATACTTTCGCCAAGACCGCAATTTGTACGGCATCGGTACTGATGGGCATCAAAATCTCATAATTATCATCCTCACCAGGATCGAGGATGATTTGCTTGTCCTTACCCAAGAGAGACGAGCTTTCCAGATAGAATTCGCATGTCTCGCCTGTGGCGTTCATCATCCGGAGAGATCCAAAGCTTTTTTGAACCTCATTGTAATATTCCCCAGCTTTCTCAAAAACTTTAATGACATCGTCAGCGGTCTTGAAAATATCGTCCAAAGTTTTAGTTTGGGCGGTGCAAAATACTGGAAGTAAAAGAAAAGATAATACGATTATTATTGTTTTCATTTCTGAGCTCCTTATCTTTTTAAAAAATTAATGTTCTATTGTGTTGATTATACCACCTATATACGAAAAAGTCAATTTACTTGAAATAACACGCATTTTGCTTGTTTTTATTGAGGACGGAAGGCAAAAAAGGTAGAATGAACGCACATGTTCCAATCCCAGAAAAACGTCGACGAGGAGCTCAAGCGTCAGCGCCACCTCGCCGAAGAGAACGATACTAGGCGTCGCGCGACGCGGGCAAAACTCCCCTATTTGGACCTCATCGCCTCGAAGATCCCCGTAAACCTCAAGGCGCTCCGCCTGCTAAAAGAGGACGAATCCAAACACGCGCTCGTGGCGCCCTTCGAGCTCACGAGGGACAAGCTTCTCATCGCCGCCTACGATCCGCTGAAGCCCGAGAGTTCGGAGGTCATCAAACGGCTGAAGAAGGGCCATACCGCGGAGGTCTTCGTCGTCTCAATGAAATCCCTCGCGTACGCGTGGGGATACTACCAATATGTCACTGACGTGAAGGACATCGCCGGAAGCGTTTCCATAGACCCGAAGCACCTCGAAGAACTCGTGGGAAGGTTGAAGACCATAAAAGACCTTTCCGAAGAGATAGGGGCACACACTGGCGAGTTCACTTCGCAGATGCTCGAGATCATCATTGCCGGAGGGCTCACCCTCAAGGCCTCCGACATACATCTCGAAGCCGGGGAGACAGCGGGGACGTTCCGTTTGAGGATAGACGGAGTGCTCCACACAGCGTTCGACAGGTTTGAGAAGAGCACCTATCACTCCATCATCACGCGCATCAAACTCCTCTCTAACCTGAAACTGAACATACACGGAGAGGCTCAGGATGGGCGGTTCACCATACACGCGCAGGGCAAAGCTATTGAGGTGAGGACGTCCGTCATCCCGTCGGAATACGGGGAAACCGTAGTCCTCCGTCTTTTGGATCCAACATCCTTGAAAGTTAACCTCGAGGAGCTTGGCTGGCGCACCGATCTACTGAAAATCGCAAAGCACGAGATCGAGCAGCCGAACGGCCTCATTTTGAACACCGGCCCCACGGGAAGCGGAAAGACGACGACGCTCTACGCCTTCCTTCAGTACGTAAGGAACCCGGAGATCAAGATCATCACAGTCGAGGACCCCATCGAATACCACCTGGCGGGCATTTCCCAGACGCAGGTGGACGAGGAGGCGGATTACACGTTCGCAAACGGACTCCGGAGCATACTCCGCCAGGACCCCGACGTCGTCCTCGTCGGCGAGATACGCGACAAGGACACTGCGGAGACGGCCCTGAACGCGGCTCTCACGGGCCACTTGGTGTTTTCCACGCTCCACACGAACGACTCCGTGGGCGCGATTCCGAGGCTCCTTAACCTCGGCGCGCAGGCGCAGATCCTCGCGCCGGGCCTCCGGCTAGTCATAGCCCAGCGTCTCGTCCGCATGCTCTGCAAAAAATGCAGGAAGCGGGTGGACCTCGCGCCACCCCTCGCTGAAAAGATACGGAGCTTCATAAAAGCGCTTCCGGACGTCTTCAATAAAAGCGAGTACGGCTCCCCTGAGGTGTACGAACCGGTCGGCTGCGAGGACTGCCAGGGGCTGGGATACAAGGGGCGCACCTCGGTGTTCGAGCTTTTCTCGGTGACCCCGGAGATCCAAAAGCTTATCTACAGCACCCCGACCGATTTCGACCTCAGGGACGCGACACGGAAACAGGGCATGATATTCCTCCAGGAGGACGGCGTCTTGAAGATCCTGAAGGGCGCGACGAGCGTCAAGGAAGTTGAGGACGTGACCGGCACCATCGAGTGGTGGGTGAGATAGCGGAAATAAAAAATCCCGAAGAGGGATCCGTGGGCAAGTCAACAAGTTAATGTTGATGTATTTATTTTTCCGAAAGCCTTTCGGAAAAACACCGATTATCCCGAGGAACCTCCCAGCCGAAGCCAGGGAGCCCTATTTGTTTAAGGATGAATCCGTTTGCCCACAGGTCTCTATTCGGGATCTCATATAATCCTATCACAAGTCACTAAAAATGTCAACGTCTCCCCCGCCGAGAGCCGGGAGGGGCGGAAACCCCGCCTTTCCGTTCCGCCCGCACGGCGGATTGACGGTTACCCGCTTGCCATTGCGCTTGCTCGGAAATGCAAAATATGATTTTACATTTCGCCGGCTTCGCTCCGAAATGGCGATTCGCTTGTTATTTGCTCGCTCGGAAATGGAAAGACGTCGTCTTTCCATTTCACTCGCTTCGCGAGATAATGAAAAGGAAAACGGAGATGAAAAACAGAATTTCCTCGACCGAGCACGATTCCATGGACGCCCTTCTGCGTCCGAGCGCGTGGAACGAATACGTGGGCCAGGAAAAGGTGAAAACGAGCTTGCGCCTCATGATCGACGCCGCGAAAAAGCGGAAGGAAGCGGTGGACCACGTGCTTCTCTACGGCGCCGCGGGGCTAGGGAAAACCACGCTCGCATATCTCATCAGCAAGGAGATGGGGGTCCCGATTAAATCCACGACCGGCCCCGCGCTTGAGAGGGCCGGCGATGTCGCCGCCATACTCTCCAACGTGGAACCGCATGAGATCCTCTTCATAGACGAGGTACATCGCATCAACACGCTTGTCGAGGAAACTCTCTACCCCGCGCTCGAAAGCGGGCGCCTCCACCTCGTCGTCGGAAAGGGGCAATCCGCAAGGGCATTCTCCCTGGAGCTCCCGCCGTTCACCGTCATCGGCGCGACGACGAAAGTGAGTGTGCTTTCAAATCCCCTGCGGAGCCGCTTCGGCGCGACCTTCAAACTGGAGTACTACGGAACGGGAGACATTGAGCGCATACTTTCGCGCTCCGCAAGGGTCTTGGGCACCTCGATCGACGAGGAGGCGGTGAATATCCTCGCCCGAAGTGCGCGCGCCACCCCGCGGGTCGCGAACCGGCTCCTGAAGCGCGCGCGGGACTATGCGGAAGTGAAGGGGTCCGGCATCATCACCGGGGAAATCGCGAAAAAGACCCTTGAATTGCTCGAAATCGACGAGTTGGGGCTCGAACGCGCTGACCGGGAACTCCTCGCCGTAATCCTCACTAAATTCGGGGGCGGACCTGTGGGCGTCAAATCCCTCGCCGCCGCGCTCTCGGAGGAGATCGGGACCATAGAGGACGTCTACGAGCCGTTCCTGCTCTCCCGGGGCCTCCTGGAACGCACCTCGTCAGGAAGAGTGGCGACCCGAGCCGCAAAAGAACACTTGAAGATGCCTTCGTCCGAGGGGCTGCTGTGACATGAGGATTGTGAGCTCTTCGCCGGCGCGCACGCGCCACATCGCCGCGGGTCTCGCGAAAAAAATCCTGAGGGGGAAGGGGAAAGCGGCGCGTGTCGTCGCGCTAAAGGGGGAGCTCGGGAGCGGAAAGACCGTGTTCGCAAAGGGTTTTTTGAGGGCGCTCCGCGTCGCGAGACCAGTGCAAAGCCCCACGTTCGTGATCATAAAAAGATACCCTCTACCGTCGCGCAAAGGGACCGCGTTCCACATTGATGCGTACCGGATACAGAGCGCGCGCGAGGTCCGTCCTCTGGGCCTCGGGGACGCGTTAAAGGACCCTTCACACATCGTGCTCATCGAGTGGCCCGAACGGCTCGGGTCGCGGCTGCCCAAAGGGACCCTGTCCATTCGGTTCTCCCACGGCGGGAAAAGAGACGAGCGCATCATTGTCCTCCCTTAGTCATGAAAAAACTCCTTCTCATCGACGCGAATTCGCTGATACACAGGTCGTTCCACGCGCTCCCCGAACTCACGAACGCTGAGGGGTTCCCCACGGGGGCTCTTTACGGGCTCCTGAATATGGCACTTAAGATCCTGAAGAGGGAAAAGCCCGATTATGTCGCTGCTGCGTTCGACCGCCCCGAGCCGACGTTCAGGAAGGAACTAGACAATTCGTACAAGGCTCACAGGCCGAAGGCGCCCGACGCGCTCGTCGCGCAGATCGCGAAGGCGCGCGAGGTCCTTTCGGCGCTCGGCATCCGCTCGTTCGAGCTTCCCGGGTACGAGGCGGACGACATCATCGGGACGTTCGCAAAGAGATTCAAGGGCAAGGCAGAGGTGAGAATCCTGACGGGCGATCTCGACTCGCTTCAGCTCGTCGAAGGGAAGCGGATTTCCGTCGTGACCCTCAGGAAGGGGGTCACCGACATCGTCGAGTACGACGAGAAGGCCGTCGAGGACCGCTTCGGCGTCCAGCCCAAGCGGCTTGCCGACTGGAAGGCGCTCGTGGGAGACCCTTCGGACAACATATCGGGCGTGCCTGGAATCGGGGCCGTCGGAGCCGCAAAGCTTCTCTCGCGCTTCAACGGCGTGGAGGAAATACTCGCCTCGAAAGACGACGATGCGCTCGCGAAAAAAGTGAGGGAGCACAGAAAAGAGGCCCTTCTCTCAAAAACCCTCGCGACCATCAACACCGCCGTGGGGCTCGATCCTGACCTTCGCGACCTCGCGTGGGAAGGATTGAAAACGGAAAAAATGGCGCCGCTCCTCCGCGAGTTGGGATTTGAAAGCCTCCTGAAGAGGCTCGGCGCCGAGGAGGCGGGAAAGGCCGGGGAAAGGCCGAGGGATAAGGAAGGCCAAAAGGCCCTTAGCCTCTTTGAAAGCTCCCGAGGCAAAAACGACGGTGAAGGAACGGTCGCATACTTCCTCTCCGACGAGAATATTGCCGAAAGGATAAAAAAACTGGGGGCTTCCGCGATAAAGGCCGGATACGACTGGAAATCGCTCTATAAGGCGTCCGCGTCGCGGGGCGAGCGGTTCGAGATGGACGGCTCGTTCTTCGATGTCTGCATAGCGGGGTGGCTCCTTGATCCCGATCTGAAGGACTACGCGCTCCGGAGCCTTTACCAAAAGGAATTCAAACGCGACCCCACAGGGGACCTGGCCGCCCTGAAGGAGCTCTATCCGGCGCTCAGGGAGCGCGTCGAGCGCGAAGGGCTACTCGGGGTGATGCGCGCGTTCGAGGTCCCGCTCGTGCCGTTTCTCGCTGAAATGGAGCTCCGCGGCATCGGCATCAATAGAAAGAAGCTCACGTCGCTCCGCGGCAAGGTAAAAAAAGAGACCGACAAGGCCGCAGACGCCGTTTCCCGGCTCGCGGGAGAAAAATTCAATTTAAACTCACCGAAGCAGCTCGGAGAGGTGCTTTTCAAGAAACTCGCGCTCGCGACCGAAAAGAAGAAGAGGACGAAAACGGGACTGCTTTCCACGCGCGAAGTGGTGTTGGAGGAAATGAAGGGAAAGCACCCAATTGTTCCGCTCATCATGGAATACAGGGAAGATTCAAAAATACTCGGAACCTACGTAGAGCCGCTCCTCGCGTTGGAGCGCAACGGGCGCATCCACACGACCCTCATTCAGACCGGGACGGCGACGGGCCGGCTGTCGAGTGAAAAGCCCAATCTCCAGAACATACCGCAGGACTCGAAGTGGGCGAAGCCGCTCCGGGACTGCTTCGAGGCGAGATATCCCTTCGTCTTCGCGGCATTCGATTATTCGCAACTCGAGCTCCGCATCCTCGCGCATCTGTCCGGCGACCCGGGGCTCGCGCGGACCTTCCGCGAAGGCGGGGACATTCACACCATGACCGCGCGGAAGCTCTTCAATATACGCGAGGTGGACCACGCGAAGCGGCGCATCGCGAAAACGCTGAACTTCGGCGTGGTGTACGGAATGGGCAGCCGCGCCTTCGCTCGGGCGGCGGGAGTGACCCAAAAGGAGGCTGAAAGGTACATACGCGAATATTTCTCGGAATTCCCGAGGGTGAGGGAATGGCAAGAGAGCCAGAAAAACCACGCAAAGCGGTTCGGGTGGGTCGCGAACGAGAATGGAAGGAAACGGCTGTTTTCCTCGTTCAGGAGCTTTTCCGAGGTAGAGCGGGCGGCCATCAACATGCCTACCCAAAGCGTGGGCGCGGACATCATGAAATCGGCCATCATCGCCGTGGGAAACTCGCTGAAGGGAAGGGCCGACACCACCGTCGTCATGACGGTGCACGATGAATTGATTGTGGAAATCCGCGATGATATCCTCAAAGAAACCGCAGAAACGATCCGGAATATCATGGAATCGTGCTATCCGCTCTCTGTTCCGCTGAAGGTCGATGTGATGAGCGGGCGCACACTCGGGTCGATGAAGCCGTTGTGATGATGGGTATTTTGGAAACAATCAAGGAAAAATCCGTCGCGCTTCTTTCCGCTTCGGCGCTCCTTTTTCTCGCCACGTCGTTCTGGAAAAACGGGTATCTTACGCTTCTTGCATTAGGATTGCTTCTTACCGGGGGCTTCTTTGCGGCATCGACAGCACGGAAATTCCGTACCATCCGAAGGGAATTTGAGGTGAAAACGCGCGGGTTTTCCTCTCTGACGGAAAACCTCAGCGACGGCGTCATCCTCTATGACCCCGATTTCGTCGTCCTCTCGATGAACCGCTCGCTCGAGGCGCTCTTCGGCATAGACCGCAGAAAGTTCATCGGTATAAGGATGCAGCCCAAGACGCTTTTCCAGGGGAACGAGGCGGTCTTCATACAATGCCTTTTCCCTTCGCTCGCACCCTCGTCGACGCAGATATCCGAGCCGGATGCCTGGCCGCAGATCGTCGAGATATCCACGGAAAATCCGCCGAGGAAATTCCTTACATCCCTCTCGCGGGTCTCGGACGAGCGCGGCGCCGTCTCTTATTTCATAAAAACGGTGCGGGATGCGACGCGGGAACACGAGATTTCCGAAAGCAAGAACGAATTCATCAGTGTCGCTGCACACCAGCTGCGCACCCCTTTGACCTCGATAAACTGGGCTCTTGAGAGCATCGCGAAGGATGCCGCCCCGCTCTCCGAGCCGATCGCAAGGACCGCGACGGAAGCGCTCCGTGTCTCCGAACGCGCCCTGAAGATCGTTAACAACCTCCTTGAGGTCGCGAAAATGGACGAGGGCGGCGCGCGCGCGGCGCTTGAGCGCGTGGAGATCGCCGGGTTCTTGAGGGAAGTGGTGGCGCTCACCGAACCGTTCGCAAAGGAACGCTCCATCTCGCTTTTCCTCACGCCCGTCCCGCTGGAGTGGGAGGGCGTCGCGGCCTCCATCGACAAGGAACAGCTTGGAGCGGCTTTGGCAAACCTCATTGAGAACGCCGTCAAATACAATTCGAAGAACGGGGAGGTGTCTATCACACTTGAGGTCTTCCCGGAACGGAGAATGCTCAAGATATCGGTGAAAGATACCGGCGTCGGTATCCCGGAAAAGGACCTGAACGCCGTATTCGGAAAATTTTTCCGCGCCAAAAACGTGGTAACGCTGGAGCCCGACGGGAGCGGCTTGGGCCTCTACATCGTGAAAAACATCGTCGAGCGCCACGGCGGAAGGGTCGGCTTCGAGTCGCGCGAGAACCGTGGATCGACGTTCTGGTTCACGCTTCCCGCTTCGGTGGCTGGGAGGGAAGCCGAGTGATGCGCGTCATCGGCATAGACCCGGGAACCGACCGGGTGGGGGTCGGGATCGTGGAATACCGCAAAAACTCTTTCCGCTACGTGGCAAGTTCGGTGCTTTTGTTCAAAAAAAGCCCCGATGCGGGAAAAAACCTTCTCGCGCTCGAACGGGCGCTCTCGCGCGAGATAAAAAAACACCGTCCGGAGGCGGCCGGCGTGGAGCTTCTTTTCTTCTCTAAAAACAAGAAAACCGCGCTCGCAGTCTCCGAGGCGCGCGGGGTGATACTTAAAGCGGTCGCCGAAGCCGGCATCCCATGTATCAACATCACCCCAGCGGAGGCAAAACTTTCTGTCACGGGAAGCGGGAGCGCCGGCAAGCGGCTTGTGGCACGCATGGTGGGAAAATTCGTGAAAAAAGAGCTTGGAGGACGCCTTGACGACGAAACCGATGCCCTGGCCATCGCAATCGCCGCGGCGTTCCGCGCGAGGGGGTTGTGAACGGGGTTGACCCCGTAGAGCTACTTTGTGATTCTACGGGGTTGACTCCGCGAATTCCTCGACTATACTATTCCATAAATTCACGCCAAAAGGTCGCTTAACACAATAAACTAGATGGCCAGAAAAGTTGACGACGATCTCTACCTCGCGGAAGGCGATGAGGTGTTCGAGGACTACGGGGAAACGGAGGTATTGGAGGAAAAACGCCCCAAAGTACAGAAAAAGGCCCCGCGCGACGACGAGAAGGAGGGAGAGGATGTAGGGGAGGAATCATACCGGGAAAGCGGGGGTGACGAAGAAGAGAGCTACTGACACAAAAACGCCCGTACGGGCGTTTTTGTGTTGTGGGATTCCGGACGTTCCCATACAATGATGCTGATGGAAAAAAACGCTCCCCGCAGGAACAAAAAGAGGCTTTACACCGTCCTCTCTTTTTTTGCGCTGTTCCTCGTCGGCATCGCGCTCGCTTTGGCTCTTTTCCTTTCAGTGCTCGCAAGCGGGTTGCCCTCGCCGAATGATTTCAGCATCAAGACGGTCGCTCAATCGACCAAAATATACGACCGAACCGGGGAAATGCTCCTTTACGAGGTATACGGCGAGGAGAAACGCACCGTGGTTCCTTTTGAGGGGGTCCCGAAAGCGATGAAAGACGCCACCATTTCGATCGAGGATGCCGATTTCTACACCCAGCCGGCATTCGACGTGAAATCCATCGTGAGGGCATTCCTTGTGAATCTCAAGGAGGGGCGCATCGCGCAGGGGGGTTCCACCATCACTCAACAGCTCGCGAAGAACATCTTTCTCACGCGCGATAAGACCGTCACGAGGAAGGTCAAGGAGCTCATTCTCGCGATACAGCTCGAATCGAGGTACTCGAAGGACGAGATACTCTATTTTTATCTGAACCAGATCCCTTACGGGTCGAACGCGTACGGGGTCGAGGCGGCGAGCCGGACGTTCTTCGGAAAATCGGTGAAAGACCTCGCGCTCGAGGAGGCGGCCTTGATCGCGTCCCTCTCGCAGGCTCCCAGCTACTACTCGCCGTACGGATACCACGTGGACGAGCTTATGGCCCGCAAAAATTACGCGCTTGATCAGATGCAGAAGCTCGGCTACATATCCGAGGCGGAGCGCGACGAGGCGAAGAAGAAAGAGATCATATTCCTTCCACAATCGATAGGTTCCATTCGCGCGCCACACTTCTCCCTGATGGTGCGGGAATACCTCATCGAGAAATACGGCGAAGGGGCTCTCCGCGAGAAGGGATTTAAGGTGGTCACTTCGCTCGATTGGAAACTCCAGGAAATCGCGGAGAAGGTGGTTGCGGAGGGCGCGGCGAAAAACGAGAAGAACTTCAAAAGCAGGAACGCGGCGCTCGTGGCGGAGGACCCGAAGACCGGCCAGATCCTCGTTTTGGTCGGCTCGAAGGATTACTTCGCCGAGGACATCAACGGCAACTTCAATGTCATAACCCAGGGGCTCCGCCAGCCCGGCTCGACCCTGAAGCCTTTCGTGTATCTCACCGCATTCCAAAAAGGATATTCGCCAGAAACGGTGCTCTTCGACGCGGAAACGCAGTTCGACACCCGCGGCGGGCGCGCCGACTACTCGCCCGAGAATTACGACGGCACCTTCCACGGACCGATCAAGATGAAGGAGGCACTCGCGTGGTCGCAGAATGTGCCCGCGGTTAAAACCCTGTATCTCGCCGGGATGGATGAGTCGCTTGAGACCCTCGGCAAATTCGGCATCACGACATTGACCGACAAGAATCGGTACGGACTGACGCTGGTATTGGGCGGGGGCGAGGTGCGCCCAATAGAGCTTTTGAAAGCTTATGCGACACTCTCACAGGAGGGCGTGAGGCAGGAGCAGTCGTTCATATTGAAGATAGAGGATAAGGACGGGAATGTGGTGGAGGAATTCAAGGAATCGGAGGGGGAGCGCGTGGCGGACGCGAATTGGGCCAGGATCGTGAACAAGATACTTTCAGACACGGACCTTAGGAGGGGGCTTCTCCAGTCGAGTTTACCCCTAACAATCTTCCCTGGATACGAAGTGGCGTTAAAAACAGGCACCACGCAGGATTACCGCGACGCATGGACATTCGGGTACACGCCGTTCCTTGTGGTGGGGGTGTGGGCTGGAAACACCGAGAACACGCGGATGGTGAAGCAGGGAAGCAGTATTGTGGCGGCGATACCGATGTGGAGTAATTTCATGCGTGAGGCGATAAAAAATTACCAATCCGAGGCGTTCGTGCCTCCGACCCCGCAAACGCCGTCAATGAAGCCCATGTTAAACGGCGAATACGTGACACTGGAAAACGGAAAGCCCGTGGCCCACACCATACTCTACTACGCGAACAGAAACGATCCTTTGGGTCCTGCTCCACCAAACCCCGCTGACGACCCTCAATTCGCGAATTGGGAGCTTGGGGTCCGTGAATGGCTTTCCGAACACCAACCATTTCTGCAGGACCTTTCTATTCCGCTTTCATTTCCGACGTCATCCGACCCCTCACAAGCGTCGGTCGAGACCGCCGGCCTTGGAAACAGGATTCTCATCAGAAACGTCGTTCCGGCAAGCGGCGAGACGATGGGTTCCGGATTCACCGTTTCCGCCGACATCGCCTCTGGGGAGGAATTGAGGGTTATAGAACTACGCCAGAACGGGGAAGTGAGGAATGTAATCAATGTCTCGGGAAGGGCTTTCCGTTACCAATATTATTTTTTTGGTCCTCTTGAGGGGGAAAATTTGTTTGAGATACGAGTTTTGAACGCCGCAGGGACCTCGGAAACGAGTAGTTTTGTGGTGAAAAGAAAAAACTGATGTTCCGGCTCAGATCTTGAGCGGCATCACCACATAAAGAAGTGTTTTGTCGTTTCCTCCGCGAAGTATCGCCGGCTTCTCACTTGCATTCACGCCAAGGATTATTTCTTCGTCTTTGAATGATTTTATACCATCAAGAAGGAAGTGCCAATTGAAAGTGATGAAAAATTGTTCGCCAGATATCTTTGCGGGTATGCGGTAAATATTTTCGCCGACGCCGGTGTTGGAGGCGGAAAGTTCGATGTGTTTTTTTCCTTCGGCGGCTGATATTTTCACGTCGTTTATCTTGGTTGAGAAGGAACTCACTAACTTGATCGCTTGAAGTAGTTCTTGGCGGCCCATCGTCACTTCTGTTTTTGTGTCTTTTGGAATGATATGTTCATAATCGGGAAATATGCCGTCGATGAGGCGCGATATGATCTCTGTTTCTTTTGTTTGAAAGAGTGCTTGGGTCTCATCGAATGACAGTGTGAGCGGCTCGTCTTGATAGTTGGTCAATATCCTGAGAATTTCCTCCGCTGCCTTTATCGGTATGATGACTTTAAGCCCTTCCGCTTTCCCTTCTTGTTTCATGTCGGTTCTTTTCTCCGCGAGGCGGAAGCTGTCCGTCGCTGTAAGGAGTATACCGTGGTTTTGGTGTATGAAAACACCACTTATTTCGGGTCGAACTTCGGAATACTGCGCGGCCGCAATGACGCTTGAAAGTCCCTCGGAAAAGGTTTTTGTGTTGGTGTTTATTTTGTACTGCTCGCTTGATATGCGGGGAATTATGGGAAATTCTTTCACATCGTACGTTTGGAGGCTCGCTTCATAATTTTCGGTGAGAACAAGGAGGTTTTTCCCTTTCTTTTCCAGGGTGATTCTTTCTGAGGTAAGTCCACGCGCGAGCCCGGAAAACAGGTTGCAAGGGATCGTAATTTCCCCATTTTCCACTATTTTTCCGGAAAAAGAGTGAGTGACGGCAAACTCCAGATTTGTCGCGCTAAAGGATATCTTGTTTTCCGAGGCGCGCACGAGAATATTTTTTAGAATAGGAAGATTTCCGCCAGTTCCAGTGGACCGCTCGATGAGATTTAATGCCTCTATTATTTTATTTTTTAATACTACCAATTTCATATAAGAGTATTTATTAGATTGTTTTAATAGTTGTAGTGTTGATAAGTGTATAAGTGGGATGATTGTGAGGTTTTGTCGTTCTTTTTTAGGCCCACACCTGTGAATTACCTGTGTACTTTATTGTGCAGTTTCAGACGGTTTTGTTTTTTTTATTTTCCAGCCCATTTATATACACAAATTACCCATCCTTATACAGGCGCTCCTTTATTAAAAGGACCCTCCGGTTGAGCTGTGGGTTGTCATTTATTCCCCTCGACATTTTTTCACACGCGTGGATGACCGTTGTGTGATCGCGCTTGCCTATCTTATCACCTATATGTGGGTAGGAAAGCTTTAAAAGGTCCCGCAAGAGGTACATAGCTATTTGTCGGGGCTCCACTACCTCCTTTTTTCTCCCCTTATTGATCAGATCATGTTGTGAGATTTCAAAGAAGTCGGCGACCGTCTTCACAATTTCTTGTGGTGTGATGTTTTTGTGGGAAACACGGGTTATCTCGTCTATAATCTCGTCTATTTTTTTATCATCAACCCTTTCTTTTTTGAAATTAAGGTAAAAAACCACCTTATTTAACACCCCCTCCAATTCCCTGATGTTCCGCTGCACCTTTGAGGCGATGTGGGTAAGGGTTTTCTCATCCACCACTATATTTTCCCTCTCCAGTTTTGATTTGAGTATTGCGAGGCGCATCTCATAGTCGGGATAGGAAACGTCCACCACCATACCGCCCTCAAACCGCGAGCGCAGGCGCTCCTCAAGGACCGGAATTGCGCCCGGCGGTTTGTCGGAGGAAATAATGATCTGTTTGTTATTTTCGTGGAGCGCGTTGAATGTGTGAAAGAATTCCTGTTCCGTTGCCGCCTTTCCGCCGATGAATTGTATGTCATCGATTATTAACACGTCGACATCGCGGTATTTTTTTTTGATATCCTCCACGCGCTTGTTTTTGATCCCAGAAATCACGTCGTTCAAAAATTTTTCCGAAGTGACATAAAGGACCCGAACTGAATCCTTATACCTGTTCTTTATCTCGTTGCCGGCGCCCTGAAGAAGATGGGTTTTTCCAAGCCCGACGCCGCCGTAGATGAAAAGTGGGTTATATTTTTTTCCAACATCCTTTGTGACCGCCTGCACCGCCGCATAAGCGAGTTCATTCGACGAGCCGATCACCAGCGCGTCGAGAGCATATTTAGGATTCAAATTAGTCCTCTGGTCTATTCTCGATTCCAAAGGAAGTTCAGAGGCAAAACCCTCCTGTTTTTTTTCCTGTACCGAAATCTCCTTGACGGTGCCAGCGGCGGCGCGCACCACGGAATACTCCACGTTCTTAATAGACGAGTCAAAATTCCTGAGTGACCCCAACACGAGCTTGTGGTAGCGGTTTTTTACCCACTCTTTGGCGAAATTATTAGGGAGCCCAACCAACACCACCCCGTCGCCCTCCTTCCGCTCCAATATTTTGCTCTGTTTGAACCACGTGAGGAAATTGGTTTTAGAAATCTGCACCTCGAGATCGCCTAATACCGCAGCCCATAATTCGTTGTGGTTCATAGCCAGTTAATCCTACATGAATATTCTAGGGATTTTCAATATTGATTCAATGAACGCGATATGCTTCAATTGTTCATATACTGTGGATAATAAATGGTGAAAAGAACCTATCAGCCAAACAAGAGAAAAAGGAAGAAAACCCATGGTTTTCTCAAGAGAAAACGGACGCCGGGCGGCCGCGGCGTCGTGAAACGGCGCAGGCAGAAGGGAAGGAAAAGGGTGCTGGTATAGCGTGCCGGCGCGCTTTTCCATAAAACCCGCGAGGTCCGCCGGCGCCCCCCGGCTGTTTTTTGTCATACCGAAGCGAGAGTTTTCGAAGTCCGCGGAGAGAAACAGGATAAAAAGGAGGTTCAGGGCGGCGCTTCGCCCGGTGTTGGAAAGGGGCAAATCAAGCTATACTGTATTCGTGAAAAAAGGGGTTTTGGAAACCCCATTTTCGGAAATAAAAGAGGCAGCGCGGAACCAGCGCTGACACACCATGTTCGACACATTTATCTACCAGCCGATTTTTCAGACGCTTCTATTCATCTATCAGCGACTTTCCTGGGGCGATCTTGGGATTGCGGTGGTGTTCCTCACGTTTTTCATCCGCGTCGTCCTTTTCCCGCTTTTCTGGAAGAGCACAAAGGACCAAGCAGTGATGAAGAAGATCCAACCAGAGATCAGTCACATACAAAAAGACAAGAGCCTCGACGCGCAGAAAAAGGGCGAACTCCTGATGAAGGTATATAAAGCGAACAAACTGAACCCCTTATCAAGCGTCTTTATCATTATTATACAACTCCCCGTCTTCTTCGCGCTCTTCAAAATATTCACAAACGGGATTTCCGGCGGCGCATTTGACAACACCACCCTCCTGGGATTAATTGATTTACGGGAAAAGGGAGGGATTTTGGCGCTTGTCGCCGCGGTGCTCCAGTACATTCAGATAAAATTCTCCATCGCGAAGCTGAGTGAGGGAGCGAAACAAGGGGCGTTCGACGCGCAAAAGTTCATGCTCTTCGCGGCTCCACTCCTCACCGTCATCGTGCTTTGGAACCTCCCAAAGGCATTGGCGCTCTACTGGGTGGCTATGACGGTATTCTCCGTCGCCCAGCAGTGGTATATTGAGCGGAAAATGAAGAAGAAAAGCAAATAATTATGGAATCTGCAAAGGAATATATAGAGAAAACATTCTCATTGATGGGCATCGCGGAGCCCAGTGTTTCTATTGACGAGGAACACAAGAAGATATCGGTTATAGTCGACGACAAAGTCGTGTATGCGAATCTCCCCTTGTTTCTGCCGGCTCTGGAACACATTTGTGGCACGGTGTTCAAAAAAAACAAACTCCCGCTGTTTGTGATAGACGTCAATTACTACAGGAAGGAGCGTGAACGCATCATTTCGGACCTCGCTCGCGCGGCGGCAAAGAAAGCGATGATGACAAAATCTGACATAGAGCTCCCCCCAATGAACTCCTATGAGCGCATGCTCGTGCACACCGAGATCACACTCCATCCGGAGCTCACCACAGAAAGCTCCGGCGAGGGCAAAGAGCGAAGAGTGGTGATAAAAAGAATTTCTTAATTAAAAGCCGTTTATTGTCCACAAGGACCCAGCCACTCAAAGTGCATGTTGTCGCACTTGTTTACGTAATCGCCGCCCCACTTGAATCCAGGGGTGCTTTTAAAAGCGTTTATTACAGACACAGGAAGGTTTGTTTTACAACTACACTGTTTTCTTGATTCGTTATCGCAGTAACCACACTGCCACGCATTGAAGTCCGCCGCTGTTCCCCAAGAATGATTACTCCAACTTTTCCCGTCGCCACCACCGGCCTTCTTAATTTTTCTAATATTAAAATTAAACCCCGGCTTTACCGCCCCACCACACGCCGTTTTTGCGTCGCTTGGGATTTTTGCACACGCGGTTTTCCAAGCCGCCTCAGCTTTCTTGTTTATTATCAAAGAAACCCCCATACAATTAACAGTGACTGTGTGTTCCTTCTCAAAATCACCATCCCTACCACCATTTTTTTTTGCTTTTTGGAATAATATTTCACTACCACCAAACTCCCTAAAAGAACACTCTTGACCCTTTGATTTTAGCGTACCCTCAACAAGGTCTGAATTGTCGGTTGGGTCCGGCTCATTTTCAATAGTCGAGACCAACAAGTTGTATTCCGTAATCCATTGTTTATCCACATAACACTTGCAATAACCGGTCTCAAAATCAATAGGCCAATCACCAAAACCGCATTTGGGGAGCTTTTTCTCCCCAACACCTGGAATTATTATTATTTCCTTAGTGCACTGCTCGAACCCCACCTCCGGCAGCGCTGGCGCCTCAAGATCCACAAGTTTGGGGTTCACGGTCCGGAGGATGACGTAGGAGCCGAGGAGCAGAAGGAGCCCCCACAGGGCCCCAGCGATGATCTCCTTCCCCAACCCCTTTTTGTCTACCGCCCCCGAGATGGAATACATGATGCCCCCTATGACGATGGCGCCGACTGCGAGGACCCCCGCGACGACAAG
>CAYHLH010000012.1:0-20638 GCA_964357525.1 uncultured Candidatus Saccharibacteria bacterium
AAAAGGTGCCGAAACTCCTCATCTCGATACGTGGCCGCCGTCGAGACGCAAGCGCGAAACAGAAAAGTAAATAAACAACTATGGATCTACACAAAAAAACATTTCAAACGACGCTCGGAGGAGAACCAATCACTTTTGAGGTCTCCGATCTCGCCGGACAGGCGAACGCCGCGGTCCTGGGACAATACGGCAACACCGTCGTCCTCACCACCGTCGTGATGAGCGACTCCGACAAGGGAGGCGATTTCTTCCCTTTGACCGTGGACTACGAGGAGCGCTTCTATGCGGCAGGCAGGATATTGGGGAGCAGGTTCGTCCGCAGGGAAAACCGCCCGTCGGACGAGGCGGTGCTCTCGGGGCGCCTCATCGACCGCACCATACGCCCGCTCTTCGACCACCGCCTGAGGCGCGAAGTGCAGGTCACCATCACCGTGCTTTCATACGACGAAACTCACGAACCGGACGTCATCGCACTTCTCTCGACGTCCTTGGCGCTCGCGATATCCGACATTCCCTGGAACGGTCCCGTAGCCGGGGTCCAGTATCTGGCGAGCGACCCGCAGGGCAAGGAGCGCATCAAGGCTTTCCTCGCTGGACCCGAGGGGCGCGTGAACATGATCGAGTTCCAGGGCAAGGAGATCGCCGAATCCGAGGCCGAGGAGCTCTTCGCGAAAGCGGAAAAGGACATCAACGCGCTCGCGGCGTTCCAAAAGAAGATCGCGGGCGAGATCGGAAAGCCGAAAGCGGACGTGGCGATGCCCGAGCCGGACGCGGAGCTCGTAGGGAAGGTCCGCTCCTTCATCGACGGAAAGATAGATGAAGCCATAAAAAGCAAGGGCATCGAGGCGCTGAAAGCCGAGCTTTTCGCGTCACTCGCGGAAGGCGGGGCGGACGAAGCCGCGACGAGGAGCGCCGAACAGGTGTTCGAGACGCTCTTCGACGAGCGCGTGCACAGGAACGCCCTCGAGAAGAACGAGCGCGCGGACGGGAGGAAGCTCGACGAACTCAGGCCGCTCCATGCGGAGGTGGGGCTCCTGAAGCTCACCCACGGTTCGGGACTTTTCATACGCGGCACGACCCAGGTCCTCGCGGTCGCTACACTCGCCTCGACCGCATCCGAACAGCTAGTGGAGACGATGGAGCGCACGGAGAAGAAGCGGTTCATACTCCACTACAATTTCCCGAAATTCGCTACGGGCGAGGTCGGGAGGAGCCGGGGTCCCGGCAGGCGGGAGATCGGCCACGGCGCCTTGGCGGCGAAGGCAGTTTCGGCACTCATCCCTGACACCAGTGACTTCCCCTACACCATCCGCGTCGTCGCGGAAACCCTCTCCTCGAACGGCTCATCCTCGCAGGCATCTGTCTGCGCGGCTTCATTGGCTCTCATGGACGCGGGTGTCCCCATCAAAAGCCATGTGGCCGGCATCGCGATAGGCCTCATGCTCGACGAGAAGGACGAAAGCGGAAAGACATACAAGATACTTACGGACATACAGGGGCCCGAGGACCATTACGGGGACATGGATTTCAAGGTTGGGGGAACCAAGGACGGGCTCACCGCCATCCAGATGGACGTGAAGGTGCACGGCATCACGAAGGAAATCTTCTCCGATGCGCTAAAGGCGGCGAAGGATGCCAGGCATGAGATCCTCGGCGTCCTCGAAAAGACCATTCCCGCGCCGCGAACCGAGGTCTCCCAGTATGCCCCGAAGGTCATGGTGGTGATGGTGCCGAAGGAAAAGATCGGGGAAGTGATCGGTGGCGGCGGAAAGACCATCCACGCGCTCACGGCCGCCGTCGGCGAAAAGGTTACCATAGACATAGAAGAGGACGGAGCGACGTACGTGACCGGGGTGGACAAGGAGCTCGTCGCGCGCACCGTGAAGGCTATAGAGGCTATCATCAAGGAATACGAGATAGGAGAGATCGTCTCGGGCCCCATCGTAAGGATCCTGGAATTCGGCGCCATCGTGGACCTCGGCGGGGGAAGGGACGGCATGATACACGTATCGGAGCTCCGCGAGGGATTTGTGAAGCGCGTCGAGGACGTGGTGAAGCTCGGCGACGTGGTCACCGCGAAAGTCATCAAATACGACCCGGAGAACGGGAAAATAGGGCTTTCCCTCAAAGCGCTCAAAAGCTGATTCCGGACGCCGACTCGTTCCAACTGAAACCAAAAAAGAAAAAGCCACCAGGAATTGCATTCCGGTGGCTTAGAAAATTAACAAAAAGAATCAGGAAAAAGCAGTGACAATGGTATTCATAATCTCTTTTGCGTCCCCATTGATGCCCGTAAAATCGATACCGATTCCGGTAATGTCGCCCTCAACGCCGGAAACATCTCCGCGGGAATCCTTGTGAATCTTGCCCCGCAAACTTTTATGGATTTTTCCTTTCCAAGGGGTTAAATCCCCTTCTAAGTTTGAAACGTCTCCTTCAATGCCTGAAACTTCTCCCCATACTCTCTTTAAATTACCGCTGATACAGGAAAACCATCCTTTTGTCTCACCTTCCGATTTCACTATGGGACCAAACACCCTTGAAATATCGCCATGTACATCGTCAATCGGCCCGGATATCCTTACCAATCCTTTCAAATCGGGGGGGATTTTCCCGCAAATATCGGAAAGATTGCCGGACAATTTGGATAAATCGCCTTCAAGGAAAGTAATGCATCCCGAATTGTTCGAGACATTTCCAGACAGGGAGGGTTTCGCTATTCCCCAAATCTTGGAGCCGTCGCCACATAGATTGAGATGCTCATCAAGATAGGGCAGGGCCTTTTCATCGGTTACCGAAAGTAACTCTATTTTTGGAACGTCTATATAGACGTTGCTACAGTCGCCTGTCCTTTCCCGACTTGCCTGGGCGATTATCTTTTTCCTGATTTCTTCCTTGTCCTGCTTGTCCTGCAGGTCATCCTTATCCGACCTGAGAAAAGTTCTTGTCTTTTTCTTTTTACCCATTTTATTTGTTTTTTAAGTTGATAATTATCGTTTAACTGGGGTTAATTATAGCATATTATAGTAAAAAAGTCAATAAATATGGTGGCTCGTTTACATCCGCATTGAAAGTTGTACAATGACGGTATGAACAACTACGGAGCGCCGAATCAAAGTGGCGAACCCAAAGGGTCGAACCTGATCGGAACCGGCGAGGGCGAAGCGCCTCTCGTGAAGGTTCCGTTTCAAAAAATAGACATGCGCACTATGGAATCAGACCAGACATCCATCAAGGCGTCCGGCGGCGGATCTCCCTCGCCCTACTCGCCGCAGAACACGGCGCCGCAATCCGCGCCTGCCCAGGCAACCGGGGCACCGACTTTCAACGTTGCAGACATGTCGGCTCCAGACAACTCCAGATTCGTGGGAACGCCGCCCCCCGTCTCTACCGGGATGCCCAAGCCGACGGGGCCGAAAGGCAACCGCATCTTCATGTGGACCATCATCGGCATCATCGTGCTCGGGCTTGCCGCCGCGGCATACTTCTTCCTGCTTCCGGGACTCCGCGGAGTGGGCGAGATAAAGGAGGAGGCGCCTGCGGAAGAGCAAGCACCCGCAGAAGAGCAAACGCCCGCAGAAGAGGAAACTGTCGCGACAACCCCGGAAACCATCGCAGTGCACGCCTCGTTCTTCAAGACGCCCGCCGACGTGGTCTCGGAGATCCAACCCGAGCTCTTTTCCGCGGCCGGCGTAAAATCGCTCATCCAGCCGACCACAACCACAGTTCCATTGATGAAGGAACTCGTCGTGAAAACATCGGCGAACCAGCCGATCTCGTTCAAATCCTTCACCGGACTCTTCTTCCCGACCTTTTTCACTTCGGACATCACGCTGAACTTCGAGTCCGACTTCACCTTTGTCTCCTACGCGAACAGGTCCGGCACGTGGCTAGCGTTCGCCGCTCGCCTGAAGGACTCTTCGGACATCAGCTTCGTCCAGCGCGAAATGAACCGCTTCCAGGCAGACCCCGGCATTCCGGGATTCTATCTCACGAGCCCCGGCTCCGCGCTTGCGTGGAAGGACGGGAAAATCGGCGGGAGAGCGGCATCCGTCATGGAATTCTCCACCCGAAGCGTCGAATTCGCCTATGCGTGGTTCGACCGGTACCTCATCGTCACCACGAACCTAGAGGCGGGAACCGAGATCGCGAAGCGGCTCGGATTCTGAGGGCTTTGTCTGAAAAACGGAGTAAAGCGAATGTTTTTCAGAAACAAAACCTTACCCGCCCAAATTTTTGAAGATGTACAATACAGCCATGGAAGGTTCCAAAACAAGGGTTCAAAAACTTGGGCGGGTGCTCGATTCTATGGATAAATTTTCATCGTCGATGGACTCGAAAATTTATATATAATCGGCATGGAGCTTTTCACCAACTTCAAGGACAAACTGTCCGCAGTGAAGCGAGAGCTTGAGACGAGGATAGGGAAGCTCCGGCGCGGGAAAAGCTTCGGCGACGACGTCGACAGCTTCGAAGAGGATGCCGACGAGGTTGAACAGCTCACGGACGATCTCGCGGTGAAGCAAAAGCTCGAGTGGCGCCTCACGCGCGTCGAGAAGGCCCTGAAGAAGATAGAGAAGGGCGCCTACGGGAAATGCGAATCCTGCGGCAGCCCAATCGAACAGAAACTCCTTGACATCGACCCCGAATCGGAACTGTGTAAGGCGTGCAAGAAAAAAGTAAGGATTTGATATGAATTTCCGAGACAACGTCGAAGGAAATTTACAAATCAAACCTTACCCGCCCAAATTTTTGAAGATGTACAATACAGCCATGGAAGGTTCCAAAACAAGGGTTCAAAAACTTGGGCGGGTGCTCGATGTTATGGATAGCAGCGAGGGAGAAATGAAAAGCGTTGGTTTTCATTTTGACCGAGCGAACTGTTCATATAAAAATATGATCGCTCGCACAGCTCGCGAATAACATCGGCATGTCGTCGGTTCCTCGCATCATCTCGGCAGAACTCGACGGCATCAGCGCAGAACCGGTGCATGTGGAGGCCGACCTTCAGGTAGGCCTCCACTCTTTTTCCATCGTCGGCCTCGCCGACAAGGCCGTCTCCGAGGCCAAGGACCGGGTGAATTCGGCTCTTAAGCACGCCGGTGCAAAACCGCCGAACAGGGAAAACCGCCGCATCACCGTGAACCTCGCGCCGGCGGACGTGAAGAAGGCCGGGAGCCGGTTCGACGTGCCGATAGCGCTCTCCTACCTGATCGCGAGCGGGCAGATGAAGCGCTTCGATACGGCGCGGAAGCTCTTTGTCGGGGAACTTTCGCTCGACGGGGAACTTCGCCCCATACAAGGGGTGCTTCCCATCGCGCTCCTCGCGAGGCGCCTGGGACTCGACGAGCTTTATGTTCCCGAGGGAAACGCGCGGGAAGCGGCGCTCATCCACGAACTCTCCGTGATACCCGTGAGGCGCCTCAAGGAGCTCGTGGAACACCTCGAGGGCGGGGTAAGGATTCCCGCCGCACCAAAAACCGATTTCGCGCCGGATCACACCGAAAGCCGCATCTCCGTCTCCGACATCAAGGGACAGGAAAACGCGAAACGCGCGCTCCTCGTCGCGGCTTCCGGGGGCCACAACATACTTTTCTCCGGGCCGCCGGGGAGCGGGAAGACGATGCTCGCCGAGGCCCTGACGGCGCTTCTTCCCCCTCCCGACAAGGAGGAACTCCTCGAGATAATGAGCGTATGGAGCGCCGCGGGCGAACCGTACACGCGGCACGCGCGCCCCTTCAGGGCGCCGCACCACTCGGCGTCCAACGTCGCGATCCTCGGCGGTGGGACGAATCCGCACCCCGGCGAGATCAGCTTGGCTCACCGAGGCGTGCTTTTTCTCGACGAACTCCCGGAATTCCACCGGGACGTATTGGAGGGGCTCAGGCAGCCCTTGGAAAGCGGGGAAATGCACATCTCGCGTTCGAAGAAAACGATAGTGCTCCCTGCGCGCTTCACCTTCGCCGCCGCGATGAATCCGTGCCCTTGCGGCTACTTCGGGGACGCTGAACGCGAATGCGTGTGCACCGCGTACGACGTGTTCCGCTACCAGAAGAAGATCTCGGGGCCCTTGCTCGACCGCATAGATCTCCAGCTCCACGTGCCGCGGGTGCCGTTCGAGTCGCTCCGCGAAAAAGGTGACCCGGCCTCCGAGCGGAAGCTCCGCGAGCGCGTGCGCTATTCTAGGGAGATCCAGCGCGACCGCTTCAGAAAGGCAGGCCTCGCCATGAGGACGAACGCGGAAATCGGCCCCAAGGAGGTAGAGTCGCTCATACCGCTGGAGGGGGACGCGGAAGGGTTTTTGAAGCGCATCATCGAGAAATCGTTCGTCTCCCCGCGCGGATACCACCGGCTACTCAAGGTCTCGCGCACGATCGCCGACCTCGACGGCTCGGAAAAAATAAAGACGCCCCACATCGCCGAGGCGTTCCACTACCGGCTGAAGGCGGAGAATTAGTTCCGTATTCCCTCCGCGGCTTCCTCCAAGGCATCTCCCACGGCCCACGAGCCGGAAAGCGAGGAGAGCTCGATGACAGGCGCCGGAACCTCTTTCGGGGCCGGGGCGGGCGCGGGTGCGCCCATAAAGGCCATCGGAGCCGCTTCATCCGGGCCGCTACGGTACGCGGAAGCCACCGAAAAGCGGTCGAAGAGGAATCCGCTCGCAAGCGAGAAGACCAGCAGAAACGCGAGCGGGAAGCCCCGCCGCCAATCAAAAAGTCCTTTCAGAAAGGACTGTATGTACGCTATAGTATTTATGGAATGAGTATAGCAGGGTTCCCACGACCAGTCCATAGGTTCTCCCCAAGGCCGAAAAAGTGCCTCGGGCAGCATTTCCTGAAAAACACTTCGGTAGCGGAAATCATCGTCAATGCGCTCAATCCCCACCCAGGGGATTTTTTCGTCGAAATAGGGCCGGGAAGGGGCGAGCTGACCCTCCCGCTACTCTCGCGCGCGGGGAGCGGCGGCTTTTCGTACCGAGGTGTGGAAAAGGACGCGCGCCTCGCCGACGAACTCGAGAAACGGCTCCTGAAAAGCACCTATGGTGACGTTTCGATCATTAGGGGCGATATACGGGATATGTCATTGTCGGATCTCTCGGGCGGAACGGGGAAAAACCTGAAACTTTTCGGGAACATCCCGTACTACCTCTCCGGAAATCTTTTCCGCATGCTCACTGATTCCTCTGTAAAGCCCACGCTCGCGGTCTTCACGGTGCAGAAAGAGGTCGCGGAGCGCGCCGTGGCGGTGAAGGGGCGCATGAACCGTCTCGCGGCACTCGTTGGCTTCTGGTACGGCGCGGAGATCATCGCACACATGGGAAGGAAAGACTTCTTCCCGTCACCCAAGGTGGATTCGGCGGTGATTCGGCTCATCCTCAGGGAAGACGCGGAAAAATCCGGGAGATATTGGGACACGTACGTGGCACTCGTGAAAAACGCCTTCGCCCAGCCGAGGAAAACCCTCTTGAACAACCTCATCGGCCCCTCAAATAAGCGGCTGGACGGAAAAAAATCTGCGGAAGCGCTTCTAGAATCAATGGAACTCCCGAAAACCTCGAGACCGCACGATCTGACGCTCGAAAATCTCATAAAAATGAGCGAAATGGTGTATAATAAGCACAATGAAAGGCAGAAAAAATAGGACTGCGCTGCTTGTTTTGTGCTTTGTGTTTTTTTCCCTGATTTTCTGGCCTCTTCCACACTTGGAAGCAAAGGAGGTAAGTCTTTTTACGCCTTTTGGTGGGAAGATCACAACATATTTTGATGATGATCCCGGATGTTCTGTTTTTACCAGCGCAATATCTGCCGCTACCGGTGGGATTGTGAGAATTACGGTGCCGGCGATAATCATTGACGATGTAAGGACAAATTCGGAAAAAAGGTACGGCATGCTACGAATAAAAATATGCCTGTCGTTTCTTCCGGCGTGTTACACCGTTCCGCTAAATTTCCTTCCCACAGTATATCGGCATGAAAAGTACAAATTACCGCAGGTGCAAACACTCGGCACCTCCTTCGAACTTTGCAATATGTGCGACAAACTCGGAGAAATACTACCTGGAAGCGAGTTCTACAATCTGGGAAACACGTTTTGTAAAACGGAGGGGATAAAGCAGGTATTGCAGTTTGGATGCGAAACTATAGGCAGTCAATGCGCGGCCACCAATCTCATGATCAAACTCGGCACCGGACTCACTCCGGACACCGAAAATTAACATGAAACCCACAGCCAAAAACTCACGAAGAAAAATCGCCGTGTTCTTGATCATCGGGATTTCCGTCATCGTCTCGTGGGCACTCGTCATGAACGGCCCGAAAAGCGGCGACGCGTTCCTAAAACTCGTGAGGGGCGGACTGGATGACTACCGCTTCGCATTCTCCTCCGGAAAAGTGTACCGCGACGTGATGAACGGCGACAACGCGACCGAGCGATTCATCCAAAGTTACGGCTCACAGATCGCGCTCAAGAACCTGAACGGCCCCGAAGGACAGACTCTCACGCTCCCTTCGCAGGACGCGTTCGACGCGCTCCTCGCAAAGGAGGTCGCCGCCGGAGTCGACTACGAACCGGTGATGGAGAAAAACATACGCACCGTGAATGACTCGAAAGAAAATTCTTCCGTATATCTCGCTGAACTAAGAAAAACTGTGGGTCTAAGAAAAACCGACCTTTGGAAATCTTTGATAGCCTTCTCGGAAAATGGAAACGCTTCGCAGCTTTCCGCATACGTGCGCGAGAGCGATTCGATACAAAAAAAGTTTCTTGAGACGAATGTTCCTTCTTCCTGGAAAAGTTTCCACATAGACCTGATAAATTTCGAAAGGAAAAGGATTGAAGTCGTGCGCGCGATTGCCGCATCGGATGAAGACCCTGTGAAAGGGCTCGCTGCCATGGAAGAGCTTGAGAAATTGAATGAGGCTGAATTAAGGCTTGCCGAAGATTTCACGGAAAAAATGAGTGAAATATAGCAATAAAATGGAAAAAGTGTCTCCTAAAAGTAATATGGATTTAATGAAGAAAATCGCCACATGGGGGGTGGGATTCACACTCCTTTTTGGCTCCCTTCATTACTACGGCGTTCAGGAAAAATTTTTACACGGCTTGCTTTTTGACTCTACCATTCAGAAGGTTTATGCACAGCAAGGAGAAGAATGTCAACGGGGCTCGAGCAGAGAATGTCATATTGGTAGTCCTAACGGACCAAAAGGAACCCAATATTGTATAGGCGAACCACCTCGCTGGGATTTCGAGTGTCACCTCAATGAAGAAGAAGGAGAAGGAGAAAACCTTGAAGACATTGACGAAGAAGGAGGAAAACCAATCACAAAAAGTGATATTGAGAATAAGTGTCTTGATGGCTCAGTTTCAAAAATATTAGAGGATGTAATAAACGCAGCGCTTGATGAAGTTTTTAACTATTTCAGCATTAATAGCGATGTCCCCACCGAGAATGAAACATTAACTTTTCAGCAAATCGGTGTTCAGGTTGAGGCATGCACGCGTGACCTCATCCAGAAAAGCTCCAAGGTGATGCTTCAAAACTTGAAGAAGCGGCTTATGGACCAGCTCGTGAACCAGACCATCGACTGGATCAATAACGAGCGCGAGCCGAAGTATGTGTCAAATTTCTGGGATTTCACTGAAGAAGCGTTGAACACCGCGGCGGGGGACGTGATCCGCGAGCTCGATCTTGCAAAACTTTACCCCGACGAGAACCTGAAGAATTACATTATTTCCGCCGTACAGGAACGTTCCCGAGAACGGTCTAAGCGCTTCTCTGAAAATATCTCTTTCGACCTAGACAAGGAGGTTGACGACCCAGAGGCATTCAAGGAGGATTTCACGCAAGGAGGGTTTACGGGACTCATTGTGGCATCGGACCTCAAGAACAACCCCGCGGGGGCGGCGTTCATGGCGGGCGTCTACCTGAACGCAAAGGAAAACCAAGAGCTTGCTCAAGCGGCTTCGCAGACCACCGGTGACGGATTCACCGCTGACGTCGCGTGCACCACGTGGGTGCTGGTGAAAAAGAGTGACAAGCCGAGTGGCGTCGGCGGGGCTTACCGCGACCCCGCGACCGGAAAAGAGAAAAAGGTCACATTTCCTCCGGAAAAGGCCCCGAACGTGAACAACCCTCCTCCCGACGAGACCATTAATGGGGTGACGTACCGGTATCTCTGCGAAGACCAGGGGAAGATCGTCAAAACGCCATCCGGGGTCGTCCAAGCAGTCGCGGAAACGGCCGTCACACAACAATTCGACTATGTGCTTTCTTCCGACGACATCAACTCCTATGTCTCACAGATCGCCTCGGCGGCCGTGAACCGGCTTATGCGCGACGGCATCGCCTTCTTCGGCTCGAGCAAGGGAACGAACAGTAATTACCTGCCGAGCGGATTCTCGCAAAAACAAAACCAGTACAACGAGAACTACTCCGGGGAAGGAGTGCAGAACCAATCTAAGCTCTTGACCCGCGCAAACCTAATCCCGCGGGCGGAGAAGCTTATCACGGATTCTTCTTCCACGCTCGGAAATACCTCGGCGCAGGGAAGCATACTATGGTTTGAGGCAAGGGCAAACTTCATGGAGCGCTCGCTTCTCTCCACCACGTCGCCCGTGGGACTCGTGGAGTGCATGAACATGAGGCCCGGATTTTCGCCTACTAATTACCCTCCGGGATGCACTATTGCTCAAATCTTTCCTCCACAGTCCGGAAACTGCAAAATTCAATTCACGGGAAAGACCATCCAGGCACTCCGCACCGAGATGCTCGCGCTCGCGAATACCACGCGCGCGACCGTGACCTCGCGGAAGAACGAGGCGACCACCGTCTTCAACAAGATGGCGGAAATACTCCCCTCTATACGGAATATCACGGAACAGACTCCCCTCTCCGTCATCAACCAATTGAAGGCCGACGTGAAGAATGCAGAAACCTCTTTCTCAAAAACGAGGAGCGATTTTACGGCATTCCGCGACGAAACGAATCCGATGATCGGCCACATCGACACCGAACGGAAGGCGTGCGTGGGTCCGGAGATACCACAATGATGAAAGGGAAAAAGTTTCCGATAACGCGTTTCTTTGTGATTCTGCTCGCCGTGGTGTTGATTGTTGGCTTCTTCCCTTCCAATACAAGTGCACAAAAAGGAAGATCCAGTAGTCTATTTGGCTCACCCTCACCTTCAAGCGGAAGCGGCGCTTCCTGGTGCGGGGACGTCACAGGAAATGCAGCCGACAAAATCGCGGACACCCTTAAAAATCCGGTTGCAACCGCCGTGAGGGTTGTCCTCTGCCCGGTGGAGATTCTGGGTTATGTCCTAAAAATTCTCGCGTCCATTGCCTTCGCCATTTCGGCGTTTATGTTCAGTTTCATACTTAATCTCAATTTCGAGATACTGAACCCCTCTTCCATAACCTACAAGTTCATCTCCACCGGATGGGCCATAGTGCGCGATGTCGCGAATCTCGGCTTCGTGCTCTTCATCATCCTCATCGCACTCGCCACCATCGTCCGCTACCGCGATTACGAAGCGAAGAAGCTCCTTCCGCGGCTTATCGGCGCCGCGATTCTCGTGAATTTCAGCTTGGCGATTCCGACCGTATTCATCAATTTTTCAAACATCATTTCCAACTATTTCTTTTCCTTTAAAAAAACCGAACAATGCAAAACACTCGGCGAAAACAACATCTTCTCCCGCACATGCGACCTCACAATGCATATGGCAAGCACGCTCCAGCCCCAAAAATACATCATCACTCCGCAATTCAACGACGCCGATGTCGCGAACGTCGTTGCCGGTATTGATAATGATGTGTTAAAGGGGGTGTTGGGTGTTGCGTCACAATACCTCGGAACCCTCTTTATCTCTGTGGGGGTCTTCGTCATGATATGTTACGCGATATTGTTCCTCATACGATTCGTCGCGCTCCATATCTTACTGGTACTGGCTCCAATAACGTGGCTTTTCTGGGTCATTCCAAGCACGCAGGGAATGTTCCAAAAATGGTGGCACAAGTTCTTCCAATACGTGTTTTTCGCCCCGGCGGCCATATTTTTCCTCTATCTCGTGATTTACGCGGGAAAGGGGATTAACGCCGTCACCGCAAAGGCGGACCCGACACCGTATCTCGGATTCCAGAACCTCAGCGGGGATATGCTCATGAGCTATGTGCGGACGAGCGCCATCACACTCGTCATGTTTGCGTTCCTCATCGGCGGCCTCATCGCCGCGCAGTCGCTTTCCATCCACGGCGCCTCCGGTATGGTCGGTTTCGCAAAAGGGGCCGGAAAAAAAGCTAGGCAGTGGGCGCAGGAGAGAACGGTGGAGGGCGGAAAGGCGGCAGTGGCATCAGGAAAAGGTAGGGAGCTCGCGAGCCGCCTCGCAAACGCGGGAAAGAACTCGAAATTTAAGATGCTCTACAAGCCGTTCAACAAGGTGGGCGCATGGGGCATGAAGACCGGCGAGACATACGGTGGCGCGAAGGTGAAGGAGGCAGAGACCCGCCTTCCGACCGATTACGAGCTCCAAGCAAAGTCCTACCAGGCGGAAACCACCCCAGGAAAAGAGGTGGTTGTCCGCAACGTCAGCGACGAATACTCGAAACATCATAAGGCAAAGGAAGCGGTGGATCTGGAACAGACAAAACACAAGGAAAAACAGGATCGCTTCAAAGTGCAATATGAGAAAGACACAAAGAAATGGGACGACGCAATCAATCGCGACGATGCGAGCGTAGCTATCTATGACAAACGGATAAAGGCCTTACAAGTAAAAGTGAATGCTGGAAATGCCACTCCGCAAGATGAAGCCGACCTCGCGGAGACGCAATCATCGCTCAACGAGGCGCTGGTGAGAATCGACGACACCAAGGAAAAAATCGTGGATAGGGACGAGAAATCCAAAGCCTTGGAACTTGAAGAGAAGCTTTTAGAGAAGAGGTCGACCTACGCGGACAATAACCTGAAAGCGTTCCAGGATAGGGTCATGGGGCAGCTTCCCGCCGAAATCGAGGCGGCGATCGTACAGGCGGGAGGGAAGCTCCCGAGCATACTCGCGAAGGGCGACTGGGGAGGAAAACTGAACCCCGCGAAGGGCATGCAGGCGGTAACCCCAGAGAGGATCAATGAAACCGGGTTGGATAGAATGAAACAACAAATGAAAGACCGCGGAGAAAAAGAAAAAACGGAAAAGGACAAGCTCGCTGACATGCAAGCGGCTCCGCAGATGCACTCAAGCGACTCGATGGACCGCCAGAAGAAGATAGTGGAGAAAATGGGCGATGACATCAAAGAGCTCACGAACACGTTAAACCGCTTCACCGCGAAAGAAGCCGAAGTGCAGAACCTGCGCATAAAATTGAAATCCTCAGTCGAGCCCGCCGCGGTTAAAAAACGAAGCGAGTTCCGATTGAAGAAAGCGGAAGAGGAACTCAAGGAAATGGAGCAGTGGTCGCCCTTCCGAACCCAGCTCAAACCGGGCAAGTTCCCAGAAGAATAAAATTATGGAAAACATCACGGCACTCCTTGGGAATCTCGTCTTTAACGTCCCTCTATACGACGAGAGCGTGTGGAAGCCGCTCCAAGAAAAGAAATTCAAGGAGGCGGCAGGTCGTTTGCATCAAATCGTGTCACGCTACAGACGGGATTCCGTCAAAGAGATATTTTGGGAAAGCATCATCCAGGGAATCCCCCAAGTGCGCGGCAAGCTGACGCAGGAGGAGTGGGATAAGGATTTCTTCCCATACCTCGCGACCATCCTACTTGAGATCGGTGACGCCGGCATCTTCGAGCGCATCTACTTCGCACTCGACTACTCAAGTGTCAATTATCTTCACTCGCTCGCGCTCCTCTACACGGAGGGTGAAACGCTCTCCGAAAAGGCATCGGCGCTCGAGAAAACGAACAGGGACTTCGCACGGTACTTCCTTGGTACCCCATTGAACGCCGTCATTCACCCTGTCATCGAACGTCCCGAGAGCGCTCCGCTCCGAAAAAACAACGAGGTACTCGCAAGATTCAATCAGGCGCCCGACGGGATCATGCGCGCAATCGTTTCCAGGGAAACGGCGTACGCGATCGCGGACGCGAGGGAGGCTCGTTCGCTCTCCGACGCCAACCTCGTCAGAATCCTGTACGCTCTCCTCGACGTCCTTCTTGGTTTCACCGACACCGCACCGCTCGAGCGGCTCTCGGAAGAGGCGGGTGTAAAAAACGAAATGATGAGGATCGTCACCCCGACGCTCCCCGAGATCGAAAAATTCCGCGAGAGCTACAAAACCGCGATAGAACAGGAGGTTTCGGTGCCTGTTAAGGCCGCGGAAGAAAAGACCGAGTCGCAGCCGATCAAGATCACAAAGGTTGCGTTTCCATCCGTCACTGAGGAAAAGAAATCGGCCGCGGAGCCGAACGCGCCTGCCCGCCGAAGCCTTGGCGAAGGAGGGCCGTTCATACTCCACAAGGAGCAGGACATCGCCGCGGGCTCGGCAGACGCCTCGTCGCCCTTCAAAAAGGGCTCAATCTTCTCGTTCGGGTTCTTCAAGCCCGGCGGGAAACGCCCCGAGGAAAAGAGGGAGGTGAGCGTGAAGATCGAGTCTCCGGAAAAGACGCAGGAAAAACCCTCGGGTCCCGCACCGCTCCCCGCGGTGAAACCTCCCGAGCCCAAGATCATCACCGTACAGACCGAGGCGGAAAAAATAAAACCCCCGACTCCCGTCACTGACATCCCGAAACCAAGACCGGTGAAGGTCCAAGACTACGCCGCCACCTCGGCGGCGCCCGCAACCCCGCTCACTGTGAAAACCGCCGAAACGAAACCGGAACCGCCGAAAGCGGCACCCACCGCCGAGACGCCGATGGCATCACCGTCGGGCGACAAGAAAGTGCACTACAGCGCCTTCAAGACCGACATCCCTCAAAATACGGAAATCGCGGAAAAACCCCGCGACCCACACGTGGACGGGAACACCATATTTTTTAAGTAAATCTAAATTGCAAAATGCAAAATGCAAAATTTAAATGCAAACTTCAAAAGTGATTTCAAAACGCGTTGTTCCCGCTTTAGCATTTCAATAATACAACTCTGTGACACGCTTCCCCAAAAAAGAAGTGCGTGGGTCATTACGGACCAACTTATCAGGGCTTCCACATCTATAGGAGCAAATATTACCGAAGCCCGCGCCTCCAGCTCACGGCTTGAATTCAAAAAATTTTTTGAGATTGCACTGAAAAGCTCTAATGAGGCCATATATTGGCTGGAATTGCTACGTGATGCTAAACTCATCAATGTGACATCTGTAAACGAACTTATGAGAGAATGCGAAGAAATAAGCAAGATTATTGGAAAGGCCGTTATTACTCTTAAAAGTAAATGATTTTGAATTTCAATTTTGATTTTTGAAATTTGAATTTTGCATTTAACCATGGCTGTCTTCCAGGTTCCGCAGTTCGTAGAGCAGAAGGCGAAGATCGTCGGGTCCTTGACCATAGCCCAGTTCGGCTATCTCGCCGTCGGAGGGCTCATCGTCTACGGGCTATATTACGTGTTCAACTTCTTCGTTTGGATGCTCATATCACTTCCAATCGCGGGGATCGCCGCATTCCTCGCGTTCGCGAAAGTGAACGGGCAGGAGTCCCACAAGATCCTCGCGTCGGTCTTCGGGTTCCTCACCGGTTCCAAGACGTATGTGTGGCGCAGGAATGCCCAAGAAATCACCCTGAAGATAGGCGAGCATGACCATATCGAGGTCATGCGGAGCCTGATGGGCCTCGGAGAACGCGTAAAATCGATGGCGCTCAAGGTGACCACGGGAAAGATATTCGAGGGGAAGGAAGGCGCCGAGAAGGAAGGAAAACCCGCACCCAAAGAGGGCACGGGGGTCGCCACGTTCGAAACCGGCGAGAAGAAACTCGTGAAAAGGGTGGATTACAGTTAAAATAAAACCATGCCCCGTAATACAACTTCGATCCGCTCCCCGGAGGAAAGGATTGAAGCGGGGAAATCGGGGGAAAAGAACATGAGGATATCACATAACACAATCATAAGTCGCGGTTCCGCCTTTGGCGGATATCGAAGTTGATATACGGGGTATGCCCGAACAGGGAAAAGCATCGCAGGATTTCGTCGCCATCGAGAAGATCGAGCGCGGCGTCGTCCACCTCAAGAAAGGCGGCGTGCTCCGCGTCATCATGGTGTCCGGCATCAATTTCGACCTCAAATCGGAGGACGAGCAGAACCTCATCCTGAACTCGTTCCAGAATTTCCTGAACACGCTGGATTTCGGGGCGCAGTTCTTCATCCACTCGCGGAAGGTGAACGTCAAAAAATACCTCGACCGCATGCACGAACGGCAGGAGGAGGAAGCAAACGAGCTTTTGAAGATCCAGATAGAGGAGTATATCGCCTTCATCCGGCAGTTTGTGGAGGAAAACCAGATCATCAACAAATCGTTCTTCGTCGTGGTGCCGCACCATAAGGCGATTTCCGTGGATCCGACGAAGAGCCTCATCGGGCTGTTCAATAAGAAAAAAGGGGTAGGAGAGAAATTGAGCGACGAGGAAACGCTCCAACAGCTCTCGCAACGCGTGGAACAGGTGGTATTGGGCCTCGAGCAGATAGGCCTCCGGGCCATTCCTTTGGAGGACGAGGAGCTCATCGAGCTCTACTACAACCTTTACAACCCCCAGCTCGTCGAGCGCGACGACGCCAAGGTCGCGGAACTCAAGAAGCCTTAGCCATGGAAATAAAGATACCCAAACCCTACACGCCGTCCGCTGCGGACATCCCGAACGTCATCGCCCCCGCGGGCATCGAGGTCGCCGCGAACTACATGAAGATCGGCGACTATTACGCGAAGACCTACTTCATCCTCACCTATCCGAGGTTCCTCGCGAGCGGGTGGTTCTCGCCTGTAATCAATCTCCCAGAGATGATGGACGTCTCCATCTTCGTGCACCCGATGGACACCGCCCTGGCCCTGAAAAACCTCAAGAAGAAGGTCGCGCAGATAGAGGCGGAAATGATAGAAAAACAGGAAAAGGGGGTCGTCCGCGATCCCCAGCTCGAAACCGCCCACGAGGACGTGGAATCTCTCCGCGACGCCCTCCAGCAGGCCCGTGAGCGCCTGTTCCAGGTCAGCGTGTACCTTACCGTATACGCGCCCGACACGAAGAAACTGGACAAACTGGACACGCTCCTCAACTCCATGCTCGAAAGCAAGCTTGTGTACATCAAGCCGGCGCTATTCCGCCAGGTGGAGGGCCTGAACTCGGTGCTCCCGCTGGCGACCGACGAGCTCGGTGTGCACGCAATGCTGAACTCCGGCCCGGCTTCCTCGCTTTTCCCCTTCATCTCTCCGGAACTCTCCTCGGAAAAGGGGATACTTTACGGCATAAACATGCACAACAACAGTCTCATCATCTTCGACCGGTTCTCCCTCGAGAATGCGAACTCGGTGGTGTTCGCGAAATCGGGCTCCGGAAAATCGTACGCCATCAAGCTGCAGGTGCTCCGCTCCCTCATGATGGGAACGAATGCCATCGTCATAGACCCAGAGAATGAGTACCAGAACCTCTCGGACGCCATCGGAGGGAGTTATTTCCGTATCTCCCTCACAAGTCAGAATCACATCAACCCGTTCGATATTCCCATCATCCCCGAAGGCGAGGAGCCGGCGGACGTGTTCCGGAGCCATGTCTTGAACCTCACGGGGCTCGTGAAACTCATGGTGGGGGACATCACCCCGGAGGAGGACGCCATCATCGACCGCGTCATCCTCGAGACCTACGCCTCCCGCGACATCACGCCGGATAACTTCTCCTCGATGCAGAACCTAACCCCGCCGCTCCTCCAGGACCTCCAGACCGTGCTTGAGAATACCGAGGGCGGGACGGGCATCTCCCAGCGGCTCGAGAGGTACACCAAGGGTTCCTACGCGGGCTTCACAAACTCGCCGACGAACATCGACATCCGGAACCGCCTCATCGTTTTCTCCATCCGCGACCTCGAGGACCAGCTCCGCCCCATCGCGATGTACATCATCCTGAACTTCGTGTGGAACCTCATCCGCGCAAAGCTTCAGCCGCGGCTCCTCGTCGTCGAGGAGGCGTGGATAATGATGAAGTTCCGCGACAGCGCGTCCTTTATGTTCGGCCTCGTAAAGCGCGCGCGGAAATACTTCCTCGGCGTCACCACCATCACGCAGGACGTGGAGGACTTCCTGAAATCGGAGTTCGGGCGCCCCATTATCACAAACTCCTCGATGCAGCTCTTGCTCAAGCAATCGCCGACGTCAATTGAATTCCTCGCGAAAGCGTTCAATCTCACCGACGGCGAAAAGGCATTCCTACTCGAGGTGGGTATCGGGGAGGGGCTTTTCTTCGCTGGCCTAAAGCACGTCGCGATAAAGATCATCGCCTCCTACACCGAGGATCAGATCATCACGACGAACCCCGAGCAGATCCTCGCCGCGAAGGGGCTTTAAGGGCTTTGTATAAAAATTGGAGCATAAAAGCAGACAATTTTTATCTACAAAACCTTACCCGCCCAAATTTTCGAATATGCATGGCGTCTATATTTTACGAAGTAAAAGAGACAAAAGTATGTATGTCGGCTATTCTCAAATCGTCGGCTAACTCGAAAATTTATATATAATCGGCATGCCCCCGCTTGATTTCTCCACCTCCCAACCGGAAGAGAACGAGGAGCTCATTTCCCCGGAGGAGCTTTTCGCTCCCGAAGAGGCCACAGAACCCGAGGAAGAGGATGGAAGACGGGGAAAGGGGAGGCTCCGCGAGGAAGCGGAGGGAAGGATAAAGAAGCGCGGGGAAAGGGAACTTGATAAGTACTTTGAGGAAAAGTGGGGGGCCCCGAAAGGCGTCGGCCGCGGCGCGGGGGAAATTGGCGAAGGCGCGGCGAAAAGAATAGGAGCGGGTGCCACTCGGGAAATAGGTGAGGAAGTCGGCGGACAAGTTGCGCGCGGGGCCGTAGGCGCTGGAGGCCGCGCCGTCGGAGGAGCGGTCGCAAAGGCGGGCGCGAAAGCGGTTGTCGGAGCCGCAACAAAAGTGGTGGCGGAGGGAGGCGCGGAAATAATCGGAGGGGGGGTTGTGGCAGGCCCTTGGGGGGCGGTGGCGGGGGCGATATTAACGGTCCTTTCCCTCCCAAAAAGCTTCGCGGGGATGTTCAAGGGAGAATACTCCCAAATGAGCTTCGTTGAAATCACCATAGTGGGGGTCGCGTGCGCGTTCGTTGATCTCGTCATTCTTGGCGCGACGCTGAGTATTATTTTTCTTCCCGTCGTCGGCATAGCTCTTGGCACGATAGCCTTCATATTTTCATCACCGGTTAAAATGTTGTCGTTTTTAATCATCGCGTTTTGGATAACGAAATTTAAGGGCTCGGAAAAGCCATGGGGAATGTTTCGACTCATCGGTAAAATAACCGCGTCAATACCGGGAATCGCCATAACCCCATTTCTCACTCCCTACTTCCTTGTGGAGGCACTTGCACACAACAAAGAGGGGCAAGACGGTCTCCTTAGAGAATCGAAACGTACAAAAGAGTCCGAGAAAAAAGAGAAAAAAGCGGGAGGTGCGCCCGCCCCGAGCGAACCCGGCGGAGGGGGAACCGCGGCGCCGAGGGGGTCCGGCGGCGCTCCGAGGCCCAGGGCAGCCGGAATAAAAAGATAGTACAATAAAAGCATGGCGAGAAAGTTCATATTCGCGGTCGGTATCGGCTTTCTTGTAATTGCTCTTCTCTCAAACGCGCAAGAAGGGGGGCTTCAAATCGTACCCACGTGGTCCGCGGAAAATCTCTACCCCTCGGATTATCCCGGAAAGCCGCTTCCCTCGGAGGAAACCCCCGTGGTGGTTTCAGTGGAAATCCTTAGGGACGGCAAGCTCATAGACCCCTCCTTGGTGCATATCAAATGGTATGTCGACGGAAAATACTACAAGGAAGGCGAGGGAATGAAAGAGATGCTCTTCTACGCGTCAAAGCGGGCGGGCGATTCGCACTTTATCAGGATCGTCGCAAACCTCGTGGAACTTTCCGCGTCGAAGATCATCGAGATTCCGGTGGTTCCCAGGGAAGTGGTGGTAGAGAGCGACGCGGGGGGAAGCGCTCCCGCAAACTCATCGGTGACCTTCATCGCCGTGCCTTATTTCTTCAACGTCTCCTCAATCTCCGACCTGGATATTTCCTGGAAAATCCAGAAACAGAACATTCCGGGGGAAAACAAAAATACGCTTTTTGTGCAGTTCGGAACGCCCCAAAACGCGAACCAGGGAGCGGTGAAGGTGTCGTCGCTCATCAAGGAAAAAAATAACGTGTTCCAAAAAGCTACGGGTGATTTTCTCATCAATATAGGGCAGTGATGCGGAAAAATATAACGGCGCGAGTCCTCATCCTCTCCATTCTTGTACTCTTCGCCACAACGGGAATCGCCTCCGCCCAGCAAATAAACGTTACGTTCGGCGAACCGAGTCTGGGAATAGCGAGCACTTCCGTTCCCTACTTCCTCCGTGACTTCTATCTCCTTGCGGTGGGGATCGCGGGAGTCCTCGCGGTCGGGGCCATCGTCATCGGGGGCATCATGTATTCCATCTCGGGGGCGGTAGACAAAAAGGGGTTGGGGAAGG
>CAYHLH010000013.1:0-18692 GCA_964357525.1 uncultured Candidatus Saccharibacteria bacterium
GCTCATGATTGTGGCTAAATTTTCTTCGCCACGGATGAGCTCGAAAATTTAGACAATCATGGCGCAGAAAATAAAACCCAATACGCTCCGCCTCGGCATCACCGCGGACTGGCAGAACCGGTGGTTCTTCAAGCGCAACCTCAAATACTTCCTCGAGGAGGACGAGGCGCTCCGCACGATCGCGATGAAGCGCACGCTCCAGGCCGGCATAGCCGGCATCGAGATAGAGCGCGTCGGCACCGACATCAAGATGTACATCCGCGCCTCGCGTCCCGGGCTCGTCATTGGAAGGGGAGGCAAGGGCATCGACGACCTGAAGGCCGAGCTCCTGCGGGCCGTGAAGAAGCTCAGGGAGCGGAACGGAAAGCCGATGAATTTCGCCTTGAACATCAACATCGAGGAATTGAAGCGCACCGAGGTGTCCGCGGCGGTCGTCGCACAGCAGGTCGCGTTCGAGATAGAGAAGCGCATCCCGTACCGCACGACGCTGAAGCGGAACCTGGAATTCCTCAAACAGAACAAGGACGTGAAGGGGGCGAAGCTCAAGGTTTCCGGCCGCCTGAACGGAGCGGAGATCTCGCGCGTCGACTGGCTGCACTTCGGCAGGATGCCGCTCCAGACACTTCGGGCGAACCTCGATTACGGCGAAGCGACCGCGTTCAACAGCTACGGCACCGTGGGAGTGAAATGCTGGATATACAAGGGCGACGTGTTCAAGGACAAGAGAGCATAATGCCATGTTGATGCAACCGAGGAAAACCAAACACAGGAAGATGCAGAAGGGAAGGAATCGGAACCGGAACGTGGAGACCCGCGGGACGACCTTGGCCTACGGGAAGTACGGCCTGCAGTCCCTGGGCGCCGCGTGGGTGACCGGGAGGCAGCTCGAAGCGGTAAGGAAGGCCATCGCGAACGCCCTCAAGCGCGAAGGGCGCACGTGGATAAGGGTGTTCCCCGACAAGCCGGTGACGAAGCTCCCCCCAGAGGTGACCCTCGGAGGCGGCAAGGGCAACATTGATCACTATGTGGCGATCGTGAGGCCTGGAAGGATACTCTTCGAGGTTGACGGGGTATCGAAGGAAAGGGCCGTACACGCGCTCGAGCGCGCGAGCTACAAATTGCCGGTGAAGACGAAAGTGGTGGTGAAATAAGGGCTTGGTTGCAGTATTCAAGCCAACGGCGCAGAATACTGCAATACCAAACCTTACCCCGCACATAGCAGGGAATATCAAATGAAAACAATGATAAAAAATATAATGAAAATATCGCAAAACAGTTTGCAGTATACGCACTATGTGCGGGGTGCTCACTGTTATCGCTTATTTTCCTGCGCCTCGCGTCGCTCGGCTTGTAAAATAAGATAACACTGGCACATGAAAAAGAACGAATTCAACGAAATGAGGAAAAAGCCGATGCCGGAACTCGAGCACGAGCTCGAGAAGGTATCCGCGCGCGTGAGGGCCCTGAAAGCCGACATCGCGATGGGAAAGGTGAAAAGCCTGAAGGAGCTCTACGGCGCGCAGAAGTCGGCCGCGCAGCTCATGACCGTGCTCGAGGAGCGCTCGAGCGGGCAATAAGAACATGACCAAAGAAAGGAAAACAATGAAGAGGAGGCTGGAAGGGATCGTCGTTTCGGACGGGATGAATAAGACGCGCGTCGTAGAGGTGACGCGCCTCGCGAAGCATCCCCTCTACCACAAGTACCGCAAGGTGACGAAGCGCTTTTCGGCGCACGACGCCGAAAACGCATACCGCAAAGGCGACGCTGTCGCGATCGAGGAGACGAGGCCGCTCTCGAAGACGAAGCGCTGGATCATCGTCGGAAAAACGGAAGAAAAAAAACAGGTTTCATGATACAGGAAAGATCCATCCTCAAGGTTGCTGACAATTCCGGCGCGAAATTCGTCCGGTGCTTTAGGGTGCTCGGCGGGACGCGCCGGCGCTACGCCAGGATCGGCGACATCGTCGTCGCATCTGTGCAGTCGGCGGAGCCGCGGAAGACCGTGAAGAAGAAGGACAAGGTGAGATGCCTCGTCGTCCGGCAGCACCAGCCCCTGAGGCGGCGCGACGGCTCGTACGTGCGGTTCGACGACAACGCGGTCGTCATACTCGAGAAGGGGCAGATGAAGGCGACGCGCGTCTTCGGCCCCATACCAAGGGAGATCAAGGAAAAGGGATACGACGCGATAGCATCACTCGCGAAGGAACTCGTGTAACTACCATGGCTGAACGCATCAAAAAAGGGGATATGGTCAAGGTGACGACCGGAAAGGAAAAAGGAAAGACCGGCAAGGTGCTCCGCCTCGCGCCGCGCTCCGGCACGGCGATAGTCGAGGGACTCAACCTCTACAAGAAGCACTCGCGCCCGAAGCGCCAGGGGGAAAAAGGCGAGCTCGTCGAAGTGCAGCGTCCGCTTCGGATGCCCAACCTCATGCCGGTCTGCCCCTCGTGCGGGAAGGCCACGCGCGTCGGGTTCAGGAAGGAAGGGAGCAAGTCGGTGCGGGCGTGCAAAAAGTGCAACGCGGAGTTCTAATGGCATGAAAAAGACTAAGGAAACATTGGAAAAGATAGTGATATCCGTCGGGGTCGGGAAGATGCGCAATCTCCCCCATTTCGAGGACAAGCTTCTCCCCGAAGTGGAGAAGGAGCTCGCGCTCCTTGCGGGGCAGAAGCCGGCGCCGAGGAAGGCGCGCAAGGCCATCTCGAACTTCAAGACCAGGACTGGCGACGTCGTCGGCCTCCAGGTGACGCTCCGGGGCAGAAAAATGGACGATTTCTTCACGCGCCTCAACGCGCTCGTTTTCCCGCGCGTCAAGGATTTCCGCGGCGTGGACCCGAAAAACGTGGACGAGCACGGCAACCTTAACGTCGGGTTCAAGGAGCAGTATGTATTCCCGGAGATCGTCATCGAGCAGTCGAACGTGAACTTCGGAGTGCAGGTCACCTGTGTACCGAAGCAGAGGAAGCGCGACGACGCGATTGATTTCTACCGCGCGGCCGGCGTACCATTGAGGAAATAATTTCATGGCAAAGAAATCGGTCATTGCGAGGGCGAGGAAAACGCCGAAATTCTCTTCGAGGATAGTGCGGCGGTGTTTTAGGTGCGGCAGGAAGCGCGGCTACATGAGGGATTTTAACCTCTGCCGCATCTGCTTCAGGGAGCTCGCCAGCAAGGGCAGGATACCGGGAATCAAGAAATCAAGCTGGTAACATGTATATAGACACCATCATCAGATTGAAGAACGCGGCGATGGCGGGCAGGAAGACCGTCCGCGTCCGCCACACGAACATGGACCACGCCGTCTCGGAGGTCCTGCTCCGCTACGGGTTTTTGAAGAAAGTGGAGGTGAAAGGCAGGATGCCGAAGCGCTCGCTCGAGCTCAGCTTGAACCCCGAAAGGAAGATAGAGAGTGTCCGGCTCCTCTCGACGCCGTCACTTAGGCGGTACGACACGTACAGGAATTTCGGCATGGTGAAGGGCGGACTGGGAATACTCGTGGTCTCGACGCCGAAGGGCGTCAAATCGGGCATCGAAGCGAAGAAAGAGAAGGTCGGCGGTCAGCTCCTCTTCGAGGTCTGGTAGTTCGACAATCTCACTATAAATATCATGAGCAAGATCGGAAAAAGAGTATTGACCATCCCCGACGGCATCACGGCCGCCGAAGAGGGGGAGGATCTCGTCTTCAAGAGCGCGAAGGGAGCGATCCGCGTGCCCATGCTACACGGGGTGAAGCCCGTCATAGAGGACAAGACCGTCAGCTTCGAGCTCGACGAGCATTCGAAGCAGGGGCGGAGCAACTGGGGAACCATGTCCTCGCTCGTCTCGAACGCATTCGAGGGCCTCACGAAAGGGTATTCGAAGAAGCTCATCATAGAGGGCGTCGGATACCGCATCACGAAGAACGGGAACGACCTCGTGTTGAACCTCGGATTCTCGCATCCGGTCCCATACAAGGCGCCGGAAGGCATAGTATTCGAGGTTGAGAAGAACACCCAGCTCATCGTCTCCGGCATCGACAAGGCGCGCGTGGGGCAGGTGGCGGCCGAGATCAGGTCCCTGAAGAAGCCCGAACCCTACAAGGGGAAGGGATTCCGGTATGAGGGAGAGGTCATCCGCAGGAAGGCCGGCAAGAAGAGCGGCACGACGTCCGCGGCATAACGATCATGACCAAGAAAAGCACAATTTTGAGGAACAAGGGGCGCAGGGCGCACCGCGTCCGCACCCACATCAGGACGAACGAATCGACGCATCCGCGCCTCTCCGTGTTCCGCAGTAACACGCACATCTACGCTCAGGTAATCGACGACAGGACCGGAAGGACGCTTGCGTCCGCGTCCTCCCTCGAGACAAAGCTCAAAGGGAAGAAATCGGGCGTGGCAAAGGAGATCGGTAAGCTGGTTGCCGAGCGTGCGAAGAAGGCGGGCGTTACGGCAGTCGTCTTCGACCGCGGAGGCTATCGGTACCACGGCCGCGTGAAGTCGCTCGCGGACGGCGCACGGGAAGGAGGATTGAAGTTCTAAGGGCTTGGTTGCAGTATTCAAGCCAACGGCGCAGAATACTGCAATACCAAACCTTACCCCGCACATAGCAAGAAATATTAAATTAAAACAATGATAAAAAAGACAATGAAAATATCGAATAATAGTTTGCAATACACGCACTATATGCGGGGTGCTCACTGTTATTGCTTATTTTCCAGCGCCTCGCGTCGCTCGGCTTGTAAAATAAGATAACACTGGCATATGGCAATGCAAATGCAAAGGGGTATGTCGCGCGGAGGGCCGAGGAGGCCGGGGATGATGAGGCCCAAAAGCGAATTTGCGGACCGCGTGCTCGAGATACGCCGCGTGACGCGCGTCGTCGCTGGCGGAAAGCGGTTCAGCTTCAGGGTGACCGTCGTTGTAGGCGACCGCAAAGGAAGGGTCGGCGTCGGCCTCGCAAAAGGGCTGGACGTCGCGTCCGCGATCCAGAAAGCGAAGCGCGCGGGCGAGAAAAGTGCGATGCGGGTCGCCTTGAAGGACAAGCGGACCATTGCGCACGACGTGGAGGCGAAATACAGCGCGGCGAGGGTGCTATTGAAGCCCGCGCGGAAGGGGAACGGCCTCATCGCGGGGGGCTCCGTGAGGACGGTGCTAGAGCTTCTCGGAGTGAAGGACATTTCCGCGAAGATCCTCGGGCGCACCACGAACAAGCTAACGAACGCGATGGCGACTATGAAGGCGCTCGAAAAGCTCAAGCCGATCGAGAAGAAAGGCGAAAGGCTTGCTCGCATTGCTACGCAAAGCGTTGCAGGCGGGGAAAAGGCAAAAGAGGAAGTAAAAGACAATGGAATCCCGTTTAATGATCACGTTGCTCGGGGTGACAAGGATGCAAAATAAAAAAGAGATTATGCGTAATTCAATACAATTCATACAAATACAGTCGCAACGTACAGAAACGTCGTTTGCTGTGCAAACGAGCGTTTCTTATCATTAACGGGATGGAACTGCATAACCTCAAATCGAATTCTGGGAACCGCAGGAAGAAGCGCGTCGGCCGCGGCGGGAAGCGCGGCACCTACTCCGGAAGGGGGCAAAAGGGGCAACACGCCCACGCCGGAAGGAGGATGCCTTCGGCGGTCAGGGATGCGCTCTCAAAATTCCCGAAATTCCGCGGAAGCAGGAACCTCAAGGTATCGCCGGCCATACTTGAGATACACTTGAGCCGCCTCGGCCGCTATGCGGACGCTTCCGGCGTCGTTTCGAGGGCGTCGCTCATGGAAAAGGGACTCATCAAGAGGGCTTCGGACCGCGTGAAGATACTCTCGGACGGGGAGCCGTCCCGCGCGTTCACCATCGAGGGGATCCCCGTCTCAAAGGGGGCGCGGGCGAAAATCGAGGCAAAAGGGGGTACAATAAAATAAAATGCACAAATTTCTGCAGATATTCAGGATTCCCGACCTGCGGAGGAAGGTGCTTATCATTCTCGGGCTTTTGATCGCGACGAGGATCCTCGCCGCCGTGCCCATTCCGGGCGTGGACGCCTCGCGCCTCAACGAATTCTTCTCCTCGAACCAGTTCTTCGGATTCCTGAACCTCTTCTCGGGAGGCGGGCTTTCCAATTTCTCGCTCGCGATGCTCGGCGTCGGCCCCTACATCACGGCGACCATCATCATGCAACTCCTCACCATCATCTTCCCGTCCCTGAAGCGCGCGTACTACGAGGAGGGGCCGCAGGGGAGGGCGAAGTTCAACCGCATCTCGCGCTACCTCACGGTTCCGCTCGCGATGATACAGGGGTACAGCTTCCTGAAGCTCCTTTCCTCGCAGAACATCATTCCCGCACTCTCGTTCGCGGAGACGTTCGGCAACGTCGTCATCATCACCGCGGGGAGCATCCTCCTCATGTGGATAGGCGAGATAATCTCGGAGTACAAGCTCGGGAACGGGGTTTCCCTCATCATTTTTGCGGGCATCGTGTCGGGGCTCCCCACGGTCGTAGGCCAGAGCTTCGCGACATACTCGCCACAGATGCTCTTCACCTATCTCACGTACCTCATCGTGGGGCTCATCGTCGTCGCGGGCGTGGTCTTCATCACGGAAGGGGAGCGCAAGATTCCCGTTACCTACGCGAAACAGGTCAGGGGAAACCGCATGTACGGCGGGGCATCGTCCTATCTGCCCCTAAAAGTTAACCAGGCGGGCGTAATCCCCATCATCTTCGCGATCTCCTTGCTTCTCTTCCCGCAGTTCATCGCACAGGCGTCGGTATTGATCTCGCAGGACTTCGCACTGAAGTTCACCGGATTCGTCACTCAGTTCTACAACAACATCCTCGCTTACAGCGCGTTCTATTTCCTCCTCGTCGTGCTCTTCACCTACTTCTACACTGCAGTGACGTTCGATCCCGCGGAGGTCGCGAAAAACCTCCAGCGCAGCGGCGGCTTCGTCCCCGGCATACGCCCCGGCGATGCGACCGCCGCCCACATCCGGCACGTCATCACGCGCACGACGCTTTTCGGCGCCATCTTCCTGGGGCTCGTCGCCGTGCTTCCGAACGTCACCCAGCTCCTGACCGGCGTGCAGGCGCTGACACTCGGGGGCACGTCGCTCCTCATCGTCGTTTCCGTCGCATTGGAAACGATGAAACAGCTGGAAAGCCAGCTCACGATGCGGGAATACGAGGGAATATTTTGAAGGGCTTTCTCTAAATTTTCGAGTGGCTACGATGAAAATTTAGCGAGAAAACCTTCACCCCGTACGATTTTTGCGAGGGCAATATTCATTCAAGTTCGAGTGAGAACCATTTTCGGATTTCTGCGGCGGCATGTGTGTGGCGAATAGCCGCATTCCTTAAGGGCGAAGCGTGCCGCCTCCGCGTTTTATGCAAAAATCGTAGCGGGGTAGCTTGTAGCTTTTAGCTTCTTAGCTTGTTAGGAAACCCGCGGAGACGCGGGTTTTTGTTTTCACACGCGCTAATGTGTACAATGAATTTACGATGAAAAAAGCAGTCATCATTTACGGCCCGCCCGGGTCGGGCAAGAGCACACAGGCCGATTTGCTCGCGCGCAAGGGCGTGGGCATCCACTTCGATACGGGAAAATACATAGGGACGCTCCTTTCGAGTCCTGAGGCAAAAAAAAGCAAGACGCTCCTCCGCGAAAAAAGACTCGTGGACAAAGGAATCCTCTGCACCCCTTCGTGGGTTTTAAGCATCGTCGCGCGCGCGGCGCACGCCATCGAAGCGTCCGGGAACGGCATCGTCCTGAGCGGCTCGCCGCGCACGATGTACGAGGCGTTCGACGGCCCGAGCGGGAACGGCCTAATGAAGGAGCTCTCGAAGAATTATGGAAAGAAGAATGTGGTCATCATAGAGCTTTCGGTGAGGGAGAAGACGTCAATGAAAAGGAATATGCAGCGCTATGTCTGCGGCGTGTGCAATCTTCCGCGCCTCGCGGGCGCGAAGGTTTCCCGCTGTTCTTTTTGCGCCGGGCCGTTCAAGAAACGCAAAGACGACAACGCAAATGTAATGAAGGTGCGCCTTAAGGAATACCGGGAGCGGACACAGCCCATCATCGTGCGGGCGAAGAAGGAAGGGTACGCGGTGAGGAAAGTGAACGGCGAAAAGCTGCCGTACCAGATACATCTTGCCATCCGTAAGCTCCTAAAGGTATAAGCATAAGGTGGTAAAACTCAAAACACAGGAGGATCTGAAACTGCTCCGCATCTCGGGGCGCATCCTCGGGCGCGTCCTAAAAATGCTCTCCGCGGAGGCCCGCGAGGGGAAACTCCTCTCCGCGCTCGACAACCTTGCGTACAAGTACATCAAGGCGGAGGGCGCGACGCCTGCATTTTTGAACTACAAGCCGGAGGGGAGCCGTATTCCGTATCCGGCATCCGTGTGCCTGTCTCTGAACGACGAGGTGGTGCACGGGTTACCGCGCGAACTCCCGCTCAAGGACGGCGATGTTCTTAAAATAGACTTGGGGGTTTCCTACAAAGGGCTCATTACGGACGCGGCGGCGACTGTCGTCGTCGGAAAGGCGTCGCGCAAGGTTATGGCGCTCCTCAAAGCCACCGAAGAGGCGCTCTATGCGGCGATCGCGGCCGTGAAGGCGGGGGGGCGCCTCGGCGACATCGGTTATGCGGTGGAACGCCGCCTGAAGCGGGGAGGGTTCAAGATCATCGAGGGGCTTACGGGCCACGGCACGGGCTACAATCTCCACGAGGATCCCACGGTGTGGAATTACGGAAAAAAGGGGACTGGAATGGAATTGAAAGAGGGGCTGGTGCTCGCCATCGAGCCGATGGCTTCCATTGGTTCGCGCATCGCGCTTGAACGCGCCGACGGCACGTTCGTGACGAAAGACGGCTCCGTCGCGGCGCACTTCGAGCATACGATATTCGTCACCAAGTCCGGCTGCGAGATCCTAACTAAATAATATTATTGTCCTCCAAGCACAATATATTGTGCTTGGAGGACAATACATTTAATTGTTGTCGGACGGCAATTTTTCTCGAAGTGGAATTATTTTTTCTTGTGTGGGTTGTGGTTCGGGCAGTTCTTATTTGAACAGCGTTCGGGGATGGTCTTCGTGCCCTCCATCATCAAGGAACCGCACTCGGGGCAAATACGCCCCGTCGGTTTCGATTTCATCACGAACTTGCACTTCGGATAATCGGAACAGCTGTAGAAAAGCCCGAATCTGCCCTTACGCTCCATGATCTCGCCCTCGTGACACTCCGGGCACATGACTCCGGTTTTCCGCTTCGCGGTCTCCTCATCGCTTTCCTTCACGTATTTGCACTTCGGGTAGTTCGAGCAGGAGATGAACTTTCCGAACCGCCCCTCGCGTTCGATGAGCTTTCCCTTCCCGCATTTGGGGCAAACCTCCCCGGTCTCCTTCGGCGGATCGATGATGGACCCGTCGAACTTTCGCGCCCCCATGCACTTGGGAAACTTCTTGCAGGAGAGGAACTTGCCCGTCTTCGCGAGCTTTATCATCATCGGGCCTCCGCAGACGGGGCATTTGAACTCTTTCGGCGCGTCCCCGAGGTTCGTTGCTTTCTCCACCTTCTCTTTCGCTTTTATGTCCTTTGCGAACGGCCCGTAGAAGTCCTTCAAGCTCTTCAGGTAATCGCGCTTTCCCGCCGCGATCTCGTCCAGCTCGTCCTCCATTTCCGCGGTGAAGGTATCGGAGATGTAGGTCGGGAAGTGCTTCTCCAGGAAGTCCGTCACTACCTCGCCCGTGTCCGTCACCATGAGGGAGCGCGAGACCTTTTCCGCATATCCCCTGTCCTGGATTGTCTTGATGATGGAGGCATAGGTCGAAGGCCTGCCGATATCGCGCTTCTCGAGCTCTTTCACGAGCCCCGCCTCGGTGTAGCGGTTCGGCGGCTCCGTCTGTTTTTCCTCCTCGTGGATCCCGCGAAGGGAGATGCGCTCGCCCTCCGAAACGTCCGGAAGGATGTCCGCGCCGTTCGAGCCGTTCCCCGCGGCGAGCCATCCCTTGAAGACCAGAATGCTCCCCGTCGCGGAAAAATCGGGGATATTCCCTCCCATGATGTTCGCGGAGATCTTCGTCCTCAGGGTCTGCGCGTCCGCCATCTGGCTTGAAAGCGTCCGCTCCCAGATTAGGCGGTAGAGCGCTTTCTGCTCCTCGGTGAGCCCCGCGCTTCCCTTGGAGGTGTTCGTGGGACGTATGCTCTCGTGCGCTTCCTGCGCGTTCTTGGATCTCGCGGCGTACGTCCTCGGGGACACATATTCCTTTCCGAAGCGCTTCTCGATCTCCTTGTACAGCGAGGGGAGCACCGTCGGCGAGATCGCCACTGAGTCCGTCCTCATATAGGTGATGAGCCCTGATTCGTAGAGTTTCTGCGCGATGCGCATGGTCTGCGAGGGCGAGAGGCTGAGCACCGAGTTCGCCGCCTGCTGGAGAGTGGAGGTAGTGAACGGAGGTCTAGGAGAGCGCTTCACGTCCGTTTTCTTGACCCCTACCACGTGCCATATGCCCTTCTTCGCGGCGGAAAGTATCCTGTCCGCTTCCGCGCGGTCGCGGGGCTCCTGCTCGCAGGCGAGAGCGAGCGAGTCGCCCCGTTCGGTCTCGAATTCGCCCGAGATGACCCAGAAGGTTTCAGGGGCGAAGGCGCGGATCTCGCGCTCCTTTTCCATTAGGATTCGGAGCGCGGGGGACTGCACTCTGCCCGCAGATAGTCCGTAACGCACTTTCTTCCAGATGAGCCCGGAAAGGTCGTATCCCACGATGCGGTCGAGGACTCTGCGCGCTTCCTGGGCCTTCCTGAGGTTCTCGTCGATGCCGCGCGGATGCGCGAGCGCCTCTTTCACTGCGGACTCCGTGATTTCATAGAAGACGATGCGCTTGGGGTCCTTGAGGCCGCATGCCTCTTTCACGTGCCAGGCGATGGCCTCGCCCTCCCGGTCGGGGTCCGTCGCGAGGTACACCTCGTCCGCTTTCTCCGCGAGGCGCTTAATCTCGCGGATGACCTTCTCCTTTCCCTTCACCGTCTCGTAGTGCGGGATGAACCCGCCCTCGATGTCGATGGCCTTCTTGTTGCTTTTCGGCAGATCACGAATATGGCCCACGCTTGCGTGGACCTCGAAATCTTTCCCCAGATATTTCGAGATGGTTTTTGTCTTTGCGGGACTTTCTACTATGAGCAGTCGCATTTCTTGTATGGTCTCTTGTATAGCATTGTTTACCTTTTGATGCAAAATCCACCCTCGCGCTCCTCGATTTCCCCTTCGATCGTTAGGAACGAGAGCGCGGCGAGAGCCGCCTCGGGGTCCAAGCCGGACGCGGCGACGATGTCCTCGGTCTTCCCGCTCCCGCCGAGTTCTTTGAGGATGGAGAGCACCGTTTGCGCGCCGCTTTCATGCCGGAAGGCGTCATGCGCTTCAACGGGCGCGTCGGGAGGCCTGGTGCCCGCGAAAAGCGACGCCATATCCTCCCTGATGTCCTCGAAGGAAGCGGCGAGGCGGGCTCCTTCCCTTATCAGCCAATGGCTCCCGCGCCAGGCAGGGTGTTCAGCGGGGCCGGGGAAAACGAACACCTCGCGCCCCTGTTCCAGCGCGTGCCTCGCCGTCGAGAGCGACCCGGAATGCTCCGGCGCCTCAATGACGACCGTGGCGAGCGTGAGTCCGGAGATGATGCGGTTGCGCTCGAGGAACTGGTGCGGAAGCGCCGGGGCGTCAAGGGGATATTCCGAGATTATCGCGCCGCCCGACCTGAGTATCTCCCCGGCGAGGCGCTCGTTGGCTACCGGATAGATGTGCGGGAGGCCGTTTCCGAGTACGGCTACCGTCGCGCCTTTTCCCGAAAGCGCGCCTTCGTGCGCGGCGGCGTCTATGCCGAGCGCGAGCCCCGACACGACGCCGATGCCGGCGCGGGCGAACCGTTCCGAAATGCGCTTTGCGAGCCGCCGCCCCTCCGCGGTCGCCTTCCTCGTTCCCACGACGGCGACCAAGGGACCCGACCAGGCAACCGGGTTTCCGAGAAAAAAGAGGTGCTCGGGCGCGCCGGAAACCTCCCGGAGGAGAGGGGGATAATTTTTCTCGTGCGAAGAGACCCCGGAAACGGAGGACATTGAGTTCATTACTATGCTACAATAATAGCAAAATGAGCTCCTTTCGGAAGAAATTACTCATCCATAGCGGCATTTTTCTTGCGCTGGTGCTCGCCTTCGGCATATCTCTCTTTTTCATCGGAGAGCGGATAACCGGGCAGGCGGCCGAGATCGAAGGCGTCCGAAAACAGCTCTATGACTGGGTGGTGGCCTTGGAATCCTTTGCGTCCATCCGCTCCGAATATTCCATGAAGGCGGAACGGTATGAACAGGTCATCAAGAATCGCCTGCCGGAGAAAGAGCTCCTCATCGACCTCAAGAAAGACATCCAGTTCCTCGCGGGAGGAGAGGGGCTGACCTCAAATGTCGTGTTTAATCAGGAGGATTCCACCCAATCCGCGCGGATAGGCGCGATCGGGCTCACCTTGACGCTCTCGGGGGACTACGATGCGATCACCCGCTTCATCGGGCGCCTGAACGAGCTCCGCTACCTGGTTTCCATCGAAAGCATGGCGGTGACGAGGAGGGGAGGCAATACGGTCGACGTGGAGGCAAAGGGGAAGGTCCTATACAGGAAATAAGACGATGGAAGGCATCCAATTCAAGAAAATACGCGGCACGTTCCTCATCGCCCTCGGCATCGTCCTTATGCTCCTGCTCCTTTGGGGCTCGTCCGTGCTCGTATTCTTCCTCGTGAAGCGGTTGGAGCAGGCGCTGACCTTCGAGCCGCCGGCGACGAGGGCGACGGAGTTTGACACTCAAGGTTTTGAAAAGCTAAACTTGTTGCAAACAACCCGCAAATAGCGGTGCGGGTGTGTAGTTCAGTGGTAGAACGCTGTCCTGATAAGACAGAGGCCGAAGGTCCGATTCCTTCCACACCCACAGTTTTTCTTGAAACCCTTGCCTGTGCGGGGTAATCTCTTTCTAGGGGCCAGTAGTTCAGTGGTAGAACGCTGCTTTTGCAAAGCAGAGGTCAGGAGTCCGATTCTCCTCTGGTCCACGGATGGCGGAAAAAGAAAAAATCGGCATATTCGATTCGGGATTCGGGGGGCTCACGGTCCTACGCGGCATCGCGAGAAAACTCCCGCGATACGATTATGTCTATCTCGGCGACACGGCGCGTACGCCCTACGGCACGCGGACGAAGGGAACTATCCGTCGATTCACCGAAGAGGGCGTTGAATTCCTTTTCCGGCACGGGTGCGAACTCGTCATTCTCGCGTGCAACACGGCCTCGAGCGACGCCTTGCGCGACATTCAGCGGAAATATCTTCCGAAACGGCACACAAAGAAGAGGGTTCTCGGGGTTTTGATTCCTGCCGCCGAAGAGGCCGTGAAGGCGACGAGGAACGGAAGGGTGGGTATTATCGCGACGGAGGCGACGGTGCGTTCCGGAGCATTTGTCAGGGAGCTCAAGAAATTGGACAAGAAAGTGAAGGTTTTCCAGTCAGCCGCGCCGCTTTTGGTTCCGCTCGTGGAAGCGGGGGAGCACAAGTCGAAGATGGCGGATATCGCGCTAAAGAAGTATCTCGCCCCTCTCCTCAAAAACCGCATCGACACCCTTATTCTCGGGTGCACGCATTACGAGATTTTGGAAGGGAAAATAAGGAAGATGGTCGGGAAGCGCGTCCGCATCGTTTCGGAGGCGCGTGCCGTCCCTCCGAAGCTCGCGGATTATCTTGCGCGCCATCCGGAGATCGAACGGAAACTTTCGAAGAGTGGAACGGTTCGATTTTTCTCAACCGACCTCACGCCGGCGTTCTCGAAGTGCGGAAGCGAGTTTTACGGAAAGAAAATCCAAGCGCAGAAAGCGGTACTCTGATGTATTGATTTTTAAGGTCTTCGGAGTACAAATAAAACCAATGGAAGGAAGAAAATTCGGGAATAATTTTGAAGGCGATTCCGTGGAAAAATCAGGAGAAAATGCGGAAAAAGAGAAAACCATAACGGAGTTTTTTGACGAAGCGGTCGCTGATGCACGGATTGAATTTCCTGGGCTTCAGCTCGAGCTTGAAACGGAAGGGAGGTATATTCCGGCAGTAAAAATAAAGTTCTCGGAGGGGGATTTGCAAAATCAAAACTTTACGCCTCAATTTAAGAAATTGCTCAGCAGGCATAATTTAGAGCTAGGTTCACATGTCGGCGGCAACGTGAAATATGGGAAAAGTTTTCTTATCCATCAAATAAAGATACAAGGGAAAGAAAATTGGCGCAGGTGGGTATATTATCCGGAAGCCATGTCAAAAAAAGGGCAAGCCATCATGGAAAAAATCGTTTCGTCGCCCGAAAATGACGAGATTGTGATAGAAGCAAAGAAAGACGCCAACGACGCATTCGATAAATATTGTAGGTTGTGCAGAAAAGCATTGGAGAGAAATGTCATTACCCAAGAGGAATATGATTGCGTGTATGGGCAGCTCTATGAACTATCGTGGGGACGGGGCGGACATGGTGCGAAGCAACTCGCCGAAGGAGAGTAAGATATTTCATTCCTTGATTAATTGAACACCCTCGGTTACGCTGGAGGGAGTTTTTGATTTTTCAATTTTTTAAAAATTAGGAGGCAAAATGGTTGAATTGAACGGAAAAAGGCCATGGAACGTTTTCACGCTTGGGAATTTCATGACCGCATTGAGACTTGTCTTTGGCGCGGTTTCCATCTGGCTGTATTTTCACCAGATGTTTTTTATGGCGGCGCTTTCATTCGGAATTGCCGGAATCACAGATTTTTTCGACGGGAAAGTGGCGAGATGGCGGGAGAAAAAGAACGGGAACGGTATATCGCGATTCGGAGAGATATTTGACCCGATATGCGACAGATTGCTCATTATTCCGGGTATGGTGATACAGCCGTTCCTTTTGGTGCTTATCGCAATAGAAGGGCTTGCTACCGCATGCGCCCTTTATGTGCGCAAGCAAAAGGGTCACCATTTTATTTCAAAATGGAGCAAGGTAGCTACGTTTGTGCAATTTCCGTTTATCACGCTTCTCTTTCTTTCCAGAAGTCCTGTTGAAATATGGACCTGCACGGTAATCATATGTTTCTCTTCTGCGATGCGCTTTTCCAGTTATTTTTGGGAGATCAGGAAAATGGAACAGATGAAGTTATTGAAAGACGTTTCCAAAGCCGCATGATTTTTGTGTTTAAACCCCGCCAAAAGCGGGGTTTTTCTTTCCCTTCGATTCTGCTATAATAGAGAAAATGAATAATAGGCAGGCAAAAATGACCGTGATAGGCCTTTTTTTATGTCTCAGCGCCGGCTTTTTCCTCGTTTCCGCGGTTCCGGCGTGGGCGCAGGACCGGAATCTCGGGTTTTTCTCCCGCGACCCCATTGTGCTTCCCGGGAGCCCCTTCTATTTCATCAAGGAGTGGCGGCGGGGCTTCGCGAGGGCTTTGACGCGTGACCCCGTCTCGAAGATCATCCTCGAGCTGGACATCCTCGACGAGAAGGCCAGGGAATTGGATAAGATACGCGCGGTGAAGCCCGACGATTACGGCGCCATCGAGGAATCCCTGGAGGGCTACAAGGCGACGCAGGAAGAACTGAAGTCGCGCCTCGGGCAGGTATCCTCCATAAAGACGGAGCGCGAAAGGGAGGCGGTCCTCGTGGAACTCTTCGACCGGCTCGCGTTCCACAGCGGATTCTTCACGGAGATCTCCGACGCGTACCGCGAGGAACCGCAGGTCGCCGAAAGAGTTGAGTTCGCGAAACAGGTGATAGCGGACACGGCGGTGAGCGTGTCCAAAGAGGTTACCGAAGAGGCGTTCAAAGAGCTGGTGCGCGGCATATTCGCGTCCGGAACGCTCGCGACCACGACGGAGATCGCGAAGGAATTGGAACTGATGCTCAATATGAGGGACATCGCTCCGGAGCGCTTAAGGCGGTCGCTCACGGAGCTCGAGCTCGAGCTCACTGGAATCTCCACTCTCTCCGCGACATCTACGGCGTCCTCCACCGCCACCTCGTCGTCGTCCTCGACCCGTGGACAGGCGTGCATACTCATCTATGACCCCGTATGCGGCAGCGACGGAAAGACGTATTCAAACCCCTGCTTCGCGGAAGCGGCAGGTGTTCAATTCGTAAAGGGCGAATGTAGTGAATAAAGGAACATGGTCCCGTTCATGAATAGATTGCTCGGTGCGTTCACAACATTCTTCAAAAATCACGATATATAAAATAATATCAATACATGAATAAAAGGTCGCAATCGTCCGAAAACGCACGCCTGCCCGCCGAAGCTTCGGCACAGGCGGGAATGCGTTTTCGTTCATGAACGGGATGGATTACAATTCTCTTTTCAACGCGCAGAGCTATTTTTCCCAGTTGAATCCGGCGCTTCTCACGATCATCCTTTTGTGGTCGCTGTACTGGAAGGGGATGGCGCTCTGGAAGGCGGCGCGCCTCAACGACAAGGTCTGGTTCATCGTGATGCTTGTCGTGAACCTCGTTGGCGTCCTTGAGATCCTCTACCTCTACGTCTTCAGCAAGAAGAAAGAAAAAGGAGCCACTCCAGCGACGTAAGAAATCCGCTTTTACGCGATCGGGGTTATAGTTTTTTTGAAGTGTCCCAATTAATTGGGACACTTCAATTTATGTGGTCATGTATTCTTTTAAAAAGTGCATGGGTTCATATATGATTGAGATGGTATGACAAGTCCATTCAAACTGGTTTCCAAATTCAAGCCGGCGGGAGATCAACCCAAGGCGATCGAGGCGCTCACGGAGGGCGTGAAGGAAGGCATCGAGCGCCAGACGCTTCTCGGGGTCACTGGCTCGGGAAAGACATTCTCCATCGCCCACGTTATCGCGAATGTGGGGAAGCCCGCGCTTGTCATCGCACACAACAAGACCTTGGCGGCCCAGCTCACAAACGAGTTTCGGGAGCTTTTCCCCGGGAACTCGGTGAACTACTTCGTATCGTATTACGACTATTATCAGCCGGAGGCGTATATCCCGAGTTCTGACACCTATATCGGCAAGGAGGCGATGGTGAACGAGGAGATAGACAAGCTCCGCCACAGGGCGACGACGGCGCTCCTCACGCGCCCCGACGTCATCGTGGTAGCCAGCGTTTCCTGCATATACGGCCTCGGCGCGCCCGAGACCTACCGCGAATACATCATCTCGCTAGAAAAGGGGCAGGCGTTCGACCGTCCCGCGTTCGTGAAGAAGCTCGTTTCGCTCCAGTTCACGCGGACGAATGCCGACTTGAAGCGCAGCACCTTCCGCGTGCGCGGAGACCAATGGGAAATAATGCCGCCGGAGGGCGAGGTGCTCTATCGCTTCGACGCCTCGGGCGGGAAGGTGAACGCGCTTTACGCGGTGGATCCCGTCGAGGGATTCGTGCCGGGGAAGACTCCGGAGACGGAGCGCGCCGTCATTGCGCCCGCAAAGCACTTCATCACGGAGGCGCCCGCGCGCGACCGCGCCATCAAGGCCATCAAGGAGGAACTGAAGGAGCGCTTGAAGCATTTTGAGCAGACGGGTAAGTATCTGGAAGCGGAGCGCATCGAGCGGCGGACGAAGGCGGACCTCGCGATGATGCGCGAGATCGGCTATTGCAACGGCATCGAGAACTATTCCCGTCACCTTTCGGGGCGCGATGAGGGAGCGCCGCCGGACACCCTTCTGGACTATTTCCCCGACGATTTCCTCACCGTCATCGACGAATCGCACGTCACGGTCTCGCAGATAGGCGGAATGTACGAGGGCGACCAGAGCAGGAAGCGGACGCTCATAGAGTACGGGTTCCGCTTGCCCTCGGCGCTGGACAACCGCCCGCTCAGGTTCGAGGAGTTCAATTCGAGGATAGGGCAGGCCATCTTCACCTCGGCGACGCCGGCAAGATATGAGCGCGAGGTAAGCGGCAGGATAGTGGAGCAGATCATCCGCCCTACGGGCCTCGTTGACCCGAAGATCACAATGCGCCCCGTCGCGGGCCAGGTTGAGGATGTGATTCAGAGGATAGATGAAAGGGTAAAGGAAAAAGAACGGGTTTTGGTTACGACGCTCACGAAGCGGATGGCTGAGGACCTTTCCTCATACCTGGAGGAAAAGGGAATGAAGGTTACCTATCTTCACAGCGATGTGAAGACGCTGGACCGCATCAAGATATTGACGGATTTCAGGAAGGGGACGTTCGACGTGCTCGTGGGCGTGAATCTGCTTCGGGAAGGGCTGGATCTGCCGGAGGTGTCGCTTGTCGCCATTTTGGATGCCGACAAGGAAGGATTTCTGCGCTCGGAAACCTCGCTCATACAGACCATAGGCAGGGCGGCCAGGAACGAGCGCGGCGAGGTTGTCATCTATGCGGACGTGATGACGGGGTCCATCGAGAGAGCTGTCGGTGAAACCGAGCGCCGGCGGGAAATCCAGATTGAGCACAACAAGAAATACGGCATTACGCCGAAGACCATAGTTCGCGAGATAAGGGACATCCTGGAGACGGAAAAAATCCTCGCTATTGAGGACGGGCCAATCAAAGATAAGGAGGATCTGGAGAACATCATCAAGGAAAAGGAGACGGAGATGAGGAAGGCCGCGAAGAATCTTGATTTCGAGGTCGCGGCGATTTTGAGGGATGAGGTACTTATTTTGGAAAAGGAGTTGAAGAAGAAAAAGAAAAAT
>CAYHLH010000014.1:0-14251 GCA_964357525.1 uncultured Candidatus Saccharibacteria bacterium
GACGAGCAGACGGGAGAGCTCGGCGGCCTCGCGCGCGTGAGGGCTATCACGCAGGACGACGCGCACGTCTTCTGCCGGAAGGATCAGGCCGGAGAGGAAATGGGCAAAATTTGGGACATTGTGGAGGTATTCTACGGCGCGGCGGGTTTCTCGCTCTCTCTCCGCCTTTCGCTTTCCGACCCGAAGGACATGAAACCCTATCTCGGCGACCGGAAAACGTGGGAGGACGCCGAAAACCGCCTCCGCAAACTCATCAAGGAGAGGAAGGCGAAGGTTGAGGAAGCCGTCGGCGAGGCCGCCTTCTACGGCCCCAAAATTGACTTCATGGCAAAGGATTCATTGGGCAGAGAGTGGCAGGTGGCCACGATACAGTTGGATATGAACATGCCCGAGCGATTCAATCTCTTCTGCATCAACGAGAAGGGAAAGGAGGAACGCATCGTGATGATACACGCCGCCATTATGGGCTCCATTGAGCGGTATCTTTCCATTCTTATCGAGCACTACGCGGGCGCGTTTCCACTCTGGCTCTCGCCCGTGCAGGTTGCCGTGCTTCCGGTCGGCGAGCGCCAGGCATCCGAAGCAAAAAAGTTTGCGGAGGAGCTCAAGGAAGCAGATATCCGCGCGGAACTTTCCGACGCGAACGAAACGCTCGGAAAGCGCATCCGCGATGCGGAACTGCAGAAGGTCCCGTACATCGCCGTAATCGGCGAGAAGGAAGCGGGAACCGGCTCGGTGAGCGTACGTAGCCGAAAGAAAGGCCAGGAAGGAGAGGTGAGAATCGAGAAATTCAAGGAACGGCTGTTGGAAGAGATAAAAAAGAAGACTCTTTGAAGGAAATAAACCCCCACACCAATGCATTGGTGTGGGGGTAAAGGAAAAAGCCCTTTAACCCAAATTCAAATCCAGCCTCACAAACCCGAAACCAAATCCAATCTACACAGGAGGTCGGATTTGTTTATGTGTCGGAAGCGGCTGAAAAATTGACGTTTCGCGAAGCACCGTGATATAAGTAATGGGTGATTTTTAACAAAAAGAAAGGGATAAGATATGGAACAGAAAAATTTCACCGACATGATGAATGATATTGCTGCCTGCGCGGGAAAAGAAATCGAGGTGGAATGTGTTGAATTGGAAGACGAACATATTACCCCCCAAACATTCGAGGGAATGCTTTGGGAGCATGCCCCCTTCAAACGGCAGATCAACATCGAGGACGAGCACGGCATAGGACACCTTATTCCTTTTTTCGGCAAAGCGTGCTTCATCAAAAGCATCACCGTCAAAGGCGGAGACCTAGTATACGTCCAGGATATCAAAATGCCGGAAGCCCTCTCCGATGAATCGGAGTGGCGTACGATCATCAATGGACATCTGGACGCCCTCGGCGGAAAGGCGCGGGAAAGCTTTTTGCTCCCGTGATGCTCTCCAAAAAAAGCCCTTTTAAGGGCTTTTTTGCTATGCGGCTTTATTCTTTTTTCTCCTGAACCAGCGCTTGAAAAAGGGTTCTATCCTCGCGTACCGGTATCCCCGTTTTTCCGTCGGATGTTCCTTCCATTGGTATCCTATCTTGCGGCGTTCCATTTTTGACCGCTCTTCCCCCGTAATTTTCGGGGCAAGATATTTTTCGCCTTCGGTTCGCCCGGCGCGCACGGTGCGGTCGTATTGTTCTCCTTTTGTCTCGTATTTTTCCGGCTCCTCCCTTCCGAAGTCAACCCGTTCCCTTTCCTTCGTCAGAAAATACTTCCGCATGACCGCGTTGAGCTCTTTGTTCTTGTTCCTGATATGAAAAAGGCGTTCCTTGCTCTTTAATTTTTCGAACTTCTTCGGGCTCATCTGGTTACTTTCCCGAACCGCCGCTATTTCCTTTTTAGCAAGCATCTTTTCCTTATAGGGAAGTTTCTCAATGAGTTTTGACGTTTTTACGTATGCCGACCGTTCCCATTCCTGATAGTTCAACTGCATTTCCATGTGATCCCTGAACTTTTCTACCGCGTCGCGGTTCCCTTCTTTGACGTCCAGAAACTGCTTTAAGTCCTCTTCATCGAGATCATCCATTGAGAGCTCCAATTCGTTCAGTATATCCATCTTGTCCGGCACTTCGCTCGCCGCCTTGAACACCTTTGGAAGCGCCTCATCCCACATCTTCGTTCCTTCGAGCTCCTCATCGAGTTTTCTGTCCGATTCGCTGAGTTCCTCATCGGGAGCCTCCCTCTTGTCCAATTCCCCCGGCTTCAATATCCGTTCCATTCATTTCTTATACCACCAAGACCACAAAATGCAAATAAAAAACGAGCCCTACTCTGTTTGAATCAGGTAGGGCAATTAAAGCCGATTGACAAAAAGTCTGCTGAACATATCAACTGCGGCGCGCGTGCCGATTGAAACGTTGTTGGTCTGTTCAAGTATGGACTTGGAAAATTCGCGGATGCCGTCGGCAGAAGGCGAAAGATCCAGCATGCCGTGATATACGGAAAGATTGGTGAGTTCATCATTGCGCACCTCATCGAAATTGCTCAGAAAATCATCGATGTACGGCACTCCGATGCGCAATTCGGAAAATTCCTGCTTGATTGCCTGCATTTCGCAATATCTTACTTCCGAACTCTTTTCTTTCAGGCTATCCGGAATCTCGACCGAAAATTCGAAGATCTTCCAAAGTCCGTTTTCTTCCCTGAGAAAGACCTTTTTGTTCTTTTCATCGACGGCCAAAAACCCGATGAGTTTTTTCATTTTTTTGTCCGTTAATTTTGAAATGATTCTGGAAGTAATCTACAATAAAAATATGGTGCTGTCAAAGAAACTCGTCGTCGTCCTCGGCTCCACCTCGAGCGGGAAGAGCGATCTCGCGGTTGCGCTTGCCCGCCGCTTCAACGGCGAGATCGTCTCCGCCGACTCCCGCCAGGTGTACCGCGGAATGGACCTCGGCACCGGCAAAGTCCCCCGCGACAAAAAACCAAAATATCCACTGTACAATTCCATAGAATTGTACAGTGGATATTTTTATCGGGGGGTGAGGCACCATTTGCTGGATGTCGCCTCGCCGAAGCGGATGTTCACCGCCGAGGAATACAAGAGGAAGGCGAGGAAGGTAATTCAGGGCATCTGGAAGCGCGGAAAGCTTCCAATCCTTTGCGGAGGCACGGGGTTCTACATAGACGCCGCGGTGTATGGGACTGAATTCCCAAAGGTTCCTCCGTCGCCGAAACTGCGGGGGAAAATGGAAAAGAAAACGACCGATGCCCTCTTTTCGGAGCTTCAGCGCATTGACCCGGCACGCGCGGCCGGCATTGACCCAAAAAACCGCCACCGTGTGATGCGTTCCTTGGAGATTGCCCACGCACTCGGTAGGGTCCCGAAAATCAAGACGGATCCACTCCCCGCTGATATTCTTTTCATCGGAATTAAAAAAGAATCCGAAGAACTCAAAAAATTGATCCGCGGACGCCTTAAAAAGCGTCTGAAGCGGGGAATGTTGAAAGAAATCGCGAATTTGCACGAAAACGGCGTCTCGTGGAAACGCCTGGAATCCTTTGGGCTCGAATACCGCTGGGGCGCCAGTTTCATACAGCAAAAGATCACGGAGCAAGAATTCATCGCGGGATTGGAACGCGATATCTTTCGCTATGCCAAGCGCCAGATGACGTGGTTCAGGCGGAATAAAAACATTTATTGGCTCAAAATCGAAAAGGAGGCATTTGCACTCGCCAAAAAGTTTTTGAAATAATATATCGTACTCCAACTACGATATATGAATAAAAAGGACGCTTTCGCGTCCTTTTGAATTAACCTCGTTTGTTCAGCGCTTTCTTGCACGAAACGCATACTAATTTCACGAATCCCCTCCCTTTTGACGCTACTGGCTTGAGCTCGTCTTCCGGAACGTCGGCCCCGCACTCTTCGCAATTCAGCTTATACACCTTGTACTGCGGCTCTTCCTCAAATGTCTCTTTGGAAAATCCGCTCTTCATCATCGCTTTGGTAAGTTTACCTATCTGGCAGACGATTGCAGTCGCATTATCCCCAGTTTTTCTCCGCAGGGCGTCGTCAACGATGCTCTGCGCGTCCCCGCCTTCAAGCACAATATCTATAAGTGGCTTTGCTTCTTCCAATGTGCCGCCGTACGATGCGTTCAAAACCCCGTCTGTGGCAAGAATGATGATACATGTCTTCGCCAGCTTCGCCTCAAAGACATGCGGCTCTTTGCTGACGACCTTTCCGAGCGAGTTGTCTCCAAGAGCCCGCGTCATCGCAATGCAGTTCTCGGAGCCGAATACGCATATATATCCCTTAAGAAATACCCCGCCTCTTTCCACTGCGGCAGTGCGTTCAACCTCGTTTGTCTTCACATTGTCCGAAGGACTCACTTTAAGCGTCAGCTGATTGCAAACGATTACTGGAGAATCCCCTAACGTGGCGATGTAAGCATAATAGGTGTTGTTGGGAATCCACATCACGGAAAGCGTGGAGCCCTGCGAATGCCATCTCGCGGTCTCGTTGGCAAGGCGTACGAACATCTCCATGAGTGCTCCTTTTGGAGTGCCTTCGGAACAGGAATTCCAATAGTCTTTTATGTGCGTGGAAATAAAATCGGAAACCTCGCTCCCGCCATGCCCATCCATGACGGCCAAGAGCTTTCCCAGAGGGGTTCCCGTGACTATATACCTGTCCTGTTGCGGTTTTTCATTTCCGTGTTTCATTCCAGGCGCGCTCGCCATGGTAACGTTCAGTTTCATAGTAACCCCCCTCTTTTGAGATAATTGTTTAAATGTCTGCGGAACACTATACCCCCGCACGCATTCGGATGCAAGAACATCACGCCGAAGATTTTTGTTTTAAATATTTTCAAAATCAACCGCTATAGTTAACTATAGCGCTATATTCGAATATAGCGGCGAAACGGCAAGATGGGTGATCAATGGAGAATTTTATTTCACCGCCGAAGATTTTTGGGAAAGTTGACGGGGTAGCCGATAAGGGCTACATTCAAGTCAGAAATTTTATAAACTTTTCAAAGGAGAAAGTCATGAAACTGCCTGTGGAAATATACTCTGTTACATTCGAGTCTGAAGGAGAATCTCAAAATGAAGAGATAGAGAAAACACGAGATCTGTTATTGAAAGAACTTGATATAAATATGGAAAACTATTGCAGGAGATGTTATTACATCAAGGAAATGAAACAGGCCTTCAATGAAGGAGAACAGTGCACAAATGTGTTTATCGACGATGGTGCACTCGTCGTTATTGCCATAGCTGAACCTGAAATTTTTTCCAGGGAATACTACACGGGCGTGGGTGTTTTAATAGTAGGTAAAAATCAGGAAAAAGTGAAAAAAATCACTGACAAACTTCTGCCTATTTTAGATAAAGACTTTGACGATCATTTGAACGCCAACCGTAGCGTAAGAAAAGGCAATATAGAAGTTCAAGAAGAAAATTGGCAGTATTTTGTCTCAAAAAAGCCTAATCTTTTTGAAATAATCAGAAAACAAAACGATTTTTTTATAAGTGAGAACAAGCAGGTGCTTGAAATCAAATGCTATGTATAGCAGTTAAAATTCCGAATGGATCCAAAATAGGGCTTTCGCCCTATTTTTTATTCCCGCCACAAACCCTCTTGTTTTAAGATTTCGATTATCTCCTTCATACTCTTATTTTCCGCGCGAAGTTCCCTTTTTCGCGTCCCAACTTTCGCATTCCACTCTTTCTCTCTTTTTTCATACTCAACCGCGCTTATGATCTGTTCCTTCATCGGTCCGTCGTATTTGTGGTAATCAGGAAGTTTCGAGGCAAAAATAACGAGCGCATCAAATAGATCACACTTGTGTTCGCGCCGGATTTCCTGAATTTGATTGATGAACGATGGATTATCCTCCGATAAATCTCCTTCCTCAAGAATATCGGGATTTTCATTATCTTTATTTGGTTTTGGTTCCTCAAACATTTTTTTATTATAACTCTTTCAAAAACATCTCCCGCAACTTCTCCGGGTCCGCCTGACCCTTGGTTTCCTTCATAGAGGCTCCCACCAAAAACTGGAGCGCGTTTATTTTTCCCGCCTTGTACTCGCCTACCGCCTTCGGATTCGCCTCAATGACTTTCTTGATAACCGCTTCAAGTTCCGTGCTGTCTGTTACAAGTTCTATGTTCTCTGATTTCATAATCACTTCGGGGTCCTCCCCGCTTTCCACCATTTTCACGAGCAAATCCTTCGCCATACGGCTTGTGCACTTCCCGTTTTGCACCAGAGCGACAAGCGACGCGAATTCCTCGGGATTGACCTTGATTTCCTCTTTCTTCGCGCTTCCGACAAGCCCCCAGAGGTCGCTCGTGAGGTAATTGAAAAGCAACTCGAATTTCGGTTTCTGAACCTGGCTTCCGAGTTCCGATGCCGCCTTTTCAAAAAAGTCCGCCCAAAAGAGGTCGTCCGTCGCTTTTTCCGCCTGTTCGTGGGAAAGCGCGAATTCGCGCATGAAGCGGAGTTTCTTCTGCTCCGGCAGTTCCGGAAGAGCGCGCTCCAAGAGTTCAATGTCCTCGTCTGTGAAAGTCAGAGGCGGAAGGTCCGGCTCTGGGAAATAGCGGTAATCGTGCGAGAGCTCCTTTCCCCGCTGGCTTACCGTTTTCTGCGCCTTGTCGTCCCATCCCCGCGTTTCGTGAATAACTTCTTTCCCCGCTTTCAGCAATTCCGTCTGCCTTTCTATCTCATAATCAATCCCGTTTTGAACGGCTTTAAAGGAATTCAAATTTTTTATCTCCACCTTAGTGCCTAATCTCCCCTTCTCACCCATGCTGATGTTCACCTCCACCCTCATCTGCCCTTTTTCCATATCGGCATCGGAGGCGCCAAGGTAACGCATTATCTTCTGGAGCGACTTGGTGAATTTTACCGCTTCCTCCCCGCTTTTGATGTCCGGCTCCGTCACGAGCTCCATAAGTGGCACCCCCGCGCGGTTGAAATCAACGTAGCTGTGCTCCGTGTCCGTTTTCCCTCCTACTTCGTGAGTGAGGCGGCCGGCATCCTCCTCCAAGTGCACGCGCGTGATGCGGACCTCCAGAAGCGCCCCCTGCGAGACGAACGGCTCGTCATACTGCGATATCTGGTATCCCTTCGGTAGGTCGGGGTAAAAATAGCTCTTGCGGTCAAAATGGCTTCTCTTGGCTATCTTCCCGCCTATCGCGAGCCCCAGTTTCAATACCTCGTCCACCGCCGCGCGGTTGATTGCGGGAAGCGTTCCCGGGTGTCCGAGACAGATTGGGCACACGTTCACGTTCGGTTTCCGCTCGTCGGGGTCGTTAAGGCAGGCGCAGAACATCTTCGTTCTGGTTTTCAATTCCACGTGGATTTCCAATCCGATGGTCGGAGTGTAGGCCATATCGGTCTTATGATACCCAATCGGCTCGCCTTTGGAAATCAGAGGATTTTCCTGACCTCGTTCCAAATATTTTCATGCACCTCCTCCACCGTCCTGTTCGCGTTTATGACGCGCCACCTGAATTCCTTCGCGAGATCCAAAAATGCCGCCCTGACCCGCTCCATCAGCTCATCGTTCGTTTCGTGAGCGTGCCCTTTCTCCACGCCGCCCAAAAATCTCTTTCCGTCGAGAAGAAGAGCGATGTCTTCCGCAAAAAGGAACTCGTTAAGGCGGATGAGATATTCCTTGTTGACCCCCGCGCCGACGCCCCACGCAATACCAGTGCCGCGGTAGCACTCAGTGATGACGTTCGTGCCGCTTTCAAGCATCGCCTCGAGTTTCGGCTGGAACTGGAGCCGGTTCAGGACCTGCAAGGTCTGGAACGTCTCCGGCGACAGCCCGAGTGGATTCCCTTTCCGCAGGTAGTCGTTGATCATCGGGCCCGACGGTTCCAGATTATAAACCGGGTATTTCACGAGCACGGTCTTTCCTCCTATCCGCGCAGCCAAAAGCTCGGCTTGTGTCGTCTTCCCGAGATTGTTGATGCCGTAGAGCACGATGAACTTTCCCCTCATCCTGCGTCTAGCGTATCGCGCGCGGCGCGCGCGTCAAATGTGCATAACCCCTCCAAAACCAAAATATCGTAGTCGGACTACGATATTTTGGTTTGTGTTGTAATATGGTGGGTTAAAAGAATATGGGAATTACTCGATTGTAATTCCCATATTCTTTGCGGTGCCGGCGATTATCTTTTCCGCGGCTTCAAGGTCCCGCGCGTTCAGGTCAACCATCTTTTTCTCCGCTATCTCCCTGAGCTGGGCTTTGGTGATGCTCCCCGCCTTCTGCTTTGCAGACGAGGGAGAGCCCTTTTCGATTCCCGCCGCTTTCTTCAAAAGAGCCGAAGCAGGAGAGGTCTTGAGGATGAATTGGAAAGTCCTATCCTCGTAGACAGTTATCTCCGCGGGAACGATGTCCCCCGCCATGTCCTTCGTCGCCTCGTTGAACTGGGCGCAGAACTGCCCGATGTTCACCCCGTGGGGGCCGAGCGCGGTCCCGATCGGAGGGGCCGGGTTCGCTTTCCCCGCCTCAATCTGGATTTTTATTACCGTTTTTACCTTTTTTGCCATGATGATTTTGTTATGAGCGGAGCGAATATCATAAAATCTTCACCCAGCACTTATTTTATGCAAATAACTCTATCGGAAGTAAAAAATATTGTCCAGCACAGACCTTTTTATAACATGCTCAGCCATATCGGTAAAATAAGTGCTGGGTCGTCGCTTTTCGGCGAAACGCCAAGCGTTTCGGAAAAGCTAGACTTTCTTCACCTGCAAGGAATCCAACTCAACCTGCGTGTCGCGGTTGAAGACGGATACGAACACCTTTATCTTCCCGCGCTCCTCGTCCACCTCAGAGACCTTCCCCTCGTGGTCCCTGAATGGCCCGTCGGTGATCCTCACGAGGTCGCCCTTCTTGAGGTCCAAGCTGAACTTCGGATCCTTCGGCCCCATGCGGTTCATGAGGTCCGAGATCTCCTCCTCGGAGAGCGGCGTCGGCGTCGTCGTGTCCGCGCCAACGAACCCGGTGACGCGCGGGGTGTTCCGGACCACCGCCCACGAGTCGTGATCCATCACCATCTGGACAAGCACGTAGCCCGGATAGATCTTCTCCTGCGTTACGTGCCTCTTTCCGCTCTTCACTCTGACCTTCATCTCCTTCGGCACGATGATCTGCAGTATCTTGTCGGACATCATGTGCGACTCCACGCGCTGCTTGAGGTAACGCTCAACCGCGTCCTCGTAGCCCGAGTACGTGTGGATGGCGTACCACCGCGGGTCCTGCTTCTCTTTTACTTCGGCGTGGACCATTGTGTTATTTGATGACGAACCTCTTGAGCACCTCGAGAAACCCGAAATCGAACACGCCCAAGAACGCCGCGAACGCGAGCGAAAAGCCGATGACGAAGAGCGTATAGCGGATTGTCTCGTCTTTCGTCGGCCAGTTCACGCGCTTCAGCTCCTGCTTGGATTCCCGGAGAAACGTTTTCGTTTTCTCTATCATGATGATTTTATTTTGAGCGAAGCGAGAACCATAAAATCTTCACCCCGCACATATTTTACATAAATGACTTTATTAAAAAAAATGACTTTTGTCCAGTATACCGATTTTCGCTCACTAATCTATCATCGGTAAAATATGTGCGGGGTAAGGTTTTGTCCAGCATCCTAAAAATCCAGTTCTTTCACCGCCGTCGCGTGCGCCTGGATGAAGTTCTTGCGCGGTTCCACGGACTCCCCCATCAAGATGTCGAAGAGGCGGTCGGCTTCGATGGCATCGTCCACCGTGACCTTCAAAAGCACGCGGTTCTCCGGATTCATCGTCGTCTCCCACAGCTGTTCGGGATTCATCTCGCCGAGACCCTTGTAGCGTTGGACGGAGCCCTCGCCGCCGAATCCCTTGATGATCTTGTCCCGCTGCGCCTCGGTCCACACATAGTGGCCCTCCTTTCCCTTCTGTACCTTGTAGAGCGGCGGCTGGGCGATGTAGAGATGTCCCGCGTCGATGATGCCGGGGAAATAGCGGTAGAAAAGCGTGAGGAGCAAGGTCCGGATATGCGCGCCGTCCACGTCGGCATCCGACATAAGGACTATCTTGTGGTAGCGGAGGCGCGAGATGTCGAACCTGTCCGAGATCGCGGTGCCGAGCGCGACCACAAGGGCGTGTATCTCCTTGTTCGCAAGCATCTTGTCTATGCGGGATTTCTCCACGTTCAAGATCTTCCCCTTGAGGGGAAGGATGGCCTGCGTGCGCCTGTCCCTGCCCTGTTTCGCGCTTCCGCCCGCGGAATCGCCCTCCACAACGAAGAGTTCGCATTCCTCCGGCTTTCTTGAGGAGCAATCCGCGAGCTTGCCCGGCAATGTTAGCCCCTCCAAGGCCCCTTTCCGGAGAACGGTGTCCTTCGCCGCCTTCGCGGCCTTGCGGGCCTTCAGGGCCAGGAGGTTCTTTTCTATGATGGCGCGCGCGTCGGAGGAATGCCTTTCCAGGAATTCCTTCAGCGCCTCGGAAATGACCGAATCCACCGCCGTCCTCGCCTCCGGGTTCCCGAGGCGCGCCTTCGTCTGCCCCTCGAACTGCGGCTCCTTTATCTTCACCGAGACGAGCGCCACGAGCCCCTCCCTGACGTCATCGCCCGTAAGCCCGTCCTCGCCGTTCTTGAAATACCCGTTCTCGCGTCCGTAGGAATTCAGGGTCCTCGTGAGCGCCGTCCGAAAGCCAGTGAGATGCATTCCGCCGTCCGAAGTATCTATATTGTTCGCAAAGCTTTTCTCGCGGCACTCCATATCCTTCACATAGAGAAACGTAGATTCCACATCGACGCTCTCCGTCTCCTTGTGCACGTAGAAGGGATGGTCTTGGATGGCCTCCTCGCTCCCGACTAGGTATTTGATGAAGGAGAGGAGCCCCGACTCGAAGCAGAAGCCGTAGTACGCGGAGACATCCTTCCGCTCGTCAATGACATCTATTCTCACGCCCTTCGTGAGGTACGCCTGCTGGCGCAGGTGGTCGAGGACTTTCTTCAGGTCGAACTCTATCTTCTGGAATATCTCGGGATCCGGCTCGAAGATGACCTTTGTGCCGTTCTTTTTGCACACGCCACCCTTCTTCACGTTCGCGCGCGGCTTCCCGCGCTCATATTCCTGGAAGTACATCGCGCCGTCACGGCACACTTCCACACGCAGGCGGCATGAAAGCGCGTTCACAACGCTGACCCCAACTCCGTGAAGCCCTCCGGACACCTTGTAGGACTCTCCGCCGAACTTTCCGCCAGCGTGGAGCGTCGTCATCACGGTCTCCAAGGCACTTTTCTTCGTCTGCTTGTGGATGTCCACCGGAATTCCCCTGCCGTCGTCCGTCACCGCGACGATGTTGTTCTTGAACATCCTCACCTCTATGTTCTTCGCGAACCCAGCCATCGCCTCGTCGATGGAGTTGTCCACGACCTCCCAGATCAGGTGGTGCAGGCCGTCCACGCCCGTGGAACCGATGTACATTCCGGGGCGCTTCCTGACCGGCTCGAGTCCTTCCAAAACATAAATGTCCTTCGCCTCGTAGGAGCCGTTATTTTGCTGGTTTTTATTGGATTTTTCCTCAGTTTTCCCGCCTGAGGCGGGTCCGCCTTTGGAGGATTTGGTTACCTTCGGCATAAAAAATAGCCTGCGTTGGCTACTTGAATTGTAGCAGATTTCACCCCCAAAAGAAAGGGTTTTGAGACCGATTTTAGGCAGGTTTTTCCTACAAAAACAGGCTCTCCACAGCCGCCAAAACGGAAGGGAGTTCCGTTACGCCATCATCTTCCGTAAAATGCCCTTTTTCATGTTCCACAACGATTTTCGCCCCTAGCTCGCTTTCAAAAAGGTCTTTTTGCTGAATCGGCACATAATAATCATTATCCGAAAAAATCGCCGTTACGTTCCCCGTATGCACCCTTACTTTCAAGAAATCTATCGGTGTTTCAATCCATGGCCGCGCAATCTTCATAACTTCTTCCCCCTCGCCTTCTTCTTCGAGTGTTTTCATATCGAGCTTCATCCACGGCGCGACGAGCACGATACCCCTTACCTTCGTTTTCTCCGGAAGCGTTTCCAAATACCGAAGTATGGCTTGGCACCCAATGCTGTGACCTACAAGCACCGTTTCTCTATCGGGACGTACAATTTCCGCAAGTTTCCCCACCCATTTCCCGATGACGGGTGTATCCATACCTGGCATTTCGGGACAAATCACTTCATAGCTTTTTTCCTTGAGCTCCCTCGTGAGCCACGGCCGCCAGTCGCCGTCGGGACCCGCCATCCATTGATGAATAATGACCACCCTTCTCATATCAAAGATAGTTTTCTTTAATAAAATCCCTAACCCTTCTGAAGAGGTCCTCGTGCCCTGCATCGTTCGGATGCACGCCGTCCGCGAGGAATTTTTTGTAGTCCATTGTCATCCACTCGTCAAAATATTTTATTACAGAAACTTTTTCCTCCCCCATGACCTTAAGTAGAATTTTGTTGAACTCCAGTGTCTTTTCGTTTGTGAGAAAATGTTTCTCATCCCACGCGACGGGCTGCGTCAAATCCTCGTTCACCGGCTGAAGTTCGAGGAATGAAATCTTGTCGGAAAACCTGCGCGCGCGCTTTATGATCTCCCGCAGGTTCCTTTCGAATTCCTCCTTCGATATGGTGGCTGAATCGTTGCTTCCGATGGAAAAGATAAATATCTCCTCCGTGGTCGGCCACACTATTCTCTTTTCGGTCTCAAACTCGAATCGTTCCAATATGTTCTGCGTCGTATCGTCCGTGATCCCGAGCGGAAAAACCATGTAATAAAACCCGTGATCCGGGAACCCTGGGGCTTTTGCCATCATATCGTCGAAATACTGTTTTAGGCGCGTCGGCCAGCCACCTTTGCTGTCCCAAAAGCCCTGGGTGATGCTGTCCCCGAATATGAAGAAATTCTTTTCGTTGGAACTTTTCATTGTTATTGTGCGCGGGAGAGGATTTGAACCTCCAAGGGATTGCTCCCGCTACCACCTCAAGGTAGTGCGTCTACCAGTTTCGCCACCCGCGCAAAGAACAGGGTTATTATATATAAAACGAACCCCGACGCAACGTCGGGGTTATTTTTCCGTTACAACTTCTGTCTTAATCTTGCGGCGCGCCTTCTTCGCGGAGAGATCCCTGAGGTAATAGAGCTTGGAGCGGCGCACCTTCTTCGGCGTCGCCTGAATTTCCACTTTCGCTATGTTCGGGCTCCAAATTGGAAGGATCTTTTCTACGCCGATTTCCTGCAAGACCGCGCGGACGGTAAAGGTCGCCCCCGGCTCGTTGCCGTGCTTCCGGGCGATGACGGTGCCCGCAAAGGGCGTCAGGCGCTCTTTCCCGCCTTCCTTTATCTTTTCCCAGATCTTTACCTTCGTTCCGGGCCTGATTTTGTCGGCGGTCGCTTTATCCATCGTAAAATCCATCCTACCGAAAGGGCGGGAAATTGTCAAAATCTATCGAATGCCAACCACGCAACAAAATCTCCCCTCTTTATCGGGAAACGCCAGGGAATCACGGAAGTGTGAGAAAAAGCGCTCATCTCCCGCGGTATCAACCTCGCTTATGAACAAATTTTGCCGTTCAACACCCGATTGTAGGAACTGCGCGACATTGTATTCTATGAGGTCGATATGCGTTTCACCATCCTTGTCTTTTTCAAGGAACGGCTCCCAACCGGGAAGCCTCTTTTGAATCGGATCGGGAAATTTAAATGATTCCCTGTGAATTGCGGGACCAATCGCAATGCATATGCCTTCCGGCCCCACTTTGAAGTCGTTGCAAAATTTCTTCACGGCTTTTTCGGCGATTCTCGCCTCGGTGCTTTTCCAACTGGAATGCACAAGCGCAAGGTGCCCGTTTGCATCGAATAATATCATGGGAAGACAATCGGCAAACACAAGAAAGAGAAAAATTCCTTTTCTATCCGTAAAAATCCCGTCGGCAACGATCCCATCCCCGATATCATGCATACCTCTCCCCTTATCATTTTCCCCAACGGAAACGAGCGTGTTCCCGTCTTGAATCCTGAAGGTCACGCAATTTTCCGGAGTAATATCGATCGACGAAAGAAAACGTTTCCGATTCTCATGCACCTCTTCCTTCTTCCCCCAACGAAATGACATGTTCCCATCGCTCTTTGTCGAAAAAGCGTGTGTGAGGAAGGAAAACGAATTTAATGAATCAATGTGATACATTTTTCTTTTTCTTCTTCAACTCCTTTTCCAAAATAAGTACCTCATCCCTCAAA
>CAYHLH010000015.1:0-12994 GCA_964357525.1 uncultured Candidatus Saccharibacteria bacterium
TAGAACACCTCCCTCCGAAGGAGGAGATAGAGGTTCAATTCCTCTCGGGGGCACAAACTGAAAATTCATTTATAATGAAGGCGTGAGATTCCTCCGCAACAAGTCGTTGAAGACATGCTCCACATTCTGCATCGGCGGGACGGCTGAATATTTTTTTGAGACCGCGAGTATTAACGAGGTTTTGGAAGCCGTCGCGAAAGCGAAGGAGAAGAGAATCCGGTGGCGCGTTATGGGCGGCGGAAGCAATATCCTCTTTCCGGACAAGAAGGTCAAAGGGCTCATCATCCGACTGAACGGCGGGCAAATCCGGAAGGATGGGGAGGACGTGATCGCGCCGGCGGGCCTCCCGCTTTCTCGGCTCATCTCCTTTTCGATAGAGCACGGCCTCCGGGGCCTCGAGTCGCTTTCCGGCATCCCCGGCACGGTCGGCGGCGCGATATACGGGAATGCCGGCGCATATGGACAGTCGGTTTCGGACCACCTCGCGAAGGTCGAGGTTTTCGACGGGAAGGAGCGCAAGTGGCTCTCCAAGCGCGAGTGCGGATTCAGCTACCGCGACAGCGTTTTCTCCGCCAAAGGCGGATCCGCCTCAGGCGGAAAGCGGAAGCGTTGGATCATACTTCAGGCGACGTTCTCCCTGGAGCGAGGAAGGCGTGACGAGCTTGAGGAAGCGGCGGGACGCATCATGCGGGAACGCCTCAAGAAATACCCGCCGACCCTGAGGTGCCCGGGGAGCTTTTTCAAGAATCCGCTCCTCTGGGAGGTCCCGAAGTCGGCTCTCAAGACGATAGACAGGCGCAAGATCATCGACGGGAAGATTCCCGCCGGGTACCTCCTCGAGGAGGTCGGCGCCCGCGGCATGGCGCAAGGGGGCATACGCGTCGCGCACTATCACGGGAATCTCTTCATCAATATGGGCAACGGGACGGAGCGGGACGCGAAGCGCCTCGCAAAGACCCTAAAGGAACGCGTAAAGAGGAAATTCGGCATCCTCCTCGAGGAAGAAGTTCAGGCATGGAAAGCGTGAGCAAACAGGAAGCCCTTGAGGCGCTCAAGCGCGAACTTGCGGAAGACGAGTCACTCCCGCTTCGGGAATCGAATCTCGTCTTCGGCGAGGGAGATACGGACGCCGAAGTCGTGTTCATCGGCGAGGCGCCTGGTCAGAACGAAGACATCCAAAAACGCCCCTTCGTGGGCCGCGCTGGGCAGCTTCTCCGCCTCCTCATCCGCGGGCTCGGGTGGCGCGAGGAGCAGGTCTACATCACGAACATCGTGAAGAGGCGCCCGCCGGAGAACCGCGACCCGCTTCCCGAGGAAATAGAGGCGTACAAGCCGTACCTCACGCGCCAGATACGGATACTCCGGCCGAAGATCATCGTGGCTTTGGGGAGGTTTTCCATGAACTATTTCCTCCCGGACGCGAAGATCTCCCGCGACCGCGGAAAGGTGTTCAAGATCGGCGGCACACTCCTCGTTCCCCTTTACCACCCCGCCGCGGCGCTCCGCTCGACGTCCTTAAGGGAAGTGCTCGAAAAGGATTTCAAGAAACTCCCGAAGCTTGTCGAGAAATTCGATGAACTCATGGAGAGCACCGAAGGAACCGCAGATGGAACGCCAGAAACCTCGCCGCAGACGAATCTGTTCTGAATCCCAGAAACCCCTATAATGAATGGAAAGGCATGCAAGTGGCAGGTTCACACTTCGCGCTCGTGTATCTTGCGGAGCGCCTCGCATTTAGGATCGCGGAATTCCTCCGCAGGTGGTATATCCTCGCGTTCAAGGAGATTCTCCACGCGGTGATGCGCCGCCTGTCCTCGCTCGACCGGAAATTCGCCCTCAAGATCACCCTCCTCCACTTCTTTACGCCACTCTACGGCGACGAATCCCTGATTGGGAGGATGTTGGGAGTCGTGTTCCGTTCCATACGGATCGCGCTCGCGCTCGCGTTGTATATTTCGATCCTCCTCGTCTTCGCGGCCGCCTATCTCGTGTGGGCGCTCATACCGGTATTCCTGGCCGCGAAGGTGGCGGGAATGTAAGGCGCATGGAATTCCAATTCAAGGACAACCGGCTTTTCTTCACCGCGCTCGGCGATTCCATTGTCCGGATCGCGTCGTATTCCGCCTACATCCTTCTCGGCGCCGGGGCATTCATGCTCTCCTTTTCGGATATCGTCCGGGTGCGTTTCTCGGGGTTTCTCCTCGCGCTGTTCCTCATTGACCGCATCGTTCAGTTGGGGCGCGGCGAGCGCACGATCGCGGAGCTCAAGGGGGATAAAATAAACGTCGCGAGAACGTTCGCCCCGCGAACGCTCAGAATAATTTCCGGCGCGTTCCGCGCGGTCCGCGCCACGGGGGGCAATTTCCGCCTCCGCGTGCTTCTGGAGCTCCTGAAGGACGGGGAGGTGAGGCATATCTTGAAGCGCCTGGACATTCCCCAGGGGGAATTCTCCGAAAAGGCGCTCGCGCTCGCGGCTGAGGCGAAGGGCGTAAATTCCCCGGAAACCCTCCGGGATCTCTCCGCGCAAACGGGGCTCGGGGCCTACAGGCACGCGGCGCTCCTCGGCGAGTCGTATGTGGAGCCGAGGAACCTCTTCGCCGCGGTCGCGGATGGGGCGGATCCGGATATCGCGAAGCTCCTCTATCTTTTCAACGTTTCTCCGGAAGACGTGCGGCACGCGGCGCTCTTTTCGCGGCACAAGAGGCTTTTTTCCGGGCTTCGGCGCGTTCCTCGGGCACTTGGGGAATTCGCGCACATTCCGCGCCGGAGGCGGGGCCGCGCGATGAACCGCGCGTGGACCGCGCGGCCGACGCCCCTTTTGGACTCCATAAGCACGGATCTCACCGCGCTCGCGGAGCGGGGACGCATCGGATTTCTCGTCGGGCACGAGAGGGAATACGAGGCGCTCCTCCGGGCGATCTCTAAGCCGGGGAAGCCGAATGCCATCCTCGTGGGAGAGGCGGGCGTCGGCAAATCGACCGTAATCGAGCGGCTCGCCTACGCGATGACGAAGGACGAGGTGCCTAAGATCCTCTTTGACAAGCGGCTCGTGTCGCTTGAGGTCGCGGGGCTACTTTCCGGCGCCGACGAGAAGGAAGCGAGCGAGCGCATCCGGCGTGCGGTCCAGGAGATCAGGAACGCGGGTAACATCGTGCTTGTCATCCCGAACGCCCAGGACCTTTTTAAGACAAGGAGTTCAAAAGGAATGGCGCCCATGGATTTTCTCCTCCCGGTCGTCAAAGAGGACGGGATCCCCGTGGTCTGCGAGTCGTCCGCGAAGGACTTCAAAGCGTTCATCGAGCCGAAGGCGGACTTCGTGAACCAATTCGAGGCGGTGCGCGTGGAGGAACTTTCCGAAGAGGAAGCAGCGAGATTCCTCATCTATGAGAGCGTCATCATCGAGCGCGAATTCAGGGTGTTCGTGACCTTCAAGGCGGTGAAGAAAGCCGTTGAGCTCGCGCGCCGATATTTCAAGAACCGTCCCCTGCCGGGGAGCGCCTCGGACCTCCTCAAGCAGGCGGCCGCTTCCGCGCGTGAGGGCCGCGCGGAGGCGCTTTCCGAAGAGGTCGTGGTGAAGATTGCGGAAAAGCTTTCCAGGATACCCATCCAGCGCGCCGAAGGGGGAGAGGTGGAACGCCTCCTGAATCTCGAGGCATCGATCCATGAGAGGTTCGTGAACCAGAAGGAAGCGGTCGCGCTCGTCGCCCGTGCGCTCAGGGAATACCGAAGCGGACTTTCCCGGCGCGGGGGCCCCATCGCGACATTCCTCTTCGTGGGCCCCACGGGCGTCGGAAAGACGGAGCTCGCGAAGATAGTCGCGGAGGTCCAATTCGGCTCTCGGGAGCTCATGCGGCGGTTTGACATGTCGGAGTATAGGGACAAGGGAAGCATCCAGCGCCTCATCGGTACGCCCGACGGGGAGAGACCCGGGGCGCTCACGGACGCCATCCTCGAAAACCCGTACAGCCTGGTCCTCTTGGACGAGTTCGAGAAGGCGCATCCCGACATCCTGAACCTCTTTCTGCAGGTTCTCGACGACGGGCGCCTCACGGACAGCCAGGGGCGGACGGTGGATTTCGAGAATACCGTCATCATCGCCACGTCGAACGCGGGAAGCGATTTCATCAAGACTGAGATCGAAAAAGGAACGCCTGTGAACGCGCTCGCCGAGAAGATCAAGAAAAAGCTCACGGAACATTTCGCGCCCGAGCTCTTGAACCGATTTTCCCAGGTCGTGGTGTTTCGGAACCTCACCCAGGAAGAGCTCGAGAAGGTCGTTGGACTCGCTTTCGGTGAGCTGAAGGAGACCCTGAAAAAGAGCCACGGGATCATACTCAGGCCGGACGCCTCTGCGGTGAAAAAGATAGCCGAGCTCGGGTGGAGCCCCGTGTTCGGCGCGAGGCCCCTCAGGGCCGCGATCTCCGAGCGCGTGCGGAGCGTGCTTGCGGAAAAGATATTGAAGAAGGAAATAGACCGCGGGAACGTCATCGGGGTCTCGTGGAACGGGAAGTCGTTTGAATTCGACGTGATAGAATGAAGAGATGGAGCGGGAAATATCGGCAGGCATCATAATATTCAGGAGAACCTCGGAGGGACCGAGGTTCCTTCTCCTCTTCCGCAGCTACTGGAATTTCCCGAAGGGGAAGCTCGGCGATGGCGAGCGGAGCTTCAGGGCGGCGCTCCGCGAGATCTGGGAGGAAACCGGGTTGCGCGCCAAGGACCTCATGTTTGCCGATCGGTTCAGGGCGCAGGACCGGTACGTGTTCCAGAGCCGGGAAAGCGGCGAGAAAGTGTTCAAAACTGTCAGCTTCTACCTCGCGGAGACCCGCGAGTGGAGGGTCAGGCTCTCAAGGGAGCAGAACGGTTACGGATGGTTCCTGTACCGCGAGGCCCTGAGGTTCCTCTCCACGAAGAACGGTAAACAGAACCTGAAAAGGGCGTATGCAATCATCACTCGAAAAAAGAATCCTGAGGTCCGCGGGGGGAATCCCGCGCGGCAGGGTCGCGGCGTATAAGGACGTTGCCCGCGCGGCTGGAAATCCTCGCGCCGCGCGTTTTGTCGGATTCCTCATGAGCCGGAACCGGAACCCGCGCGTGCCGTGCCACAGGGTGGTCCGTTTGGACGGGCGCGTCGGCAAGTACTCTCTCGGCGGGGAAAAGGGGAAAACCGCCCGCTTGAGGAGGGAAGGCGTGAAGATCAAAAACGGAAAGATAGATCTTTCCGCGTTCAGGCACCGGTTCCGCTAGGTCCGGGGATCACTTTTTCGCCGCTTCCACGATCTTCTTGAATGTCTCCGGCTCGTGCTCGGCGAGGTCCGCGAGGATCTTCCGGTCGAGCATGATTCCGTGTTTTTTCAGTCCCGCGATGAAATTCCCGTAGGTGAGCCCGTGCTCCCTCGAGGCGGCATTGATCTTGACGGTCCAGAGGGCGCGCGCCGTCCGCTTCTTTTCCTTGCGCCCCTTGAATTTGCGGGAAAGGGAGTGGAGGAGAGCTTCCTTTGCGGCGCGTTCCTTCGATTTCCTTCCCCATTTGAAGCCTTTCGTCTGTTTGAGGACCTTCCTCCGTTTTTTTGCGGCAATCGTGCCGCGCTTTACCCGCGTCATATCAGGTGATGAATTTTTCCACGGTTTGTTTCGACAGCATAAGTCCCCGCGCCCGCTTTTTTCTCCCGAGCTGGAGGCCGCTCTTGTTCGCGCGCGAGTGGCCCAAGGACGTCGCCCGGCGCCTTACTTTCCCTCCCCGGGTCACTTTCACGCGCTTCGAAGCGCTTTTCTTTGTCTTTGTTTTCATGCGGATGCAACGAGGATAAGGATACTGAACCGGTTTGCAAAAGTCAAAATGAGAAAATTATAATGGGCCGAAGGCCCCTATTTTTTCGTTACCTGTGTAATGAACCCGCGCCCGCCCTGCTTTGGCTCCATGGTGACAGTGTAGGGGATCGGTATCATCGCCATGAAGTCCGAGAGCTTTTTGCGCGCCCATTCCTTGTTTCCCTTTTCCCTGCCCCTCAGGGCCAGCATGATCTCGACCTTGTGGCCGTCCTCGAGGAATTCGACGAGTTTCTTGACGCGTGTCTGGAGGTCGTTCCCCGCCGCGCGCGCGGTGATGCGTATTCCCTTCAGTTCCTTTCCTTTCGTCGCGAGCCGTTGGCGCTTCTCCTCTTTTTCCTTCTGATAGCGGAATTTGTCGTAGCTCATGAGCCGGGCTACGGGCGGATCCGCCGCCGGAGCGATCTCAATGAGATCAGTCTCAAGTTCCCTTGCCTTTTCGAGCGCCTCCTCTCGCCGCAGAACCCCGAGGTTCTCTCCGTTCTCCCCTATGACGCGGAGCTGCGGCGACTGTATCTGGTTGTTGATGCGGTGGTGTGGTATGCCCCCATCATAGCGGATTCGGTGGAAAAGGGAAGCGTCACGGGCGTTTTTGGCCCCCGTTTATTGTATGAGGCGGCGGCGTTCCGCCTTATCCGCCAGCATGTAATAATGAGCGGACACAGGCGTCTTATGGATACGGAAAGGGAAAAAACGAAGAAGACCGAGGGGGAATTCCTTTCCGCGTACGACCGGTACGCGGACGACATATTCCGCTTCCTGTACTTCCGCCTTCCAGACCGCGAGGTCGCTCGCGACCTCACTCAGGAGACCTTCCTTCGGGCGTGGAAGTCGATCGCGGAAGGGGTCCGTTTCGACAATGTGCGGGCGTTCCTCTACCGCGTGGCGAAGAACCTTTCGGTGGACTTTTACCGGAAAAAGAAGGACGAGTCCCTCGAGGATTCGCTCGGCGAGGGAGGGGACGTTCCCGACGTGGAGAAGGAAGTGGATTTCCTCGAAGCCGAAGCCGTGAGGAAGCTCCTCGATTCGCTCGGGGACAAGCACCGCGATGCCGTGACAATGAGGTTTTTCGGGGAGCTTTCCGTGAAGGAGATCGCGGAGGCGACGGAAGTGACGAAAACGCTCGTCTCGGTGAGGATACACCGCGGGTTGAAGAAGCTCAGGAAGCTATATGAAGAGCGGGATTTGAAACAAATATGACGCACGAGATTTTCAAAAATGCGAAAAAAGTGGCGCTTTTCCTGGAAGAAAAGGAGAGGGGAAGGGCGGTGCTCCGCGCATTCATTGCGACAAACCCTGTAAGGGAGGGCGTTTTCCCTCGTCTTATGGTGTGGAACAGCCAAAGGTCGATAGTAAAAAGATTATTTTTGTATCCTATGCCTATTGTATTGATTATCGCGTTGTTGCTGGGCGGAGGGGCCACGTTTGCGGCGGAGCAGTCGCTTCCCGGGGACATCCTCTACCCGGTGAAGATCAACGTGAACGAGGGAGTGAGGAGCCTGTTTGCGGTATCGGACGATTCCGAAGCGCGCCTTCAGGCGGATCTCGCCGAGAGGCGCCTTGAAGAGGCCGAAAAACTCGCCTCGGACGGCCGTCTCGACGACGATGTGCGCGCGAGGATAGAGGCGAACTTCGAGAACCACGCGGCGCGCGTGGAAGACCGCATCGAGGCAATGAAAAATGACTCGGACGGCAACACCAACGCGGTTGCGGTGGGTTCGCAGTTTGAAGCGTCCCTTCGCGCCCATGAGGAGATCTTGAAGCGCCTTTCGGAGGAAAAGAAAGGTTCCGAGGACGGCATTGCGTCGATCGTCGCGATGGTTCGCGACGCGTCCGACGGCATTGATCGTGTTCGCGCGGAAGCCGAAGCAGGCCTTACGTTCGGTTCAAACACCGGCACTGCCGATGAGAATTTTCTGAAAGAGCGCGCGGAGCGCAAACAGCGCGAAGCCGAACAGAAAATAAAAGATGTAGAAGCCTATATGCAGAAGAACCCCTCCGCGGCCGTTGCGACGTACGTTGAGGTCAGAGAAAAGCTCACACTCGCTCGGAAGCTCCTGGAGACCGGAAAAGAGTATATGAGCCTCAAGGCCTACGGGAAGGCGTTCGTGACTTTCCAGGAATCCTGGAACGTCGCGCAGAAGGCCTGGATCGTGCTCACGGGGAGCGCCGCGATCCAGATCTCAGTGGGAAGCACTGGCACCGGGGATTTTGGTGTGGTGGTGCCTCCGCAACCAGCGCCGACACCGGGAATCGTTCCGACGCCCGGTCCGGCTCCGATGCCGGTACCTGAACCTTCAGCGACCGCTGAAGAGGCTCAGAAGCGGATTGAGCAGGCCTCAAACAAGATCTCGGAAGTGCGGAGGTTCCTCTCCGTCCGGATGGGAGTGATGACTGAGGAGATGGCGAAGAAGGTGGAAGCGTACCTCGTGGCCGCCGACAAATCGCTCGCGCAGGCAAAAGAATACTTCGGGCTCGCTGCCTACTCGAAATCCATTGTGATGTCGCGTCAGGCAAAAGAGCTCGCGGAGTTCGCGCTTAAGATCGCGATTGGGGAAGTGACCGATCCGTCGGTCCCTCCGACCACCTCAAGCGGCCTCGTGCCGGTCGTGAAGACCACGGCCTCGGGCGAGATAGAGATCGAGCTTGAGGATGCGGACGGCTCCGGTAAGTTCAGATAATCCGTCCTGTCCGATTTTGAACCAAAAACCCCGCGTGAGGCGGGGTTTTTGGTTTGGGAAGTGGAGGTGGCGGGAATTGAACGTCGGTTCACTAATCCCTTATTTTTTGGGAATGTGTGATAAAACCCCCGCTTTTAGCGGGGGTTTTTTGTTTTTATACAAATGGCTCCATTTCAGGAACGATAATCTTCCGTTTTTCTAGATAAAGTATCTCACCGAATTTCAAGCACATGATCACCCGTTTTTTTAATTTAGTGAGCTTTCCCATGAATCGCATCGGGGGAAATTCACAGTCGATAACGTGATGTAGTTTATTGCATCGAGGGCATTTCATTTTCAGCGCTTTTTTCAGCGGGATGATCTGGAACCCTCCCAACGATTTCAGTTTTCTTATTTTTACTTTCAGGAACTCGCGTGGAACAGCTTTCTTTCCATCTTCATTGAGAATGAAATAGAAGTTTTTCCTGCTTCGTTTGAAATCCGTTCGGCAATTTTGCCTCTTCCAGTACTTGTATTCCTTCCATGATGTGACAAGTCCTTTGAACGCCTCCGCGATAAATATCTGATCACCGACTTCTTTCGTGAGTCGTTTCGTGCGTTTCTCTGATGTTTCCAGCGCTTTAGTATATTCGCCACGAAGGTGTTTATGAGAAGAGAGCGCACGTTCGAACTCTTTCAGATTTTTGGGGAACATGCGTCCTCCTTTCTAATTTTTACTGTTGTTATCGTGCTGGAAAATTGAAAAGTTGTCAAATTTTGTTTTTGAAGTATATTAAAAGGAGGTAATTCGGGGGTGACAGGCATAGACAGGAAAGCACTTTTGAAAATTGCAGGTCGAGCGCTCGCGCCTCGTAAAACCGCGGGAAATAATTTAACTGCCAACAACAAAGTTGCAGCTCCGGCGTTCGCTTTCGCGTAGCCGGACATCGGGCTCCGACGTCTCATAGGAGGCACCCGGTGTAATACATGGGACTCGTCCCGCCGAAATTATGGTTTTTGTGCGGCGGGACCAAATCAAAAAATCGACACCTTCGCCTTCGGCGGATAAGCTTGTAGATTGTTTTCGAAAGATTTTTTGGACTGGAGTTCAAATCTCCACACCTCCACGAAAATAAAGACACCTCTTTAATAAGAGGTGTCTTTATTTTATAATTCTTCTTGTCTCCCGTTCCGTTTCGCGCTTCTTGATTACCTCGCGCTTGTCGTATTTCTTCTTTCCCCGCGCGAGCGCGAGCGCGAGTTTCAGATATCCGCGCTTATCGTTATAGAGCTTTAGGGGTATAAGCGTCAACCCCGCCTTTGTTTTCTCCGTAATGTGGGCTATCTCTTTTTTTGTGAGGAGGAGTTTCCTCGTGCGTTCGGGTTCGTACCCAGGCGGCGCGTTCCCCGGCTGGAAAGAGGGGATGCTGACACCCACGACGAAAGCCTCGCCGCCCCTCACGATGCAGTGCGTTCCCGAAATGCCCGGGTGCCCGAGGCGCGCCGATTTCGCCTCGTGGCCCGTGAGGACAAGCCCCGCCTCAAAGGTTTCAAGAAGCTCGTAATCGAAAGCCGCGCGCTTGTTTTCCGCCAGTGATGCCGTTTTCTTCACGATATTTTCAGCGTACCACGATTTGGTGTAGAGTAAGAGAAATGCTGAGAAATCGGATACAGGAAGCGCTTGCGGAACTCGCCCCCGACGCGGGGGGTTTTTCGGTATCGTTCCAGGACAAGGACAGCTCCAAATTCGGCCACTACGCCTCCAATATCGCCCTTCTCTTGGGGAAGGAAAAGGGGAGGGACCCGATGGAGCTCGCGGGTGAATTCGCCGAGGCACTCGCGGGGAAACACTCGGAACTATTCGAGAAGGTGGAGTCCGCAAAACCGGGATTCCTGAATTTCTGGCTCCGGCGGGAGCATTTCATTTCCCTAATTCCGAAGGTCCTCTCGGAGGAGAAAACCTATGGTGAAAATACATCCGGGGGAGGGAAAAAAGCCAGGGTGGAATACGTGTCCGCGAACCCGACGGGGCCGCTTCATGTTGGGAACGCCCGCGGAGGACCCATAGGCGAGGTTCTCTCGCGTGTTCTTGAGCGCTCCGGCTACTATGTGCTCCGCGAATACCTCCACAACGACGTGGGGAACCAGGTGGAGAAGATGGGCGAGACAGTGTGGTATTGGTACGAGAAGCTCCGCGGGAAAGAAGCGGAATTTCCCGAAGATGGATACAAAGGAGAATATTTGAAGGAGGTTGCGGAAGCTCTCACGAAGGAAAAGGGAAAAGATCTTTCCCGTGAAGACCTTCCCGAGATGACGAAATTCGCGCTTGACCGGATCTTCAAGGAGAATTTCGGGGTCATAGAGAAGCTCGGCATACGCTTCGACGCGGTGGTGAAGGAGGGCGATTTCATCTCTTCAGGAAAGACGGATGCGGTCATCGACGAACTCAAGGAGAAGGGCGTGCTGAAGGAATCCGAAGGCGCGCTGTGGTTCGCGCCGAGCGACGAATTCCTGGGCGACCGCGAGACCGTCGTGAGGCGCAGCAACGGCAAACCGACCTACTTCGCGTCCGACATCGCGTACCACAAGGAGAAGTTCACGAGCGGGTATGATCTCGTGATTGATGTCCTCGGAAGCAATCACCACGGGCACGTACCGAAGTTGAAGGCGCTCACGAATCTCTTCGGCTTTCCGCCGGAGAGGTTTTCCGTGCTTCTTTACCAATACGTGCGTGTGAAGCGGGGGAGCGAGGTGATGAAGATGTCCAAGCGCGCGGGAACCTACATAACGGCAAAGGAGGTCCTCGACGAGGTCGGGACGGACAACATGATATTCTCGTTCCTTCTCTCCTCGCCCAATACGCACATCGATTTCGACCTTGAGGCGGTGAAGAAGGCGTCCATGCAGAACCCCGTGTTTTACGCGCAGTACGCCTATGTGCGCGCGGCGAACATCGTTGAGAAGGCGAAAAGCGAGCTCGGCGAGGCGGAAAACGGAAGCGATTTCGCGAATCTTTCCTCTCCCGAAGACACGGAACTTCTCCGCCTAATGGGGGAGTATCCCGAGATCATCGAGGACACGGCGCGGGATTTCGAGGTGCAGAGATTGACCCGATACGCCCTTGATCTCTCCCGCGCTTTCCACGGATTCTACGAGAAAGAACGCATTGTCGGCGAAAAGGAAGAAGTCGCGCGTGAGCGTCTCGCGCTCGTAAAGGCATTCGCAATCGTCATGAAAAATTTATTGTCCACAATAGGCATCTCCGCGCCGAAAAAAATGTAAATTATGTTTGATAAATCTGAAAAATTCTCGCTTCCGGAGGTTGAAAAAAAGGTTCTCGAATTTTGGAAAGAGAACGGCGTTTTCGAGAAATCCCTCCTAAAGACGAAAAAGGGCAAGGAATTCGTCTTTTATGAAGGCCCGCCGACGGCGAATGGCAGGCCGGGAATCCACCACGTGCTCGCAAGGGCCTTTAAAGACGTCATTCCGCGCTATAAGACGATGCGGGGGTTCCACGTGCCTAGGAAGGGCGGGTGGGACACGCACGGGCTCCCTGTGGAGATTGAGGTTGAGAAAGAGCTCGGATTGAAGTCAAAGAAAGAAATAGAAAAGTACGGCATCGCCGAGTTCAACAAAAAGTGCAAGGAATCCGTTTGGAAGTATAAGGACGAATGGGAGCGCCTTACGGAGCGGATGGGTTTCTGGCTGGACCTCAAGAATCCCTACATAACCTACACAAACGAGTATATTTCGGTCGTGTGGCAAATCGTCCGCGAGGCGTGGAAAAAGGGATTGCTCTATAAAGGACACAAAGTGCTCCCGTGGTGCACGCGCTGCGGTACGGCGCTTTCCTCGCACGAGCTCGCGCTCGGGTATAGGAAAGTGGAGGAAAAATCTGTTTATATAAAATTCCAACTGGTAAAGGGGCAAAATATTGGTGATATTTCGACAGACGACGGAAATGTATATATTCTCTCGTGGACCACAACCCCCTGGACGCTTCCTGGAAATGTTGCATTAACAGTTGGAAATGAGATTGATTACGTTTTAATTCAAGATAAGTGGATTCCAGAACGAAATCTTGAGCCACTCGGCATAAAAACACCTCCAGAGTCGACCATTAAAACTGAGTATTTTCTTCTATCTTCTGAGCGTTTTGAGGTTTTAAAAAAATTGTTTCATAACCAAGAACCAAAGATTTTAAAAAAATTGAAAGGCAAAGATCTCATCAGTCCTAATCTTGAATACAAACCACTTTTTGAGATTTCATCACTCAAGAACAAAAAGTCACATAAGGTGTATGCGGCGAAATTTGTGACGACAAATGAAGGCACGGGCGTGGTGCATACGGCTGTGATGTATGGCGAAGACGACTATAATCTCGGGAAAAAAGAAGGATTGCCACAATTTCATACCGTCACGGAAGAGGGGAAATTCATCGATTCGGTTCCCGAAGTGGGCGGAATGCCCGTGAAAACAAAAGAAAGCGACGGGAAAATCATTGA
>CAYHLH010000016.1:0-10008 GCA_964357525.1 uncultured Candidatus Saccharibacteria bacterium
GCTCGGAAAATACCACCCGCACGGCGACATGGCGGTGTACGACGCGGTCGCCAGGATGACGCAGGACTTCTCCCTCCGCTATCCCTTGATCATCGGGCAGGGAAACTGGGGGTCCGTCGACGGGGACGCGCAGGCGGCGATGCGGTACACCGAGTGCAAGCTTTCGAAGATCGCGGAGGAGCTCCTCACGGACATTGAAAAGGACACAGTGGAATGGCTCCCGAACTACGACAATTCAAGAAAGGAGCCACGGTACGTCCCCGCGAAGCTCCCGAATCTGGTCCTGAACGGAACCGTGGGCATCGCCGTCGGCATGGCGACCTCCATCCCGCCTCACAACCTGGGAGAGGTCGCGGACGGACTCATACACCTCGTAGACCACCCCGATGCTACGGTAAAGGACCTCATGGAATTCGTCCCGGGACCGGATTTCCCGACAGGGGGCGTCATCTATGACAGGAAGGCGATCGAGACGGCATACGCGACGGGCAAGGGGCCGGTCACCATGCGCGGACTCGCCCACATCGAGGAGAAGAAGAACGGCCACGAGATCGTCATCACGGAGATCCCGTACCAGGTCAACAAGTCCACGCTTGTCGCCCGCATCGCGGAACTCGTGACGGGCAAGAAAATAGAGGGCATCCGCGACATCAGGGACGAATCAGACCGGGAAGGCATACGCGTCGTCATAGACCTGAAGAGCGACGCCGCGCCGCAGAAGATACTGAACCGCCTCTACCAGTACACGGAGCTGCAGAAGAATTTCTCCTTCAACATGCTCTCGCTCCAGGACGGCATCCAGCCCGAGATCATGTCCATCAAGGACATGCTCTCGGCGCACGTCGCGCACCGCAAGATAATCGTACGCAGGAGGACGGAATTCGACCTCAAAAAAGCCGAGGAGCGGGCTCATGTACTCGAGGGGCTCGTGAAGGCGCTCCGTGACATAGACGCCGTCATCGCGACCATCAAGAAATCCAGGAACCGCGAGGACGCGGCCCTAAACCTCAAGAAAAAATTCGGATTCACCGACATCCAGGCGAACGCCATCCTCGAGATGAAGCTCTCCGCCCTCGCGGCCCTCGAACGCGAAAAGCTTGAATCCGAACTCAAGGAAAAGCGGAAGCTCATCGAGGAACTCCGGCTCATCCTGAAATCCCCGAAGAAGATACTCGACATCATGAAGGCCGAGCTCAAGGAAGTTAAGGAAAAGTTCGCGGACGAGCGGCGGACGAAGATGGTTCCCGGTGGGCTCACCGAATTCAGGGAAGAGGACCTCATCAAGAACGAGGAGACCATCGTGGTCCTCACGCGCGACGGCTACGTGAAGCAGATGCCGCCCGCGCAGTTCAGGGTCCAGAAGCGCGGCGGAAAGGGGCTCATCGGCTTCGAGCTCAAGGACGAGGACGCGGTGGAACAGTTCATTGCCGCCGAGACGCACGACAACATTCTCTTCTTCGCCGAGAAAGGCAAGGTGTTCCAGACGAAGGTGTACGAGATACCCGTCGCCTCACGCACCGCGAAGGGCAAATCCATCCACAATTACCTTGAGTTTCCGGGAACCGAGCGGGTGGTCGCGATGGTCGCGTATTCTCTCGACGAGAAAAGGAAGGATGAAAACAAATACCTGGTGATGGCGACGCGCGCCGGCGTGGTGAAAAAGACCTCCATCGCCGACTTCAGAAACGTGAGGCGGAACGGGCTCCTGGCGCTCCGTCTCAAGAACGGGGACACCTTGTCGTGGGTGAAGACCTCCTCCGGCGCCGATGAACTCCTCCTTTCCTCGGAGCATGGCCAGGCCATCCGCTTCAAGGAAAAGGACATACGTCCGATGGGCAGGAGCGCCGCGGGCGTCAAGGCGATGCGCCTCAAAAAGGGGGACCTCATTGCGGGGATTGATATAATAAAGAAGAGCGACGCCGAGAAACGTAGGCTCCTCACCGTCACCGGAAACGGGTTCGGCAAGCAGACGCCCCTCAAGGAATACAAGACCCAGAAGCGCGGGGGAGCGGGCATCAAGACGAGCAAGGTGAGCGAAAAGTCCGGAAAGGTCATCGCCACCAGGATCGTGGACAAATCTGTGGAGGAGATAATCGCCTTCTCAAAGAAGGGCCAGGTCATCAGGTTGCCGCTCGCGGACATCCGCGTCGCGAGCAGGGCAACGCAGGGGGTGCGCATAATGAACCTGGGAGACGGGGACGAACTCATCGGCATCGCCTGCCTTTAAGGGCTTTGTCTCCGACAAAGTCGGAGACACAAAACCTTACCCGCCCAAATTTTTGCAATTATATAGGTAAATACAATTGAAACCATCATGAAAATAACAATGATAAAGAAGTCGGCAGAATCCCAAAAACTTGGGCGGGTGCGAAATTTTATGATTTCGCTTCTGCTCAAATAAAATTCGCATGCCAAAACTCAACACAAAAATCCTTCTCTTCGGGGGCATCATCGCCGTCGCGCTCTTCGTCGTCCTCGTCGTCACTGGCGCCATTCCGGGCCTCAAAAAAAGCGGCGCCCCTCCAGTAAGCGGTTCGCTCGTCGTCTGGACCGTGGAAGAAACGAGCGAGGAGGAAAGAGCGGCGTGGGACGACATACAGAAAAGGTTCAATGTGGAGTACCCCAACGTCAAGATCGAAAGGAAAAATTTCGATTCCCCGGAAGAATACGAGAACGCGCTCCTCGACGGGCTCGCCTCGGGCGAGGGACCCGACATTTTCATGGTCCTGAACCACGCGGTCCCGCGCTACGCCAACAAGATAACCCCGGCTCCTGAAACCGCGCTCCCGCTCTCGGCGCTCGGAACGCGCTTCCCGAGGACGGTAGAGGCGGATTTCGCGCCGCAGGGAAAGATCTACGGGCTGCCTCTCTCCATCGATACACTGGTCCTCATCTACAACCGCAGCCTTCTCGACCAGGCGGCGGTGAACCCGCCGCAAAGCTGGGAAGAATTCGAAGTTGCCCTTCCCCGCCTCACGAAAAGCGACGTGTCGGGGATCTCCTTCGCCGGCGCGGCGCTCGGCACCGCGGGGAACATCGAATACCCCGCCGACCTCCTCTCGCTCCTCATGCTCCAGACGGGCGCCAGGATGACGGATCAGAATTTCACCCGGGCCACGTTCTCAGACAGGAACGGACAGGACGCGCTCGCTTTCTACACTCAGTTTGCCGACTCCGGTTCGCCGGTCTACACATGGAACGCCTCGCTCCCAAACTCACTTGACCTCTTCATACAGGAAAAGGTGGCGATGCTTTTCGGCTACCGCGAGACGGCCGAGACCCTAAAGGAAAGGAATCCGTTCCTGGACATCGGCATCTCCGAAGCGCCGGCGCCAGAAACGCTCATCGCCGGCAACAAACGGGTGAGCTACCCGCGCTATTACGGTTTTTCGGTCTCGCGCCAGTCGGAAAATCCCGGCCTTGCATGGACCTTCGTCGTGCGCATAGCCGGCAACGAAGATATTGCCGGCAGCTACATGATCAAGACAAAGAAGCCTCCCGCGCTCCGCTCGCTCCTCGTCCTCAACAAGGACGACACATCTATAGGGGTATTCGCCCGTCAGGCGCTTATTGCCGTTTCATGGCCGCAGATCGATAATAGGCTGGTGGAACGGCTGTTCTCGTCCGCGATCACGCGCGTCGTCGAGGGCAGGGCGACGCCGGCAACGGTTCTTCCTGAGATCGCTGAAGAGATCTCCCGCGCGATGCAGAAGCAATTCTAAACCGACATGAAAAAAACCCTCGGCACAGCCTTTCTTCTCGTCCTTCTCGTCCTGATTTTCTCCTGGATGGGCGCCACCGCGGCACGCGTCCAAATACAACCGTCGTTTGAACAGGGCACCGAAACGGGCGGCAACCCACCGGCAAAGGGGGGGGCGCGCTCGGTCTTCAATATCTGGGAAGGCACGGGGGGAGGAGCAGAAGGAGCCACCTGCAACATCAGGCCGTACCATTGCACCATCTGCGACGGCGCCATCGTCACCGTGAACATCATCGAGCTACTTCTGGCGCTCGGGGTCATCATCGCGGTCTTGATAACCCTTTACGGGGGAGTGCGCCTCATGACCTCTGGCGGTTCGCAAACCCAGCTTTCCCAAGCGAAAGGCATAATCAGGGACGCCGTCATCGGCCTCATAATCGTCTCCTGCGCGTGGCTCATAGTCGCCACCGTCTTCAGGGTGCTCACCACGAAGACCGACTGGAACGTACTCGACATCATAGGGTGCCAAGGCGGAAATCTTGAAAATTCGTCTTCAACAAAAAAATAAAAGTTATATAATACAAACTATATGGACTGGCTCATCAAAAAAGTGCTCGCGGCTCCGAAACTTACGAACCCACTGGGGGACGAGAATATGACATTCGCTCAGATCCTCTGCAAGATCGGCGACTGGCTCATCCAGATCGGCGCGCCTGTCGCGGTCTTGATGGTCCTCGTCGGCGCGTTCCAGATCATGACTTCCGGAGGCGAGCCGGAGAAACTGAACAAGGGTAAGAAAACGATATTGTGGACGGTGGTGGGCTATGGTATACTGCTTCTCGGTTGGGGCATCGCCGAGATCATCGCAAACGTTCTCGGCGGAAACGCAGAAACCGTCTGTCCGAAATAACAGTCCCACAAAGGTCAAAGGTCGGAAAAGAACTCATATAATCATGAAAAAGCTTTTCATAATCCTTCCGGTGGTCGCCCTGTTGGTCACCCCTCTTTTCGTGAGCGCACAGATCACCAACACCAGCATCACGTTCATCAGCAACGTAAGCACGATTAACGACGTGTACAGGGTGGCGAACAGCATTGCGAGGTGGTTCATGACCATCGTCATCGCCGTTTCCGTCATCTTCTTCGTCATGGCAGGATTCCTCTACGTCACATCCGGCGGAAAGGAGGACAACCTGAAGAGTGCGAAGAACTACCTCCTCTACGGCATCATCGGCGTCGGGGTTGCACTCCTTGCGGGAGGCATTCAGGTCGTCATAGTCAACCTCTTCTCCAACACCGGCGGAAAGTAACTGCCGCGGCAGATTCTTATGATACCCGCCCTCGCCCAGCGGACGGCGTCCGCGATAGCGGTTTTCCTCCTTGGCATCCCGACGGCATACGGCGCGGAGGACAAGGTGAAAACCGTGCTCGATAACGCAGCGACATGGTTCTTGAACATCATCGTCGCCGTGAGCGTCATCATGGTGCTCATCGGCGCGTTCCTCCTCACCACATCCGGCGGGGACACGAACAATGTCGAAAAAGCGAAAAAGACCATCCTTTGGGGCGCGGTGGGGGTCGGCGTGGCGCTTTTCGCGAGAGCCATCGTCGTCCTCGTGCAGAAGGTGGTCGGATAGATTACGGGAAATTCAAAACACAAAGCCCCCGATTTCAATCGGGGGCTTTGTGTTTCCTTATTTTTCAATGCACAATGACCGTGCCCGCCGAAGCACCGTTGTGCCCATACCAAGGTGGCGGAACGGCAGACGCATCAGGTTTACCCCCACACCAAATGTGTTAAAAATCATAACAGGCCGACGTGGTGGAATTGGTAGACACACGAGCTTTAGGAGCTCGCGCCGAAAGGCATAGAGGTTCAAATCCTCTCGTCGGCACAACTTTGGTGTGGGGGTTTAGGACCTGACGGGAGCAATCCCATGGGAGTTCGAATCTCCCCCTCGGTACCGACCGGCCATTTCATGGAAAACAGAAATCTCGACAAGCCAACGTCCGCAACGTGCCCCGCGTGCGGCGCGGCGGGGGCAACTCCCTGGAAAACTCTGGAACGCACCGCCCTCTTGCAGTGCGGCAACTGCACGTGCATCTTCATCCCGAGGTCTTCCTACGGAGCGGACCCGACGGCGCAATACGAAAGGGACGAAACGGCGCGCGCCGGATACTACGAGGCGTCGGCGGCGACGGACAGAAGCAATTTCACCCGCACGCTCGAGATCGCGGAACGTTTCGTGAGCCCGAAAAACGGCGGGAGAACCGTGCTCGACGTGGGAACGAACATCGGCACGTTTCTAGCCGTGGCGCGGGAGCGCGGATGGCGCGGCGTCGGCATAGAACCGAACCCGGTGGCGCTCCGCTCGGCCCTCTCAAAAAACCTCGACGTTCATAAGGGATTCTTCGGTGACGCCTCCCTCGGGGAACTCGCGAATGGCGGGGGAAAATTCGACATGGTTCATATGGGAGACGTCATCGAACACGTGTTCGATCCCGTAGGATTCCTGAAAAACGCCTCTCGCACGCTGCGCCCCGGGGGGATCCTCCTCGTCGTCACGCCGGACATAGACCGCTTTTTCGCGCGGCTGTTCCAGCTGAAACCCAGGGAGCACCTCGTGTATTTCAACGGGAAATCTATGGCGATCGCCCTCCGCCGCGCCGGCTTCAAACCCGTCCTCATGGAGAGCCAACGGCGCTTCCGCGACATCGGAAACGTGCGCAGAAGCACCACCAAGCTGAATCCCATATTCAAGTCAATCGCAATCGTCGCATCCATCCCTCCTTTCGGGCCCATTTTGAAATATCTTGCGTTCTTCCTCATCAAAGACGAACTGCTCGCCGTCGCGAAAAAGGAATCGGTGTAACGAGATTATCTGCGCCGGCGGGCATGGAACGCCCGGTGCACTTCCTTGAGCTCCTTGTTCGTGAGGTGCGTGTAGATCTGCGTCGTCCCGATGTTCGCGTGTCCCAGGAGCGCCTGGACGCTCCTCAGGTCCGCGCCGTTCACGAGAAGGTCCGTCGCGAAGGAGTGACGGAGCTCGTGCGGGTGCACTTTTTTCGCGATGCCCGCCGCGCGGGCGGACGCGTCGACGATGCGCTGCACCGTGCGCGGAAGCATTCTCCCGAGCACCTTGCCCGACCGCGACACGCTCACGAAGAGCGCGTCGTCCGGATCCTTCCGCTTGTCCAGATATTCCTTCACCGATCTTCGGGCGCGCTCGGAAAGGAACACCACGCGCAATTTGTCCCCCTTGCCCCTCACCGAGACCTCCCCGCGCTCGAGGTCGATGTGCCGGGGAAGCGCGCAGAGTTCCGAGACGCGGAGTCCCGTGGAGAAAAGAACCTCAAGGATGGCGCGGTCGCGGAGCGGCCTCAGGCCGCTTCCTTTCGGCGGCGAGAGCAGCCGTTCGAGCTCGGCATACGTCAAAACCTCGATGTCGCGCCGGGACACCCTCGGAAGCTCCACCCTGTCCGGGGAAACGGATTTTATGCCCCGCTTCGCGAGGAACTTCAGGAAATTCCTTATGGCGATGACATAGTAGTTCTGGGTTATCTTTTTGATTCCCTTCCGCGCGAGCGAGGCGCGGAAAGAGCGTATGGACGACTCGGAAATGTCGGATATGTTCCCGACGCCGGCATCCTTGAAAAACGTCCTCAAGTACCTCTCGTAGTTTTCCACCGTTTTTTGGGAACGGTTCTTCTCAATCGTGAGATAATCCAAATAATCCCTTAAATATTTTGCGACACTCACGGATTCAGTGTACCACTGACGCAAAATCCCTTAAAATGGGGTCTGTATGGAGGCTCTTGCCGATTTTTCCCGGCGCCACGGCACCGCGCTCATAGCGGCGGCGCTATTCGCCGCGAACGTCCTTATTCGCCTCCCCAACCTTCACTACCCGAATCACCCGGTGTTCGACGAATCATACTATGCGACCTACGCCGCGAATTACGCGACGCGGAGCCCGTCGATCGACATACACCCCCCGCTCGGGAAGATGATATATTCCCTGCCGCTTCTCCTTTCGCCGGCCGCCTCCTACAACGACAAAACTTACATAGATTACCGCAAAAGCTTCGGATTCAAAAATGCGGCGACCACGACCGTTACCCAAGGGTATCAGACGTTCCCGTATTATCCGCTCCGAGTCGTGAGCGCCCTTTGGGGGGCGCTCCTCGCCGCAGGTATATTTCTCTTCACGCGCGCTCTCACGGGGCGCCTGGCGCCCGCGGCGCTCGCGGGAACGCTCATTACGCTCGAAAACGCCATCATCCTCGAAACGAAGCTCATCCTCGTGAACGGGATGCTCCTCGCATTCGGATTCTGGGGACTTTATTTCCTCCTCAAAAGGAGGTCTGCGCTCGCGGGCTCCCTCGTCGGGCTCGCCGTTTCGGTGAAGCTCACCGCGGGGATATTCGGCATCATCGCATTTCTCGCGATGGCGATGAAGGGAGTGGGATACCGGAAATTCCTCTCGTTCGTCCTCTCGGCGTGCGCGGCCTTCCTTGCCGTCACGGTCCTCATCGAGAACCTCGTCGTTCCCATCGCCGAAAAGGAGGCATTTTTCGAGGACAAGCTTTTCTCCCTGTTCAGAAACGATCCCGAATGGCAACCGCCCGCTTCGAACGAGTTCGGAAAAAAGCTCGCCTCGCTCGTTCCCGACGGCGCGGTCCCGTACGTGAAGGTCATTGGAGCGGAATCGCTCATCTCGCTCGCCGGATACACCACGGGACAGAACAACAGCGAGCAATTCATGAAAAGCCGCTGGTTCGAATGGCCGTTCATGGTGGGTTCATTCCCCTACCTCTTCGAATCGGGCGACAGAGCGAATCCCACGCTCGTCCTTCTGGGAAACCCCATCGTGTGGGGCCTCGGCGGCGCCGGCGCCCTCTTGGGCGTGAAGCGGTCGTTCGAGAGCGCGCGGCGGAGGCGGAGGGGCGAAAACGCCGAGGAAAGGGGCGCCGTCGAACTTCTCTCGTTCTCCTACCTCGCGTACCTTGCGCTCTTTCTCCTCTTCGTGCGGCGGGACGCGTTCCTTTACCATTACTTCCCGTCGCTCATTCTCGGCGTCATCCTCTTCTCGATGCTCTTTTCGGAGTTCGCTGACGGAAAGACGCGCCGGGTGAAGTTCTGGCTTTATTTCTCGGTGATTTCCATTTCGTTCCTCGGATTCGTCCTCATCGCCCCGTTCACGTACGGAACCGCGTTTTTTTGACACGCCGGGAAAAACGCGATATCATCGTGTGGATGCTCAGCAAGAATAAAAAGACCCGAGTCATCAACGAGCACCGCGTCCACGACACCGACACCGGTTCGGCGGAAGTGCAGATCGGGCTCCTCACGAAGCAGATCAAAGAACTCGCGGACCATCTGAAACACCATCCTAAGGACCACCACTCGCGTCGTGGACTCCTCATGATGGTCGGGAAACGACGCCGGTTCCTCCAGTTCCTCGAGAAAACGGACGAGAAGCGGCATGCGAAGCTCCTGAAGAAACTGAAGCTCGAAACGTAAGGGCTTTGTATAAAAATTGGAGTTTAAGCGAACAATTTTTATTTACAAAACCTTACCCGCCCAAATTTTCAAAGAACAAAGTGAGCGCAATGAACAACGTGACTAAAAATTCAATGGAGGAAATGTCGACAAAAGTACGAAAACTTGGGCGGGTGCACAATGTTATGATTGCTCGCTTCGCTCGCAAATAACATCGGCATGGGATCAGAAACGAGAGTAGGAATTTTCGTTGACGCGCAGAACATCTACCACTCGGCAAAAAATTTGTACAATTCCCGCGTGTCCTTCGCGGAGCTCATGCGCGCGGCTTCCGGCGGGAGGACCCGCGCGCGGGCGTTCGCGTACGTCGTGAAAAGCGAGGGAGTTGGGGGAGAAGCGTACCGCGAAGAAGGGAAAGGCGAGGCATCGTTCTTTGAGGCGATGAAAAACGCCGGATTCGAGCTCCGGCAAAAGGACATACAGATATACCCCGGAGGGCAGAAGAAGGCTGATTGGGACGTGGGAATGGCCATTGACGCCGTAAGGACCGCTCCGTCATTCGACGTCGCGGTGCTCGTCACCGGCGACGGTGATTTCATCCCTCTCGTCGAATATCTCAAGTGGGGGCTCGGGAAGCGCGTGGAGGTCCTCGGATTCTCCCGCACGACGTCCTTAAAACTCAAGGAGACCGTCGATTCGTTCAGGGAACTGGAAAAGGTGCCGAAACTCCTCATCTCGATACGTGGCCGCCGTCGAGACGCAAGCGTTATTTTGTAATGTTAATTATAAAATATTGATCTACACA
>CAYHLH010000017.1:0-8125 GCA_964357525.1 uncultured Candidatus Saccharibacteria bacterium
CAAGGACGACGTTCTGCGAGCCGGGGGCGACATTGCCCGAGGGGCTCGAAGAGGCCTTGGAAATCGTGATGATACCCACCTTGATTTTGAACCAGCCGGTCGCGTTGTTCTGCACGTCCGAGGACGTCAATGTGGCGCCCGTCGAGTCCGTCGCGAGAGTACCCGCGCCGGTCGTTACTCCGCGCACGACGAGATCATAGTCGTCGAGCATGGAGATATAGAAGTGCCGAGAAGCGCCATCCGTGACATCAACCCGAACGGTGAAGTCCTTGGAAAGGCCCTTGTCGATGACATACGGGGTCGCGAGCAGGAACGTCACGTACCTGTCGTACGCGCGGTCAGCGGTCGCGAGGACCGTGCCGTCCGGAGCAACGAGCTTGAAGTTCTTCAAGTCCTTGTCTTCCTGGATGGTACCACCAACGTAAAGGCGAATCCGCTCGAATTTAACCGCCTCACGAGAGTTGTTCTGGAGGAGGTTGAACTTGTAGATCTCGCGGTCGAGATAACCGACCTCGAGGTTGCCCTCAGTGGCCGAGTTCTGCGCGCTCGAAGAGGTGATACCCAGCGTCCCGCGGTCATCCATGCGGATGTCACCGAGGGAGGTGGAGCCGTCAACCACGGTGAAGGAAGGACCGTTGAGCGGGAACGTGCCCGACACCACCGTCGTTCCGGAAACCGTTACGCTTGACGTCGCAAGAAGCGAGAAGCTGATCGAGCCCGAAATGGCGCCCGACGCGAGGTTCACCGAAATCGTGAACACCTTTGACTGTCCCGCTGCGAGCGTAATCGGGGTCGTGCCGAAGGTGAATGTCGCATCACCGTCGGAGGTCAGGGAGGAAAGGATATTCCCGTAGCGGTTACCCGCGTCGTCCCAGACCGACACACCGGTCACGTTCGTGTTCGCGATGAAACCACCGCGCCTGACCTTCAAGCCGGTGATAGTCGTCGCTTCCCCCGCCGTCATTTTGATCTTCAAGAGGGGGTTGTAGATGGAACCGGAAGGAATCGTACCCGCGGCCAGCGGAGCGAGCTCAACCCTGAGACCCGTACCAACCGGCACGCCGCCACCACCCATTCCGTTCACCTTGGCGCGCGTGATAGGACCGAAGTATCCGACCGCTGGCGAAATGCCGTTCGCAGCCTGGAACTTGGCCAGCGCGTCCTTGGTTTTGACTCCAAAGTATGTCGACTCATTGCCGGGCGAACCCGCGCCAGAAGCCGAAACCGTGAAGCCCTTGGCGTTCAGGAACAACTGAAGCTCCTTGACGTCGGCACCCGTCGAACCAAGAGTGAGGTTCCTGGTGAACTGGTAGCCGGTCGTAGTGCCTCCCTGTCCCTGCAAAGCCAACAATTGCGCCTGCAACTGGGCGATGAGCGCCAATAATTCGGCGATCGTCTGCCCACTTGCCGGCGTTGCGTTGAATGTCACGACGGTCAAAACCGCCAAGAATCCAACCAATGCTTTCTTATACATTTTTGATTTATCTGTGTATGATTTGATCTTTTCGTATGCCGAAGGCATACGAGTTATCGATGTGCTTCAGGCACACCGTCGACCTTTTGGACTTTCTGGACCATCTCCCGCCCGTTTCGACCCTTACCTGTGAGGAAGGAAGGAACGGTTCAAAAAATGGGGTCGGTATCAAACAAAAAACCCGCCTTTTGGAGCGAGCGAGACCACATCCCCGGGACGCGCGAAAGCGCCAAGGGTCCGAATAACAAAAAGTGGCTGGGCCTCACTCCAAGCCTACGCTATGGGGGACAACACAATTGTCCTGATTATACCAAAGAACTCTCCGAAAGCAAGCAAAATCCGTCTTTTCAGCGCTCACATATAAAACGAACGGGGTGGCTCCCCGTTACGGCCGGTTATCCACAGTCCGCGCCCTTTACAGGGTCCACTTGGAAAAAAACGCCAAAAGTAAGAGGAAAAACAGGAACGTGACCGCCTTCTCCACGACGAAGTGGCGGGGCATAAGCCCCTTCACGTGCGCGCGGACGACGTCGAAAAAAACGATGAGCGCGACGGAGACCAAGATCGCCTGCGGGATGAGGTGAAACGGCAGGAAGCGGAGCAAAAAGAGGAGCTCGGAGGCGAGGAGGCCGGAGAAAAGGGCGAAGCCAATCGTGCGCGCCGAACGCTCCATGAGAGACCGTTCTATGCTCTCGCGCGCGAGGAACGCCACCACCGCGAAGAATCCGATGAACCACCACGCGCCCCACCGGTCCAGAAGCATTCCGGAGAGCACGGTCCAAAAAAGGAGGAGCGCCGTATGCACGAAGGCCTCCGCGAGAGGAAGTTTCTTCGGCGAGGACGAAGACGCGAGGATGAGGAAAAAGACGAGGAACGCGAGCGCGATCGAGAGCGACTGGAGCGCGCCGAGGTATCCGAAGAAATCGGTCTCGCGCCCGATGACGAAGGAACCCAAGGCGAGAAGCAACGCAAAAAGCCAGAACGAAATCGAAAGGCCGTACTCGCGCGCCCTGCGCCCCCAAAAGAACGCGGCGCAGTAAAGGACGGCGGCGAGCGCAACGGCCCACTCGGAAAAGGAAGAGAAGGCGAGCAAAGATGCGGCGAGCGCGGCGAGCGCCGCCCTATACCACGATCTCCACTCGATCCGGCTTCTTAATCCCGACAGAAATGGTACGTCCATGTTCGACCCCTCCGCGGATCATCTTGTCCGCGAGCGCATCCACGATAAGTTTCTGGATGAGCCTTTTTACGGGGCGCGCCCCGAATTCGGGGTCGTACCCGCGCTCGGCGATGAATCGCCTCACCTCGGGCGAGATCTTCAAGGCGAGCCCCCTGGCCTCGATGCGCTCCCTGACCTTCTGCATCTGGATGTCCACGATCTTCTCGACTTCCTTCCTGGAGAGCGATTGGAACATGATTATCTCGTCCAAACGGTTCAAAAACTCAGGTTTGAAAGTATCCCTCAAGGACTCCATCACCCGCTCGCGGTATTCCTCCTCTTCCGATGCAATCTCCTCCTCTTCGCCCTCGGAAAAGCCGATCTTGCCCATACGCTTGAAATACTCACTCCCGACGTTTGAGGTCAAAATGATGATGCTGTTCTTGAAATTGACGGTTTTCCCCTTCCCGTCCGTGAGGCGCCCGTTGTCCAGCACCTGAAGGAGGATATTGAAGACCTCCGGATGCGCCTTTTCCACCTCGTCGAAGAGGATAAGGCTGTACGGCCTGTGGCGGACGAGTTCCGTGAGCTGCCCGCCTTCCTCGTAACCAACGTAGCCCGGCGGGCTCCCGATGAGGCGCGCGACCGCGTGCCGCTCCATGTACTCTGACATGTCGACGCGTATCAGGGCCTTCTCGTCGTTGAACATGAATTCCGCCAAGGCCTTCGCGAGCTCCGTCTTCCCCACTCCCGTGGGCCCGAGGAACATGAAGGAACCGACTGGACGATTCTCGTCGGCGAGCCCAGCGCGGCTGCGCCGCAATGCGCGCGCGATCGCGTCCAAGGCCTCGGATTGCCCCACCACTCGCTTGCCGATTTCTTCCTCTATCCTCGAAAGCTTCCCCGCTTCGGACTCCAACATGCGCGTAACGGGAATCCCCGTCCAGCGCGCGACGACGAACGCGATATCCTCCTCGTCGATGATCTCCTTGATGAACCTTCGCGCGTGCGGCGCCTCCTTCGCGTTTCCTCCGGAGGCGGATCCGCCTCTGGCGGACTTCCCGAGTGGCTTCTTCTGCGCTTTCGGCGCGATTAGGCCGTCGCGCTTCGCCTCGAACTCCACGTACTCGCGCTCCGCGCGCGGCAGTTCATCGTGCAGTATCTTCGCGGCGCGGTCGAAATTCCCCTCACGCTCGGATACTTCCGCCTCGCGCTTCAATGACTCAATCTTCTGCTGGAGGGAGTGAAATCCCTCGACGGCGGACTTTTCCCGCTCCCACTCCGCAGTAAGCGCGTCGCTTTCCTTTTTCACTTTCAGGAGCGCCACCTCCACCTCCTTGAGGCGCGCCTCCTTCTTCTTCCCGCGCTCCTTCATGATGGCGCTCCGCTCGATCTCAAGGCGCGTGATCTCCTTCCTCAAGGAGTCGATCTCCCGGGGTCTGCTGTCCGACTCGAGCCGCCTCGAGGCAGCCGCCTCGTCCATTAGATCCACCGCCTTGTCGGGGAGGAAGCGGTCGGTGATGTAGCGCGCCGAAAGATTCACCGCGGCGACGATGGCGCCGTCGCTGATCTTCAGGCCGTGGTGCGTTTCGTACTTCTCCTTGAGACCGCGGAGGATAGCGATGGCATCCTCGACTGACGGCTCCTCCACCGTGACGGGCTGGAACCGGCGTTCGAGCGCCGCATCCTTCTCGATATGCCGCTGGTATTCTTTCAAGGTCGTCGCGCCGATGCACCGGAGCTCCCCGCGCGCGAGGGCGGGCTTCAGGAGATTCGAGGCGTCGATGGCCCCCTCCGCGGAGCCGGCTCCCACTATCATGTGCACCTCGTCGATGAATAGGAGATAATGCCCCTCTCCCCGTCCTATCTCCTTCAAAAACGCCTTCAGGCGGTCCTCGAACTCCCCGCGGAACTTCGTTCCCGCGATCATGCTTCCGAGGTCGAGCATCAGTATTTCCCTGTTTTTGAGGGATTCCGGCACGTCGCCGGTCACTATCTTCATCGCGAGGCCTTCCACGATGGCGGTCTTGCCGACCCCGGGCTCGCCGATCAGGACCGGGTTGTTCTTCGTACGCCTCGAAAGTATCTGCATCACGCGCCGGAGCTCGTCCTCACGCCCCACCACCGGGTCAAGCTTCCCATCGTGCGCCTTCTTCGTGAGATTCACCGCGTACTTCTCGAACACCTGCACCTTGTTCTCCGGCGTCTCGTCCGTCACGGTAAAGGAACCCCTGAGAAGACGCATCTTTTCGACGAGCGGCGTTTTCCCCGCGCCGAAGCGCTTCAAAACCTCTGCCGCCGGCGACGGGACCTCCGCGACGGCGACGAGCAGGTGCTCGCACGAGATGAATTCGTCCTTCTCGTCCGTAGCGAGTTCCCCCGCGCGGTCCAGTATCTTCATGAGCTCGGCAGAGAGATACAGCTGGCCCACCATCCCGCCCGAAGCGAATATCTTCGGCAGGCGCGAAAGCTCCGCCTCGAGCTCCTTCTGGAGCTTCGGTATGTTCACGGAGCACTCGAGGAGCATGGGGCGCACCAGCGTCGCCTCGTCCATCAAGAGCACGAAGAGGAGATGGAGCGATTTCAACTCGCCGTGGTTCATGCGCATCACGAGCTCCTGCGAATTCTGGAGCGCTTCCTGCGCCTTGATGGTGAATTTGTGGAAGTTCGGCATTATATGAAAACTATTATATCAGAACGCGGGAAATTGGCAAATCAAACACGTGAGTGCCAATTTGCCAGCGCCGTCCGGAATGCCATTTTTTTATTTGATCTCGTACCGGAGCATGACGTTCACCGTGATCTCCTGGCTTCCCGGCTCCACGACCGGAGGAACGGATCTTTCCGCTCCGCCCATGCCGAGCGCCACGTCCTTGCCGTAATAGACGGGGCCGGGGTAATACGTTTCGTCAACCGAGATGAGCTTGCCCAATGAAAATCCCCCCGCCTTCACGATGGCGGGAACCTTCTCCCTCGCTTTCCTGATGGCCTCCTCGCGCGCCTGATTCTCGAGCGCCGTCCTGTCGTCTATGGAAAACGAAAGCTGGGAAACCGAGTTTGCCCCCTTCCCGACGACGCCGGAGAGGAGGTCCCCCGCTTTCTTGAAGTCCCTCACCTTCACGAGTACGGACTGCGAAACCGTGTACCCGACTATCTCGGGTGGCGGGCAGATGCCCACGCCGCCGCAGGAAGAGTACTGGTAGCGCGGGGAAACATTGTAGTTCGTGGTCTTCACGTCCTTTTCCTCTACGCCATTCTCCTTGAGAAAGCTCACGACCGCATTCATTTTCCTCGTGTTTTCGGCCTGGATTGCGACGAGATCGCTGCCGCCTTCGGTCGTGACCCCCGCCGTGAATTCGGCGACGTCGGGGACCGCTACGACCTTACCCTCGCCCGTCACGGCGAAGCTCCTCAAGGAGCCGAAGTTCGCCCGCCGGGCGTATGTGTCGGCGACCGCCCACGCGGAATATGTGGCGACCAAAAGGAAGAGCACGAGCGCCAGGTTCCGCCACAGGACGCTCTGCTCTACGGATATTTTCTTGTTATCCATAAGATTGAGATTATTTTTGCGACCCCTCCATTGTACAACGCGCGAAGATATCGCGCTATGACAAAAAATACCCGCTCGATGAAGAGCGGGTACATCTAAAGGAGATTAGATAAATTAAAAAAGTACATACCGACTGACTAGGCTGGTAACGTACTAAAAGTAGTTTGACATATTTGCCTAAACCGTCAAGGGGATAAAAATATTCCGCCTTTTTAAGGGCGGAATGTATTATGAATAAAAACAAAACTATAGAGGTGCGAGAACAATCGCAGAAATTCGTGCGTTTTGACGGCACAGCTTCCTGAACCAGGAAAAATGAAGCATTGATTACCCCAGTGTTATTGCTGCGGATGTTTCCACCCCGGACGAAAATTCCTCAAGACGGAACATTCGGAAAAATGCCATTGTGTGTCCTTTCGAACGCGTCGCGTGACGAACCGAGAACATCTAAGTTCCCATTTTCATCAGCGCAACCACATAGCCATTCGTCCCGCTTCGGAACCCAGCAATGACCTTACAGGTCCTCGGAACCCATTATCCATGGGTACGTCGAAACCTTTCAGATCCCAGGAAGACGCTTTCGCGTCCCGCCGCTTCACAACGAGAATTCCCTTTCGAGAATTTCCTTTGTGGAGAGAGCAAAGATCGACCGTTATACGGGATGCCTTTCGGCTCCGCAACCGGCAAATCCAGACCACACTCCAGAGCATGCAACGGAGACCGACCCCATTGAATGCGCTTTCCCGTTGATTTCGTCCCCGCATCGCGGGATTTCGCCCATTCGTCCTGCTTGCGCAATCCTCATGGCCTCATCCTCTGACGCTTCGGCTTTTACCCTGTTCTCTACAGCTCTCTATAATTTTGATATTTCAACTTGTTGCTGGGGTTGATTGTACCCGCGGCGCAAGAAGCGTCAACGCGGTTTTGGGGACAATCCGTGGATAACCTCCAAAAGCGCCTTTAAAGCCCGTTCGACCTCGCTTTTTCCCGTATTCTCTCCGAAACTGAACCGCACGCTCCGGCGGGCGCGCTCCTCGTCGCCGTAAACCTCCCGCACCGTCCGCGAGGCCTCCTGCGCCCCAACGGCGCAGGCGCTCCCGGCGGAAACCGCGATACCCCTCATATCGAGGGCTACGACAAGCTCCTCCGCGCGCATATCGGGAAAATGGACGTTCAGGATGTGGGGAAGGGAGTTCTCCATGCCGCCGTTCGCCTCCGCCCGCACCCCGCTCTTTTCGAGCAACCCGAGAAAATGCTTTTTGAGCCCGTTTGCCTCCTTCGCTCTTTCGATTCTTTTCCTTTCAGCTTCCTTTACGGCCTGCGCGAACCCGACCACGGCGGGGACATTCAAGGTTCCCGCCCTGAAACCCTGTTCATGCCCGCCGCCCGTCGTCTGCGGAGCGAGTTTCACGCCATCACGGAGAAAAAGCGCCGCGACGCCCTTCGGCCCGTACATCTTGTGCCCCGACAGCGTCGCGAGGTCCGCGCCGCACTCGTGCGGGCGCAATCCAAGATACATATAGGACTGCGCGGCGTCGGTGTGGAAATACGGATAGCTTTCAGCTTTAAGCTTTAAGTTTTTAGCTTTAAATTTTCGGATTACTTCCCCGATTTCCGAAACCGGCTGAACGCTGCCGATTTCGTTATTCCCGTGCATGACCGACACGAGGAGCGTGTTCTCATCGAGAAGCTTCCCCACCGCCTCGGCGGAAACGACGCCGTTTCGGTCGGGACGCGCGAGGCGGACTTCAATTCCTTCCAGCTCCAATGCCGCCGCAGTCGCGTACACCGAGCTGTGCTCAATGGAGGAAATAATGATGTTTTCCCAAAGGAAGTCCCACATCCAAAACGAAATCGGACATGACGGGGGTACCAAAAACCCCCCGGGGGCGAGGGTGTTTGTGTAGGTTGGGGGACCTGTGATCATGATCTGAAGGAAAAA
>CAYHLH010000017.1:8135-9432 GCA_964357525.1 uncultured Candidatus Saccharibacteria bacterium
CCTTGCGCTGTGTTTGGGCTCTCTGTTTTTTTTTTTTTTTTATTTAAATTTTTTTTTTTCACCATTCTATGTCCCACTCCCACCCCGCCCCCCCACTTCCGTGCGTACCAATAACCCCGCGGAGGGCGAGATTGTTCGCTTCGGTAGCGGAACCTGTGAAGATGATCTCGCGGAAATCGGCGCCTAAGGCGCCCGCAACGTCTTCCCGGGCACCGTCAACGGCTTTTTGCGCGTTCCTGCCGAAAGAGTGCACGGACTCGGCGTTCCCGAACACGTCCGAAAAATACGGCTTCATGGCGCCCAAGACGCCCTCCGAAACCGGCGTCGTCGCGGCATAATCCAGATAAACCCCCACACCAATTGAGTTTTTTGACCGACTATTTCTGTTTTTTGCTTCACCTATGTTCATTTTTCCAATTGGTGTGTGGGTAAATCCTCTCCACGCGCTAAGAGTAGCGTTTCCACGGGAAAACGGGAACACTTTGACTAAGTTAGATATTTGTGATATGGTATAAAACAGTAAAAATAACTAAAAATAAACGGCATATGGAAGGAAAAAAGCTATGATAAGCAAAAACGTAGAGGAGAAAATCAAAGTATACGAAACTCCGATATATTCGATATTCATCGTTCTGGTGAATACCCGAAAAGAGTTCATCTTTATATCCGACGGAAATCTCTATGGGTTTCCTGGAGAAGAGGTTTTCGGATGGGACAGCATTGCAAACCAAGTCATCGACATTCTGAGATCAAAACTGCCGCTCACTAAATGCGTCTTCACGGACGTCTTTTTCGGGGAGCAAGACGGGCACGCAGTCGCATATTTCTTCGCCGAAAATGCGACGGTCTACTATGACAGCCCCGCAACGAAGAAACTTAAGGCGTGGGAAGTAGAAACAGCATTGAGTGGGATATTTCCCCGGCAAATCGCGGAAGAGCACGTTCCGGCAGTGGAACATTTCCTTGAAAAACTCTTATATGTCGAGAGTATATGACAAAAAGTTTTACCAAAATTAAAAATCCCCGCCTACCCGGGGTTTTTTATTTTGCGGAACTCGGAATCACTATTCGCCTTTCTTTTTGAACAGTTTCTGCACATCCACGCGCCCGAGTAATGCGAGAAGCACGATGATGACCAGGGACGAGGCGACGGCAAACGAGGTAAGCCCGATGCCGGAGAGCGTTCCCACAGCGGCCACGAGCCACACGGTAGCCGCGGTCGTCACGCCGTACACGTGCATCCCCTCCTTGATGATTATGCCGGCGCCGAGAAATCCCACGCCAACCACGATGTTCG
>CAYHLH010000018.1:0-4566 GCA_964357525.1 uncultured Candidatus Saccharibacteria bacterium
GATGATATTTTCCGGGCATACGCATTGACAAAACAAAAATAATAAGGTAAAATCAGAACAATTAAAAATTTCATAGGGGGAAGGAAAATTGGTAAAAAGAGAAAAGCATCCGCATTACCATTATGGAAAATTCCAGAAGTGGGGAAAATGGTTCAACAGGGCTTTTATCATATTTATATTAATCCTTATCATCGGCTACGTCCTGTACAAACTGAAACTGGTTCCTGAGGGATGGAATCAAATTATTGAAATAATTGAGATTACTTCATTTGTTATTGTTGTTTCAACCAAGGGGAACCATTTTTACCACGATCAAATGCACTGCACGAAATGCAAGAAGAATTTTGAAAACGTAGGAAGCTTCTGGAAATTCCTCATGAGAGAGTTTCATGAATGGTGCGACAAATTATAAAAACCCGCTACTTACATAACGGGTTTTTTAATTTTTATGAGCCCCTATATCCTCCTCGCTTCAAGCGCCCGGAGGATGATGTCCGATTCGTTGTGATCGGAAAGCTTCCACACAGACATCTGCTCGCGCATGCGCTCCATCAAAAACTGCGGGTCCTGCCATTCGATGACGCTTTCCACCCCGAGAAGCTCCTCCGGGCGCTCGCGCTCCCCCACTATTTGTGTGAGCTCGCAGAGAAAATAAAGCGTCGTTTTTTGAACTTCCGCCCCCTCCCAATTCGTGAATGTGGAAACGAGCGAGCCGAGATACGAGACAAGGCGCGCCTGGAGGCCGAATTCCTTCTTCAATCCGTGCGCAACAGCTTCCGAAAGCGATTTGCCCGAGAGCACGGTATCGCGCATCAGTGTATATACGTCCCCTTTCCCATGAACATTTGGGAACTTATGGCAACATATCTGCCCTTTATCGTTCCAAACCACTGCGCCCACCGAAAGATGATACGGATTTTACTTCCGTCCCACGAACGTGAAATCGCTGTCATACATCAACATGACAATATTATATAACAAAAAATCCGCTCATGGCGGATTTATCGGTTAATATGAGGAGGTCCCACCTCCTAATGGAGGAACGACCTCCTATTCCTACGAACATCCGCCGGAGGAATCGCCGCCCCGCCTTCGGCGGGATGAATACGCTATCTCATGATGCTAGGAGCATCCCCCAGAGGAGTCTCCGCAATCCATACACGTGAGGCAGGTTCCGGTCCTGACCATCATGCCGCCACACTTCTTGCAGAGCGTTTCGCCCGCAACCTTGCCGTTTTTGAGGTTCACGAGGGTTGCCTGCGGGTTTTCCCCGTTGACGACTGGGTCTGCGGGAACGGGCGCCGCAGCGACGGGAGCGGGAATTTCGCGGTGCAGGCCGTTCCTCTCCGAAACATGAAGCCCGAACTCCGCGAGCTCCTCTTCGGAAAGGAAGCGCATCGCGAGGTAGCGGAAGATGTAGTCGAGGATAGAGGTCGCTATCCTGATGTCGGGATTCTCGGTGAATCCGGACGGCTCGAAGCGCGCATACATGAATTTCTCCACAAGCCGCTTCAGCGGCACGCCGTACTGCAAGGCGACCGAGACGGACATCGCGAAGGAATCCAGAAGCCCAGAGAGCGTGCTCCCCTGCTTGGACATCTTGATGAACATCTCGCCGAGGCGCCCGTCCTCGTACATGCCGTAAGTGATGTATCCCTCGTGGCCGCCGATGACAAATTTGTGAGTTTCCGAGAAGCGCGTCCTGGGGAGGCGCGTACGAACGGGCGTGAGCGTCGCGATCTCCACCGCGACGGGCTCGTCTTCCGATTTTTTCTCCTTCTTCTTCGTATTCAAGGGTTGAGTGGCCTTGCTTCCGTCGCGGTACACGGCGAACGCCTTGATGCCGGACCTCCACGCCATCACGTACGCGTCCGAGATCTCGTCCGCTGTGATCTCACTGGACATGTTGAACGTCTTGGAGATCGCGCCTGAGATGAAAGGCTGCACGGCCGCCACCATCTTGACGTGCCCTTTCCACGATATCTGCCTGGTCCCCTCCGCCGACTTAACCGCGCAGTCGAAGATGGGAAGATGTTCTTCCTTGATGTGCGGCGCCCCCTCCATCGTTCCGTGGTCGGAGATGAACGCGAGAATATCATCGCGCTCTTTTTTCAAATACCCGAGGTTCTCGAGCGCGGATTCCACTCCGGCGTTCACGATGCGCATCCATCCCCCGCCGACAAGCTGCTTCATCTTCACGAGCGAGAAATCCGGCTCGATGCCCGTCGTGTCGCAGTCCATCATGAACGAGATGGTTCCGGTCGGGGCAATGACGGTCGCCTGCGAATTGCGGTATCCGTGCGTTTCTCCGGAGGCATGCGCCTCGTCCCAAACGCTCTGCATCTCCTCGGCGAGCTTCTCGTCGTGGAGAAGGTATCCGTTCACTTTTCTGGACGCGTCGCGGTGCATTCCGATGACCCCAAGCATGGGCTCTCGGTTCTCTGCATAACCCTCAAAAGGCCCAACACGCTTGGCTAAAAGCGAGGAAAAACTGTACGCTTCGCCCGTCATAAGCGAGGCGATTGCCCCTCCCCATGCATTTCCATCATCGGAATCGTATGCGATACCCTTGCGCATCAGAAGCGCCCCGAGGTTCGCGAATCCGAGCCCAAGCTCCCTGAATTTGTGCGCGTTTTTCCCGATTTTCTCTGTCGGGTAGCTTGAACCGTCGACGATGATGTCCTGCGCGAGTATGAACATGTCCACCGTGTGCTTGAATTCCTTTACCATGAAAGTGCCGTCCTCCCTTACGAACTTCATCAGATTGATGGACGCGAGATTGCACGCCGAGTTGTCAAGATGCATGTACTCGGAACAGGGATTGCTTGCGTTGATGCGCCCCGAGTTCGGGCACGTGTGCCAACGGTTGATAATGGTGTCGAATTGCACGCCGGGGTCTCCGCACTCCCACGCCGCCTGCGCGATCTCTTTCAAGAGCTCCCGCGCGCGGTAGCGGAACGCCGGCTCGCCGTTCTTGATGAACTTCGTCGCCCACTCGAGGTCACCTTCCACCGCCTCCATGAACTCGTCGGAGATGCGGACGGAATTGTTCGCGTTCTGGAACTGGATGGAATTCCACGCCTCGTCGTTCAGATCGGCCATGTTGAATCCGGCTTCCGCGAGCGCGTGTATCTTCTTCTCCTCGTTCGCCTTCGTGCGTATGAACTCCATGATGTCCGGGTGATCGATGTTCAAGACCACCATCTTCGCCGCGCGGCGCGTCGAGCCGCCCGACTTGACCATTCCCGCAACGGAGTCCGCGCCGCGCATGAAACTGACCGGACCCGACGAGCGCCCTCCTTCGGAAAGCAATTCCAGTTTCGAGCGGAGCGGCGAAAGATTGATGCCGGACCCGCTGCCTCCCTTGAAGATCATCCCTTCCGTCTTTATCCACTCGAGGATGGAACGCATGTCGTCCTCGACCGAAAGAATGAAGCATGCGGAGCACTGCGGGCGCTCCGTGCGCCCCACGTTGAACCACACCGGCGAATTGAACGAGCCCTTCTGATGAAGGATGATGTACGAAAGCTCGTCCTCGAATATCTGCGCCTGTTTCTTGTCGGCGAAGTAGCCGAACTTCTCCCCCCATCCGCGGATGGTTCCCGCGACGCGGCCTATCATCTCTTTCGCACCCTTCTCTCGCTCCGGCGTGCCGAGCTTTCCGCGGAAATACTTCGCCGCGGTGATGTTCACCGCGTTCTGGCTCCAGAATTCGGGAAATTCCACGCCTTTCTGCTCGAAGACGCCTCCTCCGCCAATCTGCGCGTCGCGCAAGGTCCACTCAACCTCGTCGAACGGATGCCTCCCCTCTTTTGTGAACAATCTCTTCACGGGAACGGACGGCTTCGCCGTTTTTCCCTGCCTGCCGGCAGGCACGGCGCCTTTGGCGGATTTCTTCGCGACCTTCGTTTGGGAATGCATAGTGTTCGACATGAAAGCAAAAAAATTTCGTGAGGCGGCTTTACAGTACCAGTATCGTATCATAACGGTGCAAGGATGATACTGTGGATAATCCGAAAAAAATCATGCAAAAAACAAACCCCAACACCATATGCATGGGTGTGGGGGTAAACTCCTCTTTTTCAGAACGTTCTCGGCATAAAGTCAACAATTTTCGGAAATTATTTGGATTATTGGCAATGATATCCCGGCGAAACCTACTTTCCCGAGGCCCGAGGGCCCAAGTATCATGAGTGCCGTGCGATTTTACTTCCTAGTTCGGAATGGAATAGGGTAGGCCACGCACGGCTGAATCACCGGGAGATCGTTGACAACAATCATTTTCACGAAACAGGACAAGAGCAATCAGCTTTTTGAGATAGAAATACGCTCGCACTTTTCTTCCGACGTAAAAGTCGGAATTCCGACACCACAATGGCGTCGGAACTGGCGGAAGAAAAACAATCAGCTTTTTAGTACCCCTCGGCTGAACACGTTGCCGTGCGTACACCTAGGGCCTATCAAACTGGTAGTCTTCCAGTGAGCTGTGTGCGGATTGCTCCGCACTGGTGTCTAATCTTGGGAGAGGCTTCGCGCTTAGATGCTTTCAGCGCTTATCCCGTCCGA
>CAYHLH010000019.1:0-2078 GCA_964357525.1 uncultured Candidatus Saccharibacteria bacterium
CCCTTGCGGGGCTGTGCGGACGAAATGACGTTTGTATGCCTATCCGGTGGTCGCGCCCGGCGTCGACACCATGCGCATCTGCTCCACCTGTGCGTGCTGGAGTATCTCGTGCTGTATCTTCTCCGCGAGGCCTTTCTCGAGGTAGGGGAGTGATATCTGGTCGTGGGTGTGGGAGGCATCCTCGTCGCCGACAGTGGTGATGATGATGTTCGAGACACCGAAGATCCTGCAGACGAGCGTCCTTATGATGTCCACCTGCTTGATGCGTCTGTAGGGGACGCCGGTCTCGTAGCGGTTCAGGATGCCCTTCGTGATCTTCACACTCTTCTCCAGTATCGAGATTGAGTAGTTGTGATATTCTATGAACGCCACTCCCGCCGTGCCTCCGGCGACTAGGAGTGCGGCGACAATTACGATGAAGTCGGTAAGATCGGCGTACGAGCGGTATTGTTCGGGAACGACGTTCGTGAACGCTACGACAAGCGCGGCGGCGGCGATGACCGCGAGCGCGATTCCGCTCCGTTTCGCGATAAGAAATCCGAGAGTTTTATTTCCGAGGTTTTTATGGGTCGTTTCCTCCATTTTTCCCATTCTACCCTTTTTCCGGCGCTTTTTCGAGGAGGTTTGCCCGCCGCGCGGATTTGGGGGAGAATGGAGAATACCATGCTTGAAACGGGTACCAAAGCGCCGGCATTCTTTCTGAAAGACAAGGACGGAAAGATTCACACGCTTACGGATGCGCGCCGCCGGTGGCTCCTCCTCTATTTCTATCCGAAGGACGACACGCCTGGGTGCACGAAGGAGGCGTGCGCCATGCGCGACAATCTACCGAGGTTCAAAAATCTGGATGCGGTCGTGTTCGGCATTTCGGCTGACTCAGAGGAAAGCCACAGGAACTTCGCGGAAAAGTATGAATTGCCGTTCACGCTCCTCTCGGACCCTGAGAAAAAGGCCATCACGGCCTGCGGCGCGGACGAGACGGGCAAAAAGCGCATCTCGTACCTCATAGACCCGCACGGCGTCATCATGAAAGCGTACGACAAGGTGAATCCGGAGACGCATGCGGAGGAGGTGCTCCGAGATTTGGAGGGGTTACAGAAAGAAGAATCGCAAAAATAATTTTAAATAGTGATTTCGGAAATCTCAAAGATTTCCGAAATCGTTTTACATTCAAGTAAATAAAAATTATCTAGGTCCCACCCGCCATGGGCGGGAACGACCTAGATAATTTTATATAAAAACCCGGCACGTTGTGTGCCGGGACTCTAAAAGCCAACCTCTTTTTGAGGTTGAGACCAATAATAGATTTTAAAGAACGATGAATCCATTGTTAATATATCATACATTTTATATTCTGGGAATTTAATAAAAAAACCGGGCGCGTTGCGCCCGGGGATAAAATGGAGTTTCGACGCGATTAACGGCGTGGTGCGCCCACGCAGCTCTTTATCTTCGTTAATACATGATGTCGAAACTTACCAGTCTACTCTTTAGATAAGCCACATTGCACCTCGTTTTTAATTTTTAGAGAACACCATTATATTAACACAAAGCAGAAAATATTTGAAGAATTCACTAAATTTGGTATAATAAAAGCGTTCTAGAACAATTAAAAATGGAGTGTATATTATGGCAAAGTTAAAAATTTGGCTGTTTACTTTTCTGATAGCCGCGCTGTTTGCAGGATCGGCTTTTATGGTTGGATGAGCGAACGAGCGCTTAAGAAATTCCCCGGGGCAATGCCCCGGGTTTTTGTTATACTTAATACAATGTTGGGATTCGAAGAAATGCTCGTCCGCCTGCTCCTCGCGGTCGCACTTGGGGCCGCTATAGGCATAGAGCGGGAGCTTGCCGGGAAAGCGGCGGGAATCCGCACGGACATCCTGGTCGCCGCGGGAGCCGCCATCTTCGCGATGATAGGGCTTTCGTTGCCGTATCTCGTCGCCGTCGACGGCCAGAACCTTTCCGAGGTCATCGCCAGGAACAGCGGATTTTTGACCGTCATCGCGAACATCGTGGTTGGTGTGGGATTTCTCGGCGCCGGCATAATCATCAAGGAGGGGATGCACGTGTACGGC